>NZ_CP107766.1:8227334-8934669 GCF_036345115.1 Streptomyces griseorubiginosus
CTCCAGGACCCGGGCCCGGCTGCCGCGCGGACCACCGCGGGCCCGCATCAGCTCGGTGACCTCCTCCACCCGGTGCACCAGCAGCGAGACCTTGCCGTCCGGGCCGAACACCGGGGCGTTGACCGGACTCCAGTAGCGCACCTCCCACTCGCCGGGCTGCTCGGGGTCCTCCACGTCGTACCGCTGGAGCGCCATCGCGTCGCGCTCGCCGGTGTCCAGGACCCGCCGCAGCGAGGCGGCCAGATTGCGCATGCCGGTGGCCGCCGGGTCGTTCGGGTTGTCCGGGAACACGTCGAAGAGATAGCGGCCCACGACATCCTCGCGCCGCCGCCCCGCCACATGCAGGAACTCCTCGTTGACGTCCGTGCACACCAGCTCGGGCGTCAGCAGCGCGACCATGCCGGGCAGCGCCTGGAACACCGCCGCGTAGTCGATGGATCTGTCGCTCATTGCAGCCGCCTCGCGCCGGGATCACCCATTTTCCCACGGTATGAGAGGTTGTAGGGGTGAATCGAGCGCACGGATCCCCGGAACTCAGTCGCCGGGGTCCTGGAGGGACTGCTCGGCCCAGATGACCTTCCCCTCGGGCACGAACCGGGTGCCCCAGCGCTGGGCGAACTGGGAGACCAGCAGCAACCCCCGGCCACCCTCGTCGGTGGTCCGCGGATGCCGCAGATGAGGCGCGGTGGCACCGCTGTCGAGCACCTCGCACACCAGGGTCCGCTCGCGGATCAGCCGCAGCCGGATCGGCCCGACGGCGTGCCGGATGGCGTTGGTGACCAGCTCGCTGACGACCAGCTCCGTGGTGAACGCGAACTCCTCCAGGCCCCACTCCGCCAGCTGCCGGGTCGCCGTCTTGCGGGCTTCGGCGACCCGCGCCGGATCCATCGGCACGTCCCAGTCCGCGACCTGCTCGGGCCCCAGCAGCCGGGTGCGGGCCATCAGCAGGGCCACGTCGTCGTGCGGCCGGTCCGGGGCGAGGGAGTCCACGACGGTCCGGCAGTGCAGGTCGAGGGTGGCCGCGGGCCGCTCCAGGGCCTGGCGCAGCCGGTCCCGGCCCGCGTCGAGCGCCCACTCCTCGCCACGGGCGAGCAGCCCGTCGGTGTGCAGTGCGAGCGTGCTGCCGGGCGCCAGGGCCAGCTCGACCGACTCGAAGGGCGGGCCCCCGACGCCGAGCGACGGCCCCTGCGGCAGATCCACGAAGGCGACCGTGCCGTCGGGCAGGATCACGGCGGGCGCGGGATGACCGGCGGCGGCCATCGTGCACTGCCCGTCGACCGGGTCGTAGACGACGTACACGCACCCGGACCCCACCGCCTGCGCACTGTCGGATTCGTCACCTGAAGTCCCGAAAGTTCCAGAAGTGCCAGAAGGTCCCGAGCCCTTGGACGTCCCCGCCGCCACCGCGACCGTCGCGGCTCCCACCGCCTCCGGAGTCGCCCCCTCCTCGCGCGCGGCCCTCGCGACCAGGTCGTCGAGGTGACCCAGCACCTCCTCGGGCGGCAGGTCCAGGGCCGCCAGCGTCCGTACGGCGGTCCGCAGCCGACCCATGGCCGCGGCGGCGGCGATGCCGTGCCCGGGGACCTCGCCGACCACGAGGGCGACCCGCGCGCCGGAGAGCGGGATCAGGTCGTACCAGTCGCCGCCCAGGCCGGTCAGCTCGTCGGCGGGCCGGTAGCAGGCGGTCACCTCCACGGCGTCCTGCTCGGGCAGCCGGTGCGGGAGCAGACTGCGCTGGAGGACGAGCGCGGCCTCACGCTCGCGGGTGTAGCGCCGGGCGTTGTCCACACAGACGGCGGCCCGGGAGACCAGGTCCTCGGCGAGGTTCAGGTCGTCCTCGTCGAAGGGTTCCTGGCGGCGCCGGCGGAAGAAGGTCGTGACGCCCAGGGTGACGCCCCGCGCGCGGATCGGCACGACCATCACGCTGTGCAGGCCCAGCTCCAGGAAGGTGGCCTCGCGACCGCCGGGTATGTCGGTGGCCCACTCCGCGGCCAGCGGGTCGAGCCGCTCCTCCCGCCAGGAGGTGCCCGAGGCCAGACACCGCAGCGGGGGTGACCCGGGCCGGTAGGCGGCCACCTCGCCGACCTCGACGACGGCCTCCGGCACGCCCTCGTTGACCGACTGCTGCCCGGCCCGCAGCAGCGGCACGTGCGTCGTGGCCGGCTCCGCTCCCCGCAGCACCGACTCCAGCAGGTCCACGGTGATGTAGTCGGCCAGCGCCGGTACGGCCACGTCGGCCAGCTCCTGCGCGGTCTGCCGGATGTCCAGACCGCGGCCGATGTGCTCACCGGCCCGGTCGAGCAGCGCGAGGCGCTGCCGCGCGCGGTGCCGCTCGGTGATGTCGACGACCGTGTAGTACACGCCCATCGGGTGGCCCTGGTCGTCGTCGATCCGGGTGAACGACATCGTGTGCGCGGTCTCCCGGTGCGGGGCGGCCCGGACCCGGCCGACGTGCTCGTACTCCACGACCGGCTCCCCGGTCTCCAGCACCCGCCGCATCTGCGCCTCGATCGCCTCGGCGTCCAGACCCGGCTGGATCTCCCCGAACCGCAGCCCCAGCCGCTGGGGGGCCGGGGCGCTGCCGAACTGCTCCAGGGCCGGGTTGGACCACACACAGCGCAGGTCGGTGTCCACGATCGCGATGCCGATGGGGGAGCGGGTGACCATCTGTTCCAGCACCGGGCGGCTCATGTCCCAGCCGGGGGCCTGCGCGAGTTCGGAGAGCAGGACGAGCCAGCGGGCCGACCCGCCCGCGTCGGCCGCGGTGATGCGGACCATGACCCGGGCGGGCCGGCCTCCCTTGCGCACGGCGGTCAGCAGCCCGGCCCAGCCGCCGTCGGCACGGCAGCGCTCCGCGAGCTCGGGCAGGCGGCCGGCGTCCTCGGTACTGAGCAGGGCGGCGGCGGTCATCCCCACGGCCTCCGAGGCGCCGTAGTCCAGCAGGCGCTCGGCGTCCCGCGTCCAGCCGGTGACGATCCCGTGGGCGTCGAGCAGCAGGGGGGCGGCATCGGCCACGTCGAACCGATGCCGGGCGGTGTCGTTTTCCTCCTGTGCGCCCACGGACGACCTCTCTGTCGCTGAGAGTGGTCTATCACCTCTTCGTCACATCTTCACCCGGTGGGGTGGGAGTGCGCCTACGGGGGAGGGCGGTGCGGCAGGAGGGCGGGTGCGGGACGGTGGGGGCCTTTCGCGCCGTTCCCCGCGCCCCTTGGTGGGTCAGGGCCTCAGCACCTTTTCCAGTACTCCCAGCGCCGATCCCAACTCCTCCGCCGTGATCGTCAGCGGGGGCGCCAGCCTGATCGTCGAGCCGTGGGTGTCCTTGACCAGGACTCCCTCCTGCATGAGCAGCTTGCTGACCTCACGGCCCGTGCCGATCGCCGGGTCGATGTCGACGCCCGCCCACAGGCCCCGCGCGCGGAAGCCGACCACGCCCTTGCCGACCAGGTCGGCCAGGCCGTCCCGAAGGACTACGCCCAGTTCCGCCGCCCGGTGCTGGAACTCGCCCGTCTCCAGGAGTTCGACCACCGCCGTGCCGACCGCCGCCGCGAGCGGGTTGCCGCCGAAGGTCGAGCCGTGTTCGCCCGGGCGCAGGACGCCGAGGACGTCCCGGCGGGCGACCACCGCGGAGACCGGGACGATGCCGCCGCCCAGGGCCTTGCCGAGGAGGAGGACGTCGGGGACGACCCCTTCGTGCTCGACCGCGAGCGTGCGGCCCGTGCGGCCGAGGCCCGACTGGATCTCGTCGGCGATGAACAGACAGCCCTTGCGGCGGGTCAGCTCGCGCACATCCGCCAGATAGCCCTCGTCCGGGATGACGACACCCGCCTCGCCCTGGATGGGCTCGAGCAGCACCGCGGCCGTGGTCTCGTCGACCGCCTCCTCCAGCGCCGCGAGGTCGTTGTACGGCACGATCCGGAAGCCGGGGGTGAAGGGGCCGAAGCCCGCCCGCGCGGTCTCGTCCGTGGAGAACGACACGATCGTCGTCGTACGGCCGTGGAAGTTCTCGGCGGCCACCACGATCGTGGCCCGGTCGGCCGGGACGCCCTTCACCTCGTACGCCCACTTGCGGGCCACCTTGATGCCGCTCTCCACCGCCTCCGCGCCGGTGTTCATCGGCAGCACCATGTCCAGGCCGGTCAGCTCGGCGAGGCGCTCCGCGAACTCGGCGAGACGGTCGTTGTGGAAGGCGCGGGAGGTGAGCGTCAGCCGGTCCAGCTGCTGGTGCGCGGCCTCGATCAGCGCGGGGTGGCGGTGGCCGAAGTTCAGGGCGGAGTAGCCGGCCAGCATGTCGAGGTAGCGGCGGCCCTCCACGTCCTCGACCCAGGTGCCCTCGGCACGGGCGACGACCACGGGCAGCGGGTGGTAGTTGTGCGCGAGGACCGGCTCCTCGGCGCGGATGAGATCGGCGGAGGAACGCGTGCTTACGGGTGCGGTCATGAGCGGATCTCCTGGGTGCAGCACTTGATGCCGCCGCCGGCCTTGTGGAGCTCGGAGAGGTCGACGGGGACGGGGACATAGCCGTGGGCGTCGAGGCGCAGGGCGAGGGCCTCGGCCTGCGGGGCGATGAAGACATGACGGCCGTCGGAGACGGAGTTCAGGCCGAACGCCATCGCGTCGTCGCGGGTCGCGAGGACCGCGTCCGGGTACAGCCGTGCGAGTACCTCGCGGCTGCCCGGCGAAAAGGCCTCCGGGTAGTACGCGATGTTGTCGTCGTCCAGGACGAAGAGCGCCGTGTCCAGGTGGTAGAAGTGCGGGTCCACCAGGGTCAGGCTGATCACCGGGTGGCCGAAGAACTCCTGCACCTCGCGATGCGCCTCGCGGGTGGTCCGGAACCCGGTCCCGGCCAGCACGTACCGGCCCGTCCAGACGAGGTCGCCCTCGCCCTCGCAGACCGACAGGGGGCGCTGGACCTCGTAGCCCGCGGTCTTGAACCACAGGTCGTAGTGCGTGGACTCGGGGCGCCGCTCGGGCGCGTGGAAGAGGGAGCCGAAGACGCGGCCGCCGACGACGACCGCCGAGTTCGCGGCGAAGACCATGTCCGGGAGACCGGGGACCGGCTCCACCGCGTCGACGCTGTGGCCATGGGCCTCGTAGGCGCTGATCAGCGTCCGCCACTGCTCCTGCGCCAGGTCCACGTCGACGTGGGTGTCGGGATGCATCCAGGGATTGATCGCGTACTGCACGGCGAAGTGTCTGGGTTCGCAGACCAGGAATCGCCGCCGGCGCGGCACACGGGAGTCGGGCACAGAGGGGTTCCTCCGCTTCCTGCGGTGTCGACTGAGGGTGACACCACGGTAGAAAACGGGCGACAGGCCCGACAAGCAACAGGAATTGCGTGTCCGCGCAGGAATGCTGCGAGTTCATCCGGTGAAACGCACGCTTGATGCGTTTATTCGCTACGCCTCGGGTGCGGGCTGGCTGGCCCCGGCCTCGGGGCTTTCCGGGAGGAGGTGGGACAGCACCATCACGCTGATCGTCTTCCGGATGAACGGCTCCACGCGGATGCGCTCCAGCACCTCCTCGAAGTGCTCCACGTCCCGCGCCCGCACGTGCAGCAGGGCGTCCGCGCCCCCGGTCACCGTCATCGCCGCGGTGATCTCCGGATGGTTGCGGACCACCTCCGCGAGCCGCCGCGGCGGGGCCGCGCCCTCGCAGTACACCTCGACGTACGCCTCGGTGCGCCAGCCCAGCGCCGACGGCTGCACCGTGGCCGTGAACCCGGTGATCACCCCGGTGTCCCGCAACCGGTCCACGCGCCGCTTGACCGCCGTGGACGACAGCCCGATCGCCGAACCGATCTCCGCGAACGAGGTCCGCGCGTTCGCCATCAGCGCGGTGATGATCTTCCGGTCGAGCTCGTCGAACGCGGCGGTCCTGCTGTTCATGTCGGCACTGTATCCAGCGGCGGCGTCCGCATCTCGGCACGTGTCCAGTCGTACGAATTACTCCTAGACTCCGGGGTCATGCTGCGCGCCCTGGCTGTCGACGACGAACGCCCCTCGCTGGAGGAACTGCTCTACCTCCTCGGCGCCGATCCCCGGATCGGCAGTGTGGAGGGGGCCGGTGACGCCACCGAGGCGCTGCGCCGCATCAACCGCGCGCTGGAGTCCGGACCGCACGGGCCCGAGGCGATCGACGTCGTCTTCCTCGACATCAACATGCCCGGCCTCGACGGCCTGGACCTCGCCCGGCTGCTCACCGGGTTCGCCAAACCGCCGCTCGTCGTGTTCGTCACCGCCCACGAGGACTTCGCCGTCCAGGCCTTCGACCTCAAGGCCGTCGACTACGTCCTCAAACCGGTCCGCAAGGAACGCCTCGCCGAGGCCGTCCGCCGGGCCGCCGAACGCCTCGACAGCGCGCCCCGCATCCCGGTGCACGAACCCGATCCCGACCACATACCCGTGGAGCTCGGCGGGGTGACCCGGTTCGTCGCCGTCGACGACATCACCCACGTCGAGGCCCAGGGCGACTACGCCCGCCTGCACACCGACAAGGGCAGCCACCTCGTGCGCATCCCGCTCTCCACCCTGGAGGAGCGCTGGCGCTCCCGTGGCTTCGTCCGCATCCACCGCCGCCACCTCGTCGCACTGCGCCACGTCGGCGAACTCCGGCTGGACGCGGGCACGGTGAGCGTCCTCGTCGGCGGCGAGGAACTCCAGGTCAGCCGCCGCCACACGCGCGAACTGCGGGACCTGCTGATGAGGAGGCCCTGACGTGCCGCACCAGGACCCCGTCGAGCGGCGCGTCGTCGTCACCGGGCCGCCCCGGCGCAGCCGTCCGGCCTCCGGCTACTACCGGCCGCGCACCGAGATCGACGAACAGACCACCCTCGGCCACACCTACGTCCGCTCCCTGATGCGCACCCAACTGCGCGCCGCCCTCGCGGTGTTCGCGTTCCTCGGCCTGCTCATCGGCCCGCTCCCGCTGCTCTTCGCGGCGATGCCCGACGCCCACCGCCTCGAATGGGCCGTCCTCGGCTTCGGCCTGTACGTCCCCCTGGTCCTCCTGGCCCGCTGGTACGTGCGCCGCGCGGAACGCAACGAACGGGACTTCGTGCGGCTGGTCGAGGACCGATGAACGTCGAGGTCCGATGAACTCCAGCTACTCCGTCCCCGCGGTCGCCCTCGTGGTCGTCGCCACCGTCCTCGTCGGCGCCTTCGGCCTGCGCATCTCCCGCACCACCTCCGACTTCTACGTCGCCTCCCGCACCGTCGGCCCCCGCCTCAACGCGGCCGCCATCAGCGGCGAGTACCTCTCCGCCGCGTCCTTCCTCGGCATCGCGGGCCTGGTCCTCGTCCAGGGCCCCGACATGCTCTGGTACCCGGTCGGCTACACCGCCGGCTATCTCGTCCTGCTCCTGTTCGTCGCCGCCCCCCTGCGCCGTTCCGGCGCCTACACCCTCCCCGACTTCGCCGAGGCCCGGCTCGCCTCCCAAGCCGTCCGGCGGCTCGCGGGCGCCTTCGTCGTAGGCGTCGGCTGGCTCTACCTGCTGCCCCAACTCCAGGGCGCCGGACTGACGTTGACGGTCCTCACCGGGGCACCCCAGTGGCTCGGCGGAGTCATCGTGGCCGCCGTCGTGGTCGCCACCGTCGCAGCAGGCGGCATGCGCAGCATCACCTTCGTGCAGGCCTTCCAGTACTGGCTCAAGCTCACCGCCCTCCTGGTCCCCGCCCTTTTCCTGATCCTCGCCTGGCAGGGCGACGGCGCCCCCAGCCACGCCTTCGAGGAACCCGCGACCTTCCGCGAGCAGCGGATCGTCAAAGTCGCCGACACCCTCGACCTCACACTGGACCAGCCGCTCACCGTCACGGTGACCGGCACCGTCGACGGCCGCCCGCACGACGACCAGCAGCTGCGACTCCCCGCCGGCACCCACCACATCGAGCGCGGCACCCGCCTCACCTTCGCCAAGGGCACCACCGTCCCCGCCGCCGACCGCGGCACCAGCGACGGCATGTCGACCTCGCTGGCCGCGGGCCGCGAGGAACGGCCCCTGTACGCCACGTACGGACTGATCCTCGCCACCTTCCTCGGCACCATGGGCCTGCCGCACGTAGTCGTCCGCTTCTACACCAGCCCGCACGGCGTCGCCGCCCGCCGCACCACGGTCGCCGTCCTCGGCCTGATCGGCTGCTTCTACCTGCTGCCCCCGGTCTACGGCGCCCTCGGCCGCCTGTACGCCCCCGAACTCACCCTCACCGGGGACGCCGACGCGGCCGTCCTGCTGCTCCCGGAACGGATGATCGGCGGCCTCGGCGGCGACCTGCTGGGCGCGCTCGTGGCGGGCGGCGCCTTCGCCGCGTTCCTGTCCACGGCCTCCGGACTCACCATGGCGGTGGCGGGCGTGCTCACCCAGGACGTCCTGCCCTCGCGCGGCGTGCGGCACTTCCGGCTCGGCACGGTCCTCGCGATGTGCGCCCCGCTCGCCGCGAGCGTCATCGTCGGCGGACTGCCCGTCGCCGACGCGGTGGGGCTGGCCTTCGCCGTCTCCGCGTCCTCCTTCTGTCCCCTGCTCGTGCTCGGCATCTGGTGGCGGCGGCTGACCCCGCCCGGCGCCGCCGCGGGCATGCTGGTCGGCGGCGGCTCGGCGTTCGTCGCCGTGGCCGCGACCATGGCGGGCTTCCCGGCGACGGGCGCCCTGCACTCCCTGCTCGCCTGGCCCGCGCTCTGGTCGGTGCCGCTCGGCTTCCTCACCATGGTGCTGGTGTCCCTGGCCACCGCGAGCCGGGTACCGGCGGGCACGGCGGCGATCCTGGCCCGCTTCCATCTGCCGGAGGAGCTCAGGGCGGAGGTGAAGGCGTGAGCGGATTCCTGGCCGGCCTGTGCGTGGCGATCCTGCCCTTGCTCGCCGCCGGCTTCTGGCTCGGCCGGCGCTCGGCCCGCACCCAGAGCCTGGGCGGCCTCGGCACCCCCGTCGAGCACGCCACCTTCGAGACCCTCCACACCGCCTCCCTGGCCGCACCCCCGCTCCGGGCGGGCCTCACCGAGGAGACCGCCCGCAAGTCGGCCCGCCGACTGCGCTCCCTGCTCGGCACGGACGCGCTCTGCCTCACCGACCAGAAGCGGGTCCTCGTCTGGGACGGCGTCGGCGGCCACCACCGCGGCGAGATCATGGAACGCCTCGCCGGTCCACTGGAGACCGGCCGCGGCGAGGCCTTCCCGCTCACCTGCGACGCCCCGGACTGCCCGGTCCGCTGGGCGGTCGTGGCCCCGCTCACCGTCGACGACCGCGTCCACGGCGCCCTCGTCGCCTGCGCGCCCCGCGAGTCGGCCGTCCTGGTCCGCGCCGCCGGAGAGGTCGCCCGCTGGGTCAGCGTCCAGCTCGAGTTGGCCGACCTGGACCAGTCCCGCACCCGGCTGATCGAGGCCGAGATCAAGGCACTCCGCGCCCAGATCTCCCCGCACTTCATCTTCAACTCGCTGGCTGTGATCGCGTCCTTCGTCCGCACCGACCCCGAGCGCGCCCGCGAACTCCTCCTCGAATTCGCCGACTTCACCCGCTACAGCTTCCGCAGGCACGGCGACTTCACCACCCTCGCCGACGAACTCCACGCCATCGACCACTACTTGGCGCTCGTCAGGGCACGCTTCGGCGACCGCCTCTCGGTCACCCTCCAGATCGCCCCCGAGGTGCTGCCGGTCGCCCTGCCCTTCCTGTGCCTCCAGCCGCTGGTCGAGAACGCCATCAAGCACGGCCTGGAGGGCAAGACCGAGAAGTGCCACATCCAGATCACCGCACAGGACGCGGGCGCCGAGGCCCTCGTGGTCATCGAGGACGACGGCGCCGGAATGGATCCGGTACTGCTCCGCCGTATCCTCGCCGGCGAGGTCAGCCCTTCCGGTGGCATCGGACTGTCCAACGTCGACGACCGGCTCCGCCAGGTGTACGGCGACTCCTACGGCCTCGTCATCGAGACCGCCGTGGGCGCGGGCATGAAGATCACCGCCCGGGTGCCCAAGTACCAGCCGGGCGTGCACTCGGCGGGCCGCCTCACGGGCGGCTGAGTCAACTGCGGGTGGCGACCATCCCGAGGGTGATCAGACCCAGCACCACCCAGCCGAACCACAGCCAGCCGTTGCTGCCGAGCGCCACCGTGTACGCCGTCACCGCGACGAGTCCGCCGACGGTGAGGACCCCCATCGTTCTGGTCGAGCCATCCGTGGAACCGGTACCGGCCATCGCGACACCCTCCTCAGGATTCGTCCCCCTCCATGGTGCCCCCGTTCTGCTTGCGGACGGTGCACGCGACGAAATGAGTGCCGTTCTTCCACGGCCCCTCGCTGGTCCAGGAACCGGCCGTGTAGACCGACGGATCGAAGCCGTAGTCGCCAGGCGGCACCTCACGCGCGCACGCCGTGTCCGACTCGGTGCGCGCCTCGGGCAGTGTGACGTCGGGGTCCAGTCGGGTGAATCCGAGCACCTGCTCGTCGTAGGAGCCCGCACAGGAGACCAGCCGGGCGTCCCGGTTGGTGCGCACGTCCAGGCAGTCCCGCCGCTGCATGGTCGCCGTGTCCGCGAACGGTGAGCCCAGGGCGCGACGCGGGCCGATCGGCCCGTACACCGGCCCGCTCGCACCCAGCACCAGACAGGCCGTGCGCCGCCCCGCGGCCTCGAAGCCCCCTTCGGTCGGTACGACGGCCAGACCGCGGACGTCCGCGAGCCGCTCCCGCACCTCCAGCGTCCGCTCCTCGCACCTCGCCGCCCCCGTCCGCCGCGCCTCCTCCGCCGAGCCGGCCGGCACGAACGCCATCACCTGGCCGTCCGGGGCCGTCCCGCACGTCGGGTCCAGCCGCAGCCGGGGCGTCCCCCGGAACCGCTGCGACCCCGGCCAGTCGGCGATCACGCAGTCGCCGTCCCGCAGCGGCTTCCGGAGCCCGACCGTCTCGCCGTACGGCTGCCGGGCGCTCTGCTGTCCGCCCCCGCCCCCGCCTCCCGGCGACCGGTCGGCCATGGCGTACCAGACCCCGCCCAGTGCCAGGAGCAGCCCCAGACCACAGGCGAGGACGGCCCGCAGGGCGTGCGAACGCTCCCGCCGCCGACGGCCGCCCCGCGGCGGAGGCGGCAGCACGAAGGGTGGCTCCGGCCAGCTGGGGGACCGGTGCCCGTTCGGGGGCGGCCCGGGCGGCGGCACCTGCACCGCCGCCCAGGGCGGCTGCGAGCCGAGGTCGGTCTGCGTCCGCACGTACGGCTCGGCCTGCGGCGTCACGATCCGCGACAGCGCGGCCTCCGCCTCCGCGGCGGACAGCCGCTGCCCGGGGTCCTTCGCGAGCAGCGCACCCAGTACGGGACCGAGCGCGCCGGCGCGCACGGCGGGCCGTGGCTCCTCCATGACCACCGCGGTCACCTCGGCGAGATGCGACTCCCGCTCGAAGGGGCCCACGCCCTCCACGGCGTGGTACAGCGTGCAGCCCAGCGAGAACAGGTCGGCGGCCGGCGTGGGCGCCCCGCCCGTGGCCCGCTCCGGAGCCAGATAGCCCGCCGTCCCCACCAGCACCGACGCCAGTGTGTACCGGGTCTCCCCGGCGTCCGGCTGCACGGAGATGCCGTAGTCGGTGAGCAGGACGCGTCCGTACGGCGAGCCCGAGCGGTCCGGCGCCAGCAGGATGTTCGCCGGTTTCACGTCCCGGTGCATCACGCCCCGCTGGTGCCCGGCGGTCAGCGCGTCCAGCACGGCGAGCCCGACGCGGGCGCACTCGGCCGGGGCGAGGGGGCCGCGCGTGTCGACCAGGTCGCGCAGGTCCACGGCGTCGGCCACGTACTCCATGACGATCCAGGGCAGCCCCTCGTGCTCCAGCACGTCGTGCACGGTCACCACGTGCGGATGGCCGCGCAGCCCGGCCGCGTGCCGGGCCTCCGCGCGGGCCCGCGCCACCCTCGCCTCCCGCTCGTGACCGGCCTCCACCGGGTCGCGGAACACGATCTCCTTGAGCGCGACCTCACAGGCGAGTCTCTGGTCGTGGGCGAGCCACACATGGCCCATGCCGCCGCTGCCGAGCGGGTTCAGCAGCAGATAACGGCCGGCGATGACCCGGCCCACTCCCGACGTCGGTGATCCTGAAGGCATCCGGTGACTCCCCGGTTCTGCGGTTCTTCGGTTCTCCGGGCTGTTAGGCGGCGACGGTGGCGCTCGGCCCGCCGGTGGCGGGCTCGCTGCTCGCGGGCTCACTGGCGGCCGGTTGCGAGGTGACGGTGGGGGGTCCGCCGGTGGTGGGCGCGCTGCTCGTCGATGGGGGCGGCGGCGGTGGGGGTGGCTGCGGTGGAGGTGGTGCGCTGCTGGTCACCGGGGCGCTGGTGGGCGGGGGTGGGCTGCTCGACTTCTGGGGCGAGGGCGAGGGCGAGCGCGACGGTGAGTCGGGCGCCGTACTCGACGGCGGCGGGGACGAGGAATCCCGTGGCTTCGGCTTGCCGCTCGACGGGGACGCGGACGCCGACGGGGGTGCGGAGGAGGTGCCACCGGGCTTCCCACTGGACGAGGGCGGTTTGCTCGTAGGCGGCGTGGGTGATCCGGACGACGGCGGCGGCGGCGGGGGAGTGGTCGTGGGCCCGGTGCCCCCGCCGGAGGTGCTCCCCTTGCCCCCGGCCACGGTCAGCATCACGTACTGCCCGAACGCGAGCTCGCTCCCCGCGGGCGGGTCCGTCGCCGTGACCCTCGCGCCGTCGGGCGGAGCCCCCTCCCCGGCGTAGCCGGCCGCGAGCCCGGCGTCGATCAGCTCCCGACGGGCCTGGGCGAAGGTCGCCCCGGCGAGTTCCGGCACGACGCGCGGCTTCTTGGCGTTGAACGTGGCGTCCTTCTCACCGCTCGTCCCGACCGGCCGCTCGATCCCGCGGGCGGGCTCATGGACGTCGACGAGAGCGATCCGTTCCAGCTTCCGCGGAGCGGGCTTCACGGCCACGACCGACTTCCGCTCATATCCGGCCCACTTCTTGTTTCCGTCCTCGAACTGGACGGAAATCCGGCCGGTGTCACCCTCGAAGGGCCGCAAAGGATTTCCGCACGAGCACTTCACAGCCGGAAGCCCTTGTTCATCGACGAGAATCGCGATTCCCGCCTGGAGCAAGGAGTTGTACGGGACGGCTTTTTCCTTCTTGTAGTCGTGGTTCTTGACGAGAGTGTCGTGACGCAGCAGAACCGGTGTGAGCCGATCCAGATATTCCGGTATCCCGTCCGTGTCGATGTTCAGCACGTCGGCCCACGCCTGTGCCTTCTTGTGGTTCACGGGATCGGTGAGGAAGCGTTCGAGTTTGGCGACGTCACAGATGGTCGGCTGCTTGCTGCCGCCGTAGAGGCCAGGAGTGTCCCCCTGCTGGAGACTGCCCCGCACGGCCTGCGACCGCACGGTGGTGGTGTCCTTGCCGATCCCGCTGCCCTCGTCGAAGAACGGCGCGAGCGTGGGCACACCGGCGGCGACCGCCTTGACCACGGTCAGTGGATTTCCCTGGTCGCAGCCGCTCAGCAGCACCGCGAAAACCGCCAGAACAGCGATCCTGTGCATAAATGCGCGAAGTGTCATGACCGCTCCCCCCGGCGGCGGTACCCCCAACGCGCTTCATGCTACTGAATGCTCCGGAAAGACGAAGCCTTTAACGCCCGCGTGCGTTCAATGAGGCCAAATATGCGTTGTACTCCTCGAGTTCCTTGTCACCGTCCCGGTCGGCGGCCCGGTCCTTGCGCTTGGCCTGCCGCTGTTCGGAGCCGTACCACTGGAACAGCAGTGCGATCAGCACCAGCACGGAGGGAATCTCACTGAACGCCCAGGCGATTCCGCCCGCGTAGTTCTGGTCGGAGAGGGCGTCGATGTGGAGCGAGGCGGGCGGGTTCTTGAAGGTCCCCACCATCGGCTCGGACGCCATCATCAACGCGATGCCGAAGAACGCGTGGAACGGCATCCCCGCGAACAGCTCCAGCATCCGCATCAGATACCCGGGCCGGTGCGGTCCCGGGTCGACGCCGATGATCGGCCAGAAGAAGACGACACCGACCGCGAGGAAGTGCACCATCATCGCGATGTGCCCGGTCTTCGACCCCATCAGGAAGTCGAACAACGGCGTGAAATAGAGCCCGTACAGGCTCGCGATGAACAACGGAATGGTGAACGCCGGATGCGTGATGATCCGCATGTACCGGCTGTGCAGCAGCGCGAGCAGCAGCTCACGGGGCCCCTTGTGCCCCTTGCCTGCGACCGGCAGCGCCCGCAGGGCGAGCGTGACCGGGGCGCCGAGCAGCAGCAGGATCGGCGACAGCATGCTGATCACCATGTGCTGCACCATGTGCACGCTGAACATGACCATGCCGTAGTCGTTCAGCCCGGTGCACATCATCAGCGCGATGGACAGCACGCCGATCACGAAGGAGACGGTCCGCCCCACGGACCACGAGTCCCCCCGCCGCCGCAGCCGCACGACGCCCCAGCCGTACAGGGCGAGCCCGAGCAGGCAGGCGACCAGAAAGAACGGGTCAGCGGACCACTCAAGTCCCCGCCCCAGCGTGAACGGCGGCAGATCCATGGTCATGCCGTGCCCGCTGTGATCCATCGCGGCGGCTCCTGATTCGTGGGGGTTGTGCAAGTCTGTCCGCCCTACAGACTAGAACCGCCCCCGGTCACATCTCGGACCGGGGGCGGTTCGACCTACTCAGGGGCGCGGGGCTGTATCGATGTGCGGCTCCGCCGCGTGGGCGCGACCAGCCACAACGGCGCCGCACCCGCCGGACGGCTAAAGCACGCACTCCGCTTCCGCGTACCGCGCCGACGGCACCGTCTTCAACGTCTCCACAGCCTCCGCCAGCGGCACCATCACGATGTCGGTCCCCCGGAGCGCCGTCATGTGACCGAACTCCCCACGGTGCACGGCCTCCACCGCATGCCACCCGAACCGCGTGGCCAGCACCCGGTCGTAGGCCGTCGGCGTACCACCCCGCTGCACATGCCCGAGGATGACCGGCCGCGCTTCCTTCCCCAGCCGCTCCTCCAGCTCGATCGACAGCTGGCGGGCGATCCCGGCGAACCGCTCGTGCCCGTAGATGTCCTTGCCGCCCTCGTCGAAGGCCATGGAGCCGGGGGCCGGCTTGGCCCCCTCCGCCGCCACGACGATCGCGAACCGCTTGCCCGCCTCGAACCGCTCGCCGACCCGCCGGGCCAACTCCTCGATGTCGAAGGGCCGTTCCGGCACGACGATGGCGTGCGCGCCCGCCGCCATGCCGGAGTGCAGCGCTATCCACCCGGTGTGCCGCCCCATGACCTCGACGACGAGCACCCGCTGGTGGGACTCGGCGGTGGTCTTGAGCCGGTCGAGCGCCTCGGTGGCGACCCCGACGGCCGTGTCGAACCCGAAGGTGACGTCGGTGACCGCGATGTCGTTGTCGATCGTCTTCGGCACGCCGACGATCGGCAGGCCGGCGTCGGACATCAGCCGGGCCGCCTTGAGCGTGCCCTCGCCGCCGATGGGGATGATCGCGTCGAGCCCCAGCTCCTCGACGTGCCCCTTGGCCCGCTCCACGCCGTCCCGCAGATGCGAGGGTTGGACGCGGGAGGAGCCGAGGATCGTGCCGCCGCGGGCGAGGATGCCGCCGACGGCGTCGAGGTCGAGCTTGAGGTAGTCGCACTCCAGGAGACCCCGCCAGCCGTCCCGGAAACCGATGACCTCGTCGCCGTGGTCGACGACGGAACGGTGCACGACGGACCGGATGACGGCGTTCAGGCCGGGGCAGTCGCCGCCGGACGTGAGGACACCAATGCGCATAAGCCCGCTACAACCTTCTCGACAGGGGCCGGATCCGGACCACGTCGTCCGGCTCGAACCCCGCCACCCTAGCGGCAGGAGGGGGCGGGGCCGAAGCATGCGTCCGCCTGCTGGACGACCCCGCTCACCTGTGCGGACACCGTGTCAGACGGGCTGCCGGCGGATAACGGGAACCGCGGTGGACTCCCTGCTCAGGCAGGCTGCTGAGCGGCCGCGATGCGCTCGTTGCGCAGGGCCTCGTACCAGCGGTCGTCGGTCGGCGGCAGCGCGTTCACGTCCAGGGCCAGCTTCAGCAGCAGGTCGGCGATGAGCGGGTTGCGCGCCAGGACGGGGCCGTGCATGTACGTACCGAAGACCGTGTCGTTGTACGCCCCCTCCGTACCGTCCCCGGTGCCGTTGCCGTTGCCCAGCCGGACGTTGGCGAACGGGCGGGCGGTGGGCCCGAGGTGGGTGACGCCCTGGTGGTTCTCGAAGCCGGTCAGCGGGGGCAGGCCGAGGCGCGGGTCGATGTCGGCGAGCACGTCACCGACGCACCGCGCGCCCTCGCCGCGCACGGAGACCACGTCGAGCAGACCGAGGCCGGGCTCGCGCTGGCCGAGGTCGTTGATGAACTCGTGGCCGAGGATCTGGTAGCCGGCGCACACCGAGAAGACGATCGCGCCGTTGCCCACGGCCCGGTGCAGTCCGCCGTCCCGGCGCAGCCGCTCGGCCGCGAGCCGCTGGGGCCGGTCCTCGCCGCCGCCGATCAGGTAGATGTCGCCGGAGGTCGGGATCGCCTGGTCGCTGCGCACGTCCAGGCGGGCCACGTCGAGGCCGCGCTGGCGGGCCCGGCGCTCGATGACGAGGGCGTTGCCCTGGTCGCCGTAGGTGCTGAGAAGGTCGGGGTAGATCCAGACGATCCGCAGTTGGTTGTCGCTCACAAAAGTCCCCTGTGTCTCAGTTGCCGACGCGGCGGCGCAGGTCCTGGAAGGCGGTGTAGTTCGCGATGACCTCGATACGGCCGTGCGGGCTCATCGACACGGCCTGGTCGAGGTTGTCGCAGACCTGGAAGTTCTGGTTCGCGACCTCGAGGCGCACCGCGAGGTCCAGCTTGCGGTCGCCGATCACGCAGATCGGGTGGCCGGTCAGCCGGGTGTAGTCGACGTCCCACAGCCAGGAGGTGTCGGTGCCGTCGGCGCCGCGGGCGTTGACCGAGAGGATCACCGGGGTGGGCGGCGGGTCGATCAGGCTGAACGTCTCGAGCCAGCCGGCCGGGTTCTTCGCGAGCAGCAGGCGCAGGTCGCGCTGCTGGAACTGCACGACGTCGTAGCGGCCGGCGACGGCCTGCACCTGGTACATGCGTTCCAGGGCGACCTGCGGCGGTACGCCGAAGACGGCGGCGACGGCGGCCGAGGAGGCGGCGTTGGCCTTGTTGGCGCGGCCGGGCAGCTGGAGGTGGATGGGCCACGCGGAGCCGTGCGGGTCGAGCACGTGGTCGCCGGAGAGCGCCCAGCTCGGCGTGGGGCGGCGGAACCCGCACTCGCCGCAGAACCAGTCGTCGCCCGGCCGCTGCATCACACCGCCGCAGGACGGGCAGGACCAGGCGTCGTCCTTCCACATCTGTCCGGCGGCGACCCAGATGACGTTGGGGGAGGAGGACGCGGCCCACACGACGAGCGGGTCGTCGGCGTTGGCGACCACGACGGCCTTGCTTCCGGCGAGCCCCTCACGCCAGTTCTCGGCGAGCATGCGGGTCTCGGCGGCCCGGTCGAGCTGGTCGCGGGAGAGGTTCAGCAGGGCGATGCACTTGGGGTCGGTGTCCCGGGCCACGCCCGCGAGGTACTTCTCGTCGACCTCGATCACGCCGAACCGGGCGTCCGAGCCGCCGGCCAGCGCCGAGGTGATGCCGGCGGGCATGTTGGCGCCGAGCGCGTTGGAGACGACGGGCCCGGCGGCCCCCAGGGCCTCCGCGATCAACCGGGTGGTGGTGGTCTTGCCGTTGGTCGCCGAGACGAGGACGACGTCCAGGTGCTGGGCGAGCCGGGCGAGGAGGTCGGGGTCGAGTTTGAGGGCCACCTTGCCGCCGATGACCGAACCGCTGCCGCGACCCGCGGCTCGGGATGCCGCCGCGACGGCCTTGCCCGCCGTCACGGCGAGCTTGGCCCGCGGCGAGAGCGGGTCCGAGTTGCCTGTCATCAGTTCTCGATCCTCCTTGCGTACGCGCCGCGCCTCAGCCTCCGGCCACGTGGTGTGGACCTCAGCCTATCGAGATCCTTAGGCACTCCCGAATCGCCGTACCCTTGCGGCCATGCGAAACGGCTCCATTCCGGGCACCCGTGGCCGGGTCCGGCCCCTCACCCTGCTCGGCAGCCCCGTACTGCACGAACCCTGCGGGGAGGTAACGGACTTCGGCCCGGAACTGGCGACCCTCGTGGAAGACCTGTTCGCGACGATGTACGCGCACGAGGGGGTGGGCCTCGCGGCGAACCAAGTGGGCGTCCCCCTGCGCGTGTTCGTCTACGACTGCCCCGACGACGAGGAGACCCGCCACCTGGGCCACGTGGTCAACCCCCGCCTGGTGGAGACGGACGGCCTGGTGCTCAGGGGCCCCGAGGGCTGCCTGTCCCTGCCGGGCCTGGAGTCGGGGGTGGAACGCCACGACCACGCGGTGGTGGAGGGTTTCACAGCGACGGGCGAGCCCGTGACGATCCACGGCACGGGCTTCTTCGCAAGGTGCCTGCAACACGAGATGGACCACTTGGAGGGCAAGGTCTACGCGGACCGGGTGGAGGGTCGGCGCCACCGGCGGTTGATGCGACAAGTGGCTCGGACTTCTTGGCATAGGGGGAGTTGAACCTGCCCAGGGGCGCGGGGAGCTGCGCGACCAGCCCCCCCACACACCCGCACCCGGGATTCGACGGTCAGAACCCCGGACCTCCGACTTTGTCCCCGGCCGCCGCCAGGCGACCCCACAACAGGTCAGCCATACTCCGCACCAACTCCCCCCGCGCACAAGGCCGTTCCCCCAGCCACCAGTCACCCGCCGCGTACATCATCCCGACGATCCCGTGCCCCCACACCCGCGCCAGCAACTGACTCCCGGGCCCGAGATCCAGCCGGTCCTCGATGACCTGCGCCAACTCCTCACCCATCCTGCGCAGCAGCGGCACGGAATGCTGACCGACGTCGAACCCCTGGTCCGCGGTCTGTCCCCCCTCCGCGGGATGCATCAGGAACCGGTACACCTGAGGCCGCGCCTCGATCGCCGCGAGATACGTGTCGAGCGTCGCCTCCACGCGCTCCCGCCGATCCGCCGGAGCGTCCAGCGCGGCCCGCAGCGAATCCAGCAGCGCGTCGGTGTGCCGCTTGGCAAGCGCGGCGTAAAGTCCCCCCTTGTCGCCGAAGTGCCGGTACAGAATCGGCTTGGTGATACCCGCTTCCGCGGCGATGGCGTTCATAGAGGCCTGCGGCCCGTCACGCAGCACCACTCGGTCCGCGGCCTCCAACAGCTCGCGCCGGCGGCGGTCGGCGGACCGCTGCTGATCGGTCCGCTGTGTGGTGTCCATGAGCTCTCCCCACCCGTGCTTAATCGGTGACGCCTGCGCAAACTAACACTCGGCAGGTCGCGCGCATCGAACAGGCTGCTGACCGGTCATCGGAGTTGACTTTTCCTACCCGTGGGTAACAGACTCGGGTTACCGCAAGTAACATGCACGTGCGTCGCCGCTGGAGGGGACATGGCCGAGTTCACCATGGAGCTCAACGACGAACAGAAGGAGGTCCGGGACTGGCTGCACGGCTTCGCGGCCGACGTCATCCGCCCCGCGGCCGCCGAATGGGACGAGCGTGAGGAGACTCCCTGGCCGGTCATCCAGGAGGCCGCGAAGGTCGGCATCTACTCCCTCGACTTCTACGCCCAGCAGTACTTCGACCCCACCGGGCTCGGTATCCCGATGGCGATGGAGGAGCTGTTCTGGGGCGACGCGGGCATCGCCCTGTCGATCGTAGGCACCGGACTCGCCGCCGTGGGCGTTCTCGCCAACGGAACCGAGGAGCAGATCGGCACCTGGATCCCCCAGATGTACGGCGACGCCAACGATGTCAAGGTCGCCGCGTTCTGCTCCTCCGAGCCGGACGCCGGCTCCGACGTGGCCTCCATGCGCACGCGTGCCGTGTACGACGAGGCCAAGGACGAGTGGGTGCTCAACGGCACCAAGACCTGGGCGACCAACGGCGGCATCGCCAACGTCCACGTGGTCGTGGCCGTCGTGGACGCCGAGCTCGGCTCCAAGGGGCACGCGTCCTTCATCGTGCCGCCGAACACCCCGGGCCTGTCCCAGGGCCAGAAGTTCAAGAAGCACGGCATCCGCGCCTCGCACACCGCCGAGGTCGTCCTGGAGAACGTCCGCGTCCCCGGCCACTGCCTGCTCGGCGGCAAGGAGAAGCTGGACCAGCGCCTGGCCCGGGCCCGCGAGCGGGCGAAGGCCGGCAACGGCGAGCGCGTGAAGAACGCGGCGATGGCGACCTTCGAGGCCAGCCGTCCCGCGGTGGGCGCCATGGCCGTGGGTACCGCCCGTGCCGCCTACGAAGTCGCCCTCGACTACGCCAAGACGCGTGAGCAGTTCGGGCGTCCGATCATCGACAACCAGGGCGTGGCCTTCCAGCTCGCCGACATGCGGACGTCCATCGACGCGGCCCGGCTGCTGGTCTGGCGGGCGTCCTGGATGGCCATCAACGGCAAGCAGTTCACCGCCGCCGAGGGCTCGATGTCGAAGCTGTTCGCGAGCGAGACCGCGAAGAAGGTCACCGCGCAGGCGGTCCAGATCCTCGGCGGCAACGGCTACACCAGGGAGTACCCGGTGGAGCGCATGCACCGCGACGCGGCGATCTACACGATCTTCGAGGGCACGAGCGAGATCCAGCGACTGGTGATCGCCCGGACGCTCTCGGGGATGTCCATCCGCTGACGAAGTCCGAGTGTCAGGAGCCCTTCCGGAGCCGTCACCACGTCACCGGAAGGGCCTCGGGGCCGCGGACCGACGCGCCCCTGCGGAACGGGACCCGCTCCGGTTCCACCGCGAGCCGCAGCCCTGGCAGCCGGTCCAGCAGCGCGTCCACCAGGAGCTCGCACGTCAGCCGGGCCACCATCTGGCCCGGGCAGTGGTGCGGGCCGGATCCGAAGGACAGGTGCGGGTCGGGGCCGCGGGAGAAGTCGATCGTCTCCGGGTACGGAAACACGTCCGGGTCCCGGTTCGCCGCCAGGTACGAAACGTAGATCGCGTCGCCCGCCCGGATCCGTACGCCTCGGATCCCCACGTCCTCCAGGGCGATCCGCGAGAGTCCCACGGCGTTGCGGTGCGGGATCCAGCGCAGCAGTTCCTCGATGGCCCGGGGGCGGATCTCCGGCTCGGCACGCAGGCGTTCGGCCAGGTCGGGCCGGGTCAGCAGCAGGTAGAACATCTGCCCGCTGTTGTGCGTCACCGCCTCGCCGCCCAGCTGCACCAGCACCGCGAGCCCCACGGCCTCCTCCAGGGTCACCTCGCCCCGCCCCACGGCGGCCCCGAGCAACGAGGTCACGTCCTCGCCGGAGCTGCCCTCCCGGAGCCCGATGAGATCGCCGAAGTAGGCGCCCATCTCGTCCCGCGCCCGCTCACCGACCTTCGCGCCGTGCGAGGAGGACAGGATCAGCCGCGTCCAGGTGTGCATGCCGTGCCGGTCGGTGGCCGGGACTCCCATCAGCTCGCAGATCACGGCGGAGGGAAACGGCGTCAGCACGGTGGCGGTGAGATCCGCGGGCGGCCCGTCCTGCACCAGTTCGTCGACCAGTTCGTCCAGCATCCGCCGCGACGTCTCGCGTACCCGCTCCACGCCCTGCGCGGTGAACGCGGCGGCCACCGAGCCACGCAGCCGGGTGTGGTCCGGCGGGTCGAGGAAGCCGAGCCGGGTGACCGGCTGGTCCATGACGGCCTCGCGGCTGAAGCGGGGGTCCTCGGTCACCGTCCGCACGTCGTCGTACCGGGTGACCAGCCACGCCCAGCCCTCCCCGTCGGGCAGTTGGATCCGGGTGAGGGGGCCCTCGCGCATCAGCTCGGTGAGCACCGGGTCGAAGTCGACGCCGTTCAGGCGGAGCGCGGGCCAGTGCCGGATCGGGGGCAGGATCTCGGTGATCGTCTCTTCGGTGGCCGCCATGAACCGCCTGCCTTCACCTCAGGGAGTGGTTCAGACCACGATCACCTGACGGGAAGACGACTTCGCGCGGGATTACTCCCAACGTGCGATCACTGGGGGCGCCCCGAAAGGGGCGCGGGGAACTGCGCGACCAGCCACGGACGGCCCGCAGACGGCATCAAGCAGCACCTCCTACGGCGCCCCACCGCTACTGTGCGCAATGCACGCCACATCGATCCGATCCGCCAGCTTCGCCAGCTCGATCGTCAGCGCGGCCACCGTATCCTCGTCCAACCCGTCGGCCCCGGCCTCGACCAAGTGCAGCCACCGCCCGCCAAGACTGCGGAGCAGCTTGCTCACGTCGGCGGCAGCCACCTGCAAGGTCCCGCGGTCATCGACGATCAGAGGCAGAGTCACTTCGCGGTTCACACCCGGGATCGTAACCGCGCAAGCGTCACGCCCCGTGCCAAACCGTCGTGATGTTGCAGAACTCCCTGATTCCGTGCCCGGACAGCTCACGCCCGTACCCGGACCGCTTCACCCCGCCGAACGGGAACGCCGGATGCGAGGCGGTCATCCCGTTGACGAACACCCCGCCGGCCTCCAGATCCCGTGCGAACCGGTCGACCTCGGCCTCGTCCCGCGTCCACACGTTGGAACTCAGCCCGAACGGCGAGTCGTTGGCGATCAGCACCGCCTCGTCGAGGTCGGCGGCCCGGTACAGCGTGGCCACCGGACCGAAGGTCTCCTCGCGGTGGATGCGCATCTCGCGGGTCACGTCGGCGACGACGGTCGGCGGGTAGTACCAGCCGGGCCCGTCGGGCCGTTCCCCGCCGCACAGCACGCTCGCCCCGCTGCGCCTCGCGTCGTCGACCAGCTCCTCCAGGTCGGTCCGGCCCTGTTCGCTGGCCAGCGGCCCGACCTCGGTGTCCTCCTCCAGCGGATCGCCGACCTTCAACGCCTTCATGCCCGCCACGAACCGCTCGGCGAACCGGTCGTAGACGTCGGTGTGCACGATGAACCGCTTGGCGGCGATGCAGGACTGCCCGTTGTTCTGCACCCGCGCGGTCACCGCGATCTCGGCGGCCCGGTCGATGTCCGCGGACGGCATCACGACGTACGGGTCGCTGCCGCCGAGTTCCAGCACCGTCTTCTTCACCATGTCCCCGGCGGTGGACGCCACGGCCCGCCCCGCGGGCTCACTCCCGGTCAGCGTGGCCGCCTTGACGCGTTCGTCGCGCAGGATGTCGTCGATCGCGCCCGACCCGACGAGCAGCGTCTGGAAACAGCCCTGGGTGTAGCCCGCCTGGTGGAAGAGGTCCTCCAGGAACAGCGCGGTCTGCGGCACGTTCGAGGCGTGCTTGAGCAGACCGACGTTGCCCGCCATCAGCGCGGGCGCGGCGAACCGGACCACCTGCCACAGCGGGAAGTTCCACGGCATCACCGCGAGCACCGGACCCAGCGGCCGGTAGAGCACGCGCGCGCGTGCGGCGCCGGAGTCCTTGACGTCCGACTCCGAGGGCTCCTCGGCGGCCAGCAGCGCCTCGGCGTGCTCGGCGTACCAGCGCATCGCCTTGGCGCACTTGGCGGCCTCCGCGCGGGCCTGCTTGACCGGCTTGCCCATCTCGGTGGTCATGACCCGGGCGATGTCCTGCCCGGCGTCGTCCAGGAGCTCGGCGGCCCGGTTCAGGAGACGGGCGCGCTCCTCGAAGGACGTCGTGCGGTAGGTCCGGAACGTCGCCTCGGCGAGCTGGAGCCTGCGCTCGATCTCCTCCTCGCCCATGGCCTCGTACGTCTTGAGCGTCTCGCCGTTCGCCGGGTTCACCGTCGCGATGGGCATGACCGACCTCCTGAAGAGCTGACTGTGCTTCGACCTTCCCGCGCGGCGGGGGCGACCGCAACGCGTGGACGTCAGGCCGAGTGCTCAGCCAGCCGGTCCAGAAACGCGGCCTGCGCCTTCACGATCACGGCCCGGGCCCGCTCCAGCCCGAACCACTCCACCCGGTCCAGCTCCGGGAACTCCTGGATACGGCCGGACTTCGGCGGCCACTCCATGCTGAACACCCCCGGCACCACGGTCGCCGGATCGAGGTCCGCCTCGATCGCCCACGCCGTGACGACCTTGCCGTTCGTCTGCCGCACCTCGCCCAGGTGTACGGCCTCCCCGACGGGCGGCGGCAGCCCGAGCTCCTCCTGGAACTCCCGCCGGGCCGCGTCCCAGGCCGACTCCGACTCCGGCTCGTACTCACCCTTCGGGACCGTCCACGCCCCGGCGTCCCGGCGCGCGAAGAAGGGGCCACCCATATGGCCCAGCAACACCTCCAGGCCGTTCTCGGCGTGCCGGAACAACAGCAGGCCCGCGCTCGTCCTCACGGCTTCACCTCGGGGTGCGCGGCCAGCAGCGTCTCCACGGTGTCGGCCTCCTCGGGCCGCTTGTCCTCCCGGTAGCGGACCACGCGGGCGAACCGCAGGGTGACCCCGGCCGGATAGCGGGTCGACCGCTGGAGGCCGTCGTAGGCGATCTCCACGACCAGTTCGGGCCGTACCGTCACCACATAGCCGCTGCTCTCCACCGCCAGCTCCTGGAGCCGTTCGGTCTGCCAGGTGAGCATCGCGTCGGTCATGCCCTTGAAGGTCTTGCCGAGCATCGCGAAGCCGCCGTCGGCAGTGCGGGCGCCCAGGTGCAGGTTGGAGAGCTTGCCGGTGCGGCGGCCGTGGCCCCACTCGGCGGCCAGCACCACCAGGTCCAGGGTGTGCACGGGCTTGACCTTCAGCCAGGACGCGCCGCGCCGGCCCGCGCTGTAGGGCGCGTCGAGGGACTTCACGACCACACCCTCGTGCCCGCGCTTCAAGGTCTCGGCGAGGAACTCCTCCGCCGCCGGGATCTCGTCCGGTCCCGACACCAGCGCCCGCCGCACCCGCATCGGCTCCGGCACCAGCCGGGCCAGCTCCGCGTGCCGTTCGGCGAACGGCAGGTCGAGGAGATCTTGGCCGTCGACCGACAGCGCGTCGAAGAAGACGGGGGAGACGGGGACCGCCTCGGCGGCCGTCGACACGTCCACGCGGGAGCCGACCCGGCCCGCCGTCTCCTGGAAGGAACGCGGCCGCCCGTCCTCGTCGAAGGCGATCACCTCACCGTCCAGGATGAACCGCTCACCCCTCAACTCCAGCGCGGCGGCCGTCAGTTCGGGCAGCCGGTCGGTGATGTCGTCGAGGGTGCGGGTGTACAGCCGTACGACATCGCCGTCGCGGTGGATCTGGACGCGGATGCCGTCCAGCTTCTCCTCGACCGCGCACACGCCGAGCTTCTCGACCGCCTCGGCCACCGAGGAGGCGCTGTGCGCCAGCATCGGCAGCACCGGGCGGCCGACCGTGAGGCGGAAACGCTCCAGGGCGGGCGGACCGTCGGTGAGCAGGGCCTCGGCGACCGTCTGGAGGGAACCGGCGAGCATCACGGCACGGCGGACGTCGGCGGGCGGTGCCTCCGTCGCCCGGGCGAGCCCCTCGATGGCGACCGCGTCCAGGGCGCCCTGCCGCACCTCCCCGCTGATCAGCCCGAACAGGAACCGCTGTTCGTCCTCGGTGGCCGCGCCCATCAACTCCCCGACCAGCCGGGTCCGTTCGGCCTGCGAGCCGGTGCCCGCGACCTTGCCGAGCGCGCCGAGCAGCGTGTCCACCTCGCGGACGGTCAGGGTCGGCTCGGCGGACGGCGCGACCGGGCGGCTCAGCACCTTCCAGCCGACGCCGAGCCGGCCCTGCGGGAGCCGTCCCGCGAGGTACGGGATGACGATCGGCACGTCGTCCGGCTCGGCCTCCCGGAACAGCTCCGCGAGCAGCGCGATCTTCTGGGAGCGCGCCGAGGTCGCGGCGACCTCCTGGGACACCTGTGCCAGTCGGGCAAGCAGCATGCCTCCAGGGTGTACCGGAGGAGCCGGGTCTACACCCCGGCGGCCGCGTCGAGGTCCGCCATCAGCAGATCCCCGTTGATCGTGGCCCCGGCCCGGTAACCGCCCGCCGCCGCGTTGATCACCTGCTCGCCGAAGCCCATCGCGTTGCCCGCGGCCCACACACCCGGCACGGAGGTCTGCCCCGTCGCGTCGACGACCGGGCACGCGCCGAACGGGGTCTCGGTCAGTTCGGCCCCGAGCCGCTCCAGCAGACCGTTTCGCGGGACGGCCCGAGGCGCAGTGAAGACGACCTGCCGCGCATGGGTGGTCCCGTCCTTCAGACGTACGGCGCTCAGCCGGTCGTCCGTCACCACCAGCCCGGCGACCTCACCGGGCACCACCTCGACCCCGGCCGCGGCCAGTCTGCGCAGGTCGTCGGCCGAGAGGTCGGACTCGGCGACCCTGTGCAGGAAGAACGTCACGTCCTTCGACCACTGGGAGACCATCAGTGCCTGGTGCACGCTGAGCGGGCTCGTGGCGAGCACGCCGAAGGCCTGGTCGCGGACCTCCCAGCCGTGGCAGTACGGGCAGTGCAGCACGTCCCTGCCGAAGCGCTCGGCGACGCCGGGGACGTCGGGCAGCTCGTCCTTCAGGCCGGTCGCCACCACCAGGCGCCGGGCCCGGAGCACGCGTCCGCTCGCCAGGGTCACGGCGAAGCCCGGGGCGAGGTCCACCACGCTGTCGCGGACCAGCTCGACGCCGTACGCCTTGATCTCCTCGCGGCCGATCGCCAGGAACTCGGCGGGCGGCATGCCGTCCCGGGTGAGGAAGCCCTGCATGTGCGCGGCGGGCGCGTTGCGCGGCTCCCCCGCGTCGACGACCAGCGTGCGACGGCGGGAGCGGCCCAGGACGAGTGCGGCGGACAGTCCGGCGGCGCCACCGCCGATGACGATCACTTCGTATGTCTCGGTCATACCGACACCGTCGACCCGACGCACGGGATTGACAAATGTCTTTGCCGATTCTGCAATACGACCCATGACTACCGATGACGTTCTCGCGGAGGTCGGGCCCCGGCTGCGGCGGCTGAGGAAGGACCGGGAGGTGACCCTCGCGGCACTGTCCCGGTCGACGGGGATCTCCGTGAGCACCCTGTCCCGCCTGGAGTCCGGCCTGCGCAAGCCCAGCCTGGAACTGCTGCTGCCCATCGCGCAGGCCCATCAGGTGCCGCTCGACGAACTGGTCGGCGCCCCGCAGGTCGGCGATCCCCGGGTGCGGTCCGCGCCACTCGAACGGCACGGGCGCACCTTCTGGCCGCTCACCCGGCAGCCGGGCGGCCTCCAGGCCTTCAAGGTGCTGGTGCCGCGCCGGGAGGAGGAGCCGGAGCCGCGCACCCACGAGGGCTACGAGTGGCTGTATGTGCTCGCGGGGCGGCTGAGGGTGGTGCTCGGGGAGCACGACGTGGTGATGACGGCGGGGGAGGCGGCGGAGTTCGACACCCGGGTGCCGCACTGGTTCGGCTCGACGGGAGAGGGACCCGCGGAGTTCCTCAGCCTCTTCGGACCGCAGGGCGAGCGGATGCACGTCCGCGCGCGGCCCCGGAAGGCGTGAGCGACGGCCCCGCGGGACAACTGGCCGACGGCCCGGGTAAGTTCACCGGATGGACGAGATATCGCGGCGACCGCACCCCGCCGCACGGCAGGGTGTCCGGTGACGAGCAGCCACACGACCAGTTCCTCCCTCGCCGAGGGCACCCGCACGCCGGCGCAGCCCGTGAACTGGCAGGACCGGCTTCGACGGCACGGGTACACGGTCCGCCCGGTGACCGGGGTCCGTGAACGCCTCGTCCCGCGCTTCCCGAAGCCTTCGCTGTGGGACTGGCTGGGGCCGGTGCTCGTCACCGCCGTGGCCGGGGTGATCCGCTTCTGGCACCTCGGCCGGCCCCGGGCGGTGATCTTCGACGAGACGTACTACGCCAAGGACGCCTGGTCCCTGCTCCGGCTGGGCTACGAAGGCACCTGGCCGGACCGCAAGATCGCCGACCCGCAGCTCCTCGCCCACCCCCAGGTCGTCTCGCTCTCCGACACGGGAGTCTTCGTCGCGCACCCGCCGACCGGCAAGTGGGTCATCGCCCTCGGCGAGTGGATGTTCGGCCTCACCCCCTTCGGCTGGCGCTTCATGACGGCGGCCCTCGGCACCCTGTCGGTGCTCATGCTGTGCCGCATCGGGCGCCGGCTGTTCCGTTCGACCCTGCTGGGCTGCCTGGCCGGCGCGCTCCTCGCGGTGGACGGGCTGCACGTGGTGATGAGCCGGACCGCCCTGCTGGACCTCGTCGTCATGTTCTTCGTCCTGGCGGCGTTCGGCTGTCTGCTGGTCGACCGGGACCACGCACGGGCCCGCCTCGCGGCCGCCCTGCCGGTCGGCGCGGACGGCCGCGCGCGCCCGGACGAGCACACCGGCGACCACGCCGGAACGGGGCTGCGCCCCTGGCGGCTCGGCGCGGGCGTCTTCCTGGGCCTGGCCGCCTCCACCAAGTGGAACGGCCTGTACGTCCTGGTCTTCTTCGCGGTCCTGACCGTGCTGTGGGACGTCGGCTCCCGCCGCGTGACCGGCTCCCGCCGCCCGTACCTGGCCGTGCTGAACAAGGACCTCGGCTGGTCCCTGCTCTCCCTGGTGCCGGTCGCCGTGCTGACCTATCTGGCGACCTGGACCGGCTGGTTCCTGTCCGACGACGGCTACGGACGCCACTGGGCCGACGGCCGCGGCGGCACCTGGTCCTGGATCCCCGCCCCGCTGCGCAGCCTGTGGCACTACGAACAGGGCGTGTACGACTTCAACGTGGGCCTGCACACCCCGCACAAGTACGACTCGAACCCCTGGAGCTGGCTGGTCCAGGGCCGCCCGGTGCTGTTCGACTACCAGTCGCCGAAACCGGGCCAGGAGGGCTGCCGTACGGCGGTCGACTGCTCCCAGACGGTCCTCGCCCTCGGCACCCCGCTGCTGTGGTGGTCGGCCGTCGGCGCCCTCGCGTACCTGCTCTTCCGATGGGCGCTGCGCCGCGACTGGCGGGCCGGGGCGATCCTGTGCGGGGTGGGCGCCGGCTACCTGCCCTGGTTCCTGTACCAGGACCGCACGATCTTCTCCTTCTACGCCGTCGTCTTCGTGCCGTTCCTGTGCCTGGCGGTGGCGATGACGGTCGGCGCGATCCTGGGCCCGTCCGGCTCCGACCTCAGGCGGCGCACCCTGGGCGCGGTCGCCGCGGGCACCCTCGTCCTGCTCATCGCCTGGAACTTCATCTACTTCTTCCCGCTCTACACCGGGCAGACGATCCCGTACGCCGACTGGCACTCCCGGATGTGGCTGGACACCTGGATCTGAGCGGACGGAACCCTGATACGTTACGGAACTTCCGCCGCCCCACGACAAGAGACCGAGCACAGTGACGACCGTCGCGTACCAAGGTGAACCCGGATCCAACTCGGCGACCGCCGCGCACACCCTGTACCCCCGGTGCGCCGAGCAGCCCTGCACGAGCTTCGAGCAGGCCCTGGACGCGGTGACCCTCGGCACCGCCGACGTGGCCGTCATCCCGGTCGACAACTCCGCGGCCGGACGCGTGGCCGACGTGCACCATCTGCTGCCCGAGTCGGGGCTGTTCATCGTCGCCGAGCACTTCCTCGCCATCCGCTTCGACCTGATGGGCGTGCCCGGGGCGACCGCGGACCAGGTGGAGTGCGTACGCAGTCACGTCCACGCCCTCGGGCAGTGCCGCAAGGTGCTGCGGGAGGGCGGCTGGCGCACCCTCGTCAGCGACGACACCGCCGGCGCGGCGCGCGAGGTGGCCGAGCTCGGCGACCCGCGGCACGCGGCGCTCGCCCCGCCCGCGGCGGCCGAGCGGTACGGCCTCGACGTGCTGCGCGCCGGGGTCGAGGACGACCCCGACAACACCACCCGGTTCGTCGTCCTGTCCCGGGACGCCGTCGTGGCCCCGGACACCGGGCGGCCGACGATGACGAGCCTGTTCTTCTCCGTGCGCAACATCCCCAGCGCGCTGTTCAAGGCGCTAGGCGGGTTCGCCACCAGCGGGGTGAACCTCACGAAGATCGAGAGCTACCAGGTCGGCGCGGGGCTCGACGCCAGCCGCTTCTACGTCGAGATCGAGGGCCACCCGGACGAGCGGCACGTCGCCCTCGCCCTGCACGAACTGGGCTTTTTCTCCACCGAGGTGCGGATCCTCGGCGTCTACCCCGCCCACCCGCACCGCTCCCGTACCGCCGTGGCCGCCTCAGGAGCGGCCGAGGCCGTTCAGCAGGGTGTCGACGACGACGTCCGCGGCCTGCGCGGGGCTCAGCCGGGGCAGTTGACGTGACACCAGGTGCATGAGCTGGGGCAGGAGAGCGCCGGTCCAGCCGCCGGGGACGTCCGGGCGCAGGAGGCCCTCGGCGGTGGCGCGGTCCAGGAAGGCGTCGACCTCGGCGATGCAGGCGTCGCGGCGGGCGTGGACCGACTCGTCGGCGAGCATGCGGGCGAGGTCGACGGGCCAGGTGCGGTTGACGGCGATGATGTTCTCGACGTAGCGGTGCAGGGCGACGGCCACCGGCGCCTCACGCAGCCGCGCGTCCTCGATGGCCTTCTCGATCGCCGTCAGACGGGCTTCGTAGATGGCGGCGAGCAGGTCCTCGCGGGAGGCGAAACGCCGGTAGACGGTACGCCGGTCCACGCCCGCCTCCGCCGCGATACCGGCGATGCTCGTGCCCGGGTCGGCGGCGAGCATGCGGGCCCCGGTGGTCAGGAGGGCTTCCAGATTGCGCGCTGCGTCGGCTCTCACCGGGCCCAGTCTAGGGTGCGGGTGTGGCAGCTCTCCCTGGTAGTGCCATGCCGGTGAGGCGCTTCGGCGGGGTCAGTGGACCGTCGAGCGGGCGGCCCGCTCGATGACGTCGGCCACGAGACGCGGGTGGGACACGGCGACCGAGTGGGAGGCGGCGACCTCGGTCGTGCGGGCGTGTGCGCGCTCGGCCATGTAACGCTGCACCGCCACGGGGATGTTGAGGTCACGGGTGGTGACGATGTCCCAGGACGGGATGGTCCGCCAGGCGGCGGAGGTGGCCTTCTCCTCCAGGGCCGACTGTGCGACGGGGCGCTGTGCGGCGGCCATCAGCGCGGCCCGGTCGGCCGGGACGTCGGCGGCGAACTGGTGGCGGAACTTGTCCTGCTGGATGTACAGGTCGGTGGCGGTGGTGCCGTCGGCCTGGCTGTAGGTGACGGGGTCCAGGGCGCCCGGGAGCGTGGAGCCGGGGTACCTGCCGGTCAGCTCCAGGGCGCTCTCCCCGGGCGCGGGGAGGAACGCGGCGACGTAGACCAGCGCCTTGACCTGGGCGTCGCCGGTGGCCGCCGCGCTGATGACGTTGCCGCCGTAGGAGTGACCGACCAGGATCTCGGGACCCTTCACGTGGTCCAGGACGGTCCGCAGGGCGGCGGCGTCGGAGGCGGGGCCGCGCAGGGGGTTGGCGGCGGCGACGACCGGGTAGCCGTCGGCGCGCAGTGCGGCGATCACGCCGTTCCAGCTGGAGCCGTCGGCGAAGGCGCCGTGCTCCAGGACGACGGTCGGCCGGGGGCGCGGGCCCGCCTCGCCGGTCCCCGCCGTGCCCTCGGCGGTGCCGCTCAGGGTGAACGCGCCCAGCGCGAGCCCTGCCGTGAGCGCCGAGACCACACCGGTCACCACGCGCTTGCGTCCACCTCTGATGCTCACCACGGAAAACTCCTCTCGGGTAGTCGAACCACGGGCCGTTCGATGCCCGTCACTGCTTTGAAGGGTGATGTGGGGTGTTATGCCAGGCGGTCCGCGTCGGCCACCGCCTGGGCGAAGACCGCGGGCGCCTCCTGCGGGAGGTTGTGGCCGATGTCCGCGATCGCGCGGTGCTCGTACGGGCCCGTGAAGTGGTCGCGGTAGGCGGAGCCGTCGCCGGGAGCGGTGAAGGGATCGAGGGCCGGGTCCAGCGTGATCGTGGGGACACCGACGGGGGGCTGCGCGGCGAGCAGCCGCTCGTAGCGGTCGTACCGGCGTTCCCCCTCGACCAGGCCGATGCGCCAGCGGTAGTTGAACAGGACGACGGCCGCGTAGTCGGGGTTCTTGAAGGCCTCGGCGGTGCGCTGGAACGTGGCGTCATCGAAGGCCCAGGTGGGGGAGACGAGCGTCCAGACGTAACGGCACAGGGCGATGCGCTGGTCGACGTCCTCCATGGCCTGCTTGCCGCGCTCGGTCGCGAAGTACCACTGGTACCACCAGTTGTGCTCGACGGCCGGGGCGGCGGGCGCCAGCTGCGCCTTGCGGTTCGTGATCAGGTAACCCCCGGTCGAGACAAGGGCCTTGACGCGCTCGGGCCACAGCGCGGCGATGATGTCGGCGGTGCGGGAGCCCCAGTCGAAACCGGCGAGCACGGCCTTGTCGATCTTCAGGGCGTCCATCAGGGCGACGATGTCGAGCGCGACGGCGGACTGCTCGGCGGTGCGCGGGGTGTTGCGGGACAGGAACCGGGTGCCGCCGTGTCCGCGCAGGTGGGGAACGATGACGCGGTACCCCAGGTCGGCGAGGAGCGGGGCCACGTCGACGAAGCTGTGGATGTCGTACGGCCAGCCGTGCAGGCAGATGACGACCGGGCCGTGGGCGGGACCCGCCTCCGCGTAGGCGACGTCGAGGACGCCCGCCTTGATGCGCTTGAGCCTGCCGAAGTCCGCGTGCGTGCCGGGGTCGGCGGTGGCCACGCCCGGGGCGGGTGCGGCCGCGGACGCGCCGGCCTGAAGGCCTGTCAATGAGGCGGCTGCCGCCCCCGTGCCCAGGCCGACGGCCTTGCTGAAGGTACGCCTGTTGATCATCTGAACCTCCGTCGCGCGAGATCCCCGTGGCTCTCGCTGTGATGACCTTGGCATCGCGTGCGTCACCTGTCAAACCGGTGACGCTAGAACGTTCTCGATAAGTGCTACATTGATGTGACAGTTAACTTCGGAAGGATGCGCATGTTCACCTACGACCGGCTCTTCATCGGCGGCTCCTGGGCCGAACCGAGCGACCCGGACCCCCTGGACATCCCCTCGCCGCACGACCGGTCGGTGATCGGCCGTGCCGTGCAGGCGCGGCCGGACGACGTGGACCGCGCGGTGGCCGCGGCGCGCCGGTCGTTCGACGAGGGTGTGTGGCGACTGACCCCGCCCGCGGAGCGGATCGAGGCCCTGCGGCGGTTCAACGCACTGCGCGAGGAGCACGCGGAGCACATCGCCCATCTGATCTCGCTGGAGAACGGCTCGGCGGGGTGGTTCACCCGCGCCGGGCAGCCTGGACTGACGAAGCAGGCGAACGCCTACCTGAAGGCGGCGGAGGAGTTCGGCTGGGAGGAGACGCTCGTGCCCTCCGACCCCGCGTCCCCGGTGCGCAGCGTGGTGCGGCGCGAGGCGGTCGGCGTGGTGGCCGCGGTGATCCCGTGGAACTCCCCGTTCTCCTCGGCCACTTCGAAGATCATCCCGGCCCTGCTCGCCGGCAACTCCGTGGTCCTCAAGGTCTCGCCCGAGAACTCGCTGAGCATGGGTTTCCTGGCCGAACTGCTGGAGCGGACGGGCCTGCCCGAGGGCGTGGTCAGCGTGCTGCCCGCGGACCGGGAGACCAGCGAGTACCTGATCTCGCACCGGGACGTCGACAAGATCGCCTTCACCGGCTCGACGCGGGCCGGCCGCCGGATCGCCGCGATCGCCGGTGAGCAGCTGAAGCGGGTCAGCCTGGAGCTGGGCGGCAAGTCCGCCGCGGTGATCCTCCCCGACGCCGACATCGACAAGGCGGTCGCGGGACTGAGGTTCGCCTCCCTGCTCAACAACGGCGAGTCGTGCATCGCCCAGACCCGGGTCCTGGCCCCGCGCAGCCGGTACGAGGAGGTCGTGAGCGCGCTGAAGGAGCTGGTGGAGTCGCTGCGGGTGGGGGACCCGGGGGACCCCGACACCTTCATCGGGCCGATGATCCGCCCCGACCAGCAGGAGCGGGTGCGGGCCTACATCCGGCTCGGCATCGACGAGGGCGCCCGCCTGGTCACCGGCGGCCCACACATTCCCGAGGGCCTGGAGAAGGGCAACTACGTCACGCCCACCGTCTTCGCCGACGTCGACAACTCCATGCGGATCGCACAGGAGGAGATCTTCGGTCCGGTGCTGGTCGTCATCGCCTACGACGACGAGGACGACGCCGTCCGTATCGCCAACGACTCGGAGTACGGCCTCTCCGGTGGCGTCTGGTCCGCCGACGAGGAGCACGCCCTCGCGGTGGCCCGCCGCATCCGCACCGGCACCGTCACGGTCAACGGGGCGTCGGTCGCCTTCGACGGGCCGTTCGGCGGGTTCAAGGCGAGCGGTGTCGGCCGGGAGTACGGAGCGGTGGGGCTGGGGACCTACACCGAGTACAAGACGATCACGGTGTGAGCGGGGCGGGCTTCCAGTCGCGGGCGAGGAGGCCGAGCAGGACCTCGTCCAGGAACTCGCCCATCACCCAGGCCGAGGAGCGCAGCACGCCCTCGCGGACGAATCCGTTGCGCTCGGCGGACCGCAGCATCGCGGCGTTGTCCGCCAGGGTCTCGATCTGGAGCCGGTGCAGACCGCGCACGACGAAGCCGTAGTGGCACAGGACGGCGACCACGTCGGTGCCGTAGCCCTTGCCGCGGCAGGACGGCAGCAGTCCGAGGCCGATGTGCGCGGTCCGGTTGTGGGTGTCGATGCCCCACAGCGTCGCGGTGCCGACGAGGGTCCCGCCCTCCAGCTCCACCACGGAGAACGGAACGTGCCCCTGCTCCTTGTCGTCCACCACGAGCCGCGGGTCCTTCGAGCCGGGCGTGATCGGCCGCCACGGCCCGCCCTCCGCGCGCGACGCGTTGACCACGTCGTCGAAGAGCTCGGTTCGCAGAACCGGGATGTCGTCCTCGTGACGGGCCCTGAGCCCGACTTTGCCGCCCTTGAGCATGCGAGATTCTTATAGGACCGGGCCGGCCTGCGGCAACCGAATAGGGGCGGCGCGGGCTCAGTGGAAGCAGAGGCAGAACGGGTGGCCGGCCGGGTCCGCGTAGACCCGCCAGTTGGCCTCCGGGCGGAGCTGGTCCGTGCGTTCCAGCACGGTCGCGCCGAGGGCGAGGGCCCGCTTCTCCTCGCCGTCGAGATCGTCCACGTCGAAGTCCAGGTGCAGCTGTTGCGGGTGGTCCTGGCTCGGCCATCGCGGCGGCCGGTAGCCGTCCACCCGCTGACAGGCCAGCGGTGTCCCCTCGAACCCGTGCACCTCGACCCAGTCGGGATCCTCGGCGTCCGCGACCACCCGGCCGCCGAGCAGCTCCGCGTAGAACTCGGCGAGCCGTACCGGATCGGCACAGTCCAGCGCGACCGCCTGCAGCTTTCGAATCACTTCCGGCACTCCTTGACCTACGACCACTTCGGATACGTCCCGTCAGGCAGGGTTCGTACCCCCGCCTGGGGGAGGCATGCGTGCGGACACCCCCGCAGGGGCGATCCCGCCCGCGTCACCGGCTTGACAGGTGACGCGATGAGTGCGCATGCTGATGGTCGTCCCATCGGGGTGCATTTCGTGTAGGGGAGAACGGTCATGAACAGGGACCTCACCATGGACGCCGACTCGGCAGCCCGGCACGCCCGCTACGGCAGCCTCCCCGAGCGCATTCGCTTCGAGGACATGACGGAAGAGGTGGAGGCCGCTCCCGCGGGCGGGGCGAACGCCTCGTACGACCCGGCGGGCAGCTGGAAGTACTACTCGTGCCTGGCCCTCGATCTCGGGCTGTAGGCCGAAGAGAGTGACCGGACACGATGTCGGGGGGCCGTGACCTTCAAGGTCATGGCCCCTTCGGCGGATCCCTCCCGCCGCGGGAGCGCGGCGGGCCGACCTCGTGGGTGTGTCAGTGCGCGGCCGCGGCGGACGTGTCCTTCTTGCGTGCCCGGTACGCCGCCGCCTTGATCTTGTTGCCGCACGACTCCATGCCGCACCACTGCCGTCGCATCCCGCGTGAGCGGTCGATGTAGACGCGGGTGCACTCCGGGTTGCCGCACTCCTTCAGGAGGGGGACGTCCGGCCCGCTCAGCAGCTCCACGGCCTGCCGGGCGACGGTCGCGAGGGCCTGTTCGGGGGTCGCGTCGGTGTGCCGGCCCGCCAGGGTGAGCTGTGGCGTCGCGGGCGCCTTGCGTGCCGCGGCGTTGAGCACGGCGAGCGCCTGCCGGTCGAACTCCTCGCCGAGCCGGCGGTCGGTGACCAGCTGGTAGACGGCCTCGCGCACCGTCGTCGCCGCCCGGACGTCGTCCTCCTCGCCGGGAGTGATCGCGTCCACCAGGCCGGACTCCAGGTACCAGGCGTTGAGCCGCTCCGGTGACACGAACATCTCGAAGCGGGCCGAACGCCGGGCCCGGAGGGTGGCTGCGAAGTCGAGGGCCGGATGTCCGCAGACGAAGACGTGGTCAAGGTTCACATCACCATTCTGACAGGTGACCTCCGGGAGGGGCAAGAATCGTCACCCCCCCGCGACCGGCGAACCGGCTGGCCCCGGCCGCCTGGTCACTCGGCCCGCAACGGCCCCGCGAACGACCTGCGCAGGGAACCGGGGGCCACCGCGGGCAGCAGGGCGGCCAGCATCCGGCCCTTGAGGGTGCGCGGCTGCCGGGTCAGTTCGACGTCGACCCGGGTGCCGGTGCCCTCGGGGCTCATCCGGAACACCCAGCCGCCGCCGGCCCCGAAGAGCTTGGAGTCGAGCGTGGTGACGGTGACCCTGTCCCCGTTCGGCTCCCACTCGTAGCGGGCCCGCTCCCAGGCGGCGGCGGTTCCCTCGGTGACCTCGGCCCAGGTGTCGCCGAGTTCGTGCACCTCGAAGTGCTCGGCGTCGATGGTCGGCCAGACCTCCGCGCGCGCGGGGCTGAAGTCGGTCAGCACCTCCAGCACGTCCTTCGGGCCGAGCGTGGAGACGAGATGGAACCGTACGACTGCCATGGCTTTCCTCACTAAGAAGTAACCGTTCTGACCGGTGACGAGAACCTCCCACGGATGTGCGTCACCTGTCAATGCGGTTACTCGTGAGGTGGGTCGGTTCCGCTTTCTCCCGCGGACTGTTCCCTGATCGGCAAGCAACCGCTTAGTATGCGAAGGACCCCGGTCAGACCCCGGCATGACGACGCAGTCCTGTGGAGGCCCCCCATGCAGGCATGGCAAGTGCACGAGAACGGCGAGCCGAGCGAGGTGATGCGCCTCGAGGACGTGGCCCGTCCCGTGCCCGGCGACGGCCAGGTCCTGCTGAAGGTGCGCGCCGGGAACATCAACTTCCCCGACGTCCTGATGTGCCGCGGCCACTACCAGGTCCGTCCGCCACTGCCCTTCACGCCGGGCGTGGAGATCTGCGGCGAGACCGAGGACGGACGGCGCGTGATCGCCAACCCCGCGTTGCCGCACGGCGGTTTCGCCGAGTACGCGGTCGCGGACGCCGCCGCGCTGCTGCCCGCGCCGGACTCGCTGGACGACGCCGAGGCCGCGGCCCTGCACATCGGCTACCAGACGGGCTGGTTCGGTCTGCACCGCCGGGCCCGCCTGGAGGCCGGGGAGACCCTGCTCGTCCACGCTGCCGCCGGAGGGGTCGGCAGCGCGGCCGTACAGCTCGGGAAGGCGGCCGGGGCCACCGTCATCGGAGTCGTCGGCGGCGCCGACAAGGCCGCCGTGGCCCGGGAGCTGGGCTGTGACGTGGTGGTGGACCGGCGGAGCGAGGACGTCGTCGCCGCCGTGAAGGAGGCCACCGGGGGCCGGGGCGCGGATGTGATCTACGACCCCGTGGGCGGCGAGGCCTACACGCAGTCGACCAAGGTCGTCGCCTTCGAGGGACGCATCGTGGTCGTCGGCTTCGCCGGCGGGACCATTCCGAGCCCCGCCCTCAACCACGCCCTGGTGAAGAACTACGCCATCCTGGGCCTGCACTGGGGCCTGTACAACACCAAGAACCCCAAGCTGGTCCAGCACTGCCACGAACAGCTCACCGAACTGGCCGCCCGCGGCGCGATCAAGCCGCTGATCAGCGAGCGCGTGCCGCTCGCCGGTGCCGCCGACGCCGTGCAGCGCCTCGGTGACGGGGTCACCACCGGCCGGATCGCCGTCGTACCCACGGGAGACCAGGCATGACCGACGCCGCCGAACTCCAGCGCCGTACAGCCGAGTTGCTGGCCGCTCACCCGCCCGCGAGCACGGACCGGTTCGACTTCCTCAAGGCCCGCTTCGACGCCGGGCTCGCCTGGGTGCACTACCCGGAGGGGCTCGGCGGGCTGAACGCGCCCCGCTCCCTCCAGGCCGTCGTGGACGCCGAACTGGAGGCCGCGGGCGCCCCCGACAACGACCCGCGGCGCAACGGCATCGGCCTCGGCATGGCCGCGCCGACCATCCTCAAGTACGGCACCGAGGAGCAGAAGCAGCGCTATCTGCGGCCCCTGTGGGTGGGGGAGGAGGTCTGGTGCCAGCTCTTCAGCGAGCCCGGCGCCGGATCCGACCTCGCGGCCCTCGGCACACGGGCGGTACGCGAGGGCGACGACTGGGTCGTCAACGGGCAGAAGGTGTGGACCTCCGGCGCCCACAACTCCCGCTGGGCCATCCTCATCGCCCGCACCGACCCGGACGTGCCCAAGCACGCGGGCATCACCTACTTCATCTGCGACATGACCGACCCGGGCGTCGACGTGCGCCCGCTCCGGCAGATCACCGGCGAGGCCGAGTTCAACGAGGTCTTCCTCACCGACGTCCGCATCCCCGACTCCCGCCGCCTCGGCGCGATCGGCGACGGCTGGCGGGTCGCCCAGACCACCCTCAACAACGAGCGCGTCGCCATCGGCGGCATGCGCCTGCCGCGCGAGGGCGGCATGATCGGCCCGGTCTCGAAGACCTGGCGCGAACGCCCCGAACTGCGCACCCAGGACCTGCACCAGCGCCTGCTGAAGCTCTGGGTGGACTCCGAGGTCGCCCGCCTCACCGCCGAGCGCCTGCGCCAGCAGCTCGTCGCCGGACAGCCGGGCCCCGAGGGCGCCGGCATGAAGCTCGCCTTCGCCCGCCTCAACCAGGAGATCAGCGGCCTGGAGGTCGAACTCCGGGGCGAGGAGGGCCTGTTGTACGACGACTGGACCATGCGCCGGCCCGAGCTGGTGGACTTCACCGGCCGCGACGCCGGCTACCGCTACCTCCGCTCCAAGGGCAACAGCATCGAGGGCGGGACCAGCGAGGTCCTGCTGAACATCGTCGCCGAGCGCGTCCTGGGCCTGCCCGCGGAGCCGCGCACCGACAAGGACGTCGCCTGGAAGGACCTCGCCCGATGACCGATCTTCTGTACTCCGAGGAGGAAGAGGCCCTCCGGGCCGCCGTGCGCGACCTGCTCGCCGACCACTGCGACGCGCCCGGTGTCATCGCCCGCACCGAGTCGGACACCCCGCACGACCTCGCGGCCTGGAAGGCGCTCACCGACGGCATGGGCCTCGCCGGGCTGCTGGTCCCGGAGGACAAGGGCGGCCAGGGCGCCACGCACCGCGAAGTCGCCGTCGTCCTGGAGGAGTTGGGTCGCGCGGTCGCCCCCGTGCCCTACCTCACCAGCGCGGTCGTCGCCACCGAGGCCCTGCTCGCCTGCGACGCCGACGACCTCCTCGCCGAGCTCGGGACAGGACGGAAGATCGGCGCCCTCGCCGTCGCCCTGAACATCGCGCCGGGCGGCGCCTACAAGGTCGTACGCCATGAGAACGGTGCCCTGCACGGGGAGTTGACGGCGATCGCGGACGCCCAGGCGGCCGACGTGCTGCTGGTGCCCGCGGACGACGGCGGGCTGTACGCGGTGGACGCCTCCGCCGCGACCGTCACCCCGCAGATCTCCTTCGACCTGACCCGGCCGCTCGCGACCGTCATGCTCGACGGAGCGCAGGGCCGCCTGCTCGGTGACGCCGAGGCCGCCGTGCACCGGGCCCTCCGGGCCGGGGCCGGGCTGCTCGCCTCCGAGCAGTTCGGCCTGGCCGAATGGACGTTGACCGAGACCGTGCGCTACCTCAAGGAGCGCAAGCAGTTCAACCGGCCCGTCGGCGGCTTCCAGGCGCTCAAGCACCGGCTCGCCCAGCTGTGGCTGGAGGTCGTCAACCTCCGTGCCGCCGCCCGCAACGCGGCCGACGCGCTCGCCACCGGCGAGGACGCCGACGTGGCGGTCGCCGTGGCCCAGGCCTACGCGGCGTCCGTCGCCGTGCACGCCGCCGAGGAGGCGCTCCAACTCCACGCCGGGATCGGCATGACGTGGGAGCACCCCGTGCACCTGTATCTGAAGCGGGCCAAGTCCGACTCGATCGCGTACGGCACGGCGGGCGTGCACCGCGCCCGGTTGGCCGAACTCGTCGACCTCCAGGCGCCCTGAGCATCCCCCACCGCAAGTCCGGTACAGCCCGCCCCACCTGGGGCGGGCTTTTCCGCGCGGGTGCGCGCAAGGAGTGAACGGGTGGCGGCGGTCCGGCCAACTCCTGTCGCGTACAGGTTCATTGAGGTGCAGATGGCCCCATACTCCCTGTGGTTCCGACCCACCCCACAGGGAGGCAGAACATGGCCCGCATCACCCGTCGCAGAGCCCTCACCACCTTCGGCGTCACGGCCGCCGCGGTGCTCGCCCCGCCCGCCGGCAGCGCGTGGGCGGCCGACCGCAAGCACCGCCCGCGTCCGCTGTGGCGCGCCCACGCCCACAACGACTACGAGCATCCACGCCCCCTCCTCGACGCCCTCGCCCACCGCTTCGGCAGCGTCGAGGCCGACATCTTCCTCGTCGGCGACCAACTCCTCATCGGCCACACCGTGGACGCCCTGGACCCGACGCGCACCCTCGAATCCCTCTACCTCGACCCGCTGGCCAGGATCGTGAAGGCCCACCACGGTTCCGTGTACCGGGGACACCGCCGGCCCCTCCAGCTGCTCATCGACATCAAGACCGAGGGCTCCTCGACCTACCTCGAACTCGACCGCCATCTCCGGCGGTACAAGCACCTGTTCACCACGTACGTCCACGGCAAGGTCGTGCCCGGCGCGGTCACCGCCGTGATCTCCGGCGACCGCGCCGCCCGGGTGCCGATGGCGGCCCAGACCGTCCGGCGGGCCTTCTACGACGGCCGGCTCACCGACCTCGGCACCTCGGCGCCCGCCTCCTTCATCCCGCTGATCAGCGACAACTGGACGCTCAACTTCACCTGGCTCGGCGTGGGCGCCTTCCCCGAGGCTGAGCGGCTGAAGCTGCGCAGCATCGTCCGGCAGGCCCACGCGCGCGGACAGCGGGTCCGCTTCTGGGCCACCCCTGACCTGCCGGGCCCGGCCCGGGACGCGCTGTGGCCCGAACTCCTCGCCGCCGGCGTCGACTACTTCAACACCGACGACCTGGCAGGCCTGGAGGCCTTCCTGGACGCCCACCGCTAGACCGCCTCGAACGGGCGGGGACACCACTCGTTCGGAGGACACTTCAGCCGCACGGACGAACCCTCCGCTACGCCACACTTGCGGCCGAACGCCGCGAAACGGTCCCGGCGACGTGGCGGAGGAGGCTGTCCATGGCGATTTCCATCTCGGTGCTGGTGCTGCTGCTGATCCTTGCGGTGGTCTTCCTGCGCAGCGGCGGACTCAAGGTCTCCCACGCGCTGGTGTGCGCGCTGCTCGGCTTCTACCTCGCCGGCACGAACATCGCGCCCACCATCCACAGCGGCATGACGGCGACGGCCGACATCGTCAGCAGTCTGCGCCCCTGAACCGGGTCGCGGTCAGCTTGTTGAGAACACCCCGATGCCGTTCGGGACGGGGCGTTCGGCGCCGCCCGAAGGGTGGTTGAGAGCGGCGACGGAACCCGTGCCCGGCATCCTCGCCGCCATGGTCGTCGAACCGCCGCCGTCCAGGCTGAAGGCGTCGACCGAGCCCAACGTCCGCATCGTGGCCGCGACTTCGGCGATCGTCAGCCCGCTGCGATAGGCGGGCGCCCCGTCCAGCGCGAGGAGATACAGCCTCCGACCGCCGTCCGCGATCCCCACGGCCGTGCGCACGGCGGACGTCGTGTCGTCGAGGCCGGGCAGCGGACGGCCGTCCTCCAGCAGGGGATACCCGCCGAGCGCGAAGCGGTAGGGGATGTGCGACGAGGCGGCGACCAGGCGGTGCTTCACCGTCACCGCGGAGCCGACCGCGAGCTTGCGCAGGTGCTGCGCGCCCGCCTCCCGGCCCACGAGCACCGTGGTGTCCGAGGCGATCGGTCCGCTGCCCGGGGTGTCGGCGGCGGCCACGACCCGTCCGGCACGGACCGTCACCTCGTAGGTGTCGGTGCTGCACGGGGCCGCCCGGTCCGTGTCCGTCCCGCAGGTCGCCCGCACCCTGGACACGCTGCCCCAGTCCGCGGTGAAGGCGCCCACCGAACCGACGGGCAGCGCGTACTGGTTGAGCCCGCCGAGCGGCAACCGCCCCTCGGGTGTGCGGACCGATCCGTCGAGGATCAGGTCGTCCAGGCGGGCCCGGCGGTCGGTGCCCACCCCGAACACGTCCTCGGTGCCGGTGCCGGGCGGCAGCACGGGTCCGAAACGCTGGCCGTCCGGCACCGCCCCCTTGAGCATCCGCCCCTGCGCGATCGCCGGTCCCACACTCGCGCCGGTCGCCTCCACGCCCGGGTGCTGGGTCTCGGTGATGTTGAAGAAGTCGCCGTTGACCCCCGCGAGGGCACCCTGAGCGGTCGCCTGCCGGGACACCGTGGCCCGCGCGGCCACCGCCCCCGGATACAGCAGCCCCACCCGCACCCGCGGATCGCGCAGGTCCACGCGCAGTACATGGGCGTGCGCGGGCCCCGCGGCCGCTGAGAGGTCGAACTGCCCGTACCGCACGCCCGTCGCGAGCCGTGTCCACTCCGGTGCGGCGCCGGCCGGTGCCGCACCCACCAGGGCCGTGCCGGCCAGCGTGCCGAGTGCCGCGAGAAGCGTCAGTACCGATCTGCCTGCGCCGAAACGTCCTTGACGGTGCGTCACAGCTCTCCCTGAGGTCTCGTCAACTGTCCCAGAACTCAGGGGAAGTGCACCAGAGGACGACGGGCGCGGGGCCTACTCGGCACCGACCACACGCGAACGGATGAGGAAACGCACCCCCTCGGGTGCTTCCAGGGAGAATCCGCTGCCCCGGCCCTCGACCACGTCGACAATCAGCCGGGTGTGCGCCCACACCTCGTACTGACTCCTCGACATCCAGAACGTCACGGGCGTTTCGACCCCGGCCACGTCCAACTCGGCGAGCAGCACGTCCGAGCCGCCGGTACGGAACTCGCCCTCCGGGTAGCACATCGGCGCGCTGCCGTCACAGCAGCCGCCGGACTGATGGAACATCAGCGGCCCGTGCGCCTCGTGCAGCCGACGCAACAGCCCGGCGGCCGCGGCCGTCAGCTCGACACGCGGCACCTCGTCGTACATGGCACGTGCGGAATCCTCGTCCATGGTCGTCGAGTGCACCACGGGGAAGGTTGCGAGGGGGTTGCACGGACCGCCGCCCGGACGCCCGGCCTCAGGACAGGTCGATGGGCGCCGGATTCCACTTGTACCGGGCGTCGTCCTCGTCCTTGAGGAGAACGCCGGCCTCGGCCATCCGGTCCAGGATGTCCACGAGCATGTCGCCCAGGGGATATCCGTCGACCCAGAACATCCGCTTCACCGGGGAGAACTTCTGGTCGGGCGGGAAGACGCCGAGGAAGATCCCGAGCCGGAACGCGGCGTCGTCGTAGTCCCGCCAGTCGGCCAGAATGTCCTTGAGTTCAACAGCTTCTTCGGCCTTCATCAGGGCTCCTCTCCTTCAGCCTCGGCGAGAAACGCCTGGACGTCTTCCATGGATTGTGCCTGGGTGTTGATCCAGTCGTCCTGGGTCGACTGGATTCTCGCGTTGTACCCGTCAGGTGAGACGCCGTTCTCGTCCGGCCCGAGCATGATGTGGAACTCGTCGTCGGGGTCCGGGCGCGCAGTGAGGCCCCGCGCGGCGAGTGCGTCGTCCTTGATGGCCCACAACGGGTCCTTGGACTGGCCGCCGGGAAGCCAGTTCGGTCGTGCCACCCTGTACATCTTCGGCAGATTGGTGTTGGTCGACAGGCCAGGAGGGGTGGCTCCCTCCTCGTCGACGACGATGTTCCCGTCCTCGTCGAGGTTCTCCTCGTAGTCCCTATCCCGGCCCCCCAGCGTGCGGGCGGAGTTGCCGAGCATCGGCTTTCCGTCCGGGCCCGCGCGCATCGTGCGGAAGTAGATGGCGCCGGCCGCGGTCACCTTCCACCAATGGCACTCACCGAAGAAGATGCACATGGTGCCGCGTTCGTTGGCCTTGGCCTGCTTGTCGAGCGCCGCATGAAGCCCGCTGACCTCGTCGGCGAACGACTTGGAGCACAACCCCGGTTTCCCGCTGCACACGTCGTCCCAGGTGCCGACCTCGGTGCCGTAGGCGAGCACCTTGTCGGGCATCCTGTAGGTCGACGCACGGGGGTCGAACATCTTGTCGTAGTGCGTCTTCAGTTCCTTCGCGAACGCCGCGGCCAGCTGCTTGATGTTCGGGGTGTTCGCACTGAAGCCGAAGTGGGGCGAGATGAAGACGGGATGCGGGTGATAGTTCGAGCAGTTGTGCGCGTTGCACAGGCTGCCGAAGCCCTGCTCGTCGGCGAGGCTCTGCGAGATCGGCGGAGCGTCCGGGGTGACCGGCACATTCATGGTGGGGTCGGCCCACCAGTTGTCCTCGCCGGTCGGGTCGGACAAGGTCACGGGGTCATTGCCCGCGTAGTCGTAGCCGGGAAGCTGGTTGGTGTCCATGGACTCGAAGACCGGGTCGTCCGAGAGGAACCGGCCGGTGAACGGGTCGTACTCCCGGGCCCCCAGGTTGACCAGCGAGGTCGCCGGGTCGGGGGTGCCGCCTGCGAAGCCCGTTCCGTTGGGGAAGGCGCTTGCTGAACCGGCGCGTGTCTGACCGAAGGGCAGGTACTGGCGTCGCGTCACCGACTGCGTCTGATAGTCGATGGAGACCGTGGCGGTCCCCTGCTGGTTGGGAATGAGGTACTGGATGTCGCCCGAGCTGCTGCGCTGCGCGATGGTGTGACCGGCGACGGTGTAGTACCGGGTGCCTGAGAGCGTGTGGGTCGTCGTGTCTTCGACGATCTGGGCGTTCCCGACGAAGAGCGTGGCTTTGCCGGGATCGGTGCGCAGAGCGAGGCCACCGGTGGCGTCGTACAGGTAGCTGGTCGTACCGCTGCTGGTGGTGTCGGTGGCGACCTTGCCCTCGTCGTTGAAGGTCAGGGCCTGCTGTCCGGCCGCGCCGCCGCTGATGGTCTGGGTGTTGCCCGCGGCGTCGTAGGTGTACGAGGCGGTGTTCGCGGCGGCGTTCGGTCCGGTGGCCGTGGTGCTGGTGAGGGTGTGCGGCTGATCGGTGGACGAGCCGGGGGTCGGGTAGTTGTAGGTGGTCGTGGTGTCACCGGCGGTGTTGCCGGTCGTGTCGTGGTCGGTCTGCGTCTTGCGCAGTCCGTCGGCGGTGTAGGTCCAGCTCTGCCAGTACGGGTTCGGGCCGCCGACGGTGCTGCTCGCCCCGGTGGCGGGAACGGCGGCACAGCTGTCGGTGGCCGTCCAGGCGCTGCTGAGATGGTCGGCGTAGTCGTAGCTGTAGCACTGCGTGTCGGTGACGGCTCCGCCGGCCTGTGTGTCGCTGACGGCGGTGAGCAGGCCCGCGCCCTTGGAGACGCGCGTGTCGCCCCAGGTGTAGCGGGCGTGGTCCACCACAGTGCTGCTGGTGGAGTCCGTGGTCTGCGCGTCCGTCAGGGCGCCCGTCTGCTCGTCGTAACCCAGGGACAGCGCGACCCAGTTGGTGGAGGGGCCGAAGGTGTACTGCAACAGCTGACCGGATTCGGAGTAGCCGACGGCGCTCACGTAGGTCCAGGCGTTCGTGCCGCTGCTGCTGAGACTGGTCGGTTCCCCGAACGTGTCGTAGCCGGTGGTGAGGGTCTCGGCCGGCAGACCGCCTTCCGCGGGATCGGCCTCGGTGGCCGGCGCCCCGGTCGGCTTGTAGGTGTAGCTGGTGGTGTAGCCGGCCGCGGGAGCCAGCGCCGCTTCGTCGGTCGGCAGGTTCGCCAGGGTCGTCTTCTCCGCGGCGATCTTGCCCAGGGAGTTGTACGCCAGCACCGCCGTCGTGACCGACGGGCTGCCGGTGCCCATCTGGTACGAGGTGCTGGCTGTGGGCATGCCCTTCTTGAGGGTGTCGTAGGTCCACGCGCCGATCTGGTTCGCCGTGGACTGGGCGACACCACCGGTGGTGTCGTAGGCGCCGGTCTTGCGCCCGTCGGCGTCGTAGTTGTACGACAACTGCTTGCCGCGCGAGTCGGTGGTGTTGAGGACCAGCCCGGCGTCGTCGTAGGCGGTGGTGCCCGTGCCGCTGTCGGGGTCGGAGGCGGAGGTCTGCCTACCGAGCAGGTCGTACTTCCAGGACCAGGTGTTGCCGGCGGCGTCGGTCTCCGAGGCCCGGTTCCCGTCCGGGTAGTAGGTGTACTTCGTGTCCGAGTAGTCCGAGGCGGTGTCGTTGACCGGATCGGCGGCCGCACCGGTGTGGTACTCGTACAGGTGCGTCACGCGGCCGCGGGCGTCGGTCAGCAGGGTCTGGGCCGTGGCACCGGACGGCGGGACGGTGGTGGTGAAGTCACCGCCGTAGACCGTGGTCGTGTGCCAGGTCTCGGAGCCGAGCTTGTAGGCCGTGGCGACCGTCTTGCGGCCCGCTCCGTCGTAGGTGTAGCCGGTCTCCGAGGGGATCTGGCCGTCCTGCGCCTGGACCAGGGTGCTGTCCGGGGCGCCGGTCGCGTTGTACGGGCTGGACGTCTTGGCCACCTGGCCGATGGTGTTGTAGACCGTGTCGCTGACTTCCCGGCTGCCGTCCGGGGTGGGCGTCTGGGTCTCCCGCACCCGCAGCAGCGCGTCGTAGAGCATGGTCGCGCTGCGGTAGGTGCCGTCGTCGTTGAGCGACTGGGTGGTGATCGTCGACGGGGCGGTGTTGCTCAGTGTGTAGACGTACTTGGTGACCGGCGAGGTGATGCCGGGGTTGAAGACCTGGGTGAGGCGGCCCAGTGCGTCGTAGGTGCCGGACGCCTTGTAGCCGGCCGGGTCGGTCACCGACAGCGGGACGTTGCGCAGCGGGTCGTAGGTCTTGACGGTGGCGTAGCCGAGCGGGTCGGTCTCGGTGATGGACGTCGGTTCGGCGCCGGTCGTCGGCGAGTACGTGGTCTTCACCGTGCGCTTGTCGGCGTCGGTCGAGGTGGCGGGACGGCCGTACTGGTCGACGGTGGTGCTGGCCGTCGTCGTGTAGACCGGCGTGGAACCGTTGTAGCTGGTGGCCTTCTGCGTCGAGGTCGGGTCGCCGACGCTCGGGGCCGCGCCCAGGGTGGTGGAGAGGTCGTAGAAGGTCAGGGTGTCGGAGACCGCGTCCTTCGGCAGTGTCGGCGTGGTGTCGCAGTCGACGGACACCGTGCGGACCTCGTCGGCGGTGTCCAGGATCCACTTCGCCGTGTTGTCCGCGTAACTGGTCGTCGTGCACAGGTCGTCGGCCGTGGTCGAGACGTCGCCGCGGTCGTCGGTCCTGGTGACGCGACCGTACGTGTCATGGGTGAAGGCGGTCTCGCTCACCCGGGTGCCGCCGGCGGCCAGCGGGGTGTACACCTTGCTGTCCGCGGCGCCGGTGAGGAACGCCTGCTGGTCGGGCAGCCCGGAGACCGCGTGGGTGGCAGTGGCGGCAGAGGTCCACGGGGTGGTGACGGCGTCGCTGACCACCTTGTTGCTGCCGCTGCCGTTGTACGTGATGGACTCGTACGTCTGACCGGCGAACTGGTTGGAGTCCTTGACCGGGGCGTCGCCGCGGGAGTCCGTGATGCTCACCGAGCGGGTCGCGCCGCCGGGCAGGGTGTCGCCGTCCATCCCGCGGAAGAACGTGGTGTCGGTCTGTGTGACCGGATCGGGCGCGGTACCCGTGGTGACCGTCATGCCCTGGTAGCCGCGCCACTGGTTCCAGGTGCGCTGCGAGGACTTCGTCAGCGGGTTGGTGTCGTAGTGCCAGGCACCGCCGCCGATGGGCGTGTAGTGGGTGGAGATGGTGTCGTTGACGCCGCCACCGGTGGGGTCCTGCTGGGTGACGCCGGTGACGATGAACTTGTTGAACCAGTCCATGATCGGGCTGGTCTGCCCGGTGGGCGTCCAGTACTCCGGGTAGCACCGCTTGGTGTTGGTGCTCGGGTCGGACGGTGTGCCGGAAGTGCAGTCGGGCGCCGAGTAGTTGACGTTGATGATCGCGCCGGTCTCGGTGGTGATCGTGTTGAGCCGGTGGCGCGTGATGGGCGGGTAGCCGTTGGTGACGTTCACCCGGTTCGAGAGCGGTGTGCCGGTGAAGGTGACGGGCTTCATGGCGATCGGTGATGTGGAGCCGCCGCCGGTGGTGTCCTGGCCGGTGTGCACCAGGGTGGACAGCCACAGCGCCGGAGAGGTCGAGTCACCCGTCGCCGGGAACGCGTAGGTGAAGTCCCACTTGTCGACGTTGGTCTCTGCGGTGCCGGACAGCGCCTGCGTCTGCACCGTGCTCAGTTCGTACTCGGACCAGAAGGTGGGCGACGTGACGCTGCAGGAGGCGCCGCTGGCACAGTTCAGGTCGTACGGGACGTCCGGCCAGTCGGCGGCCGTCGACGAGGACAGCGTGGAGGTCGCGCAGCCGGTCGCGGACGTCTTGCAGCGGCCGTTGTAGCTGAAGGTGATCTGCGCGGCGGGGCTGGTCGAGTAGACGGAACCGTCGCGCTGGCCGTACTGGATGCGGGTGAGGCGGGAGTCCCTGCTGTACGGGGTGTTCGCGGTGGTGCCGAGGTCACGCGCGTAGTACGCCGTGTCGACCGTGTAGAACGAGGACATCACGTCGCCGTGCGTGTCCTTCACGTAGTCCAGGTTCCAGCGATAGGCCTGCTGGCACCAGGAGTTGGAGAAGGTCGCGTTGTAGCACGGCTGTCCCGACGCGGTGGCGTAGACGGGCTCGGTGAGCACGGAGTTCGTCTTGGTGTTGCCCGAGGCCCAGCCCGGCAGTTCGTCGAGACCGAAGGTGTACTGCGTGCCGTCGTCGGTGGTGACCCGGAAGTACTCGCCGTTCTGCGCGCCGTTGGCGGCGCCGGTGAGGTATTCGACCTTCTCGGCGGAGTCGCCGGCGGGGTGGTACGTGCCCGTCTTGTCGTCCTTGACGAGTGTGGACGTCTGGCCGTTGAGGGAGAGCGTCAGCTGGTTGTCGTCCGACCAGCAGTAGTCCCGGGTCTTGGTCGTGCCCGCCGGGTTGTCGTTGCAGGACCTGTACGACCGCTCGACGAAGCTGGCCGGGAGGCCGAAGCCGTCGCCGACGACGGACGCCTGGTTGTTGGTGGAGGAGACGAGACCGTCGACGGCCTGGGAGTTGTAGCTGAGCCCGAGCTTCGGCGCCATCCCGCCGGGCACCCCGGGGACGGACATCGGATACGACCACTCGAAGCCGTCGGAGCTGCCGCCGGCCTGCCACGAACCGGAGGGGCTCAGCGAGGTGGCCGAGAAGTCGCCGCCTCCGCCGCCGCTGTCCGAGGTCGCCGCGACCACCATCGTGCTCGCGGCCTGCAGCATGGCCTGCTTGGTGCCGGACGCGGCGGCCTGCCGTGAGGCGGACGGCTGCGTGCCGGGCAGGGGCACGTCGGCGTGCAGGGTGTGACCGTGTGTGTCGTTGCGGGAGGCCAGCGGAGTCTGGGTACGGCAGGAGCGGACGCCGGGGGTGGTCAGGGCGCAGGCGGGCAGCCGCACGAGGTGCAGGCGGGAGGCGTAGTCACCGCCGAAGGCCCCCGCGTAGGCGGAGTAGTCCAGGCTGACCGCGACCTTGCCGCCGGCCGCTCGGGCCGCTTTGGCGGAGGGTGCCGTGCCGGAGGGAGTCGTGCCGGTGAGGTCCAGCAGCACTCCGTGGACGCCCGCGGCAGTGGCGGATCGGTGCGGAAGCAGCCGTACTTGGAGCCGGTCCGGGGCGCTGCCGTGGCTGCTTCGCCCGATCCGGACCGGCAGGGAGCCCGCGCGCGCGGTCTTGCCGTCCACCCGTGGAACGGTGAGGGAGGCGGTGCCGGCGGGCCAGCTGACATGGGGGGTCTTATAGGCCGGCATCCGCCGGGGTGGGTGGTAGTGCGAGGCGACCTCGTGCACAGCAACGGGTTTGCCGTGCGCGGGAGTCGGAGCGTGCCGGAGGGGGGCGGCGATCGCCTCCGGGCCGACGCCCGGCAGGGCCGGTGCCAGGAGTGCGAGCACGAGCAGCACGGGCCAGCGCGCCGTGATCCGGCCGCTCCTGCACCGCTTCCCGACTCCGGGTCTCATGACCCGACTTGCCCACGCTCTGGTGACCGCCACGGTCGCGCCCCCCACAAGTTGACTGTGCTGCCGCTGTGTTCGAAACGAGCGGGAACGTATCCCGGCGGAACGACGGGCCGAGCCGCGAGAACCAGTTCGTGGTCATAGCTTTGCGAAAGCTATGTGATCGAATATGGGCAGGATTGCTGGCAAGGGCGCTCAAATCCTGCCTCATTCCATCTAGTCGGAAGGCGCCGCACTTCCTACGTTCGTCTGCTGTCACCCGGGAGCAGCGAGCAAAGGATTCTTCATGCACCTTCACCGCATGCGCGGCGGTCGTCACGGGTCATGGCGCGCGAGACGGGCCGCGCTGACCGGCCTGGTGGCGTTGGCTCTGGCGGTCGGCGTCGCGCCCGCGCAGGCGACCGCCGGTCAGGGACGGGCCGGCGACTCCTCGGCCCCGACCACCACAGGCAAGACGGCAGCGACACGCGCCAGTCATCCCGTGAAGGACCCCAACCTGCCTACGCTCCCTGACGGGTTCGGTCCCACCCCGGCGGAGCGCCGCGCCATGGAGCGGGCCGGTGCCGCCGCGCGGAGCTCCGGGAACAAGGTCGCGGTCGCCGCCCTGACCACCCCGGTGCAGCAGGTGAGGGCGCTGCCCCGAGGCGGCTTCGAACTGGACAGCAATCCCAAGCCGGTGCGCACCAGGCAGCACGGCCGCTGGGTGCCGATCGACCTGCGGCTGCGCCCCGCCGCGGGCGGGCGCCTGGCCCCGGCCGCGACCGCGTACGGCAGCGTCTCGTTCTCCGCGGGCGGCAACGCGCCTCTCGTCAGCACCAGTTACGGGCACGCGACCATGTCCGTCGCCTGGCCCGGGCGGCTGCCGGCCCCGGTCGTCAAGGGCACGACGGCCACCTACCGTGACGCACTTCCCGGCGTGGACCTGGTGGTGGCGGCCACCGCGGCCGGCGGTTTCACCGACACCCTGGTGGTCAAGAACAGGGCGGCGGCCGCCGATCCCGCGGTGAAGTCCCTGAGGCTGGGCACCACGGTCACCGGAGGCGGACTTCGCCGTGCCCCGGACGGCGGGCTGAGCCTGCTGGACACCCGCGGCCGTGATGTGCTGGACGCCCCGGCCGCGCAGATGTGGGACTCCAACACCACCCTGCGACCCGCCCACGCGACCCGTGTGACCCCAGGCGCCAAGGTCGCGGCGGACGCCTCGGACGCAGGCCACCCGGGGCTCGCCGCCCGCCTTGCACCGGTCGGACTGAGCACCTCCGCCAAGTCGCTCGTGCTGAAGCCGGACACCCGGCTGCTCACCAGCCGCGGGACGGTGTTCCCGCTGTACGTGGATCCCACCTTCAACTGGCATCCGTACGACCCGGCCGCCCCGCATTTCGACGAGATCAAGCAGGGGTGCCCCAACACCTCGTTCTACGACAAGACCGACGCGCTGTCCGACTCGGGGCGGCTCGGCGTGGGCTACAACGGCTGGTCGGAGGGCGACTGTGCGGCCGGTCTGGAACACGCCTTGTACCAGTGGAAGTTGTCGTCCACCCTCTACGGGGCGCACATCAACACCGCCACCGTGAACGCCACCGAGGTCTACTCCGCCTCCTGCTCGAGCAGCTACACCGTCAACCTCCACTGGTCCGGCGGCTTCGGCAAGGGCACCGACTGGTCGAACCGGCCAGGCTTCAACAGCTACTCCACGTCGGCCTCGTACGCCCGTGCCTGGAATCCCACCTACTGCCCCTCCAACGGTGACGTCACGCACGGGCTGAACGTGCTCACTCCCATCAAGGCCGATGCCCTCGGGCACTCCTCCACGTTCGCCGTCACGCTCAAGGAGGACTCGGCCGAGGATGCCCACAACGCGTCCGGCTTCTCCCGCTTCGCCGACAATCCCAGCCTGGAGATCTTCTACAACACCATCCCGAACGTGCCGGCCGTGAGCACCATGTCCGCCGTCTCCGGCGCGCACTCGGCGGGCTGCGACACCATCGCGCCGTACCCGTACATGGGCAAGACCATCGCCTCCACCCCACCGGTGCTCAAGGCCAAGGTCAGTGACGGCGACGGCGACAAGCTCCAGGCCACCTTCCAGTACTGGGTGGACGGCTCGACCACCAAGGCCACCGTGCTCAGCGGCGACAATCTCGCCAGCGGCAGCTACGCCACCGCCTCGCTGCCTTCGAGCTTCACCAGTGCCCTGACCAATGGCAAGATCGTCGACTGGCAGGCGAAGGTCACCGACGGAGAGGACACCACCGCCTACTCCTCGACGTGCCACTTCGTCGCCCAGCCCACTGCTCCCGACGAGCCGACCGTCAGCTCGGAGAACAGCCTCTACCCCGACACCGACAACGGGGGCGCGGCCGGTGCGGTGGCGGGCACCGCGGGCACCTTCGACGTGGTGACCAGCGGGGGCGCGAGTGCCACGAAGTTCGTCTACTCGCTCGACGTCGGCCTCGACCCCACCGTCAGCCCGCCGGCCTCCCAGACCGTCCCCGCCACCAGCAACGCGGGCAAGGTGACCGTCACTCCGTACGCCCCCGGCCCGCACACGCTGTACGTCTACGCCATCGACGCGGCCGGCGACTTCTCCGCCACCCACCCCTACCGCTTCCTGGCCACCGGTCACACCCCGACCACCTGCGCGAGCCTGACCGCCTGTTACAACAACACCGGCATCAGCGCTGACGCCACTCCGTCGCAGGCCGACATGGACGGCACCGGCAGCAGCTACTCCGCCACCGACCTGAACAACGTCGGCTGGACGTCCGGCGGCAAGGTCACCATCGACGGCGCCACCTTCACGCTGCCCGCCTTCGGGTCCGGGCAGAAGGACAACGTGCTGGCCGCCAACCAGACCGTCACGTACAGCGGTTCCGGCAACGCCCTGGAGTTCCTGGCCTCGTCGTCGTACTCCAACTTCACCGACCCCGGCGCCATCAACGGCCAGGCCACCGCACCGTACGTGCCCGCCGGCAGCGCCGTGACCGGCACCTACTGCTTCACCGGGACCACGCCCGACGGGCCGTGCGCCGCTACCGGCACGGTCAACTACACCGACGGCACGTCCACTTCGTACGCCCTGACGGTGCCCGGCTGGACCGTCACCGACGACTCGATCGCCGCGGTGATCCTCCCGCACCGCAACAACGCGAGCGGCCAGACCGCCAGCAAGCGGCGGCTGTACGCGTTCTCCGTCCCCCTGGACCCCTCCAGGACCATCGCGTCGGTCACCCTGCCCGACGTCGGCAACAAGATCGGCAACCACACGCCGTCGCTGCATGTGTTCTCCCTGGCCACGCGTAACACCACCAGCCGCACCGCGGAGGCCAACGGAACCAGCGTCGCAGCCCCCATCGGCCAGTCCTGGACTGGGGCGTGGGCCAGTCCCACCGAGTCGCAGATCGACCTCGAAGGGGGTTACCAGGACCAGTCGTTCCGCATCGCCATGAGGCCGTCCGTCTCCGGCAACACCGTCCGTGTGAAACTGGACAATGCGATCGGGGACCACAAGCTGTCGATCGCGCATGTGACCGTCGCTCGGTCCTCGAACGCCGGTGCGCCGTCAGCGGTGCCGGCCGCGACCCCGACCACGCTGACGTTCGGCGGCAGCCAGGCCGTGACCATTCCCGCAGGCGGAATGGTGTACAGCGATCCGCTTACATTCAGTGCCACGGCCAACCAATACCTGCTCGTCTCCTTCCACCTGTCCAACTACGTGCCCTACCTGGTCGAACACTCCTGGGCGGACCCGAGCTACGAGTACATCGCCGCCAGCGACACCGGCGACAAGACACTCGACACCACGGGCACTCCGTTCACGACCGGAACCACGACGGTGAACGGGTCTTTCACCAACCTCGTTACCGGACTGGACGTCACCACGGCAGGCGCGCCCACCCGCGCGGTGGTGGGTGACAGCCTCGTCGACCCGTTCGAACCGAACACCCGTCTCAGCACGGTCCTTCCGGCGTCTTCGCTGGCCCAGGCGGGTTCCACCACGGGACAGTCCTTCGGAAGTCTGGCCGAGGGAATCGAAGGCAACCAGCTCATGAAGGACAACCCGTACATCGACGACGCCGACGGCGATCCCGCGACGACCGACGACGACGAACTGATGGGCGGCACATCGGTCCTGGCCCGAATCGACCGCGACATCCTCGATCAACCGGGTATCAACGACGTGCTGCTCTACGAAGGACTCGAGGACGTCGTCCAGTCCGGTCGGACCAGTGACGACCTGGAGACCAACGGCTACACGGCACTCGTCCAGCAACTCCGCGCCTGGGGCATCGGTACCACCCTGACCACGCTCACCCCGTGCGACGGGTACGCCGGGGGCGGCGGCTCGTTCAGCGATCCGTGCACCGCAACGGTGGACGCCCAGCGCGCGGCCGTCAATGACTGGCTGCGCGGTGACAACCTCGGCGGCTGGTGGGACACACCACCGGTCTACGTCGCCGACGTGGACGCAGCTCTCGCCGTCCCCGACAGCGTGAACGGCGAGGAGAAGCTCGCGCCCGCCGCGGACTCCGGCGACCACGTCAACCTGAGCACGGCAGGTGTCGGAACGACCGTCGGAACGTACTACTCACCGCACCACAGCTGGAACCTGGACGACGGCGACGGCTACACCTTCGCCAACGACACCGCGCCCACCGACACCGCCTACGCGATGCCCGACACGACGGTGGGCAACAATCCGCTGACCCTGAGCGGAGGCACGACCTGGACCAACGACACGACCCGTGGTGAGGTGCTGAGCCTCGACGGGACCAGCGGCTGCGCCACGACCGGCGCCGGCGCGCTGGACACCACCCGCAGCTACTCCGTCTCGGCGTGGGTCAAGCTGTCGTCCCTGCCCACCCACAACGCCACGATCGCCGCCCAGGACGGCAGCCAGACCAGCCCCTTCATGCTCCAGTACAACGCCGCCGGCGGCACCCCTGGCTGGTCGTTCAGCCTCAGCCAGAGCGACACCGCCGACGCCGGGTTCTGGAACGCCTACTCGTCCGGTGCCACCGCGGGCACCTGGACCAACCTCGTCGGCACCTACGACGCCACCACCCGGACGGCGAAGTTGTACGTCAACGGTGCCCTCGCAGCCACCGCCACCGGAGCCGTCTCCTGGAGCTCATCCGGTCCCTTCGCCGTCGGCCGTGGCAAGTACGACGGAGCGGCCACCGACTTCACACCCGGCGCCGTCAGCCACGTCCAAGCCTGGAACTACGCGCTCACGCCCGAGGAGGCCGACGCTCTGAACAGACAACTGCTGTGACGTCCGCCGAGCGCCTCTGAGCGGCGGGCGCGCCGGGAGACGACCGTCTCCCGGCGCGCCCGCCAACCGTCCGGGGCCGCTCCACGACTAGCCGGCGTACCGCGTGAAGTGCGCCGCAGCATGGTCGATCGGCAGCTCCGGGCGCCACGCCGTCAGGCCCTGGGCGCTGCACACGAACAGGTTCTCCGGGAGGCGGTCCAGGGGGAACCAGCGCCAGTCGCCGACGCGTTCGTCGGGCTGGTCGGACGGTTCGCCCCGCCAGGCGGTGACCTCGCTCGCGACGGTCATCCGGACCACCCCGTCGACGTCGTCGAGGAGCGTGCCCAGGAGCCGTACGTCGGTGGGGCGGGACTCGATTCCCGTCTCCTCGCGGAGTTCGCGCACCACGGTCTCCTCCAAGGACTCCCCGGGCTCCACCGTGCCGCCGGGCAGCTCCCAGGTGCCGCGCAGGTGCCGGCCGAGGAGCAGTCCGCGGGGGCCGTGGAGGATGGCGCCGACCCCGATCGCCGCGTGCGGGACGGGCGGGCGGCTGCCGCGCGGGCGGGAGGAGACCCGGACCGGGCGGGTCGCCCGGAAGATCCGGTACGAGGCGTGGTTGCCCTCGTCCGGTGCGTCGAGGACGTCGATGCCCTCGACCCGCAGCCCGTGCTCCGCGAGCAGGTCCGTCCAGAGCTCCGGTGTCAGCACCCACATCCGCACGTCCACCTCGCCGCCCCCGGCGAGCCGCAGCACCTCGGGGCGGGACTCGACGGCCGTCGAGGGGCCGTCACCGCGGGAGTTGGTGTGCAGCACCGTGAAGCAGAGCGTTCCGCCGGGGCGCAGGGCCCCGGCCAGGGCGGGCAGCAGGCGGCGGGGGTCGATGTACGGCACCGCGTTGACGGAGTAGACGACGTCGTACGGCTCCGTCGAGCCGAGGTGCTCGACGGCGTCGGCCCTGATCAGGCGCAGGCCGGACAGCGAGGCGTAGCGGGCGCGGGCCCGTTCGTGCTGGGTGGGGGAGGAGTCGACCGCGTCCACCGCGGCGCCGTACGTGCGGACCAGGTGCGCCGCGTGCCGGGCCGGGCCGCAGCCGAGGTCCAGCACCCGTCGCCCGGCGAGTTCGCCGAGGATCTCCGCGCCCGGCCCCGTGCCCCAGAAGCCCCAGTCGAACCGCTCCGACTCCGGCAGGACCGTGCCGCGCCGCAGATGGTGGTCGCCGTAGGCGTGCCAGGCCTCGGCGTTCACGGCGTCGGGGTCGACGGGGCGGCTGGTCAAGGTGCCTCCAGGGTGTGGTGATCGAGGTTCGCCACCCTATGTTCCGCCCAAGTCCCACCCTGCCTACCGCCCTACGCCGCGCTCATGTCCCGCCCTGCGTACCGCCCTACGCCCCGCCCATGTCCCGCCCTGCGTACCGCCCTACGCCCCGCCCATGTCCCGCCCTGCGCCCCGCCCTTTGCCGTCGTGCGTCTTGACGTGTACTTGGCATAGTGGCTTCTATGGGAGCGCTCCCATGCCCTTTTCGACTGCCCCACCCACCCCTGGAGCCGCAGTGAGAAGAACACGAAAGAGCCCCTTAAGCCGCCTCCTGGCCAGACTGGCGGCCCTCGTCGGACTCGTGGTGCTCGGCGCCCTCGTCCCCGGCACCGCCCACGCCGCCGTCGAGCCCGGCACCCAGGCCACGGGTCTGCATATCAGCAACGGCCGCCTGGTCGAGGGCAACGGCAACGACTTCGTCATGCGCGGCGTCAACCACGCCCACACCTGGTACCCCAACGAGCTGGATTCGCTGGCCGACATCAAGGCGCAGGGCGCCAACACCGTCCGCGTGGTCCTCGCCGACGGCCACCGCTGGACCGCCAACAGCGCTACCGACGTGGCCAACGTCATCGCCCAGTGCAAGGCGAACAAGCTCATCTGCGTCCTGGAGGTGCACGACACCACCGGCTACGGCGAGGAGAGCGCCGCCGGCACCCTCGACCAGGCCGCCGACTACTGGATCGGCCTGAAGAACGTGCTCGCCGGCCAGGAGAACTACATCATCATCAACATCGGCAACGAGCCCTGGGGCAACACCGACCCGGCGGGCTGGACCGCCCCGACCATCGCCGCGATCCAGAAGCTCCGCAACGCCGGCTTCGAGCACACGATCATGGTCGACGCGCCCAACTGGGGCCAGGACTGGCAGCAGGTCATGCGCACGAACGCCCAGTCGGTGTACGCCGCCGACACCACCGGCAACCTGATCTTCTCCATCCACATGTACAGCGTCTTCGACACCGCGGCCGAGATCACCGATTACCTGAACGCCTTCGTCAGCGCCAAACTGCCCATCCTCATCGGAGAGTTCGGCGGCCCCGCCGACCAGTGGGGCGATCCCGACGAGGACACCATGATGGCGACCGCCCAACAGCTCAAGCTCGGCTACCTCGCCTGGTCCTGGAGCGGCAACACGGACCCGATCCTCGACCTCGTCCTCAACTTCGACCCGGCGCAGATGACGTCATGGGGTCAGCGCATCTTCACGGGCGCCAACGGCATCGCGCAGACCGCCAAGGAAGCCACGGTCTTCGCCGGCGGCTCCACCGACTCCCAGGCCCCGACCGCCCCCGGCACCCCGACCGCGTCCGCGGTGACGGCTTCCTCCGCCCGCCTCACCTGGACGGCGTCCACTGACAACGTTGGCGTCACCGGTTACGACGTCGTGCGCGTCAGCGGCGGTACCGAGACCACGGTCGCCTCCGCCACCGGCACCTCGGTGACGGTGACCGGCCTGAGCGCCAACACCGCCTACTCCTTTGCCGTTTACGCACGGGACGCGGCCGGCAACAAGTCGGCCCGCTCGGCCGCGGTGAGCGTCACCACCACCGCCACGCCCGCCGGAAGCTGCTCGGTCGGCTACCGCGTGGTCGGCGACTGGCCCGGTGGCTTCCAGGGCGAGATCGCCATCCGGAACACGGGTACCGCCGCAGTCACCGGCTGGAAGCTGGGCTTCTCCTTCGCGGACGGGCAGACCGTCTCCACCATGTGGGGCGGCACCGCCGCGCAGAGCGGTGGCGCGGTGACCGTCACCCCGGCCTCGTACACCAACACCATTCCCGCCGGGGGTTCGGTGACCGTCGGCTTCATCGGCAGCAAGGGGTCCACGAACACCGCGCCCAGCGCGTTCACCCTCAACGGGGCAGCCTGCGTGAACGGTTGATGGACCCCGGGTATCAGGTCAACTGTCCCGGACTCTTGACTCGGAACGCGCTCAGTCGCGATCCTCGACGCACATATTGCGCCGGTCATGACAATCCCAAGGGCAGTCAAAACGCCCTCGGTCGACGGCGCCCCCGCCGACCGAGGGACGTGGGCCGTGACTGGACGCTCCTGCCGCAGACGCAAGAACCTCACTGTCGTCTCCGTGCTCTTCCTGGTGCTGGCCGCGATCCTCGGCCCCACGCCGAGCTCGGCGGCCACCGACTGGTGGACCCCGACCGCCAGGCCCACCCCCGACGTCCAGGTCAACGTGACCGGAGCGCCCTTCACGGGCACCAACTCGGCAGGTGAGGTCAAGGGGTTCGTCGACGCGCACAACCACCTCTTCTCCAACGAGGCCTTCGGCGGGCGGCTGATCTGCGGCAAGGTGTTCTCCGAGGCCGGGGTCGCCGACGCGCTCAAGGACTGCCCCGAGCACTACCCCGACGGCACCCTGGCGATCTTCGACTACATCACCCACGGCGGCGACGGCAAGCACGACCCGACCGGCTGGCCCACCTTCAAGGACTGGCCGGCGTACGACTCGATGACCCACCAGGCCAACTACTACGCCTGGGTGGAGCGGGCCTGGCGCGGCGGCCAGCGGGTGCTCGTCAACGACCTCGTCACCAACGGGATGATCTGCTCCGTCTACCCGTTCAAGGACCGCGGTTGTGACGAGATGACCTCGATCCGCCTCCAGGCCAAGCTCACTTACGACCTTCAGGCCTACATCGACAAGATGTACGGCGGCACCGGCAAGGGCTGGTTCCGGATCGTCACCGACAGCGCACAGGCCCGACAGGTGATCCAGCAGGGCAAGTTGGCCGTCGTCCTCGGCGTCGAGACCTCCGAGCCGTTCGGCTGCAAGCAGATCCTCGACATCGGGCAGTGCAGCAAGGCGGACATCGACAAGGGCCTCGACGAGCTGTACGGGCTCGGTGTGCGCTCCATGTTCCTTTGCCACAAGTTCGACAACGCCCTGTGCGGGGTCCGCTTCGACGAGGGCGGCCTCGGAACCGCCATCAACGTCGGCCAGTTCCTGTCCACCGGCACCTTCTGGCAGACCGAGGCCTGCAAGGGCCCGCAGCACGACAACCCCATCGGCACGGCGGCCTCCGAGGCCGAGGAGGACCTGCCGGCCGGCGTCGAGGTCCCGTCGTACGACAAGGCCGCGCAGTGCAATGTCCGGGGGCTCACCGATCTCGGCGAGTACGCCGTGCGGGGCATGATGAAACGCAAGATGATGCTCGAGATCGACCACATGAGCGTCAAGGCCACCGGTCAGGTCCTCGACATCTTCGAGGCCGCCAACTACCCGGGCGTGCTGTCCTCGCACAGCTGGATGGACCTCAACTGGACCGAGCGGGTCTACTCGTTGGGCGGGTTCGTCGCCCAGTACATGCACGGCTCCGAAGGGTTCGCCGCCGAGGCGAAGCGTACGAACGCCCTGCGCGACAAGTACGGCGTCGGATACGGCTACGGCACCGACTTCAACGGCATCGGCGACCACCCGGCACCGCGCGGGGCGAACGCCGCGAACAAGGTGACGTACCCCTTCAAGAGCGTCGACGGCGGCTCGGTGATCGACAAGCAGGTCTCCGGGCAGCGCACCTTCGACTTCAACACCGACGGGGCCGCGCACGTCGGCCTGATCCCCGACTGGATCGAGGACATCCGGCTCGTCGGCGGTCAGGACGTGGTCGACGACCTGTTCCGGGGCGCCGAGTCCTACCTCGACACGTGGGGCGCCTCCGAGCGGCACCAGGCGTCCGTGAACCTCGCCGACGGGCGGACCGCCACGGCCAGTTCGTCCGAGTCCAACCCCTTCACCAGCTACCAGCCGGGGCGGGCCGTGGACGGCGACGACTCCAGCCGCTGGGCGAGCGACTGGAGCGACGACCAGTGGTGGCAGGTCGACCTGGGCTCCACCAACCTGGTCTCCAAGGTCACGCTCGACTGGGAGCGGGCGTACGGCAAGGCGTACCGGATCGAGCTGTCGACGGACGGCACCAACTGGACCACCGCCTGGTCCACCACCTCGGGTGACGGCGGTCTCGACACCGCCAAGTTCGCGGGGACACCGGCCCGTTACGTCCGCGTGCACGGCCTGGGGCGTGGCACCGACTGGGGATACTCGCTCTACGAGGTGGGCATCCACAGCGGCTGATCCGTTCGACAGCGAGGAACACGCATGGCACGCATGCCGTCGGCCGAGCGGCGCAGACAGCTGACGGAAGCAGCGATCAGGGCGATGGCCCGGGACGGCGTCGCGAAGACGACGACCCGGTCCATCGCCGCCGAGGCCGGGGTGTCCCTGAGCGTCTTCCACTACTGCTTCGACTCCAAGCAGGCCCTCCTCGAAGCCGTGATCACCACGCTCACCGACCACTCGGTGAGCGTGGTCCAGGAGGCGCTGCGCCCCAGGGCCACCCTGGAGGAGACCGTCGCCGCCGGTTTCCGGGCCTACTGGGACCACGTCCGCGCCAACCCCGAGGCGCACATGCTGACCTACGAGCTCACCCAGTACGCGCTGCGCGAGCCCGGCTTCGAGCACCTCGCCCGACGCCAGTACGAGCTGTACGGCGAGGCCTACGCCGAGCTCATCGAGCAGCTCCGCAAGGACATGGAGCTGGAGCTGAGGGTGCCCGTGTCCGTCCTGGCCCGCTATCTCGCGGCGATGACCGACGGGCTGACCCTGAACTACCTGGTCCTCGGCGACGCGGCGGCCTGGGCGGACATCCTCGACACGGTCACCGCGCACATCGCGGGCCTGGTGCGCCGGGACGGGTAGACCGGTCAGGATTCGAGAAGCGCCGGCCGGGGGCCGTGGCTAGCGTGGCGCACATGGACATCACCCTTCGGGCGAGCTTCCTCCCGCACGACGACCCGGAGGCCTCCCTGGCCTTCTACCGGGACGTGCTGGGCTTCGAGGTCCGCGGTGACGTCGGCCGGGACGGGACGCGCCGGATCACGGTCGGTCCCGCCGGCCGGTCCGACACCTCGGTGGTGCTGCACCCGGCGGGCGACGGCCCCGGGCTGCTGCTCACCACCCCCGACCTCGACGCCGTCTTCGAGTGGCTCCAGGCCCGCGCCGAGGTGATCCAGGAGCCGATCGAGCAGCCGTACGGCGTGCGGGACTGCGCCTTCCTCGACCCCGCGGGCAACATGATCCGGGTCCAGGAGCTGCGCTGAGACGCGCGCCTCGACATAGTGTTCGAAGTCGTCGAAACGGGAGGACGAAAGACCATGGGCAAGGCCACTTCGGGCGACCGGCACGCCGCTGACAGCCACGACCTGATCCGCGTGCACGGGGCACGCGAGAACAACCTCAAGGACGTCAGCATCGAGATCCCGAAGCGCCGGCTCACGGTCTTCACCGGAGTCTCCGGCTCCGGCAAGAGCTCGCTGGTGTTCGACACCATCGCCGCCGAGTCCCAGCGGCTGATCAACGAGACCTACAGCGCCTTCGTGCAGGGCTTCATGCCGACGCTCGCCCGGCCCGAGGTCGACGTCCTCGACGGGCTGACCACCGCGATCACCGTCGACCAGCAGCGCCTCGGCGGCGACCCGCGCTCCACCGTCGGCACCGTCACCGACACCAACGCGATGCTGCGCATCCTCTTCAGCCGACTCGGCACCCCGCACATCGGCTCGCCCAAGGCGTTCTCCTTCAACGTCGCCTCCATCAGCGGGGCGGGCGCGGTGACCGTGGAGCGCGGCGGGCAGACCGTGAAGGAGCGGCGCAGCTTCAGCATCGTCGGCGGCATGTGCCCGCGCTGCGAGGGCCGGGGCACGGTCAACGACATCGACCTCACCCAGCTCTACGACGACTCCAAGTCGCTCAACGAGGGCGCGCTGACGATCCCCGGCTACAAGGCCGGCGGCTGGGGGTACCGGCTCTACAGCGAGTCCGGCTTCTACGACCCGGACAAGCCGATCCGGAAGTACACCAAGCGCGAGCTCCAGGACTTCCTGTACCGCGAGCCGACCCGCATGAAGATCGCGGGCATCAACATGACCTACGAGGGTCTCGTGCCGCGGATCCAGAAGTCGATGCTGGCCAAGGACCGCGAGTCGATGCAGCCGCACATCCGGGAGTTCGTGGACCGGGCGATCACCTTCATGGTGTGCCCCGACTGCGAGGGCACCCGGCTCAACGAGGGCGCCCGGTCCTCGAAGATCAAGGGCATCAGCATCGCCGACGCCTGCGCGATGCAGATCAGCGACCTCGCCGAGTGGGTGCGGGCACTGAAGGAACCCTCGGTCGGGCCGCTGCTGACGGCGCTGGGGGAGACCCTCGACTCCTTCGTGGAGATCGGGCTCGGCTATCTCTCCCTGGACCGGCCCTCGGGCACGCTGTCCGGGGGTGAGGCGCAGCGCACCAAGATGATCCGCCACCTCGGCTCCTCGCTCACCGATGTCACCTACGTCTTCGACGAGCCGACGATCGGGCTGCACCCCCATGACATCCAGCGCATGAACAACCTGCTGCTGCGCCTGCGGGACAAGGGCAACACGGTGCTGGTCGTGGAGCACAAGCCGGAGACGATCGTGATCGCCGACCATGTCGTCGACCTCGGCCCCGGTGCCGGTACGGCGGGCGGTTCGGTCTGCTTCGAGGGCACGGTGGAGGGGCTGCGGGGGAGTGGGACCGTCACCGGGCGGCACTTCGACGACCGGGCCGGCCTCAAGGACACGGTCCGCAAGGCGACCGGCGCGCTGGAGATCCGGGGCGCGAACACGCACAACCTCCAGGACGTCGACGTCGACATCCCGCTCGGGGTGCTGACCGTGATCACCGGGGTCGCGGGCTCCGGCAAGAGCTCGCTGGTGCACGGGTCGATCCCGGCCGCGGAGGGGGTCGTGTCCGTGGACCAGGGGGCGATCCGCGGCTCGCGGCGCAGCAACCCGGCGACGTACACCGGACTCCTCGAACCGATCCGGAAGGCGTTCGCGAAGGTCAACGGTGTGAAGCCGGCGCTGTTCAGCGCGAACTCCGAGGGGGCGTGTCCGACCTGCAACGGTGCCGGGGTCGTCTACACCGACCTCGCGATGATGGCCGGGGTCGCGACGACCTGTGAGGAGTGCGAGGGGAAGCGGTTCCAGGCCTCCGTGCTGGAGTACCACCTCGGCGGGCGGGACATCAGCGAGGTGCTCGCGATGCCGGTGACGGAGGCGGAGGAGTTCTTCAGCACCGGTGAGGCGCGGACGCCGGCCGCGCACAGGATCCTGGAGCGGCTGTCGGACGTCGGGCTCGGCTACCTCACGCTCGGGCAGCCGCTCACCACGCTGTCCGGGGGTGAGCGGCAGCGGCTGAAGCTGGCGACCCACATGGGGGACAAGGGCGGCGTCTACATCCTCGACGAGCCGACCACCGGCCTCCACCTCGCCGACGTGGAGCAGTTGCTGGGCCTGCTCGACCGCCTCGTCGACTCCGGCAAGTCCGTCATCGTCGTCGAGCACCACCAGGCGGTCATGGCCCACGCCGACTGGATCATCGACCTCGGCCCGGGCGCGGGCCACGACGGCGGCCGCATCGTCTTCGAGGGGACACCGGCGGAACTGGTGGCCACACGCGGCACGCTCACGGCGGAGCATCTGGCGGCGTACGTGGGGGAGTGACGGCGGGGGTCGGCTCCCGTGGTGGGTGAGGGGCGGCCTGTGTGCCCGCCGCCCCGGCGGGGCCGTGTTGGGGGACGGCGGGTGCGCGCCTCCCCGACGCGGGCGAGGGCGGGGCCGTAGTCGTGGTCGGGAACGGCTGATGTACCTGCCTCCTTGGCGGGGGCGGGCCCGGAACGGCGGGTGTCCCTCGTCGGGGCGGTGCGCCGTCGCGGTCCCGTCGCCGTCGTCCCCCTCCCCCCGGCCGGAACCGACCTCTTGACCCCCGGCTCGGGCTCCCCGATGCTCGGTTGCGCATAGCGGTACGTGTCGCGAATGAGGCAACCGAGAGTGCAGTCGGAGGAGTGACCCATGGCTCATGAGGTTCGTGCTGTCGTCGCCCGGGCGAAGGGCGCCCCGGTCTCCGTCGAGACGATCGTCGTCCCCGACCCCGGCCCCGGCGAGGCGCTGGTGAAGGTCGAGGCGTGCGGGGTCTGCCACACCGATCTGCACTACCGGGAGGGCGGGATCAACGACGACTTCCCCTTCCTGCTGGGGCACGAGGCGGCCGGACGCGTCGAAGCCGTCGGGGAAGGAGTCACCGGCCTCGAACCCGGTGACTTCGTCATCCTCAACTGGCGGGCGGTGTGCGGCACCTGCCGGGCGTGCAGCAAGGGCAAGCCCTGGTACTGCTTCGCCACCCACAACGCCACCCAGCCCATGACCCTGCTCGACGGCACCCCGCTCGCCCCCGCCCTGGGCATCGGCGCCTTCGCCGAGAAGACCCTCGTCGCGGCCGGCCAGTGCACCAAGGTGGACCCGGCGGCCCTGGCCACCGCCGCGGGACTGCTCGGCTGCGGGGTCATGGCGGGCTTCGGCGCGGCCGTGAACACCGGTGCCGTCGGCCGCGGCGACTCCGTCGCCGTCATCGGCTGCGGCGGGGTCGGCATGGCCGCCGTCGCGGGGGCCCGCCTCGCCGGCGCGACCAAGGTCATCGCCGTCGACGTCGACCCGCGGAAGCTGGAGCGGGCCCCGGGGATGGGTGCCACCCACACCGTCGACTCCCGCGAGAACGACCCCGTCGAGGCGATCCGTGAACTGACCGGCGGCTTCGGCGCCGACGTCGTCGTCGAGGCGGTGGGCCGCCCGGAGACGTACCAGCAGGCCTTCTACGCCCGCGACCTCGCCGGCACGGTCGTCCTGGTCGGGGTCCCGACCCCGGAGATGAAGCTGGAACTCCCGCTGCTCGACGTCTTCGGCCGCGGCGGCGCGCTGAAGTCGTCCTGGTACGGCGACTGCCTCCCCTCACGGGACTTCCCGGCCCTCATCGACCTCTATCTGTCGGGACGCTTCGACCTCGACGCCTTCGTCTCCGAGACCATCGGCCTCGGGGACGTGGAGAAGGCGTTCGAGAAGATGCACCGCGGTGAGGTGCTGCGCTCCGTGGTGGTGCTGTGACGTTCTCCATCGCGCACAGCGTTGCATATGAAGCAACCCCGAACCCCGTATGTGTCCGTCTTCTGGACTCCTTGACAAGGGTTTGCGGGCGCCCCCACACTGACGTTGCGTTCACCGCAATCCGTTTCGCTATACGCACCGAGGTGTCATGATGATTCCCGCGTGCCGTCTCGTGGATCTCCCCCGAGGCGAGGCCTACCGGCTCGACATCGATCCGCCGGTCTCGGTGTTCCACACCGACGACGGCGAGGTCTTCGCCATCGACGACACCTGCACCCATCAGGACGCCTCGCTCGCCGACGGCTGGCTGGAGGGCTGCGAGGTCGAATGCCCGCTGCACGCCTCGAAGTTCGACCTGCGCACCGGTGCCGTCGACGCCCCGCCGGCCAAGCGCCCGGTGCGCACCCACGAGGTCCGGGTCGAGGACGGGATGATCTACGTCCAGCTCTCCACGGACGCGCCCAACCTGCCGCCCTGCGTGGCCGCCCGGCTCGCCGGGGGACCCGCGTGAAAACCGTCGCCGTGGTCGGCGCCTCGCTCGCCGGCCTGTCGGCGGCGCGCTCCCTGCGCAAGCGGGGCTACGACGGACGGCTCGTCGTCATCGGCGACGAACTCCACCGCCCCTACGACAGACCGCCGTTGTCCAAGGAGTTCCTGGCCGGCTCCCTGGGCGAGGCGGACCTCGCACTGGAGCCGGACGACGAGGACCTGCGGGCCGACTGGCTGCTCGGCGTCCGCGCCACCGGCCTCGACGGCCCGCAGCGCGCCGTACGGCTCGCCGACGGCAGCGAGGTACGGGCGGACGGCGTCGTCATCGCGACCGGCGCCGCCGCCCGCACCCTCCCCGGCACCGCGGGCCTCGCCGGGGTGCACACCCTGCGCACCCTGGACGACGCCCGCGCCCTGCGCGACGAACTCGCCCTGGGCGGACGCCTGGTGGTGATCGGCGGCGGCTTCATCGGCGCCGAGGTCGCCTCCACCGCGTATGCCCTCGGACTCGACGTGACCGTCGTCGAAGCCGCCCCCACCCCGCTGGCCGGGCCGCTCGGCGCCACCATGGGCGGGATCGTCTCCGCCCTCCACGCGGACCACGGCGTACGGCTGTTGTGCGGAGTCGGGGTCAAGGAACTGAGCGGCGGGAGTCGCGTCGAGGCCGTCCTGCTGGAGGACGGCCGCAGCCTGCCCGCCGACCTCGTCGTCGTGGGCGTCGGCGCCCGCCCGTGCGTCGAGTGGCTCGCGGGCTCCGGCGTCGAACTCGCCGACGGAGTCGTCTGCGGCAGCGACGGCCGCACCGCCCTGGCCGGGGTGGTCGCGGTCGGTGACTGCGCCTCCTGGTACGACCCGCGCGCGGGCCTGCACCGCCGCGTCGAGCACTGGACCGGCGCCCGCGAGCGGCCCGACGCGGCCGTGGCCGCGCTGCTGGCCGGCGGCGCGGTGGAACCGGCCGCGCCGAGGCCGCCGTACTTCTGGTCCGACCAGTACGGCGTCAAGATCCAGTTCGCCGGTCACGCGGCCGGTGCCGACAGCGTGACGATCGAGGAAGGCGCCCGGGACGACCGCAACGTCCTGGCCGTCTACCGGCGCGCCGGGCAACCGGTCGCCGTCCTCGGGATGAACCAGCCGCGGCTGTTCATGCGCTGGCGCAAGCAACTCGCCGCCGCGGCCTGACAGTTCGCCGCTGCCGCTCCGCTCAGAACGCCGCCCCGCTCCGGCCCCGGCGTGCTTCACCGGTCCACGACGTCCCCGAGGAGTGCCCTGTGACCTCGACCAGCCTGCCGGACAGTCTGATCGCCACCCTCCCCGGCGCCTCCTACACGGATCCCGGGATCTTCGCCCAGGAACAGGAGCGCATCTTCGAAGCGATGTGGTTCTGCCCCGTCCGCGCCGACGACCTGCCCACACCCGGTGCCTTCAGGACCGTGCAGGTGGGCCGGGAGAGCATTCTCGTCGCCCGCGCGCGGGACAACTCGATCCGCGCCTGGTTCAACGTGTGCCGGCACCGGGGCGCCAAGCTGTGCACCGAGGAGTCCGGCGAGGTCAAGCGGGCCTTCCAATGCCCTTACCACGCCTGGACGTACGACCTGACGGGCAAGCTCGTCGCGGCGCCGAACCTGACGAAGATGCCGGACGTGGGCCGCACCGAGTACGGCCTGGCGAGCGTGGCCGTGCGCGAGTGGCTCGGCTATGTCTGGGTGTGCCTCGCCGAGGACCCGCCGCCGTTCGACGAGGTGATCCAGGACGTGATCACCCGGCTCGGCGACACCGAGTCGATCGAGCGCTACGACATCGACCACCTCAGCGTCGGCCGGCGGATCGTCTACGACGTCAGGGCGAACTGGAAGCTGATCATCGAGAACTTCATGGAGTGCTACCACTGCGCGACGATCCACCCCGAACTCACCGAGGTGCTCCCGGAGTTCGCCGACGGCTACGCCGCCCAGTACTACGTGGGACACGGCGCCGAGTTCGGCGAGGACGTCCGGGGCTTCACCGTGGACGGCTCGGAGGGCCTGGACCGGCTGCCCGGTGTCTCGGAGGACCAGGACCGCCGCTACTACGCGATCACCGTGCGGCCGCAGGTGTTCGTCAACCTGGTGCCCGACCACGTGATCGTCCACCGGATGTACCCGATGGCCGTGGACCGGACGGTCGTCGAGTGCGACTGGCTGTACCTTCCGCACGTCGTCGAGAGCGGCAAGGACGTCAGCCGGTCGGTGGAGCTGTTCGACCGGGTCAACCGGCAGGACTTCGACGCCTGCGAGCGCACCCAGCCCGGGATGAGCTCACGGCTCTACGCCAAGGGCGGCGTCCTCGTGCCCAGCGAGCACCACATCGGTGAGTTCCACGACTGGGTGCAGGCCCGGCTGGGCGGTCAGCCCAGGTAGCCCATGCGGTGGCTGATCTCCTGCGCGCCCTTGACCAGGACCGGGGCGAGCTCGTGCAGGCGCTCCTCGGAGAGCCGGTACGCGGGCCCCGAGGCGCTGAGCGCCGCGATGACCTCGCCGTCCCGGTCGCGCACCGGCGCCGCCATGGCGTGCAGACCGAGCTCCAGCTCCTCCAGGGCCCAGGCGTAGCCGCGCTCCCGGGCCTCGGCGAGGTTCCGCTCCAGCTTGGTCTTCGCGGTGATGGTGCGCGGGGTGACCTTCTTCAGGCCGGTCTCCGTCAGCAGCGCGGAGCGCTCCTTCTCGGGCAGGTGGGCCAGCAGGATCTTGCCGCTCGACGTGGCGTGCAGCGGGGTCAGCTGGCCGACCCAGTTCTGTGCGGTGACGGCACCGGGGCCGCGCACCTGGTAGAGGTTGACCGCGTAGCTCTCCTGGAGCACCGCAAGGTTCACGGTCTCGCCGAGTTCCTCGGCCAGGTCCTCGCAGACCGGGCGGCTCTGCTGGGTGATGTCGATGCGCCCGGTGACCGCGCCGGCGAGCCGCACGATCCCGAAACCGAGCCGGTACTTCCCGCGCTCGCCCGCCTGTTCCACCAGGCCGCGCGCCTCCAGGGCCCCCAGGAGCCGGAACGCCGTGGACTTGTGGACGTCGATCTCCGCGGCGACCTCACTGACGCCGGCCTCGCCCCGACGGGCCAGGATCTCCAGTACGTGAATGGCCCGGTCGACGGACTGCACTCCACCGCTCGACGACCCTGTCGATTCGTTGTCCGGGTTGTAGTTGCTCACAACGCAACTATACGCACCCTGCGATACGGCGTGTTTGCGACCGCGACTCCGTCGACTCCCGGGTTCCCAGCCTGCGGCGGGGCCGTTCACAGGAAGCGCCGGATCGGGGTCACGGCGGCCTCCTTGGCGCGCTGAAGGGCCGGCCGCCTTTTCCACCGGGCGAGTTCGATGTCCACGCTGTGCTCCAGGTCGGCCTCGTAGTCCTGGTCGAGTGCGGCGGTGAACGTCTCGTCCAGGACGGCGAGCATGACCTCCTCGTCGTGGTCCATGGAGCGGCGGTTGAAGTTGGTGGAGCCGATGAGGGAGGCCACCGAGTCCACGGTGATGATCTTGGCGTGCATCATCGTCGGCTGGTACTGCCGGATGCGAACCCCCGCCTCCAGCAGCCGCCGGTAGTGCTGCTGACCGGCGAGCTGGCAGGCGCGCTGGTCGGTGTGGGGGCCCGGCAGCAGGATCTCCACGCGCACGCCCCGCCGGGCGGTCGCGCACAGCAGGTCGACGAAGTAGGTGTCGGGCGCGAAGTACGCGGTGGCGAGCCGGAAGCGCTCCTCGGCGGAGGTGAGCATCACCCGGATCAGGGTCTGCATGTCCTGCCAGCCGATGCTGGCGGAGCCGCGCACCACCTGCACGACCGACGACCCGGCCTGGCGGTGCTCGGTGAACCGGTCGCGGTCGTCGAAGAGTTCGTCATGGCACTCGGCCCAGTTCTGGGCGAACGCGGCGGCGACGCCGTCCACGGCCGGGCCGCGCACCTGGACGTGGGTGTCCCGCCACTCGCCGGGGTCGCGGGCGTCACCGCACCACTCCTCCGCGATGCCGACGCCGCCGGTGAAGGCGGTGTGCTCGTCGACGACGAGGGCCTTGCGGTGGCAGCGGTGGTTCTGCTTGAACGGCGACAGCCAGACCGGCTTGCGGAACCAGGCCACCTGCACACCGGCGGTGTCCATGAGCTCCAGCAGACTCGGTTCGATCTCCTTGGCGCCGAAACCGTCGAGCAGCAGCCGGACCCGGACGCCCGCGCGGGCGCGGTCGGCGAGCGCGGCGGCGAAGTCGCGGGCTATCTGGCCGCGCCAGTAGACGAACGTCATCATGTCGATCGTGTGCCGCGCCGAGCGGATCGCCCCGAGCATCGCGGGGAAGATCCGGTCGCCGTTGCGCAGGGGGACCAGCTCGTTGCCTTCGGTGGCGGCGACGCCGATCAGCCGCTCCAGGCGGCGCCGCAGCCGACGCTTGCGGGCCTCCGCGTCGGAAGCCGGAGTCGCGGGTCTGTCATCGAGGATCACGCCGGATCTCCCGTGGGGGTAGGTCGGTCGGTGGCGGGCCGCCGGGCGGGCCCGGAGAGCGGATGCCCGGCCGACCCGGCCTCACTCCCGGGTGCCGTACCCCGTTCGCGCAAGATCCGGAAAGCACCGGCATATGCGTGAGGGGCGGGGGTAGACGGCTGATCGTCGGTCGCCGGACCGGCTCAGGAATGGCGACACAGTGGGAGGGGCACATCATGGCGACGACCGTGCGGACCGCCGGACAGACGGTGGACATGCCGGAGATCACCGACCCGTCCCAGGTCGCTCCCAAGGACGCGCGGGAACTGTCGAAGCTGTTCTTCGAGAAGCTCGCGGTGCTGGAGGAGGGGACCCCCGAGTACCAGTACGCGCGCAACACACTGATCGAGATGAACATCTCCCTGGTCCGCTACGCGGCCGGCCGGTTCCGCGGCCGCGGGCCGGAGGAGAAGGAGGACATCGTCCAGGTCGGCATGATCGGACTGATCAAGGCCATCGACCGGTTCGAGCTGTCCCGCGAGGTGGAGTTCACCTCCTTCGCCGTGCCCTACATAGTCGGCGAGATCAAGCGGTTCTTCCGCGACACCTCCTGGGCGGTGCACGTGCCCCGGCGGTTGCAGGAGGCCCGGGTGCAACTGGCCCGCGCGAGCGAGGAGTTGAGCAGCCGACTGGGCCGTACGCCGACCACCGCGGAGCTGTCCGAGCTGATGAGCCTGCCCGAGGAGGAGGTCGTCGAGGCGCAACTGGCCTCCAACGCCTACCGGTCGGCGTCCCTGGACGCGGCGATCGGCGGCAGCGAGGACGGGGAGAGCGCGCTCGCCGACTTCATCGGCGGCCAGGACCCGGCGCTCGGCCTGGTCGAGGACTTCCACGCCCTCGCGCCGATGATCGCCGAACTCGACGACCGCGACCGCAGGATCATCCACTGGCGCTTCGTCGAGGAACTCACCCAGGCCCAGATCGCCGAACGCCTCGGGGTCTCCCAGATGCACGTCTCCCGGCTGATCGCCCGTCTGCTGGGCCGACTGCGCGAGGGCATGCTCAGCACCCGCTGAGCCCGGCCGCGCGCTCGGCGCTCCGGGTCTTCACCCCGCCTTCACGCCCCTCGCCGCGGGCGTGCGCGGTCGTACACCAGATCCCTGACGGGACCCGGTACCCCCCGTTCGAGAGAGATGGCACACAACCATCACAGTTCGCGCCGTTTCGGGGTAACCGAGTCGGAGTAAGGGCCGCGAAAGCGCACTGTTGCCGTTTGACAACAATAGTCAGGAGGCAACAAAGTGGCCGTGTCGGACGTGCGCGGGGAAGGACCTGGAATGCTCCGGTTGACGGAGACCGCTCCGTGCGTGGGGCGCCGTCGCCGAGGGGTGGCGGTGGCACCGGTGCCGCGAACAGCGGTTCAGGCGGTCCGGCTGTCGGACCCGGGGGCGTCGTGCAGCTGCGTCGCCGCCGAGGCGCAGAACGCCTCCAGCCCCTCCAGCAGCGCGACCCGTTTGGCGGCCGGCATGTCCGCCAGCACCCTGCTCAACTCCTTCTCCCGGCGCGCCCGCAGATCCGCGAGGAACGTCCGGCCCCGGCCGCTGAGGTGCAGCCGCACCTCCCGTCGGTCGTGGGCGCCCACCACCCGCTCGACGAACCCGGCGGCCACCAGCCGGTCGCACAGCCGGCTCGTGGACGGCGGCGTCGAGGCGAGGGACTCGGCGAGCGTGCGCAGGTTGATGCCGTCGTGGTGCTCGAGGATGTGCAGCACCCGCAGCTGGGACGCGGAGGTGGGCGCGGTCGAGGCCCGGCCCCACACGACCTCCAGCAGCTCGGCGGCCGTCGTGGTCACGCGCGCGACCTCGTCGGGCGCGGGGCGGCGGAAGGCAGTCACGGTCACACTCTCGCAGGCACTGGGGTGCCTGTCAGCGTACTAGGCGCGGGCCCGGCCCCCGGGTGGGCCGCCGTGACCGACACAGTCCTCGCACACGGTCGGCCTCCCGGGCGAGGTCCCTACGTTCCCCTGCGAAAGATTGGTGTATTGCTCATCGTGAACAGATTCGAGGCCGCTGAACGCGCCCTGCGGACAGCGGCTCCCCACGAGCTCCCCGACGCCGTGCGTGCCGTGCTCGTCGAGAGGTACGGCGCCCGGTCCGTCGAGTTCTTCATGGCCGACTACGGCCTGACGGTGCTTCAGCCGGTCTCGGTGCTGCCGCACACGCTGGATCCGGTGTCCGTGCACAACAGCCCGGCGGGCCGGGCCTTCGGTTCCCAGCGGCCGTACCGTGAGGACTTCCGGGACGGCAGCGCCCGCCTGCACCTGCCGGTCAGCGTGCGCGGCGACCGCCTCGGCGTGCTCTCGGTGACGCTGCCCACGGCCGACGAGGCCCGCCGGTACGAGTCCGAGCTGGCCGAGATCGCCGACGTGCTGGGGCACGAGGTGGTCGTGGCCGAGCGCGACACCGACCTCTACCTCCAGGCGCGCCGCAAGGACCGGCTCACCCTGGCCGCCGAGATGCAGTGGCAGCTGCTGCCCGGACGCTCCTGTTCCCGGCCCGAGTACGAGCTCGCGGCCCAGCTGGAACCGGCGTACGCCATCTTCGGCGACAACTTCGACTGGTCCGCCACCGCCGACCGTCTGATGCTCTACGTGACCAACGGCATGGGCGAGGGCATAGAGGCCTCCCTGCTGACGAACCTGGCCATCAACGCCCTGCGCAACGCCCGGCGCGCCGGCATCCCCATCGCCGACCAGGCCGCGCTGGCGGACCAGGCCGTCTACGCCCACTACCGGGGGCGCTGCTATCTGTCGGTCCTCATGTTCGACTTCGACCTGGCCACCGGCCGGGCGAGCGTCGTGGACGCGGGCTCCCCCCAGCTGCTGCGGCTGCGCGCCGGGACCGTGGAACGCGTCGACTTCGACGCCCAGTTGCCCCTGGGCATGTTCGAGGAGACCGACTACGTCGCCCAGGACTTCCAGGTGGAGCCGGGCGACCGGCTCGTCTTCGTCAGCGACGGGGTGCACACCGTGGCGTCCCCGCGCGGCGAGGCGTACGGTGACGCGGCCCTCTCGCGGGCCATCCACGCCACCCGGCTGCTGCCCGCCGCCGAGGTGCCGCGCGCGATCCTGCGGGAGCTGACCGGCCATCGCGGCGAGGCCGTCGCGGACGACGACGCGCTGATCGTCTGCCTGGACTGGCACGGTCGGCCCGGCCCCGGGGACGACCGTCCGACGCGAATGTGACGATCGCGTGTTGGTTGCCTTTGACAGCGCCGATAATGTTTGTCATAAGGCAATAATTGCTCGATGGACCCGCGGCGAGGTGGGTTGACTGGACAGCGGTAGGGAGACGACGCAGGTGGCGGACGACGACACGGCCGACGAGGTGGCGAAGGAGCTCGGGGGCTTCCTGGAACGCAGGCGCGAGCAGATCGCCCAGCGCTGGGCGGACGCGCCCCTGTTCCGTACCGCCTTCACCGTCTCCCGGGACGAGGCGGTCGAGGCATGCAAGGCCGTGGTGGACGCCCTGGCCGACGTGGCCCGCTCCGGCCGGCTCGAGGACGTGCAGGCACCGGGCTTCGGCGCCGTGCGCGACCAGCTCGGCCGGATGGCCGCCTCCCGGACCCGGGCCGGCTTCAGCTCCTCCCACATCGCCGGCGAGGTCGCGGGTCTGCGGGAGCCGGCCACAGCGCTGCTGCGGGTTGAGTTGGAGGAGGCGTCCGCCGAGCACACCGAGGCGTGCCTGCTCGCGCTGACCGTCCTCATGGGCACGCTCCGCCTGGTGGTCATGGAGACGAGCGTGAGCGCGGGCGAGGAACTGATCGCCCGGCAGCGGCTCCAGCTCCTCGAGGTGGCCACCCCCGTCATCAAGCTGTGGGAGGGCATCGTCGCCGTCCCGCTCATCGGCACCCTGGACAGCGCCCGCAGCCAGGTCGTGATGGAGAGCCTGCTGGAGGCCATCGTGGACCAGCGGGCCCGGTACGCCATCCTCGACATCACCGGTGTGCCGACCGTCGACTCGCTGGTCGCCCAGCACCTGATGAAGACGGTCGCCGCGGCCCGCCTGATGGGCGCCGAGTGCATCGTCTCCGGGATCCGTCCCGCGATCGCGCAGACCATCGTCCACCTCGGCATCGACCTCGGGACGATCATCACCCGGGCCGGCCTCGCGGACGCCCTGGCCTACGCGCTCACCGAACAGGGCATCGTCGTCTCCCAGGGCCCGGCCCAGGGAGGGAGCCCGCGGTGAGCGGCCTCCCCGCCACCCCCGCCTCCTCGGTGCCGGTCCTGGCACTGGGAGACGTCCTGCTGGTCACCCTGCAGGGAGAGCTGCACGACGCCACGGCCGAGCAGCTCCAGGACCACATCACCCACCGCATCGCGCACCATCCGGTGCCGGTGGGCGGAGTCGTCATCGACATCTCCGGGGTGGAGATCGTCGACTCCTTCCTCGGCCGCATCCTGGCCGAGATCGCGGCCAACGCCCGCCTGCTGGCCACCCGGACCGTCGTGGCCGGCATGCGTCCCGCTGTGGCCATCACCCTGGTCGAACTGGGCCTCACCCTGCCCGACCTGGTGACCGCCCTGGACGTCGACAGGGCGCTGTCCCTCCTCGGGCGTGCCCCCTCGGCGGCCGCCCCCGCACACCCGGAAGGGGATGCTTGATGCATGCCCCACCCGCCCCGACCGCCCGCCTGCCCATCGCCTCGGACGCGGACCTGGCCTGGGTGCGCCAGCAGGTGCGCCGGGCCGCCGCCGACCTCGGCTTCGGCCTGGTCCAGCAGACGAAACTGGTGACCGCGGCCAGCGAACTCGCCCGCAACACCCTGGTGCACGGCGGCGGCGGGCACGTCGAGATGACGAAGCTGGAGGACGGCGCCGGCCGCGGGCTGCGCCTGTCCTTCGTGGACGCCGGCCCCGGCATCCGGGACGTCGAACTCGCCATGACCGACGGCTACACCACCGGGGGCGGCCTGGGCATGGGCCTGAGCGGGGCCAAGCGGCTGGTCCAGGAGTTCGTGCTCGACAGCAGACCCGGCGAGGGCACCACCGTCACCGTCACCGACTGGGCCGCCGCCGGGCTGCCCGCGCCCCGCACGGGGGCGCCATGAGCAGGGTCTGGGACATCCCGGTCCAGGAGAGCACCAGGGTCCGGGACGTGCGTGTGGCCGCGGAGGCCGCCTGTGCCGAGGTGTCGCTCGACGCCCACGGGACGGCGGTCGCGGCTCTGGTGGCCACCGAACTGGCCACCAACCTGGTCAAGCACGCCGGCGGCGGCCGTGTCGTCATCAACCTGGTGAGCCCCGCCGACCCCCGCGCGGGGGCCGCGCCCTGCGTCCAGATCGTCTCGCTCGACCACGGACCCGGTATCGGCGACGTCCGGGCGGCCAGCCAGGACGGCTACACGACCGCCGCCTCCTCGCTGGGCGCGGGCCTGGGCACCTGCCGCCGCGTCTCCGACGACTTCGACCTGCACAGCCGCCCCGGCGAGGGAACCGTCGCGGTCGCCCGCATCAGCCCGACACGGACACCGCGCCCGGCGGGCTCGGGGGCGGCCGACGGGGGTGTGCGGGGCGGGAGGAGCGGTGGGGCCGCGGGCGGTGTGTGGAGCGGGGCGGGCGATCGGGGCCGGGGGAGCGACCGGGCCGCGCGAGGAGTGTCGGGGGGCGGGGAGAGCGATCGGGCCGCGCGAGGGGTGTCGGGCGGCGGGGAGAGCGACCGGGCCGCGGGCGGTGTGTGGAGCGGGGCGGGCGATCGGGGCTGGGGGAGCGACCGGGCCGCGCGAGGGGTGTCGGGCGGCGGGGAGAGCGACCGGGCTGCGGGGAGCGGGTGGGCCGGGGCGGGCGATCGGGGGTGCGGGAGCGACCGGGCCGCGGGGAGCGCATGGGCCGGGGCGAGCGACCAAGGCCACGGGAGCGACCGGGCTGCGCAAGGGACCTGGGGCGACGGGAGTGTGCCGGCCGGGGCGAGTGATCGGGCCGCCGGAGGCGTGTGGGCCGAGGGGAGCAGTCGGGTCGGGAGGAGCGGGCGGGCCGGGGAAAGCGTCCGGGCCGGAGGGAGCGGCGTGCGGGTCGGGGGGATCACCGCCTCCTACGCCCACGCCGAGCACTCCGGTGACGCCTTCGGCTGGGTGCGCTCCGGTGCCCGTGTCACCCTGCTGCTCGCCGACGGCCTCGGTCACGGGGAGAAGGCGGCCGAGGCGTCCACCGTCGCCGTGGAGGAACTGCACCGCGGTGCCGACCTGCCGCCGGCCGACCTCCTGCGGCGCCTGCACACCGCGCTGCGGACGACGCGCGGCGCGGCCGTCGGGGTCGCCCAACTCGACGAGGACAGCGGCCAGTTGTCCTTCGCCGGGGTCGGCAACATCGGCGCCAGGCTGCGCACCGGCACCGACTGGCAGCCGCTCATCTCGCACCCGGGCATCGTAGGAGCGCACTTCCCCGCCACCGTGCCGCTGCGCCGTGCCGCCTGGCAGCCGGACAGCCTGCTGGTCCTGCACAGCGACGGACTGCCGAGCCGCTGGGTGCCGCCCCTCGACCCCCTGCTCCTCGCCCACGATCCCGCCGTGGTGGCCGCGGTCGTCCTGCGGGACTCCGGCAGTGCCGCGCGGCCTCTGCGGGACGACACCAGCGTGGCCGTCCTGACCCCCGCGACCGGGGGTGCCGCCCCATGACCGAGAACCCCGACATCTGGAAGATCACGTCCGAGGCCGACGCGGCCGGCGCCCGTGCCGCCGTCGCCGGCCTCGTCGTCGCGGCCGGGACCCCGCCAGTGGACCGCGCCCGCTTCCTCACCTCCCTGTCGGCCCGGCTGCGTCACCGCCTCGACCAGGGCGGCACCTGGGAGCTCCACCTGCTCACCCGTCGGACCACTCCCGACCAGGAGGGCCGACTCGACGTCTGGCTACGGCCCTTCGACGGAACGACCGCCGGCGACGAGCCCCCGGCCGGCGAACCCACCCTCACCTGCCCCCTCCCGAACCCGCCCGCGCGGGACGGCGTCCCCGTCGACGCCTCACCGTCCCACGCCCTGCTGTCCGCCGACGAGGACACCGCCGCCGTACTGCACCTCCTGGACGAGCAGGAACGACTCGTCCAGCTGCACCGGGACGAGCTGCACCAGACCAACCAGGGCGTGCTGGCCCTGCACTCCGACCTGGAGGCCGCCGCACTGGCCCAGCGGGAACTGCTGGAGGCCGAGCGGTCCGCGCGGGCCGAGGTGGAGCGGGCCCGGCGCCTGCTGAACTTCCTCGCCGACGCCAGCGCCGCCATCACCTCCTCCCTCAGCCCCACCGAGGTCCTGCGCCGGCTGACCGACCTGCTGGTACCGGACCACGCGGCACGCCTCGACGTCTGGCTCCTCGACGAGGAGGAGGGCGACGAGGAGTCAGGTCCCGTGCCGGAACGTTCCCGGGCCGCGGTGGTCGCCGCGCGCACCGGCCGCCCCCAGCACGCCGCCGCGCACCCCGGGAACCTGCCGGGCACCGACGACCTTCCGCCCGCCGCCATGTCACCGGACCGGCCGCTGCTCGCCATCCCCCTCATGACCCACCGTCTGCTGGGTGTGCTCACCCTCATCGCCCCCGGCCCCCGCTTCGACGCGGACACCTGTCTGATGCTCGTCGAACTCGGTCGCCGGGCGGGGGTCGCCCTGGACAACGCCCGCCGCTACGAGCAGCACCGCGACACTGCCGAGGCCCTCCAGCGCGCCCAGCTCACCGACCTGCCCGACCCCGACGGCCTGCTCCTGGCCGCGCGTTACCTCCCGGCCACCCAGGGCATGAACATCGGCGGCGACTGGTACGACGCCTTCCTCCAGCCCGACGGGAGCCTGCTGGCCGTCATAGGGGACGTGACCGGGCACGGGATGCACGCGGCCGTCGTCATGGGCCAGTTGCGCACGGCACTGCGGGCCTACGCCGTCGAGAACCAGACCCCGGCCGAGATCCTCACGCACCTGCACCGCATGCTCCGCCATCTGCAACCGCAGCTGTACGCCACCGCGATGATCGCCCGCTTCCGGCCCGGCGACCCGGAGGTGGTCTGGGCGTCGGCCGGTCATCCGCCCGCCGTGGTGCGCGACACCGGCGGCTCGGTGCGGATACTGGACGCCGCTCCCGGCGTCATGCTGGGCGTCCCCATCGCCTACACGTACGCCGACCACGTCACCCAGCTCCCGCCCGGCTCCTCCCTGGTGCTGTACACGGACGGCCTGGTCGAGCGCCGGGCGCAGGGCATCGACCCCGGCATCGAGCGGCTCCGCCAGGCGCTCGCGGGGCTGAGCACCCCGGAGCTGGAACAGGACCTGGACGCGGCCGCCGAGGCCCTGCTGAAACCCCTCCTGCACGACTCCGAGCGCGACGACGACGTCTGCCTGCTGCTGTGCCACACCGTCACGCACACGGCCTCCTGAGCACCCGGCCCCCCGGGCAACCGCGCCCTGAGCACGGAGCCCTGTGACCACCTGGCCCCCGGGGCGGGTCAGCGGCGCGATAGCGTGGAGGACCCAGGGTGAAAGGGTGGATGTCGTGAAAGCCTTTGAGTCGCTTCCATCCATGGAAGCCCAGCTGCGCGCGGCTCCTCCGCACGCGCTGGTCGCGACCGCCCGCCGTCTGCTGGCCGAGCGGGCCGGCGCCCAGGACGTGACCCTCCTGCTGGCCGACTACGGACTGGCCGTGCTCCAGCCGGTCTCCCATCTGCCGCACACCGAGGAGCCGGTGTCCGCCCACGACGGCCCGGCGGGCAGCGCCTTCACCCACCAGAGCCCGGTGGTCGAGGTCCTGCGCGACCCGGCGGGCCACCTGGTGCACCTGCCCATCACCGTGCGCGGAGACCGCCTCGGCGTGCTGTCCGTACGGCTGCCCGCGGGCACGGCGGCCCCCGAAACGGTCCTGCGCCTCGGCGACTTCGCGACGGCACTCGGCCACGAGGTCACCACCGCCGGACGCGACACCGACCTCTACCTCCAGGCCCGCCGCACCCGCCGGCTCACCCTGGCCGCCGAGATGCAGTGGCAGCTGCTGCCCGGCCGGGGGTGCGCCCGCGAGGAGTACGCCATCGGCGCCCATCTCGAACCCGCCTATTCCATCGGCGGCGACAACTTCGACTGGTCCACCAGCGCCGACCATCTCGTCCTGTCCGTCACCGACGGCATGGGCGAGGGGATCCACGCCTCCCTGCTCACCAGCCTGACGGTGGGAGCCCTGCGCAACGCCCGCCGCGCCGGGATAGGCCTCGCCGACCAGGCCTGTCTCGCCGACCAGGCGGTCTTCGCCCAGTACGGCGGCAAGGTGTACGCCTCCACGCTGCTGCTGGAGTTCCATCTCGCCACCGGCACGGTCCGTGCCGTCGACGCCGGATCCCCGCAGCTGTTCCGGCAGCGCGGTGACCACACCGAACGCGTCGAGCTGGACGCGCAGTTGCCGCTCGGCATGTTCGAGGAGACGCCGTACGACGAGCAGACCTTCCAGGTCGAGCCCGGCGACCGCCTCATCGTGGTCAGTACCGGGGTGCACGGCACCCGCTCGGCGGCGGGCGACCTTTTCGGCGAGCGGGCCCTGCGCCAGATCCTCGGCGCGACCCGGTCCACCCCGACGTACGAGACGGCACGCGCGGTCGTGGCGGGCCTGATCGAGCACTACGGAAGCCGGGAACTCATGTCCGACGCGGCCGTCATCTGCCTGGACTGGCAAGGACGCCAGGGCTGACCGCGACCCCGCGGGTCACGCGGGTCAGTGTTCGTGTGTGTCCTGGGCTGCCTGGAACCCCCGCAGGCCCCGGCTCAGGGCCGAGCGCTCGGCCGTGTTCATCGTCGCCAGCACCGAGGCGAGCGCCTGAGATCTGCGGGCGCTCACCTCGCCGAGCACCTGCCGGCCGTACCCGGTGAGACTCAGCCGCACCTCGCGCCGCTTCTGCGGATGCAGCACCCGCTCCAGCAGCCCCGCCGCCTCCAGCCGGTCGCAGAGCCGGCTCGCGGTCGGCAGCCCTATGTCCATGTTCTCGGACAGCGCGGTGAGATTGAGGCCCGGCGCGGCCTCCAGGATCCGCAGGGCCCGCAACTGGTGCGGCGACAGACGAAGGCGCGCTCCCTGGGCTGCGACGGACCAGAGGGTCGTGAGGCGGTCCACCGCGTCGGAGATCTCCCGCGCGAGGGCCATGGGATCCTCGGCCGACCCGCTTGCCTGGTCGTCCCCGGAGCCACTGAGACGCGTCACGAACACATCGCTTTCAGTAATCGCCTGCCCATACAGATGCCACCCTCATTCAAACGCGGTACCCGAAGCGACGTCGAGCAAGCACCGCGGACCGGGCCATCGTAGGAAGTCCGGCCGAACGGGAAACGCGTTTTCGCCCCGGATGACCCCACCAGGTTGCGTCGATCGCAACCTGGTGCGCATAGCGATACTCGTACTACCATGCCGCGCATCTCTACGGCGCGAGCGAGACGAGGGACCATGGCTCCTCAGCAGTACGACTTCGTCATCGTCGGTGGTGGATCGGCCGGCAGTGCACTGGCCAACCGCCTGTCCGCCGACCCGGGCCACCAGGTACTGGTCCTGGAGGCCGGCCGGCCCGACTATCCCTGGGACGTCTTCATCCACATGCCCGCGGCGCTGACCTACCCCATCGGCAGCCGCTTCTACGACTGGAAGTACGAGTCCGAGCCCGAGCCGCACATGGGGGGCCGGCGCGTCTACCACGCCCGCGGCAAGGTGCTGGGCGGCTCCAGCAGCATCAACGGCATGATCTTCCAGCGCGGCAACCCCATGGACTACGAGCGCTGGGCCGCCGATCCCGGCATGGAGACCTGGGACTACGCGCACTGTCTGCCGTACTTCAAGCGCATGGAGAACTGTCTCGCGGCCGACCCCGACGACGAGTTCCGCGGCCACGACGGCCCCCTCGTCCTGGAGCGCGGTCCGGCCACCAACCCGCTCTTCACCGCCTTCCAGAAGGCCACCGAGGAGGCCGGGTACGCGCCCACCGACGACGTCAACGGCTACCGGCAGGAAGGCTTCGCCAAGTTCGACCGCAACGTCCACCGCGGTCGCCGGCTCTCCGCCTCCAAGGCCTATCTGAAACCCGTCCGCAGACGCCCCAACCTCACCGTCCGCACCCGCACGCTCGTCACCCGCGTCCTGTTCGAGGGCAAGCGGGCCGTCGGCGTCGAGTACCGGCGCGGCAAGGGCGCGCTCCAGCAGGTCCGCGCCAAGGAGGTCATCCTCTGCGGCGGCGCCATCAACTCCCCGCAGCTGCTCCAGCTCTCCGGCGTCGGCAACGCCGGGGAACTGCGCGCCCTCGGCATCGACGTCGTCCACGACCTGCCGGGCGTCGGCGAGAACCTCCAGGACCACCTGGAGGTGTACATCCAGTACGCCTGCAAGCAACCCGTCTCCATGCAGCCGTACCTCGCGAAATGGCGCGCCCCCTTCATCGGCCTGCAATGGCTGTTCCGCAGGGGCCCGGCCGCCACCAACCACTTCGAGGCGGGCGGCTTCGCGCGCAGCAACGACGACGTGGACTATCCCAACCTGATGTTCCACTTCCTGCCGATCGCGGTCCGCTACGACGGCTCCGTGCCCGCCGGTGGGCACGGCTACCAGGTGCACGTGGGTCCCATGTACTCCGACGCCCTCGGCTCGGTGAAGATCCGGAGCAAGAACCCCGAGGAGCACCCGGCGCTGCGCTTCAACTACCTGTCCACCGAACAGGACCGCCGGGAGTGGGTCGAGGCGATCCGGGTCGCCCGCAAGCTGCTCAACCAGCCCGCGCTGGCCCCCTTCAATGGCGGGGAGATCTCACCGGGGCCGTCCGTGGAGACCGACGAGGAGATCCTCGACTGGGTCGCCAAGGACGGCGAGACCGCCCTGCACCCCTCCTGCACCTGCAAGATGGGCACCGACGACATGGCCGTCGTGGACCCCGCGAGCATGCGCGTGCACGGGGTCGAGGGGCTGCGGGTCGTGGACGCCTCCGTGATGCCGTACGTCACCAACGGCAACATCTACGCGCCGGTGATGATGATCGCGGAGAAAGCGGCCGACCTCATCCTCGGCAAGGAGCCGCTGGCGCCCTCGAAGGCCGTGTACTACCGCCACCGCGACGCCCGGACACAGGCCGGGTAACGCGGATTTTTCGCAGGGTCGCTTGCACCGGAAACCGGCTGTCCTCCGGCGGTGCGCCAACGCGTCCGCGTGCCCAAACCGTCATCCCCCAACCCCTTGACGTGGGTTCACGCATTCTCCAGAGTGTTCCACCACAAGCAATGCGGTGCGCGATGCGCAACGGAATCGCTCGAAGGGCTCCCGACGTGGCAGACCTGTACGTGGACGGTGAATGGCGGGAGCCGGTGGCCGGTGGCCGCCGGGAGATCCGATGTCCCGCCGACGGCACGCTCTCCGCGACCGTGTCCGAGGGCACCCGCCCCGACACCGAGGCGGCCGTCGCCGCCGCCCGCCGGGCCTTCGACGAGGGGCCCTGGCCGCACACCCCCGAGCGGGAGCGCGGCGCCCTGGTGCTGCGCACCGCCGACCTGATCGAGCGCGACGCCAAGGAGTTCGCCCGCGCCGAGTCGCTCGACACCGGCAAGCGGCTGGTGGAGAGCGAGTACGACATCGCCGACGTCGTCTCCTGTCTCCGCTACTACGGCGGGCTCGGCGGCACCGACGCGGGCCGCGTGATCGACACCGGCCGGGACGACGCCGTCAGCCGGGTCGGCTACGAGCCGGTCGGTGTGTGCGGACTGATCACACCCTGGAACTACCCCCTGCTGCAAGCGAGTTGGAAGGTCGCCCCGGCCCTGGTGGCCGGAAACACGATCGTCCTCAAGCCCAGCGAGCTCACCCCCTCCACCTCGATCCTGCTCATCCGGGCACTCGCCGAGGCCGGACTGCCGGCCGGGGTCGCCAACCTCGTCCTCGGCGCCGGACCCGAGGTGGGCGCCCCGCTCTCCGAGGACCCCCGCGTCGACATGGTCTCCTTCACCGGAGGCGTGGACACCGGCAGACGGATCATGGCGACGGCCGCAGCGACCGTGAAGAAGGTCGCCCTGGAACTCGGCGGCAAGAACCCCAACGTCGTCTTTGCCGACGCCGACTTCGAGACGGCCGTGGACTTCGCGCTCACGGCCGTCTTCCTGCACTCCGGGCAGGTCTGCTCGGCCGGTGCCCGGCTGATCGTCGAGGACTCGCTGCACGACCGCTTCGTCGACGAGGTCGTCCGGCGCGCCCGGCTGATCCGCCTCGGCGGCCCCTTCGACCCCGAGGCCGAGACCGGCGCGCTGATCTCCGCACAGCACCTGGAGAAGGTCGAGGCGTACGTCGCGGCGGGCCTCGCGGAGGGCGCCGTGTTGCGCTGCGGCGGCGAGCGGCCCACCGACCCGGCCCTCGCGCACGGCCACTTCTACCCGCCCACCGTCCTCGACGAGTGCACCCAGGACATGCGGGTGGTGCACGAGGAGTCCTTCGGGCCCGTGCTCACCGTGGAGCGCTTCACCGGTGAGGACGACGCCGTCCGCATCGCCAACGACACCGAGTACGGACTCGCCGGCGCCGTGTGGACCCAGGACGCCGGGAAGGCCCAGCGGGTCGCCCGGCGGCTGCGGCACGGCACGGTGTGGATCAACGACTACCACCCCTATGTGCCGCAAGCGGAATGGGGTGGCTTCGGGCACTCCGGTGTGGGCCGGGAACTGGGACCGACCGGCCTCGACGAGTACCGCGAGCCCAAGCACGTCTGGCAGAACATCCAACCCCGGCCGCAGCACTGGTTCCGCGGCTGAACGCCGAGAAGAGGTCGACCATGACCCCCACCAAGACCGAGGTGCCGCCGCGGCGCGGCACCCCCGAGGACGCGGCCCCGACGCCGGTGATTTCCGTGCGCGGGCTGTGGAAGGTGTTCGGGCCGAAGGCCGAGCGGGTGCCGGAATCCGAGGAGCTGTGCGGACTCAGCCGCCGCGAACTCATGGAGCGCACCGGCTGCACCGCCGCCGTGCGGGACGTGAACTTCGAGGTCGCGCCCGGCGAGGTCTTCGTCGTCATGGGACTGTCCGGCTCCGGCAAGTCCACCCTGGTGCGCTGTCTGACCCGGCTGATCGAGCCCACCGCCGGCGAGATCGTCTTCGAGGGCGAGGACATCCGGGACGCCGACGAGAAGCGGCTGCGCGAACTGCGGCGCAGCAAGTTCTCCATGGTCTTCCAGCACTTCGGTCTGCTGCCCCACCGCCGCGTCGTCGACAACGTGGCGTTCGGGCTGGAGATCCGCGGCATGGGCAGGGCCGAGCGCACCCGCCGGGCGCTCGAGGTCGTCGAACTCGTGGGCCTCGCGGGCTACGAGAACTCCTACCCCGACCAGCTCTCCGGCGGCATGCAGCAACGCGTGGGCCTGGCAAGGGCGTTGGCGGGCGATCCGGACGTGCTCCTGTTCGACGAGCCGTTCTCCGCGCTGGACCCGCTGATCCGCCGTGACATGCAGAGCGAGGTCATCCGGCTGCACCACGAGGTCGGCAAGACCATGGTGTTCATCACCCACGACCTGTCCGAGGCCCTCAAGCTCGGCGACCGCATCCTCATCATGCGCGACGGGAAGACGGTCCAGTGCGGCACCGGCGACGAACTCGTGGGCGCCCCCGCCGACGACTACGTCCGCGACTTCGTGAAGGACGTGGCCCGCGGCGACGTCCTCACCCTGCGCTGGATCATGCGCCCGGCGACCCCCGAAGACCCGTTGGACGGGCCCGAGTTGGGCCCGGACGTCGTCGTCAAGGAAGCCACCCGGGCGGTGCTCGCCGCCGAGAAGCCCGTCAAGGTGGTCGAGAACGGCGAACTGCTCGGCATCGTCGGCGACGAGGAGATCCTCGCCGTGGTCGCCGGGCAGGAAGGCGACGCGTGATGACCGTCGCCATGGAGAAACCCGAGACATCGGGGGACGAACAGCGGACCCCGGCGCCCCCGCCGGTCGCCCCCGAGCGCCGGATCAGCCGGTCCATGGTGATCGCCGGGATCGTGGTCGTCTGGCTCGTCCTGTTCGCCGTACTGCGCGGGAAGCAGACCCTGACCCTGGCCGCGGCCGACCTCACCGACCTGCACCGCTGGCTCAACGACGTCAACGACTCCATCGGCGCCGACCGCAACTCCAACCCGCTCTTCCTGTACTTCTTCAACGAGATCCGACTGGTCATCGACAACCTGGTCACCTTCGTCCAGGACCTCATCTCGCAGCCCTCGGGCGACCGTCCGCTGCCGCAGATCGGCTGGCTCGGGGTGGTCGGCCTGGCCGGATACGTCTCCTGGGCGGTGGCCAACTGGCGGGTCGCGCTGCTGGCCGTGGCCGGCTTCACCTTCCTCGGCCTCCAGGGCCTGTGGCAGGAGAGCATGGACACCCTGGCGCTGACGCTCTCCGCGGTCCTCGTCGCGCTGCTGTTCGCGATCCCGCTGGGCGTGTGGGCCGGCCTGTCGGAGCGGGTCAACCGGATCGTGACACCGTTCCTCGACTTCATGCAGACGATGCCGACCTTCGTCTACCTCGCGCCGCTCACCCTGTTCTTCCTCATCGGCGGGGCCTCCGCGACCATCGCCACCGTCATCTACGCGGCACCACCGGCCATCCGTATCACCGCCCACGCGATCCGGTCCGTCCCCGCCGCGTCGGTCGAGGCGGCCGACTCCATGGGCGCCACGCGCCGGCAGTCACTGCTGAAGGTGCTGCTGCCGATGTCCCGGCGAACCGTGGTGATGGGCGTCAACCAGACCATCATGGCCGCCCTCGCCATGGTGACCATCGCGGCCCTGATCGACGCCCCCGGACTCGGCAAGACCGTCGTCCAGGCCCTCCAGTCCCTCGACGTCGGCACGGCCTTCAACGCGGGTCTCGCGATCGTCGTCATGGCGATCGTCCTGGACCGGGTCACCACGGCGGCGAGCGGACGCGCGGAGGCGGCCCGGCGGTCCGGCAACCCCCTGCTCAAGTGGCGCCGGCACCTGCTCGTGGCCGGGGGAGCGGTGGCGGCCGTCCTCGTGTATCTGTCGCACACCTATGTGTGGGCGGCCGAGTTCCCGGGTGACGGCAGCACCGGCAGCAACATCGCCAAGGCGGCCGACGACGTGACGACCTGGGCGCAGGACAACCTGTCGGGGCTGACCAACGCCTTCCGGGACGCGATCACCAACGGCCTGCTCAACCCCTTCCAGACCCTGCTGACCGACTCCCCGTGGTGGCTCGTCGGCGTCGCACTGATCGGGATCGCCGTGGTCCTCGGCGGTTGGCGGGCCGGGATCACCACGGCCGCGTGCGTGGGCCTGCTGGTCGCCACCGGCCTGTGGTCGGACGCCATGACCACCCTCGCGTCGACCGTGGTGGCGACCGTGCTGGTCATGCTGCTCGGCGTGGTCTTCGGGGTGTGGATGGGCCGCAGCGCGCTGGTGGACCGACTCGTGCGGCCCACCCTCGACGCGGCCCAGGTCATGCCGCCGTTCGTGTACCTCGTGCCGTTCCTCGCCCTGTTCGGCGCGACCCGGTTCACGGCGATCGTCGCCGCGATCGTCTACGCGGCCCCGGTCGCCATCAAGATCATCGCGGACGGGGTGCGGACCGTGCCCGCGACCACCGTCGAGGCGGCCACCTCCACCGGGTGCAACACCTGGCAGATCATCACCAAGGTCCAGCTGCCGATGGCACGCGGCGCCCTGACCCTCGCGACCAACCAGGGCCTGATCTACGTGCTGTCGATGGTCGTGGTCGGCGGTCTGGTGGGCGCCGGGGCGCTCGGCTACGACGTGGTCGCCGGCTTCTCGCAGGGACAGCTGTACGGCAAGGGCCTGGCGGCCGGACTCGCCATCGTCCTGCTGGGCGTCATGTTCGACCGGATCACTCAGGCAGCGGCTCGCCGCACCAGCGCATGAATAAGGAGCACTCCACGATGGCAAGACACTGGCGAGCCGGCGCGGCCGGCCTGGCCGTCCTCGGCCTCACCCTCACGGCCTGCGGCGGCGCGAAGGTCGGTGACTCCTCGGAGGCCGGCGGTTCGGGCAGCTCCGGCAAGTGCGGCACCTTCAACCTCGCGGTCAACCCCTGGGTCGGCTACGAGGCGGACGCGGCGGTCGTCGCGTACGTCGCCGAGCACGACCTGAAGTGCAAGGTCACCAAGAAGGACCTCAAGGAGGAGATCGCCTGGCAGGGCTTCGGGACCGGCGAGGTCGACGCCGTCCTGGAGAACTGGGGCCACGACGACCTAAAGAAGAAGTACATCACCCAGCAGAAGACCGCCGTGGAGGCCGGCTCGACCGGCAACAAGGGCATCATCGGCTGGTACGTGCCGCCGTGGCTGGCCAAGGCCCACCCGGACATCACGAAGTGGGAGAACCTCAACAAGTACGCCGCCAAGTTCAAGACCTCGGAGTCCGGCGGCAAGGGCCAGCTCCTGGACGGCGACCCGTCGTACGTCACCAACGACGAGGCCCTCGTCAAGAACCTCAAGCTGGACTTCAAGGTGGTGTACGCGGGCAGCGAGACCGCGCTCATCCAGGCGTACCGCAACGCCGAGAAGAAGAAGCAGTGGGTGATCGGCTACTTCTACGAGCCGCAGTGGTTCCTCTCCGAGGTGCCCCTCGTCAAGGTCGAGCTGCCCGCCTACAAGTCGGGCTGCGACGCCGATCCGGCCAAGGTGGCCTGCGACTACCCGGTCTACGACCTCGACAAGATCGTGAGCGCGAAGTTCGCCAAGTCGGGCAGCCCGGCCTACGACCTGGTGAAGAAGTTCAACTGGACCAACGACGACCAGAACACCGTGGCCAAGTACATCGCGGTGGACAAGATGACGCCGGACGCGGCGGCCAAGAAGTGGGTCGACGCCAACCGCGACAAGGTCGACGCCTGGATCAAGTAGGGCTGTGCGGGGGCCCGGTGGGCGGTGCGCGCGGGTGCGCGCCTCCCACCGGGCCCCCGCTGTTTTCCGGCCGGTTCCGCGAGGTCACGGGACCTCTTGACACCCACCGGCGCGACGGGCACATTGAGTTGCGCAGCCTGAATCGTGTTGCGTAAAAAGCAACTTATCCGGAGGTGCGGCGATGGCGGGACCCCGAGTGGTCATCATCGGAGCGGGCGTCGTCGGCGCGGCACTGGCCGACGAGCTCTCCGCGCGCGGCTGGACCGAGGTGACCGTCGTCGACCAGGGCCCGCTGCCCGCCACCGGCGGGTCGTCCTCGCACGCGCCGGGCCTGGTCTTCCAGGCCAACCCCTCCAAGACGATGACCGAGCTGGCCCGCTACACCGTCGAGAAGTTCTGCTCCCTCGACGTCGACGGACAGCCCTGCTTCCTCCAGGTCGGCGGCCTGGAGGTGGCCACCACCCCGGAGCGCGTCACCGAGCTGCACCGCCGGCAGGGCTGGCTCACCGCCTGGGGCGTCGAGTCACGGATCCTGACCGCCGACGAGTGCGTCGAGAAGCACCCCCTGGTCAACCGGGACCGCGTCCTCGCCGGCCTGCACATCCCCACCGACGGCCTCGCCAAGGCCGTCCTCGCCGTCGAGGCCCAGATCCGCCGGGCCACCGAGCGCGGCGTGACCTTCCTGGCCCGCCACGAGGTCCTGGACATCCTCCGGACCGACGGCGAGGTCACCGGCGTCCGCACCGACCAGGGCGACCTGGAAGCCGAGATCGTGGTCTGCTGCGCCGGCATCTGGGGCCCGAGGATCGCCCGCATGGTGGGCATGAACCTCCCGCTCACCCCGCTCGCCCACCAGCTCGCCTGGACCGGCCCGGTCCCCGCGCTCGCGGGACAGACCGAGGAGGCGGTGCGCCCGATCCTGCGCCACCAGGACGCCGACCTCTACTACCGCGACCGCCACGACACCCTCGGCATCGGCTACTACGGCCACCGCCCCATGCCGATCACCGCCGACGAGATCCTCTCCTTCGACGAGGCCGACGCGATGCCGTCGGTCCTGAAGTTCACCGAGGACGACTTCGCCGACGCCTGGACCGAGACGCAGTCACTGCTGCCCGCGACCAGGGACGCCAAGGTCGAGGAGGGCATCAACGGCCTGTTCTCCTTCACCACCGACGGCCTGCCCCTCCTCGGCGAGTCCCCGGACGTCAAGGGCTTCTGGGTCGCCGAGGCCGTCTGGGTCACCCACTCCGCCGGCGTCGGCCGGGCCGTCGCCGAATGGCTGGTCGACGGCCACTGCTCCTCCTTCGACCTCCACGAGTGCGACGTCAACCGCTTCGAACCGCACCAGCTCTCGCCGGAGTACGTGCTGGCCCGCGACTGCCAGAACTTCGTCGAGGTCTACGACATCCTCCACCCGCTCCAGCCCTCCGGCGCCCCGCGCCCGATCCGCACCAGCCCCTTCCACGCCCGCCAGCAGGAGCTCGGCGCCTTCTTCCTGGAGGCGAACGGCTGGGAGCGGCCGCACTGGTACGAGACCAACGCGGGCCTGGTGGAGGGCCGTTCGATCGTCACCCCCAACGACTGGGCGGCCCGGTACTGGTCGCCGATCGTCGGCGCCGAGGCCCAGGTCACCCGCGAGACCGTCGCGATGTACGACATGACGGCCCTCAAGCGCCTGGAGGTGAGCGGGCGGGGAGCCGCCGACTTCCTGGAGCGGCTGTGCACCGGCAAGGTCGCCAAGTCCGTCGGCTCGGTGACGTACACCCTGCTCCTCGACCACGACGGCGGCATCCGCAGCGACATCACCGTCGCGAGGCTCGCCCCCGACGTCTTCCAGGTCGGCGCCAACGGCAACCTCGACCTCGACTGGTTCACCCGCCACCTCCCCGCCGACGGCACCGTCCAGGTCCGTGACATCACCCCCGGCACCTGCTGCATCGGCCTGTGGGGACCGCTCGCCCGGGACGTCCTTCAGTCGCTCACCGACGCCGACTTCTCGGCGACCGGCCTCAAGTACTTCCGCGCCAAGCGCGCCCACATCGGCTCCGTCCCGGTGACGGCCATGCGGCTGTCGTACGTCGGAGAGCTCGGCTGGGAGCTGTACACCACCGCCGACCTCGGCCAGAAGCTCTGGGACACCCTGTGGCGGGCGGCGAAACCGCTGGGCGGCATCGCGGCCGGCCGGGGCGCCTTCAACAGCCTGCGCCTGGAGAAGGGTTACCGCTCCTTCGGCACCGACATGACCTACGAGCACGACCCGTACGAGGCCGGCGTCGGCTTCGCCGTCAAGGCCGACAAGGAGGACTTCATCGGCAAGGCGGCACTGGAGCGGCGCAAGGCCGACGTACGGCGAAGGCTCACCTGCCTGACCATCGACGACCCGCGGGCCGTCGTCATGGGCAAGGAGCCGGTCTACGACGGTGAGCGCGCGGTCGGCTACGTCACCAGCGCCGCCTTCGGACACACGATAGGCAAGGGCATCGCCTACGCGTGGCTCCCGGCGGACCTCGCCGTGCCGGACACCCGCGTCGAGATCGGCTACTTCGACCGGCGTGTGGAGGCCGTGGTCGCCGAGGAGCCCCTGTTCGACCCGGCCATGTCCCGTCTGCGCGGCTGACCCGACGCCCGCAGGAGACGCCGTCCCCGCACCTCCCGGCACCTCAGGAGACCTCCGATGAGCCCCCGCACCCCCGGCGCCGAACTCCCCGAACACCCGGACTGGCTGTGGCGCACCCCCGAGCCGAAGCGCTCCTACGACGTGATCGTCGTCGGCGGCGGCGGACACGGCCTGGCCACCGCCCACTACCTCGCGAAGAACCACGGCATCACCAACGTAGCCGTGCTGGAGAAGGGCTGGCTCGCGGGCGGCAACATGGCCCGCAACACCACGATCATCCGCTCCAACTACCTCTGGGACGAGAGCGCGGGCATCTACGAGCACGCGCTCAAACTCTGGGAGGGGCTGGCGGACGAGCTCGACTACCCGATCCTCTTCTCCCAGCGGGGCGTGCTGAACCTCGCCCACAGCCTCCAGGACGTCCGCGACAGCGTGCGCCGGGTGGAGGCGAACCGCCTCAACGGCGTGGACGCGGAATGGCTCGACGCGGACGGGGTCAAGGAGGTCTGCCCGATCGTCGACATCTCCCCGGACGTGCGCTACCCGGTCCTCGGCGGCACCTACCAGCCCCGCGCCGGCATCGCCAAGCACGACCACGTCGCCTGGGGCCTGGCCCGCTCGGCCGACGCGGCGGGCATCGACATCATCCAGAACTGCGAGGTCACCGGCCTGGACGTGGTCGGCGGCCGGGTGACCGGCGTCCAGACCACACGCGGCCCGATCGCCGCGGGCAAGGTGGCGCTGTGCTCGGCGGGCCACACCTCGGTCCTCGCGGCCATGGCCGGCATCGAACTCCCGCTCCAGAGCCATCCGTTGCAGGCCCTGGTCTCCGAACTGCTGGAGCCGGTGCACCCGACGGTCGTGATGTCCAACGCCGTCCACGTGTACGTCAGCCAGGCGCACAAGGGCGAGCTGGTGATGGGGGCGGGCATCGACTCGTACAACTCCTACACCCAGCGCGGCGCGTTCCACATCATCGAGGAACAGATGGCGGCCGCCCTGGAGCTCTTCCCGGTCTTCGCCCGCGCCCACGTGCTGCGCACCTGGGGCGGCATCGTCGACGTCAGCCCCGACGCCTCGCCGATCATCGGCCTCACCCCCGTCGACAACCTGTACCTCAACTGCGGCTGGGGAACGGGCGGTTTCAAGGCCACCCCGGGCGTCGGCTGGGTCTACGCCCACACGATCGCCCACGACACCCCCCACCCCCTCAACGCCCCCTTCACGCTCGACCGTTTCACCACCGGCGCGCTCGTCGACGAGCACGGCGCCGCCGCGGTGGCCCACTAGGGATCCTCGAGGAGCCGAACGACATGCTGCTGATCCCCTGCCCGTGGTGCGGGCCCCGCGACGAGTCCGAGTTCCACTACGGCGGCCAGGCCCACGTCCCCTACCCCGAGACCCCGGCCGACCTGACCGACGAGGAGTGGGCCCGCTACCTCTTCTTCCGCACCAACCCGAAGGGCCCCTTCGCCGAACGCTGGAGCCACGCGGCGGGCTGCCGCCGCTGGTTCAACGCGGTACGGAACACGGCGACGAACGAGGTGCTGGCGGTGTACCGGGTGGGGGAGAGCCGCCCGGAGACGTCTCAGGCCCAGCGGAGTGCGGTTGCTTCTCAGCCGCGTTCAGCACGTCCAGCCCCTCCGGCGTTTGAGGAGCGGGGGTCCGAGGGCGGAGCCCCCGAAGGCGGGGTCGAAGGGGCCGCGCCCCTGGGGGATGGGACGGGTAGGGGCGGCGGGGGCGAGAAAGATCCCTTCCGCCACCCCACCCGAGGCCGCATAGCCCGCGACCAACCCCTCACCTTCACCTTCGACGGCACCGAGTACCAGGGCTACAAGGGCGACACCCTCGCCTCCGCCCTCCTCGCCAACGGCATCATCCAGACCGGCACCAGCATCAAACTCGGCCGCCCCCGAGGCATCTTCACCGCAGGCGTCGAGGAACCCAACGCGGTCATCCAGATAGACGCCCCGTTCCCCGAGCCCATGCTCCCCGCCACCACCGTCGAACTCCACGACGGCCTCGTCGCGACCGGCCTCCCCGGCCAGGGCCGCCTCGCCGCCACCCCCGACCCCGCCCGCTACGACGCCGTACACACCCACTGCGACGTCCTGATCGTCGGTGCCGGCCCCGCCGGCCTCGCGGCAGCCGCGGCGGCGGCGCACAGCGGCGCCCGGGTGATCCTCGCCGACGACCAACCAGAGCCGGGCGGCAGCCTGCTGGGCACGGCGGAGCACCTCGACTGGGTCGAGGAGACAGCGGCCCTCCTCGAAGCCGCCCCCGACGTCCGCGTCCTGCGTCGCACCACCGTCTTCGGGTACTACGACGACAACCACCTCCTCGCCGTCGAGCGCCGCACCAACCACCTCGGCGCGGCCGCCCCCGCGAACGTCTCCCGGGAACGCGTCCACCGCATCCGGGCCCGCCGGGTCGTCCTCGCCACCGGCGCCCACGAACGCTCCCTCGCGTTCGCCGACAACGACCGTCCCGGAGTGATGCTGGCCGCCTCGGCCCGTACCCACCTCAACCGGCACGGTGTGCTGCCCGGCCGGCAGGCGGTCGTGTTCACCACCAACGACAGCGCGTACGCGGCGGCCCTCGACCTGCACTCGGCCGGCGTGCACGTGGCGGCGATCGTCGACACCCGCCCGGAACCGGGGGAGTGGGCCGACCGCGCCCGCGAGGCCGGCATCGAGGTGCTGCCCGGCCACGCCGTCACCGGCACCGAGGGCGAGGCGCGCCTCACCGCCGTGTCCGTCGCCCCGTACGGAACCACCGAAACAACCACGGGACAGCGGGAGTTCGCCGCCGACCTGCTCCTGGTCTCCGGCGGCTGGAACCCGGTCGCCCACCTGTTCAGCCAGGCGGGCGGCACCCTGCGCCACGACGAGACGCTCGGCACCTTCGTCCCCGACTCCTGCCGCCAGGCCGTCGAGGTCGCGGGCGCCGCGAGCGGCGTGTTCGACCTGCGTGGAGCCTTCGCGCAGGGCGCCGCGGCCGGGGCCCGAGCCGTCGAGGCCGAGGGCTACACCGCCCGGACACCCGGCCTCCCGCAGGTGCCCGCACCGCCCCGGCCGACCCCGCCCATGCAGGTCTTCACCGTCCCCGGCCGGGAGGGCGCCCCCCGCTTCGTCGACCTCCAGCGCGACGTCACCGTCGACGACCTGGCCCGTGCCACCGGCGCCGGCATGCGCTCCGTCGAGCACACCAAGCGCTACACCACCGCCGGTACCGCCAACGACCAGGGCAAGACCTCCGGTGTCCTGGCGAGCGGTGTCGTCTCCGAACTGCTCGGCGTGGACGTCTCGGCGCTCGGCACCACGACCTTCCGGCCGCCGTACACCCCGGTCTCCTTCGCCGCGCTCGCCGGCCGCGACCGGGGCGCGCTCCACGACCCGGTCCGCACGACCGCGCTGCACGAGTGGCACGTCGAGCACGGGGCCCGCTTCGAGAACGTCGGCCAGTGGAAGCGCCCCTGGTACTACCCGCGCGACGGCGAGGACATGACGGCGGCCGTCCTGCGCGAGTGCGCCGCCGCCCGTGAGGGCGTGGCCTTCATGGACGCCTCCACCCTCGGCAAGATCGACGTGCAGGGCCCGGACGCGGCCGTCCTCCTGGACCGCCTCTACACCAACATGATGTCCACCCTGAAGGTCGGCATGATCCGCTACGGCGTGATGTGCAGGCTGGACGGCATGGTCTTCGACGACGGCACCGTCATCCGGCTCGCCCCCGACCGCTTCCTGGTCACCACGACCACCGGCAACGCGGCGGCCGTACTGGACTGGATGGAGGAGTGGCTCCAGACGGAGTGGCCGGAGCTGAAGGTCCACTGCACGTCCGTCACCGAACAGTGGGCCACCGTCGCCCTGGTCGGGCCGAAGTCCCGCGCGGTCCTCGGCTCCCTCGCGCCCCGACTGGCGGTCGGCAACGACGACTTCCCGTTCATGGCCTGGCGCGAGACCACCGTCGCCGGCATCGACGCGCGCGTGTGCCGGATCAGCTTCTCCGGCGAACTCGCCTACGAGATCAACGTGTCCCCGTGGCAGGCCCGCACCCTGTGGGAGGCGCTGCACGAGGCCGGCGCCCCGTACGGCATCACGCCCTACGGCACCGAGACCATGCACGTCCTGCGCGCCGAGAAGGGCTACCCGATCATCGGCCAGGACACCGACGGCACCGTCACCCCGCACGACCTCGGCATGAGCTGGGCGGTGTCCAAGAAGAAGCCCGACTTCATCGGCAAGCGCTCCTACGCCCGCGCCGACACCGCCCGCCCCGACCGCAAGCACCTCGTCGGCCTGCTCCCCGAGGACCCCGGCACCCTCCTCCCCGAGGGCACCCAGCTGGTCGCCGACGGCGTGCTGCCCGCGCCGCCCGTCCCGATGCTCGGCCATGTCACCTCCAGCTACCGCAGCGCGGCCCTCGGCCGGACCTTCGCCCTCGCTCTGGTCAAGGGCGGCCGGGAGCGGGTCGGCGAGCGGCTCTACGCCCCGGTCGGCGACCGGCTGGTCCCGGTGACCGTCGCAAGCCCCGTCCTCTACGACCCCGAGGGAGCCCGCCGCGATGGCTGACACCGCCCCGACCGCCGCCCCGCTCCGCAGCCCGCTGGGCCCGGCCCGGGACCGCCTGGCCGCCGTGACCCGCTCCTCCCGGGGCGCGGTCCGGCTGGCGGAGCTGCCCTTCCTGACCCAGCTCGACGTGCGCCTGGACCCCAAGGGCGCGGCGGCCGACGCCGTCGGTCTGGCGCTGGGGCTCCCCCTGCCCGTGGAGCCCGACACCGTCGTACGCGCCGGGGAGCTCACCGCACTGTGGCTCGGCCCCGACGAGTGGCTCGTGGTGGGGCCGCCCGGGCGGCGGGACGTGGAGAGCCGTATCCGCGAGGCCGGCGGTGACGAGCCGGTGTCCGTCGTGGACGTGTCCGCGCAGCGCACCACGCTGCTGGTGTCGGGACCCCGGGCCCGCGATCTGCTGGCCCACGGCTGTTCCCTGGACCTGCACCCGCGTGGCTTCAGGGCCGGACGCTGCGCCCAGACCACCCTGGGGCGCACCCAGGTGGTGCTGGTCGCGCGCGACGAGCCCAGCGCCGGGTTCTGGGTGCTGGTGCGTTCGTCCTTCGCCGGCTACCTCGCCGACTGGCTGGTGGACGCGGCCGTGGAGTGGACGGGCCCGGACCTCTTGACGGAGCCTCAGCCCAAGTAGCCCAGCCGGCGGCTGAGTTCGTCGGCTCCCTCGACCAGGAGGGGGGCCAGCTCGTGCATCCGCTCCTCGGTGAGGCGGAAGGCGGGCCCCGAGGCGGTGAGGGCGGCGACGACCTCGCCGCCCGAGGAACGCACGGGCGCGGCCATGGCGTTGAGGCCCTCCTCGTACTCCTCCAGCGTCATGGCGTAGCCCTGCTCACGGACCCGGGCCAGCTCGGCGTCCAGGCTCTTGCGGGACGTCAGGGTGCGGGCCGTCATGCGGTCGAGGCCGGCCTCGGCGACGAGTTCGTCCAGGCGCTCGGGGTCGAGGTGGGCGAGCAGGACCTTGCCGCTCGACGTGCAGTGCATCGGGGTGAGCCGGCCGACCCAGTTCTGCGCGGTGATCGCGGACTGGCCGCGCACCTGGTCGAGGTTGATCACATGGTGGGACTCCAGCACCGCGATGTTCATCGTCTCGCCCAGGGTGTCGGCGAGGCGCTCGCAGATCCCGCGCCCGTGCTTGGTGACGTCGATGCGTCCGGTGACCGCGCCGGCCAGCCGCACGATGCCGAAGCCGAGGCGGTACTTCCCGCGCTCACCCTCCTGCTCGACCATCCCGTGCGCCTCCAGCGCGCCGAGCAGGCGGAACGCGGTGGACTTGTGGACGTCGATGGCGTCGGCCACTTCACTGACGCCTGCCTCGCCGCGCTGGGCCAGGATCTCCAGCACGGTGACAGCCCGGTCCACGGACTGCACACCGCCGCCGGACGCCCCCGCGGACTCGGTGCCGTTGCTGCTCATGGCGGAACCTTATGCGAAGGGGTCGACCCAGGTCAGCGGAAGACCACCGTGCGGCGGCCGTTGATCATCACCCGGCTCTGGCTGTGCCACTCGACGGCCCGGGCGAGGACCTGCGCTTCGACGTCCCGGCCCAGGGTCACCAGGGTCTCCGGGCTCTGCGCGTGGCTCACCCGGATCACGTCCTGCTCGATGATCGGCCCCTCGTCGAGGTCGGGGGTGACGTAGTGAGCCGTGGCCCCGACCAGCTTGACGCCCCGCTCATGGGCCTGGACGTAGGGGCGGGCGCCCTTGAAGCTCGGCAGGAACGAGTGGTGGATGTTGATCGCCCGGCCCTCCAGCTGCTTGCACAGGTCGTTGGAGAGGATCTGCATGTAGCGGGCGAGGACCACCAGGTCGATGTCCAGCTGCTCGACGAGCTCCAGCAGCCGCGCCTCCGCCTCCGGCTTGGTCTCCGGGGTCACCGGCACATGGTGGAAGGGGATGCCGTAGCTCTCGGCGAGCGGTGCGAAATCCCGGTGGTTGGAGACGATCGCCGGTACCTCGATGTTCAGCGCGCCGGTGCGCCGCCGGAAGAGCAGGTCGTTCAGGCAGTGGCCGAACTTCGACACCATGATCAGGGTGCGTGTCGGGGTCGAGGCGGTGTGCAGCTGCCAGGTGATCCGGTACGCCTCGGCGACCGGGGCGAAGCCGGAGCGCAGCTTCTCCAGGGAGGTGTCCGGGTCCGAGACGTCGAAGTGGACGCGCATGAAGAAGCGGTCCTGGAGCCGGTCGTCGAACTGCTGGCTCTCCTGGATGTTCCCGGAGTGGCGGACGAGGAAGCCGGTGACGGCGTGGACGAGTCCGGAGCGGTCGGGGCAGGAGAGGGTGAGGACGAACTCGCGGTCGGGTTGAGGTCGAAGAGACACTGAGTCCTCCCGATGGCTGCGCATTACGCAACAGTGCGACTGATACGCAACATGCTCGCGGCAGCTGTGCCCCGCGGTCAAGGGCCCCCGCCCGGAGAACGGTGGGCCCCCACGCGGTGAACGGCCCGGGTGGCCCCCGCCCGGTGACCGGGGAGCCGATCGTCAACGGCCGGGCGGCTCCCGGCAAAGGCGCGGGCAAGGTTTGCCCGTACCGCGGGCCGTCCGCGGCTCGACGACCGTATGGCCACGCGGTGTTCACCCGGACGCCGCCGAGTCGCGCCAGGGTGCGGTCGTCGTCAGCCAGGGAGGGCATCATGACCGCACAGTCGGGTCCGGGGGCAGCGGACGGGTCGGAGAAGACGTCCGAGGGGGTCAGCAGGCGCCACGCGCTCGGCCTGTTCGGTACGGCGGGAGCGGGCGCCGCCGTCACCCCGCTGCTCGGAGCCGGTCCGGCCCAGGCCGCCCCGGCACTGCACCTCACCGCGGACGCCTCCGGCGCGCCCCCGGTCCAGGGACTGCACCTGACCTTCGGCGCCGACCCCCGCACCCGGATGAACGTCTCCTGGATCACCGACCGGCCGGTGACCGGACCCCTCGTGCGCTACGGCACCCTGGAGCACGGCTTCGGCTCCAAGGCCGCGGCCAGGACCGTCACCTACGTCGACGGCACCTCCGGCCGTACCGTGTACGTCCACCACGCCGCCCTGGAGCGGCTCAGCCCCGGCACCGAGTACCTCTACCTCGCCACCCACGAGGGCGCCACGCCCGACAGCGGGACCTTCCGCACGGCTCCCCGCGGCCGGCAGCCGTTCACCTTCACCAGCTTCGGCGACCAGTCCGCCCCACAGGTGACCTGGGCGGCCAACGGCACCCCGGCGCTGGACGCCAACTCCACCCCCGCGACCAAGGACATCGTCACCGGCGTCGAGCAGGTCGCCCCGCTCTTCCACCTCCTCAACGGCGACCTGTGCTACGCCAACCTCGACGTCGACCGGGTCCGCACCTGGAACAACTTCTTCACCAACAACACCCGCTCCGCCCGCTTCCGCCCCTGGATGCCGGCGGCCGGCAACCACGAGATCGAGAAGGCCAACGGCCCGCTCGGACTCGGCGCCTACCAGGCCTACTTCGCCCTCCCGTCCACCGAGACCGACCCCGAACTCGCCGGGCTGTGGTACGCGTTCACCGTCGGCTCGGTCCGCGTGATCGTCCTCCAGAACGACGACAACTGCCTCCAGGACGGCGGCGACCTCTACATCAGCGGCTACTCGGGAGGACGCCAACTCGCCTTCCTGGAGCGGGAGCTGAAGGCGGCGCGGGCCTCGCGGGACGTCGACTGGGTGGTCGTCGCCATGCACCAGGTCATGATCAGCTCCTCGGACGCCAACGGCGCCGACCTCGGACTGCGGCAGAAGTACGGCCCGCTCTTCGACCGGTACGGCGTGGACCTGGTGCTGTGCGGCCACGAGCACAACTACGAGCGCTCCCTCGCCGTCCGCGGAGTCGTCACCGGCAGCGAGACCCTCACCCCCAGCCCGGTCTCCGGGGCCACCGACTCCATCGACACCGGCCTCGGCACCGTGCACATGATCCTCGGCGGCGGAGGAGTCTCGGGCACCACCAACCAGAACTTCTTCAAGGACGGCACCGCCAAGGTGATCACCTCCGTCTCGGCGACCCCCGGGGCCAACGGCAAGCGCACCGCCACCTACACCAAGGAGCAGGCGGTCTGGACCGGGGTCCGGGACACCGAGCACCCCTACGGCTTCGCCGCCTTCACCGTCGACCCCGGCCGGCACGCCGGGGACACCACCCGCATGCACGTGACGTACTACAACGTCAACAAGCCGGGCGGCGAGCTCTCGGTCTTCGAGACGTTCACCCTGCACCGCCGCCGCTCCGACGGCCACTCCGGGTGACGGCACCGGCCGTCGCCGGGCTCCTCGGCGGCCCGGATAGGATCTGAGCCACCGGACCTGGGGAGACATCGATGACGCCAGTGGCAGGACAGGGCGCGAGCCCCGGTGCGCCGCGCGCCGTGGACGTGGCCCGGCTGGCCGGTGTCTCCCAGAAGACGGTCTCCCGGGTCTTCAACGGCGAGCGCTACGTCTCCGCGGACGTGCGGGCCCGGGTGCACGCGGCCGCGGAGGAGCTCGGCTACCGGCTGAACAGCGCGGCCCGCGCCCTGGCCTCGGGGCGCACCCGCTCGATCGGCGTGGTCACCCTCGGAACCGCGCTGTACGGCCCCGCCTCCCTGCTCATCGGCATCGAGCGGGCGGCCCGCGACGCGGGATACGCGCTCCGGGTCGTCAACACGCTGGAGGGCGATCCGGCAGGCGTCGCCGGGGCCGTGGAGTCACTGCTCGCCCAGGGCGTGGACGGCATCGTGGTGTCCGAACCGATCGACGAGGGCTCGGTGACGCTCAGCGCCGGCGTGCCGGTCCTGGTGCTCGGGGCGCCCGCCTCCTTCGGCGGCCCGCGGGCCGTGACCGTGGGCGTCGGAGCCGAGTCGCTGGCCCGGGCGGCCACCGAACACCTGCTGGACCTCGGACATGTGACGGTCCATCACCTGGCCGGTCCGCAGCGGTGGTTCGCCGCCCGGGACCGCCTCCACGGCTGGCGGGCGGCGCTCGCCGCCCGCGACCGGGAGCAGCCGGCCGTCATCGAGGGCGACTGGTCGGCCGCCTCCGGTTACGCGGCGGGCCGGGCACTCGCCGCCGAGGGCGAGGCCACCGCGGTGTTCGCCGCCAACGACGACATGGCCGTCGGCCTGATCCGCGCCCTGCTGGAAGCGGGCCTGCGGGTGCCGGAGGACGTGAGCGTCGTCGGCTTCGACGACATCCCCGTCTCCGCCTACGTCACCCCGCCGCTGACCACCGTGCGCCAGCCCTTCGACGCCGTGGCCCGCGAAGGGCTCCGCCTCCTGGTGCGGGCCATCGAGGAACCGGACGCCGACCTGGACCCGGCGGGCGAACCACCGGTCGAACTCGTCGTCCGCGCCTCGACGGCACCCCCGCCGCCGTCCGGCCGGTAGCGACCGGACAACGCGTTCCGGCCCGGGGAGAGAGCCTCTCCCCGGGCCGGACTCAGAGGCTCGTCACCTCTCCCGTGCGTACGGCGCCACCGCGATCCGGTCGATCAGCGGTGCGTACCGGGAGCGGAGCAGCACCCCGGGGAAGGTGTCCGACGCGTAGGTGGTGCCGTCGAAGTCGGGCAGTTCCTCGGAGCGGAAGGAGATCGTGTTCCGTCCCTTCTTGAGGGTGACCGGCACGGTCAGCTCCCAGAAGTCGTTCTGGTGGAAGGTGTGCGGGAAGCCGACCCGCTGTATCGCGCCGCCGTTGACGGAGATGTCCGCGTGCCGGGCCAGCGGGTCCGGGTTGTAGTGGGTGGCCTCCGACTGCTCGGGGTTGGAGTAGCGGACGCGCAGCGCGTACAGGCCGGCCCTGTCCGCGGTGACGTCGAAGGTCGCGGTGTTGCCGTTGCCCGGGTCGCCGCCGATGCCGGTGATCGCCGTACCGTCGGTCGCCAGGGACAGCGGCGCGAGGGAAGCCGTACCGGCGAGCCTGGCGTCCTGCGCCTCGTAGGTGCGCACCGGCAGCGCGCCCTCGGTGGGCGTGACCGTCAGCCGGTCGACGAGGGTCGGGGCCGAACCGCCGGTCACCGTCACCTTGTTGACGCCACCGGAGAGGGACACCGCCACGGCCCGCCGGTCCTTGGCCAGCCGCAGCACCTCGTGCCCGTTCACCGAGACCCGGCCGTCCGCGCCGCCGAGGGTGTCGACCCTGAGCGTGGCCTCGCGGTCGGCGGGGGAGTAGACCCAGAACGTGGCCGTCTGGCCCTTCGCGAGCCGGGCCGCGCCCGAACCGGTGGCCGCCCGCTTCGGCAGGTCGTACACCGGCAGGCCGCCACCGCCCAGCCAGGCCAACTCACCCTCGTACACCCGGGTGTCGGCGGACGCGTCCGGCAGGGACAGCGTGAGCCGGTCCACGATGGCGTCGCCCTTCGTGACCCGCTTGCCGTCGAGGCTCTTCGCGGCGAGCGTCAGGGTGTGCTTGCCCTTGGTGAGCTTCACCTTGGTGTCGGTGTGGTCCCACACCACCCACTTGTAGCCGAGCGGCAGATACAGCTCCTGCTCGCCGGTGGCCTGGCCGTCGACGCGCAGGAAGACGTTGGTGGGGCCCTGGTCCTTCACCTTGTCGAAGGTGTTGAGGGAATTGGCGAAGACGCTCAGGTCGTAGGTCCCGTCCTCCGGCACGTCCACCGGGAAGTCGAGCGTGACGTCCGAGCCGGTGCGCAGCCCGCCCACGTCGTACCCGCCGGAGGTGTAGAACTTCGACACGTCCGAAGTCGAGCCCTCGGGGCCGTTCCTGGAGTAGCCGGACCCGGTGTGCGCCGCGTCCTCCGCCTCGTAGGAGCCCTGCCAGCGCACCGGCGCGGTCTGCGTGCCCTTGGCCTCGCCGGCCGGGCTGAGGACGATCTCGTACGCCGAGGACTCCTTGAGCGTCGGCAGGGTGCCGTCACCGAAGTCGACCGTGACCGTGCCGTCGTCCGCGACCTTCAGGTTCCGCTCGGTGAGCAGCTTGGGACCGGAGTTGTCGCCGATCTGCCCGCTCCACTCGATCTCGCGGACCCAGGCGTGCACGTTCTTGCCGAAGAGCTTCTTCGGGACGCCCGCGAAGGTGATGTGGCCCTTGCCGGTGGAGCCGCCGAAGAGCAGCCGGGCCTGCTTCTTCTTCTCGTCGAGGGTGGCCACGCCCTGCATGGTGTAGTTCTGGCCGGGGAACGGCGGGGTCACCGAGACGGTGTGGCCGCTCATCGAGGCGTAGGAATTGAGCAGCCACCACTGCCCGTTGCCCCGGTTGGACTGCACCGCCGAGTCGGAGAGGTTGCCGTCGATGTTCCAGTACGCGATGTCGGCGTCCACCTTGGACTCCTCGATCGCGGAGACCCACTGGATCATCTGGCCGGGGACGGAGGTGTGGTAGTTGAAGGCGTACTCGTTGATGTTGACGGGGAGTTGGGTGCCCTCACGGTCGGTGCCCTTGAACAGCTCCTTCTCCCACGCCCGGTACTTGGCGACGCTCGCGCGCACCGCCTCCGGGTGGCTCAGCTCGTGCCAGGTGATGACGTCCGGGAGGGTGCCGGCGGCCAGGGCGTGGGTGAGGAACCCCTTCACCTGGTCGTACAGGACACTGGTGTTGGGCCCCGCGATCCGGGCGTCGGGCATCTTGCCCTTGATGAGCTTGTACGCGGAGTCCCAGGCGGCGAAGTAGTCGTCCGGGTCGTTCAGCCAGCTGACCTTGTTGTAACTCCACTGCCCGGTACCGAACATGTTGCCCTCGGGCTCGTTGAACGGCACGAAGACGATGTTGTCCTGGTACTGCTTCGGCAGCTGGAGCACCTGGTCGACCTGCTTGGCGATCTTCTGCTCGTACAGCTTGAGCTTCTCCGCCGGGGTGTCGCCGGGCCACTCGTAGGGGAAGCCGCGGTGGATGTCGGTCATGTAGATGTAGACATCGCCGTCGGTGGAGTCGGCCAGTGGCCTCACCACGTCCAGCGCGTCCGCGCCGGGGTGCTGCGGGCCGTCCTGGGCCTTGGTGGAGACCGTGCGCAGGCCCATGCCCTCGATGAGGTTGTTGGTGGGCACGTCCGGTCCGTACACGCCGTAGAGGGTGCCGGAGGCGCCGCCGTGGAACGCGCCGGTGTCGGAGCCGAGGTCGACGGTGAGCGCTCCCTCGCGGACCACGGTGACGGTCGCCCGCACGGCGCGTCCGGCCGCGGTGCCCGCCACGGTGAAGGTGCCCGGCTGGGCGTACTTCTCGGACGGCACGGCGTCCCAGGCGATCGGCGCGTCACGGTCGTAGCCGTCGGAGAAGGAGGCGCGGACGGCGGAGGGGAGCGACGGGGCGGTCCCGGTCGTCGTACGGAGGTCGAAGGACGTCTGCGTGAGGTCCTGGAGGGTGGGAACGCTGCCGACCGTCCCGGCCACCTGCTCGGGGGTGAGCGCCGCGTGCCACACCGTGAAGTCGTCGATCGAACCGTTGAACAGCGGGTCCTCGTAGAACGACTTGCCGATGTAACCGGCGGCCGTGGCCGAGCCGTCCAGCAGGTCCGTGGCCTTGACGCCGGTCTTGGCCGAGGAGACCGGGACGCCGTCGAGGTAGGTGGTGACCCGGCCGGCCGAGGTGTCGAGGGTGACGGTCACCGTCCGCCACTGGTTCGCGGGCAGCGGCGCGTACCCGCTGACCTGCGCCTCCCCGCCCCCTCCTGAGGTGGTCGCGGCGGTGCGCAGGACGCTGCCGTTGGAGGGGGTCGTGAACAGGTACTTGGTGGTGTTGGTGCCCAGGTCGAAGATGCGCTGCCAGGCCGACTGGTCGTTCCCCCACTTCACGCGGGCGGAGACGGTCAGGTCGCTCGCACCGGCCAGCACCTCCCGGGGCAGCCGGACGTACGCGCCGGTGGAGGAGGGGGCTCCGCCGGGGAGGGCGAGGGCCTTGCCGCCGTCGGCGCCCGTGACGGACTGGGCGGTGCCGCCGTTCACCAGGCTCGCCGTCAGACCGTTGCCCGAACTGTCGGTGATCTTCCCGGTGGTGAGGTCGTCCTGGTCAAAGGTGTAGCGGGCGACGGGCCCGGGCGGCTCGGCGGCATGCGCGGGGACGGCGGGTGCGGCCAGCAGGCCCGCGCCGAGGGCCAGTGCCAGGCCGGCCGGGGCACGGCGGCGCGTGGATCTGTCAGCGGATGGCATGGATGCGTCCTCAATCGTCGGGGGGAAACAGGCTCCGCCCGCCCGCCTCCATGGTCGAACCGGTTCGACTTCATCAGCTGGGGGAGGGTGGAAACGGCCTGGGTGTGAGGCTGGGGCGGCTCTGGCGGCTCTGGGGGACGGGGCTGGGGGGTGCTGTGGTTCAGCTGTGTCGAACCGGTTCGGCGAAGCTAGCACCGGGACCTGAGGCCAGCAATCCCTTGGACAAGGGGATCTGGACAGCTGGCCCGATCGGTCGGCGGTTGCGTCCCGGGTATTGACAGGCGGCCGGTCGGTTCCTACGTTCACTTCACGCGAACCGGTTCGACAGCCGGTCGCCCGTCCCGAGGAGTCGCCGTGAACATCGGTGAGATCGCCCGGCGGGCCGGTGTCTCGCGCAGCACCGTGTCCTACGCGCTGAGCGGCAAGCGGCCGGTGTCCGAGGACACGCGCCGCAGGATCCAGCAGGTCGTCGACGAACTGGGTTACCAGCCCAGCGCCAGCGCCCGCGCCCTGGCCAACGGGCGGACCAGTACCATCGGCCTGGTCTTCCCGCCGGCCGGCAACCACTACACCGGGATGCAGCTGGACTTCATCGGCAGTGTGGTGGAGGCCGCCGCGGCCCACGACTACGACGTACTGCTGTCACCCAGCGGCATGGACAGCGACCGTTCCTTCCAGCGGCTGCTGGGGGAGCGGCGGGTGGACGGCGCGATCCTGATGGAGATCAGGCTGGAGGACGACCGGGCCGACCACCTGGCCGCGCTCGGCTTCCCCTCCGTCGCCATCGGCCGCACCGCCAACGCGGAGGACGGCTGGTACGTCGGCCTCGACCACACGGCGCTGGCGGCGGCGTGCGTCCACCACCTCGCGGACCTGGGCCACCGCCGGATCGCGTTCGTCAACCGGCCCGAGCAACTCCTGCGCACCGGCTACGAGTCGGCGCACCGCGGCCTGGACGGCTTCACGAAGGCCGCGGCCGAACGCGGGCTGACGGTCCGGACCTACTGCTGCGCGGACGACGCGGCCGCGGGCCAGGCCTGCGTGGAGAGGATCCTGCACGACGACCCGGCCACCACGGCCCTGGTCACGCTCAACGAGGCCGCGCTGGGCGGTCTCTACCGGGGGCTCGCCCAGGCGGGCCGCCACGTACCGCGCGACTTCTCCGTCACCGGCGTCGTCGCCAACCGCTGGGCGGAGACGGTGACCCCGCAGCTGACCGCGGCCGACGTCCCGGCCGCCGAGATGGGCCGGCTCGCCGTCGACCTGCTGATGGAGCGGCTCGGCCACCCCGAAGCCCCGCCCCGCCACCACCTCCTCATCCCTCCGATCTCGCTGCGCGCCAGCACCGGGCCCGCGGAGGCCTGATCACACCGCGGGGGCCTGGTCACCGCCGCTCGCAACCCGCACCCACGTCACGGCCTGAATCCGCACCCCGCACCTCGCGCCTGACCCCGCACCCCGCACCCCGCCTGACCCTGCACCCCGCCTCACGCCCGACACCGCACCCCACCTCACGCACGAACCGCCCGAGGCGCCGTTCGTCGCGCCCGCGCACCCTCCCGACCCACCGCCGCGGCACCCGCATGCCCCGAACCCGAAGGAACCCACCATGAACAGCTACTCCGGACGGCGCCGTCCGACCGCCGCGATCCTGCTCGCGCTGGCCGTCGCCACCACCGCCACGGCCTGCGGCTCCGGCTCGGGCGGCAGCACGACGAAGGCGGCCGACAGCGGCACGTACACCGTCTGGGACCCGTACCCGCAGTTCGCCAAGGGCTCGGCCTGGACGAACCTGCTGGACAAGTGCGGCACCGAGGCCGGCGTGAAGATCAAGCGGACCGGCTTCGACACCAGCGACCTCGCCAACAAGACCCTGCTCGCCGCCCAGCAGGGCAACTCCCCGGACCTCCTCGTCGTCGACAACCCGGTCGTCTCCACCCTGGCCGAGGCGGGCGTCCTCACCCCGACCGACGAGAACAAGCTGGACACCTCGAAGGTCGACCCCAACCTCCTCGCGGCCGGCCAGTCCGGCGGCAAGACGTACGGCACCCCCATCGGCGCCAACACCCTCGCCCTCTACTACAACAAGAAGGTCCTCGAGGACGCCGGCGTGGACATCGCCTCGGTCAAGGACTGGCCGTCGCTGACGGCGGCCCTGCAGAAGGTGAAGAAGGCCGGCAAGAAGGGCATCACCTTCTCCGCGATCGGCACCGAGGAGGGCAGCTTCCAGTTCCTGCCGTGGTTCTGGGGAGCGGGCGCGAAGCTGACCGAACTCGACTCCGCCCAGGGCCAGTCGGCGCTCTCCCTGTGGAACGACTGGCTGAAGGACGGCTACGCCCCGAACTCCGTCCTCAACAACACCCAGACCACCAGCTGGCAGGAGTTCGCCACCGGCGACTACGCGTTCGCGGAGAACGGCACCTGGCAGCTCGCCAACGCAAAGAAGGCCGGCTTCGAGTACGGCGTCCTCCCGATACCCGGCGCCTCCGGCGGCAACGCGTCCGCCCCGACCGGCGGAGAGTTCGTCACCCTCCCGGTCCAGAAGGACACCGCCCGCTACGCCACCTCCCAGAAGCTGGCGACCTGCCTGACCAGCACCCAGAACCTGTACGACACCGACACCACCCTGTCCTACGTGGCGCCCACCACCGAGGTCCAGGACAAGCAGGTGGCGGCCGACGCCGAGCTGAAGCCGTGGGTCGCCGCGGTCCGCACGGCCAAGGGCCGCACCAGTGACGACCTGGGCACCAAGTACCCCAAGATCTCCGAGCAGTTGTGGAAGGCCGTCCAGTCCGCCCTCAGCGGCTCCAAGTCCCCGAAGGACGCGCTGACCGACGCCCAGTCCGCCGCCAAGTGAGCACTCCTCGGGGTCAGTTGATGAGCCGCACGACCCAAGCGCCGCCCCCGCGGACCACCGAGTCCCGGGGTGCGGCCCCCACACCCAGGCGCCGGCCCGCCTCCCCGCAGTGGGCCGCCTGGGCCTTCCTCGCCCCGGTGACCCTTTACCTCGGCCTCTTCTACGCCTATCCCCTCTACCGCAACCTCGACCTGAGCCTGCGCGACTACACCGTCCGCTCCTTCGTCCAGGGCAACGCGCCCTTCACGGGACTGGCCAACTACCGGAAGATCCTGGACGACCCGACCTTCGCCCCCGCCCTGCTGCACACCGTGGTGTTCACCGCCGTGTGCCTGGTCTTCCAGTACGCCATCGGCCTGGCGCTGGCGGTCTTCTTCAACCAGAACTTCCGGCTCTCCGCCACCCTGCGGGCCCTGTTCCTGGTGCCCTGGCTGCTCCCCCTGATCGTGTCGGCGTCCACCTGGTCCTGGATGCTCAACAGCGACTCCGGCATCGTCAACGCCCTGCTGAGCGCCCTCGGTATCGACCCGGTCAACTGGCTGACGTCGCCGTCCTGGTCACTGGCGTCGGTGATCATCGCGAACATCTGGATCGGCGTCCCCTTCAACCTGGTCGTGCTCCACAGCGGCCTCCAGTCCATCCCGTCGAGCCTGTACGAGGCGGCGGCGCTGGACGGGGCGAACGCCTGGCAGCGCTTCTGGCGCATCACCTTCCCGCTGCTGCGCCCGGTCTCCGCGATCACCCTGCTGCTGGGTCTCGTCTACACCCTCAAGGTCTTCGACATCATCTGGATCATGACCAAGGGCGGCCCGGCGGACTCCTCCACCACCTTCGCCACCTGGTCCTACCGGCTCGGCTTCGGCAACCTCCTGCCCGCCTTCGGCCCGGGAGCCGCCGTGGGCAACCTGCTGGTGGTCGCCGCCCTGGTCTTCGGCCTCGTCTACGTGCGGGTCCAGCGGAAGCAGGCACTGTCATGACACGCCCCCTGAAGACGGCCCTCGGCCTGCTGCTGACCGCGCTCATGCTCTTCCCGGTCTACTGGATGATCAACGTGTCCTTCACCCGGGACCAGGACATGCGCAAGAGCCCGCCCGACCTGTTCCCCGTCCACGGCACCCTGGCCGGCTACCGGACCGTCCTCGACGAGCAGTTGCCGTACCTCGGCACCAGCCTGGTCATCGGCCTCGGCACCGTCGTCCTCACCGTGGCCCTGGCCGCCCCCGCCGGCTACGCGCTCGCCAAGCTGCGCCCGCGCGGCGGCGGAGTGCTCAGCTTCCTCCTCCTGGCCGCCCAGATGATCCCCGGCATCATCATGGCGATGGGCTTCTACGCCATCTACCTGCAACTCGGCATGCTCCAGTCCGTCCCCGGACTGATCGTCGCCGACTCCACCCTGGCCGTCCCCTTCGCGGTGCTCATCTTCACCGCGTTCATGTCCGGCATCCCCGGCGAACTCCTCCAGGCCGCCCAGGTGGACGGGGCACGCGCCCTGCGGACCTTCTGGTCGGTGGTCCTGCCGATGAGCCGCAACGCCGTCGTCACGGTCTCCCTGTTCGCGTTCCTGTGGTCCTGGTCCGACTTCGTCTTCGCGGGAACCCTGGTCAACGGCGGCGCCCACGAGCCCATCACGCTCGGCATCTACCACTACATCGGCAACAACAACCAGGAGTGGAACGCCATCATGGCCACCGCCGTCGTGGCCTCGCTGCCGGCCGCGGTCATCCTCGTCCTGGCTCAGCGCTATGTCGCCGCCGGTGTGACCGCCGGCGCCGTCAAGGACTGAGACCGCCCCCACCGTCGCCCCCCACCGCTCGAGAAACGAGAAACCCCTTCATGACCGTCGCCCGTTCCGGCCCGGCCTTCGACGTCCACGACATCCCCTTCAGCACCCACGGATCCTGGTTCGGCATCTCCCCCGTGGTGGCGGAGAAGACCCGCGCCGAGGACCTCCACCTCGTCTCCCACCAGAACGGCATGCACGCCGTCCTGAGCCTCGTGCCGCTCGACCCCGCGACGGGCGAGCGGGCCGGGACATCGGTCGAGGCGACACCGGGCCTGCTGAGCTGGACCGGCCCGGACGGCCGGGTCGATCTCGTCTACGAGTCGCCGGACACGGTACGACTGCGGGGTGCGGGTCCGTCGTTCAGGATCTCGGCGGCCGCCCGGACGCTGACCCCGTTCAGCGGCACGTACTTCTACCGCGAACCGGGCGCCGACGCCTACGTGTTCACGTCGTACGAGACCGGCCGCCGGTACCGCGTCACCGCCCTTGCCGGCACGGTCGAGGCGTTCGGCAGCCAGGCACTGGGCGCCGCCGACCGCGGCCTCACCGTCGCGGGCGACACCTGGGAGCTCGCGGTCGAGGAGCTCGACACGGCCCGGCCCCCCTATGTCCCGACCGTGGCCTTCGCCAAGGTCGTCGAGACCGCACGGAACTCCTTCGCGGACTTCGCCGACACCGTGGCCCCCTGGCGTTCGTCCGCCACCCCGGCCGCCGAACTCGCCGCCTACGTCCTGTGGTCCGCCACCGTCCGCCCGGCCGGGCTCGTCACCCGGCCCGGCGTCCTGATGTCCAAGCACTGGATGGACAAGGTCTGGAGCTGGGACCACTGCTTCAACGCCCTGGCCCTGGCCCCCGGTTGCCCCGAGCTGGCCCGGGACCAGTTCCAGCTGCCCTTCGACCACCAGGACGAGACCGGGGCACTGCCCGACTCGGTCACCCACTCCGAGGTGCTCCACAACTTCGTCAAACCGCCCATCCACGGCTGGGCGTACGGCCTGCTGCGCCGTCGGCTGCCCGCACCCCCGGACCGGACGGAACTGACCGGGACGTACGACAGGCTGGAGCGCTGGACGGAGTTCTGGCTCACCGCCCGGCGGGCCCCCGGCGCCGACCTGCCGCACTACCAGCACGGCAACGACAGCGGCTGGGACAACGCCACGACCTTCGACCCGGAGCGCGTGGTCGTCACCGCGGACCTGGCCGCCTTCCTCACCCTCCAGCTCCGTGAACTCGCCGAACTGGCCGCGCTGTTGGACAGACCGGACGACGTGCTGCGGTGGACGCGGACCGCCGGGGAGACCCAGCGGGCGATGCTCGACCAGCTCTGGACGGGTGACCGGTTCGTCGCCCGGGGCGTCGACAGCGGTGACACCTGGAGCACCTCCAGCCTGCTCGACCTGATGCCGATCGCGCTGGGCGAGCATCTGCCGGACGACGTGGGCGGGGTGCTGGCCGGCCGTATCGAGGCGCATCTGACCCCGTACGGACTGGCCACCGAACGGCCGGACTCGCCGCACTACCTCGCCGACGGCTACTGGCGCGGCCCCATCTGGGCCCCCGCCACGATCCTGGTCGAGGACGGCCTGCGCCGCGGCGGCCACGTCCGGCTGGCGGACGAGATCAGCGCCCGCTTCCGCGCCCTGTGCGAGGCGCACGGTTTCGCCGAGAACTTCGACGCCCTGAGCGGCACCGGGCTGCGCGACCGCGCCTACACCTGGACGGCTGCCGCCTATCTCCTCCTCGCCGAGGCACACGCCCTGCGGGACGCCGGATGAGGCCCCTCAGGCCAGGGTGACCTCGACCGGCAGCTTCTTGATGCCGTTGACGAAGTTCGAGCGCACCCGGGGGACCTCACCCACCAGCCGGATGTCGGCGAGGCGCGGGATCAGCTCCTCGAACATGATCCGGATCTCGGTGCGGGCGAGGAGGTTGCCCAGGCACAGGTGCGGGCTGCCCTTGCCGAAGGTGACATGGTCGTTGTGCTGCCGGGCCACGTCGAAGTCGTACGGGTTGCCGAAGACCTCCTCGTCGCGGTTGCCGGAGGCGTACCACATGACGACCTTGTCGCCCTCCCTGACCTGCTTGCCGCCGAGTTCGACGTCCCGGGTCGCGGTGCGCCGGAAGTGGTAGACGGGTGAGGCCCAGCGCAGGAACTCCTCGACCGCCGTGGGGATCAGGGACGGGTCGTCCCGCAACCTCGCCAGCTGCTCGGGGTGTTGGAGCAGGGCCAGCATGGAGTGGGTGATGGTGTGGCGGGTGGTCTCGTTGCCCGCCACCACCAGCAGCAGGAAGTAGTTGTCGAAGTCCTGCGCGGAGAGCGGGACGCCGTCGCGCGGGGTGGTGTTGACCAGCTTGGACACCAGGTCGGTGCCCTCCCCGCCGCGCCGCTGCCGGGCCAGCTCGCGGCCGTACTCGAAGACTTCGAGCGAGGCGGGGGAGCGGAACGGCAGGTCGCGGTACTGCTCGCTCTCCGCGCTGTGCAGCAGGACGTCCGCGTAGTCGGGGTCGGTGTTGCCGATGATGCGGTTGCCCCAGTCGATGAGCCGCTGGTTGTCCTCCGGCGGGACGTCGAGGAGGCGGGCCAGCACGTTGATGGGGAAGTCCGCCGAGACCTCCTTGACGAAGTCGAAGCTCCCCTTGGCCAGCGCCGCGTCGAGGGTCTTCGCGGTCAGGCCGCGCAGGAAGTCGGTGTAGCTGTTGATGACCCCGGCGCCGAACTGGCGCTGGATCACACTGCGCAGGGCGCGGTGGCGGACCCCGTCCAGCTCCAGGATCGAGGCCCGCTTCCTGATCTGGTCCTCGTCGACCTCCTCCAGGTTCACGAACCTCGTGGAGGTGAAGGTCTCCGCGTCCCGGTCCACGCGCGCGATGTCCGCGTGCCGGGTGACCGCCCAGAAACCGGAGTTGGGCGCCTCCTCGGGCTGCCAGTGCACCGGGTCCTCGTGGCGCAGGGTGTGGAACATCCGCCAGGGGGTGATGCCGTCGGTGAAGTGGTCGAGGTTCGCGAGGTCGACGTCCGCGAGGGGCATCGGCTCGATGGCGGTGGTTGCTGTCGTCATCCGGGAGTCCTTCACAGGTGGTAGGCGTACTCGGTGAACTCCCAGTCGGTGACGTGCCGTTGGAAGCGTTCGACCTCGTTGCGCTTGTAGGAGAGGTAGGAGGTGGTGAACCCCTTGCCGAGCAGGTCGGTCAGGGCGGTGTCGGCCTCCAGCGCGTCGAGCGCGGCGGGAAGGTCCTTCGGCAGGACCGCGGACCGCGCGGTGTCGTAGCCGTAGCCCTCCAGAGGCGCCGGTGGGTCCTCGCCCGCCTGGATGCCGAGCAGGGCGGCGGCCAGGGTCCCGGCGACGAGCAGGTACGGGTTGGCGCTCGCGTCACCGAGCCGCAGTTCCAGCCGGGACCCGGAGCCGCGCTCGGGCGGGACGCGCACCATCGCGCTGCGGTTGTCGAGGCCCCAGTCGATCAGCCAGGGGGCGAGGGTGTCGGGGCCGAAGCGTTTGTAGGAGTTGACGGTCGGGTTGGCGAGGGCGGCCAGCGCGGGCGCGTGCGCCAGGATTCCGGCGAGGGCGTGCCGGGCGGTGACCGAGAGGCCGTGAGCGCCGGCCGGATCGTCGAAGGCGTTGCCGCCCTCCGCGTCCTGGCAGGACAGGTGCAGATGGAACCCGGAGCCGCCCGCGTCCCCGAAGGGCTTGGCCATGAAGGTGGCCAAGTTGCCCTCCCCGCGGGCGAGTTCCTTCACGGCGGCCTTGAAACGGAAGGCTCGGTCGGCCGCGTCCAGGGCCTCGGAGTGGGTCAGGTTGATCTCGTACTGGCCCCCGTCGAACTCGTGGTTGCCGGTGACGACACCGAGTCCGAGGTCGCGCAGCTGCCTGAGGGTGCGCAGCAGGTGGTTGCCGGGGTCGGCGCGCAGTCCGGCCGTGTACACGGCACCGGTGGTCTCGGGGGCGCGCCGCCAGCCGGCCGGGGTCCCGGGCGCGGGCTCCAGCAGGAAGTACTCCAGCTCGGGTCCCACGACCGGACGCAGCCCCTGTGCCGCGCACCGGGCCAGCACGGCCCGCAGCAGATCGCGGGGCGACTCGGCCGCGGGGCCCGACGTCGCCGGGTCGGTGACCTCGCCGAGACAGACGGCGACCCCGGGCTCCCAGGGCAGGGCGGCCAGCGTCGACAGGTCGGGCCGTACGCACACGTCCGGCAGCCCGGCGTCCAGGCCGCCCGCCACCGGGACCACGTCCCCCTGCGGGCTGGTGTGGTAGACGGCCTTGCAGAAGGCCAGACCGTGCTCGCAGGCCGCGGGCAGATGGTCCACCAGGACGTCCCGGGCGCGGTCGGTGCCGATGAGGTCCGGATAGATCACCCGCACCACGTCGATGCCGTCGGCGGTGAGCCGCTCGACGTGCCGGCGGATGTCTGGGGTGTCGTGAGCGCTCACCGTGCCTCCTTGGGCGACTGGGGCAGCCTCGGGCTTCGTTTGAACCCGAACGTTATGGAGGGGGACCGCCTCCCGCAAGGGGTGGGCGCCAATAATTTATCCACCTGGATAGGTATTGACCAGGGGGTGGCGCGTGGCTACCTTGTTTGAAGCCAAACGAGTTGGGGGCATGGTCTCCGTGTCCCTTTGGCCGGGGCCCGGCCGTCACCGGCCGGGCCCCACTTCGCCCCTTCGCTCCCGCTCCCTCAGGAGGACCGGCCATGAAGGTCGTCGTCGACATGAACAAGTGCCAGGACCACGGCCAGTGCGTCTTCGCGGCCCCCGACGTCTTCACGATGGACGACGACGGACACCTGCTGTACGTCCCCGACCCGGACGACGCGCTGCGCGACGAGGTCGAGGAGGCCGCGGACGTGTGCCCGCTCCAGGCGATCCGGATCGAGGGCTGACATGGCCGCCGGCATCGTCGTCGCGGGCGCCTCCCTGGGCGGCCTCCGCGCGGCCGAGCACCTGCGGGCCGCGGGCTGGACCGGCCGGATCACGGTCGTCGGCGAAGAACCGCACATGCCCTACAACCGGCCTCCGCTCTCCAAGGAGGTCCTCTCAGGCAAGGCCCCCTTCGCGTCACTCGCCTTCACCCCCAAGCCGGCCACGGCCGACGTCGAGTGGCGCCTCGGCACCCGGATCACCGCGGCCCGCCTCGACGAACGGACCGTCACCCTCGACGACGGCTCCCTGCTGCCCTACGACGGTCTCGTGGTCGCCACCGGCATGCGCCCCCGCCGACTGCGCTGCCCCGGCCCCCTCGCCGGCCGGCACACGGTCCGCACCCTCGACGACGCCCGCCGGCTGCGGGACGAGCTGACCCGGCCGGGCGTGCGCGTGGTCGTCGTCGGCGCCGGGTTCATCGGCTGTGAGGTCGCCGCGACGGCCGTGGCGCTCGGCGTCGCCGAGGTGACCGTCGTCGACCCGCTGCCGCTGCCCATGGCCGGCCCGCTCGGCGAACTCCTCGGGCGCGCGCTCCTGAAGCGGCACGAGGAACGCGGAGTGCGTTTCGTACTGGGCGCGGGAGTGGCCGGTTTCCACGGCGACGAGCGCGTGACCGGAGTCGAGCTGTCCGACGGCACGGTCCTGGCCGCCGACGTCGTCGTCGAGTCGGTCGGCTCGCAGGCCAACACCGAGTGGCTGGAGGGCAACGGCCTCGACCTGAGCGACGGTGTGCTGACCGACGAGTCGCTGCGGGTCGGCGGCCGGCCCGAGGTCGTCGCCGTCGGGGACGTGGCCCGCTTCCCCAACGCCCGCTACGACGGCGTCCCCCGCCGCGTCGAGCACTGGTCGATCCCCACCGACACCGCCAAGCACGCCGCGAAGACCCTGGTCGGCGCCGGTCCCGGGCCCTTCGCCCCGCTGCCCACCTTCTGGAGCGACCAGCACGACTTCCGGTTGCAGTCCTTCGGCGCGCCGGCGCTCGGCCTCGCGGACGTCCGGGTGCTGGACGGCGACCCGGCCGGTGACGTCCTGGTCGGCTACCACGCCGACGACCGGCTGGTCGGTGTCGTCGCGCTCGGCGGACAGCCGGCCGCGAGGCTTGCCGCCCGCTACCGCGCCCACCTGCTCCAGCAGCCCGCCCTCACCGCGTAAGGAACCCCTGACATGTCCGCTGTGCGTGGCTTCTTCCACCCCAAGACGGCGAGCGGCACCTCGTCGCTGATCCCCTCGCCCCCGTGGCGCTACTCCGGCGACCTGCTCACCGTCGAGTACCGCACGGACCCCGCGCGGGTGCGCGAACTGCTCCCCGAGCCCCTGGAGCCGGCCGACGAGGATCCCGGCGCCGTCGCCCTGATCTGGGCCGACTGGCAGTCCTGCTCGGCGACGGGGGACGAACTCCTCGACCCGGTCCTCTCCCAGTACAAGGAAGCCTTCGCGGTCGTCCGCTGCACGTACCGGGGCGAGACCTACTCGCGGTGCGTGTACATCTGGGTCGACAAGGACTTCGCCGTCGCCCGCGGACTCCACCAGGGCTATCCGAAGAAGCTCGGGTCCATCCACCAGACCCGTCCGCACCCGTACGGGCCCGCCCCGCGGATCGAGGCCGGGGCGCGGTTCGGCGCCACCCTCGCCGCCGCGGACCGGCGGCTCGCGCAGGCCGTGGTGACCCTGCGGGAGCCTTCCTCGCACAACGGGTTCGTCAACGCCCACCCCATGGCCCATCACCGGTGGCTGCCGTCGATCGAGAAGGGCAAGGGGCTGGCCCTCGACGAGCTGATCGAGACCGGGGCGGCCTCCTTCGAGGGTGGCCAACCCTGGGTCGGGGACGCCGAGTTGGAGCTGTTCGAGGCGCCGACCGAGGAACTGGCCCGGCTGGAGGTCCGGGAGCCCGTCGCCGCGTACTACCGCCAGGTCGGCGTCGTCTGGGACGGCGGCCGGCTCCTGGAGTCCGGAACCTCCGGAGCCTCCGGATCCGAATGAGCCCCCTACCCCGCGCAGCACTTGGAGACCGGACATGACCGAACACACCCTCACGGTGGCCGGGGTCGCCGTCGACACCCGGCACTGGATCGGCGGCGAGCGCGTAGCGTCCGCCGAGACCTTCACCGATGTCTCGCCCATCGACGGCACCGAACTCGGCGAGATCGCCCGTGGCGGTCCCGCCGAAGCCGCCGCCGCGGTCGCCGCGGCCAAAGCCGCCTTCCCGGCCTGGGCCGCCACCTCCCGCGCCGAGCGCGCCCGCATCCTGCACGCCCTCGCCGACGGCGTCGAGAAGCGGCTCGAAGAGCTGGCGATCGTGGAGACCACCGACAACGGGGCGCTGCTGCGCTCGCACCGCCGGGGCGTGATGCCACGCGTGGCGCACAACTTCCGCTTCTTCGCGGACTGGTTGCTGAAGCTGGACCACGAGGACTTCGAGACCCGCGGCCACACCAACCACGTCTCCTGGGACCCGGCGGGCCCCTGTGTGCTGATCACGCCGTGGAACGCCCCGCTGATGCTCGCCACCTGGAAGGTCGCCCCCGCCCTCGCGGCCGGCGACACCGTGGTCCTCAAGCCCGCCGAGTGGTCCCCGCTCACCGCCTCCCTCCTCGCCGACATCGCCGCCGAGGCCGGCCTGCCCGCCGGCGTCCTGAACGTCGTCCAGGGCTACGGCGCCGAGATCGGCGACGCGCTCACCGCGCACCCGGACGTGCGCCGCATCAGCTTCACGGGCTCGGTGCCGACCGCGCAGCGCATCGCCGCCTCCGCCGCCGCCAACCTGACCCCCCTGAGCCTCGAACTCGGCGGCAAGTCACCGCTGTTGGTGTTCGCCGACGCCGACCTGGACCTCGCGGTCGACCTCGCGGTGGAGCAGTACGACAACGCCGGGCAGGTGTGTCTGGCGGCCACCCGCATCCTCGTGGAGGAGCCGATCGCCGAGGAGTTCACCCGGCGCTTCGTCGACAAGGCGAGCCGTCTCCAGCAGGGGGACCCGCGTGACGAGGCCACCGACATCGGCCCGACCATCCATCCCCGCCAGTTGGAGAAGATCGACGGCTTCGTGCGGCGGGCTCTCGCGGCCGGGGCACGGGCGGTCGTCGGCGGACACCGCGAGGGGGACCAGTACTACGCGCCGACGCTCCTCACCGATGTCGCCCAGGACTCGGAGATCGTCCAGGAGGAGGTCTTCGGGCCGGTCCTGACCCTCCAGACCTTCACCGACGAGGACGAGGCGGTCCGCCTCGCCAACGACACCCGCTTCGGGCTCGCCGCCACCCTCGCCACCGGCTCGCGGGAGCGCGCCGACCGCGTCACCGCACGGCTCGTGGCAGGCACGGTGTGGGTCAACTGCTTCTTCGTCCGCGACCTCGAGGCACCCTTCGGCGGCTCCCGCCACTCCGGGGTCGGCCGCGAGGGCGGCACCTGGAGCTTCGACTTCTACTGCGACCTGAAGAACACCGTCACCGCGCCGAAGGGGTTCAAGGACCATGGGTGAGATCGTCGGGGCGGGGCTCCTCGCCCACGTCCCCACCATCGTGCTCCCGGAGGAGGAGCGCCGGGAGCTGAACGAGGGCAAGGAGATCACCCTCGTCACCGGCCTCCGGGAGCTGCGCCGGGACGTCTTCGAGCGGGACGACTACGACACCGTCGTCGTCCTCGACTCCCACTGGGCGACCACGGTCGAGTTCGTGGTCACGGCCCAGCAGCGCCGCGCCGGTCTGTTCACCTCGGAGGAACTGCCGCGCGGGATGTGCAGGATGCCGTACGACTTCCCCGGCGACCCCGAACTCGCCCGCAACGTCGAGAAGTTCGCCGACGAGCACGGCACCTGGATCACCGCGATCGAGGACGAGTACCTGCCGATCTACTACGCCACCATCAACCTCTGGAAGTACCTGGGGGAGGGGCTGCCCGACAAGCGCTGGGTGACCATCGGCGTCTGCCAGACCGGCGACATGGAGGACCACCTGCGCCTCGGACGGGCACTCGCCGACGGCATCTCCGCCACCCCCGGCCGCCGGGTCCTGCTCATCGCGTCCGGCGCCCTCTCGCACACCTTCTGGCCGCTGCGCGAACTGCGCGACCACGAGGCGAGCGACCCGGTGCACATCCGCACCCCCGAGGCCCGGGAGGCGGACCTCGAGCGCATCGCCTGGTTCAGGGAGGGCCGGCACGACAAGGTCCTCGACACCATGGACGCGTTCTGGAAGGTCAGGCCCGAGGCGAAGTTCTTCCACTACCTGATGATGGCCGGCGCCCTCGGCGAACAGGCCTGTACCGCGCGGGCCCGCCAGTACGGCGAGTACGAGAACTCCGTCGGCACCGGCCAGGTCCACCTGTGGTTCGACCGCCCGGCCGACGGCTGGACCGGCACGGGAGCACCCGTGGCTGCCGTACCCCATCACCCGCACCGTCGCCCCTAGGAAGGCTGCCATGCCCGAGTACCGCCGGATCCTCCTCGACGGCGCCGCCGTCCAGGTCACCGTCGAAGGCGACGAGTTGGTCGCCGGGGACGGCCGTCGCGTCAAGACCGGGGACGCCCTGCACCTGCCGCCCGTCGTGCCGTCGAAGGTGATCGCCGTGCACCTCAACCACCGCAGCCGCGTGGAGGAGTTCCGGATCGACCTGCCGGACACCCCGACGTACTTCCACAAGCCGACCTCCGCCCTCAACTCCCACCGGGGCGCGGTCGTCCGTCCCGAGGGCTGCAAGTGGCTCAACTACGAGGGGGAGGTGGCCGTCGTCATCGGGAGGACCGCCCGCAACATCTCCCCGGCCGAGGCGGGCGAGTACATCGAGGGCTACACGATCGCCAACGACTACGGCCTCCACGACTTCCGGGACACCGACGCCGGCTCGATGCTCCGGGTGAAGGGCTCCGACACGTTGTGCCCGCTGGGCCCGGGGCTGGTCACCGACTGGGACTTCCGGGGGAAGACCCTGCGGACGTACGTCAACGGCGAGGTGGTGCAGGACGGTTCGACCGACGAGATGAAGTGGGACATGCACTACCTCGTCGCCGACATCGCCCGCACGATCACCCTGTACCCCGGTGACGTCCTGCTGTCGGGTACCCCCGCCAACTCCCGCCCGGTACAGCCGGGCGATGTCGTCGAGGTGGAGGTCGAGGGCCTGGGACGCCTCACCAACCACATCGTCACCGGCCCCACCCCCGTCCGCCCCGACGTCGGCGCCCAGCCCACGGAGTCCGAGGAGGTCCTGTCCACCGCACTCGGCGGCGACTGGGAGTTCCGCGGCATCCGCCCACCGAGGCGCTGAACGGGTGCCCCGACCGTGGCCGGGGCGCGGCGGTCCCCCTCGCGCCCCGCACCACACCCCCCTCCGCCGACATGCCGACCGGCCGGCACCTGTCTTCGGCCAGGTAGGGTCGCCGGTATGACCGAAGCCGGCGGCAGTCCCGAGAGCCAGCGGTCACGTAAGCGTGTGCACTACGGGGAAGGGCGCGAGGCGCTGCTGAGTGCGGCGGTCCGGGTGGTGGCCCGGGGTGGGCTGCGCAGGCTCACCTATCGCGCGGTCGCTCAGGAGGCCGGGGTCACCCACGGGCTGGTGGTCCACCACTTCGGCTCCCGTGACGCCCTGATCGAGGAGACCCTCGCCCACACCATCCGCACCTCGATGGACACCAGCGCGCTCGAACCCGGCACCGGCAAGGTCGCCGACTTCTCCTCCGGCGTGTCCGAGATGGTCACCGCGGACCCGGACAAGCAGGCGTTCCAGTACGAGCTGCTGCTCGAATCGCGCCGCAGGCCGGAACTGCTCCCGCAGCTCCGCGCCCTGTACGACGAGTACTTCGACGCCACCCACCGCGAGCTCAGCCGCATGCTGCCCGACGGTGCCGACCGCGCGCTGTCCCGCCTGGTCTTCGCCGCCCTGGACGGCCTGGTCCTCCACCAGCTCGTCCTCGGCGAGCCCGAGGTCACCGACGCGGCGATCGAGGAACTGCGCACCCTGCTGCGGCTGCTCGGCGCCGACGGCACCGGCGCCGAAGGCGCCGGTACGCAGGACCCCGGCGCCTGACCGCCGTAGGAAATCGCCCGCCTGACGGGAAACCCGCCGTACCCCCTTGCCAAACGGATAGTTCCGACCCACCATGAGGCAACTCGTTTGGCTCGAAACAATTCCCGCCCCTCCCCGCTCCCGGCAGGTGATTCGAGTGGACAGTCAGACAGCGGTCAGCACCGAGGCCGCTACGGCACCCTCCACGGCAGGCAGGCTCAAGCCCGACTCGCTCGGCGTCCTGGGCATCCTGTTCTTCGTCCTTTCCGCCCAGGCCCCGCTGACCGGCATCGCCGGCGCCGTCCCCATCGCGGTCGGCATCGGCAACGGCGCCGGCACCCCCGCCGCCTACCTCCTCGCCGGCGCCGTGATCCTGCTGTTCTCGGTCGGCTTCGTCGCGATGGGCCGCCATGTCGTGGACGCGGGCGCCTTCTACACGTACATCGGCAAGGGCCTCGGCCGGCCGACGGGCTCCGGCAGCGCCGGGGTCGCCCTCTTCGCCTACTGCGCGATCCAGGCCGCGATGTACGGGCTGTACGGCGCCACGGTGAGCGGCCTGGTCGAGCACTACACCGGCACCCATGTGGCCTGGTGGGTCTGGACCCTGGTCACGATGGTGATCGTCCAGGTCCTCGGCGCCTCGGGCATCGAGATGGGCGCCCGGATCCTCACCGTCTTCGTGCTGGCCGAGTTCAGCATCCTGATCGTCTTCGCCCTGGTGACCTTCTTCAAGGGCGGCGGCCCCGAGGGGCTCGGCTTCACCGACAGCTTCTCCGCCTCCGCCGCGCTCCAGGGCGCCCCGGGCGTGGCGCTGATGTTCGCCGTCGCGTCGATGTTCGGCTTCGAGGCCACCGCGATCTACGGCGAGGAGGCCCGCGAGCCGCGCCGGACCGTGCCCCGGGCCACCTATCTGTCCGTCGGGGTGGTCACCGGTTTCTTCGCCTTCACCTCGTGGATGCTGGTCTCCGCGCACGGCGCGTCCCACGCCACCGGCGAGGCCGGCAAGGCGCTGGAGAGCGGCGACGCCACGTCCTTCGTCTTCGCGCCGATCGCCGCCCAGTTCGGCGGCTGGGTCGACGACGTCCTGCCGGTCCTGCTGGCCACCTCCCTCTTCGCCGGCATCCTCGCCTTCCACAACTCCGCCAACCGCTACCTCTTCTCGCTCGGCCGCGAACGGCTCCTCCCGCACGGACTGACCGCGCTCAACCGCCGCCACTCGCCCTGGGCGGCCGGTGTCGTGCAGACCGTCCTCGCGGCACTGCTGGTGCTGCCCTTCGCGATCCTGGGCAAGGATCCGGTGCTCACCCTGTTCTCCTGGTTCAGCGGGGTCGCGGTACTGGCGATGATGCTGCTCTACTTCCTGACCTCGGTCTCCGTGGTCGTCTTCTTCCGCCGCTCGCGCGCCGACACCCGCCCCTGGAACACCGTGATCGCCCCCGTGCTGGGCGCGCTGGGCATCGCCGGTGCCATCTGGCTCATCGTCGAGAACTTCACCACCCTCATCGGCGGCGACCGGACCACCGCGATCTGGCTCCAGCTCTCCGTCCCGGCCGTCCTGGTCCTCGGTCTCGTGGCCGCACGCGTGACCAGGGGCCGAGCCGTCCGGCCGTGACCATGGGGGGCGGCCCTGCCCTGGGCTTCAACCATTGAGCTCTCTCGCCGCCCCCTTGTCCCCATTTTGTTTGGTCCCAAATATTGACCGCGGAGGTCCCCCATGCCGGATGTCACTCATGAGGAGTGGCTGCGCCGCGCCAAGTCCCTGACCCCTTCCGGTGTCCATCACATCGACGGCGCCGGCGAACCCGGCGGCGGAGCGGCCTTCACCCTCGTCTCGCCCCGCGACGGCCAGGTGCTGGCCGAGATCGCCGACGCGGGCGCCGCGGAGGTGGACGCGGCGGTCGCCGCCGCCCGGCGGGCCTTCGACTCCGGCCCCTGGCCGCACCTGGCCCCCGCCGAACGCGGCCGGACCCTGCTGCGCATCGCCGACCTGCTCGAACAGCGGCGCGAGGAACTGGCGTTGACCGTCAGCCTGGAGATGGGCAAACCCGTCACGGACGCCTACGGCATCGAACTGCGCGCCCTCATCACCACCTTCCGCTGGTACGGCCAGCTCGCCGACAAGCTCACCGACCAGTCCCCGCACACCGCCCCGGACGCCCTCGCCCTGGTCACCCGCGAGCCGGCCGGCGTCGTCGCAGCCGTGGTGCCGTGGAACTTCCCCCTGACGCTGGCCGGTTGGAAGGTGGCCCCGGCGCTGGCGGCCGGCTGCACGGTCGTACTGAAGCCGTCGGAGCACTCCCCGCTGTCGGCCCTCCTGCTCGGCCGCCTCGCCACCGAGGCGGGACTGCCCCCGGGGGTCCTCAACGTCGTGGCCGGCGACGGACCCGTGGCCGGCCGGGCACTGGGCCTCCACCCGGACGTCGACGTCCTCGCCTTCACCGGCTCCACCGCCGTGGGCCGGCACTTCCTGCGCTACTCCGCCGACTCCAACCTCAAGCGCGTCTGGCTGGAACTGGGCGGCAAGTCACCGAACATCGTCCTGCCCGACGCCCCCGACCTGGAGCGGGCCGCGGCCACCGCCGCCTGGGGCATCTTCTTCAACCAGGGCGAGATGTGCACCGCCCCCTCCCGGCTCCTGGTGCACTCCTCCGTCGCCGACCAGGTCACCGAGGCCGTCGTCGCCCGGGCCCGCGCCCTGCGTGTCGGCGACCCCCTCGACCCGGCCACCGAGATGGGCGCCCTGGTCGGGGAGAGCCACCTGGCACGCGTCCAGGACCACATCGCCACCGGCCTCGACGAAGGGGCCCGACTGCGCGCGGGCGGCGCCCGGACACTCACCGGGACCGGCGGCAGCTTCCTGGAACCGACCGTCTTCGACCGGGTCGACCCCGGGATGCGACTGGCCCGTGAGGAGATCTTCGGCCCCGTCCTGTCGGTCCTCGCCTTCGACGACCTCGACGAGGCGGTACGGCTCGCCAACGCCACCGAGTACGGCCTCGCCGCCGCCCTGTGGACCTCCGACCTCTCCACCGCCCACAAGGTATCCCGCGCCCTCAAGGCCGGCACCGTCTGGGTCAACTGCTACGAGGAGGGCGACCTGACCGTCCCCTTCGGCGGCGTGAAGCAGTCCGGCAACGGGCGCGACAAGTCGGCGCACGCCCTTGAGAAGTACACCGAGCTCAAGACGACCTGGATCCAGCTGTGAGCCGTACGACCCCGCCCGCGCGGCCGCTCATCGCGATCCCCGCCCGCTTCGCCGCCACGACCTCCGCGCTCCGGTACGCCGCCGAGGTGAACGCCCGCGCCCTGATCGAGGCCGTCTGGCGGGCCGGCGGCGAACCGGCGAGCATCCACCCGGCCGCTGAAGTCGACGTCCCCGACCGCCTCGCCCGCTTCGACGGTGTCCTGCTCCCCGGCGGCGGCGACCTCGCCCCGCACCGCTACGGCGCCACCGACACCCACGCGGCCGTCTACGACGTCGACGACCTCCAGGACACCTTCGACCTCCAGGTCGCCCGCACCGCACTGGACCAGGGCCTGCCCCTGCTGGCGATCTGCCGCGGCCTCCAAGTCGTCGACGTCGCCCTCGGCGGCACCCTGGAGCAGGACATGGGCGGCCCCGAACGCGAACACCGGCACCTCACGCACCCGGTGGGGATCGAGCGCGGCACCCTGCTGGAACAGGCCACCGGAGTACCGAAGGTGGACGCCTCCTGCTACCACCACCAGCGGGTGGAACGCCTCGGCACCGGACTCACGGTCACCGCGCGGGCCGCCGACGGCACCGTCGAAGGACTCGAACTCCCCGGCGCGCGGGGGTGGTTCACCGCCGTCCAGTGGCACCCCGAGGACACCGCCTCCGAGGACCCCGCCCAGCAGGGCCTCTTCGACGCCCTGGTCCGAGCCGCCCGCTGAAACCGCCAGTCCGACTGTGCCGAGCCGTGTGCGCCTGGTGAAAACCCGGTGGAAGCGCTGTCAGTGGTTCCCCTTATGCTGCACCGGACGATCACGCGGGACCAGGGGAGGGCGCGTCATGTTCGGCAGGCTGTTCGGTGGGGGCGGGGAAAGACCGACGGCGGATCCGCACGCCCTGCCCGTCCCGCGCAGGCAGAAGAACGGGGTGTACAAGCTGCGCGCGCTCGGCGACGCCCGGGTGCTCGCCCTCGTGGAAGCGGCCGACGCCGGTGACTGGACGGCGGTCAAGGCGGCGCTGGCCCCCTTCGACCTCGGCCACGAGCAGGCGGTCCTAGGGCAGTTGACCGATGTGGACGGTCTGGAGGAATGGATCGTCCGGGCCGCCGAGGAGGACAAGGACGACAAGGAGCTCCGGGCGACCGCCCTGCTGATCTCGGGTGCGCGCCATGTCTCCTGGGGCTGGGAGGCGCGTACGTCCGCGCGTGCCGTGGACGTCAGCCGCGGCCAGTGGGAGACCTTCTACGAGCGGCTGAACATCGCCGAGGAACACCTGCTGGAAGCCGCCGAGTTGCAGCCCGGCTGGGTCACGCCGTGGCGCCATCTGCTCACCTCGGGACGCGGCATGTCCGTCGACGACAGCGTCCAGGAGGCCCGGCTCGCGGCCGGCCTGCGCCGTGATCCGCTGAACGTGGACCTCCACATGGAGTGGGTGTCGCACCTCCAGCCCCGCTGGGGCGGAGAGCCGGGCCAGGCCCTGGAGTACGCCCGGAAGGCCTTCGCCGGCGCGCCCGACGGGCACCGGCTCGGCTGCGTGGTCGCCATGGCGCACATCGAGGACTGGGTGGAGTCCGACAACCGCGACTGCCTTCAGGACCCGCGGATCCGGACCGAGTTGAGGGAGGCCGCGGAGCGCAGCATCCTGCACCACGCGTACGAACGCCGACTGGGCTGGCAGGGCGACTACAACATCTTCGCCATGGCCCTCTCGCTGGCGGGCAGCAGCACGGCCTCCAATGTCTTCCGCGAGCTGGAAGGCGTGTTCACCGAATGGCCGTGGACCTTCATGGCGGACCCGCAGAAGGTGTACGCGCGCTTCCGCAAGGCCTTCTGAGCCGCCGTCCGCCTCCCGTCCGCCGGTCCCCGGCCGACCTCGCGCGGACCACCGCCCACCCCGCCGTTCCCCTCACCCCGGACTGCCCCATGCCTCTGCGTCACCACGCCGACGACCACGCCGCCACCGACCGCACCTTCCAGGTCGACCTGCGCGGCCTGGTGGACCTCCTCTCCCACCACCTCTACTCCAGCCCCCGCGTCTACCTGCGCGAACTCCTGCAGAACGCGGTCGACGCCCTCACCGCGCGGCACGCCGTCGAGCCGCACGGCGACTTCGGCATCCGCCTCTACGCCGACGGCACCGTGGTCCGCGTCGAGGACGACGGCGTCGGCCTCACCGAGGCCGACGTGCACAGCTTCCTCGCCACCATCGGCCGCAGCAGCAAGCGCGCCGAGCAGGTCGCCGAGCAACGCGCCGACTTCATCGGCCAGTTCGGCATCGGTCTGCTCTCCTGCTTCCTGGTCGCCGACGAGATCCACGTCGTCAGCCGCTCCGCCCGCACCCCCGACGCCCCCGCCGTCGAGTGGCGCGGACGCGGCGACGGCAGCTACACCGTCCGCACCCTGCCCGCCTCCGCCCGCCCCCGGCCCGGCACGACCGTCACGCTGACGCCGCGCGCCGACGCGGGGGAGTGGACCCGCCCGGCCCAAGTGCTCACGCTGGCCCGCCACTTCGGCTCCCTGCTGCGTCACCCGGTGACCTTCGACGACGGCACGCCCGGCCCGGCCACACCGGTCAACCCCGAGCCCGCGCCCTGGTCGCAGGCCCACCCCACGCCCGGCGCCCGCTCCCGCGCGCTGGCCGCGTACGGCGAGGAGATCTTCGGGTTCACACCGCTGGACACCATCGAGCTGGACCTGCCCGCCGTGGGCCTGAAGGGCATCGCCTGCGTACTGCCCGAGGCGGTCCCGGCCGGCCGCCGCCACGGACACCGCGTGCACGTCAAGGGCATGCTGCTGTCCGAGCACGCCGAGGAGATCCTGCCCGAGTGGGCGTTCTTCGTCCGCTGTGTCGTGGACGCCGAGAGCCTGCGTCCGACGGCGTCCCGCGAGTCCCTGTACGAGGACGACACCCTCGCCGCCGTCCGTGACGCCCTCGCCGAACGGCTGCGGGCCTGGATCGCCCGCGCCGCCGCCAGCGATCCGGAGCTGCTCGGCCGCTTCCTCCAGGCCCACCACCTGGCCGTGAAGTCCCTCGCCGTGCACGACGACGAGATCCTCAGGATGCTGCTGCCCTGGCTGCCGTTCGAGACCACCGACGGGCACTGCACCCTCGACGAGTTCGCCCGCACCCACCCCACCGTGCTCGTGACCTCCAGCGTGGAGGAGTTCCGCCAGGTCGCCGCGATCGCCTCGGCCGCCGGGCTCGGCGTCGTCAACGGCGGCTACACCTACGACCGTGAACTGGTCCACCGGCTGCCCGAGATCCGGCCCGAGGCCACCGTCGCCGACCTCGACCCGGCAACCCTCACCGCCCACCTCGACCCCGTCGACCGGGAGACCGAACTCGCCGCCTCGGCCTACCTCGCCCAGGCCCGCGACGCCCTCGCCGTCTTCGACTGCGACGTGGCGCTGCGCACCTTCCACCCGGCGTCCGCCCCCGCCCTCCTGGTCGACAGCCGCGAGGCCCGGCACGAACGCACCCGCTCCCAGCTCGCCCGCGAGCAGCAGGGCGGGGTGTGGGGCGACATCCTCGGCGCCCTGCGCCAGGAGGCCCCGCGCGCCCAGCTGATCCTCAACCAGCTCAACCCACTGGTCCGCACCGCCGTCACCATCGACGAACCCGAACTGGCCCGCACCAGCGCCGAAGCCCTCTACGGCCAGGCCGCGATGCTGTCCCGGCGCCCCCTCAGGCCCGCCGAGTCCAGCCTCATCAACCGCTCCTTCCTCGACCTCCTCGCCCACGCCCTCCGCAAGGACAGCTGACGATGCCGACCGCTCCCCAGACCACCGAAGAGCTGTACCAGGCCCTCCAGGCGAACGACGAGCGCCCCTACGGCCGTACCCGCACGGTCACCGCCGAGGAACTCGTCGACGCGGCCGAGCAGTTCGAGGAGCCCGTTCCGCTCATCCACGCCCTCCTCGAACTCCAGGAGGCGTACACCTACGGCTCCGAGCCCCGGAAGTCGCCCGTCGTCTTCGCCCGGCTGCTGAACCTCTTCGACGAGCGGCCCGAGGTCTTCGACGAGCGGCTGCGGTACATGCTGTTCTGGCGGTTCAAGTGGGTGTCCAACGCCCTGCGCCAGCTGCCCGAGATACCGCTGGCCGCCCTGCGCCAGTGGCTGACCGAGATGCGCGACCGGTACGAGAAGGCCGACCTCGGCCTCCAGCCCTACTACGGGGAGGCCTACCAGCTCGCGGCGCACACCGGTGAGGACACCGCCCTCGCCTACGAGCTGTGGGCGGCCCGCACCCGCACCCGGTACAGCGACTGCGAGGCCTGCGAGATCTGCCGGCGCGCCCGCCACCACCTCACCGCGGGCGACGACGAGCGGGCCCTGAGCATCTGGGAACCCGTCCTGTCCGGCAAGGAGTCCTGCCAGGAGGAGCCGGCCCGCTCCGTGTCGTACGCGCTGCTGCCCCTGCTGCGCACCGGCCGCGTCGACCGGGCCCGCGAACTGCACCTCGCCGGGTACCGCGGCTGCCGCCGCAACCCCTCGATGTCCGGCGAGGTCGGCCGGCACCTGGAGTTCTGCGCGCTGACCGGCAACGAGGCGCGCGGCCTGGAACTGCTCGCCGAGAACCGCAACCTCTTCGACGAGGTCGACTCACCGCTCGACCAGCTCGACTTCCTCACCGGCGTGGAGGTCCTCCTCCAGCGCGTCGAGTCCCTCGGCCACGGCGAGCTGCCCGCCGCCGGATACCCGGGCCGCACCTGGACGGTGACCGGTCTGCGTGCCGAGGTCAGCGGCCGCGCCGACGACCTCGCCGCCCGCTTCGACGACCGCAACGGCACCAGCGCCGTGTCCGACCACCGCCGGGCCCGCCTGGACCGCGCCCCGCTCCTGGACGCGCTGGAACTGACGCTGCGCGCCCGCAGCCTCGACGACGTGGCCCCGGCCGCCCCGGCCACCGCACCCGCTTCCCGTACGGCCACGGACCTACCCGAGTCGCTGCCCGAACTCATCCTCCGGGCAAGGGCGTTGGACGAGCGGGGGCACCCGGACAACCGCGCCTGCTGGACCCGGCTGCGCACCCTCGTAGCCGCCCGCGACTACAGCCACCCCGACGACCCGGCCGTCGGCCCCCTCGTCCTGCTGCGCGCCGACCTGCTGGCCGACGAGGCGAGCAAGGTGGGCGAGAAGGACGAGTACGCCGAGGCCGCCGCCCTCCACGAGGAGGCCGCCGCCCTGTACGAGGACGCCGGAGAACCGGGGCACGCGACCCTGGAGCGCGGCGCCGCCCTGCTCGCCGTCGCCGAGAGCGCGGACGGGGCCGAGGCGAAGGCCGCCGCGCTGACCGAGGCCCACGCGTCCCTGGTCCGGCTGCACGAGGAGACGGCCGGCCTCGCCCCCTACCAGGAGGCCCGCCTGCTGCGGCTGCGCGCGACCATGCTCGGCCTGCGCCTCCAGGCGACGCGGGACGAGGAGCACATCGCGCCGGTCTTCGCCGAGCTGGACCTGCTGCACGCCTTCGCCACCCGGCACGACGTCGTCGGGCAGATCTCCGGCGGCCGGCTGCTGCGGGCCACCACGCACGCCCTCGCCGGCGACCTGCCCGCCGCGCTCACCGAGACCGACGCCCTCCTCGAACGCCTCAGGGCGCAGGGCCCCGACTGGCACCTGCCCCGCACGCTCCAGCTGCGCGGCCGGATCCGGCTCGGCCTCGGCGACGCCCAGGCCGGCTACAGCGACCTCGCCGAAGCGCTGCGCCTCGCCGGGGAATGGCAGGGCGACACGCTCGACACCAGCCGCCTCCTCAGCGATCTGGCCGAGGCCGCCATGCACCTGGGCCGTCCCGACGAGGCACTGCGGCACCTGACGCGCGCGGCGGAGGTGGACCTGCGCCGCGGCAACCGCTTCGACGCGTTCTGCACCTACAGCAACGCGGCCCGGCTCAGCCTCGACCTGGGCCGTGTCGAGGACTGCATCGCCCTGCTCGACTCCGTGCTGGCCGAACCCGACGTCGCGGCCGGCGAGATCGACGACCGGCTCACCGCCCAGCTGCGCCTGACCCGGGCCCGGGCCCTGCGCGCGGGCGACGACCTCAAGGCCGCCACCGCGGAACTCGTCGCCCTCGCCGCCGAGTCGGCCGGCTGGGACGACGACCCGGGCAGCCACACCATGATCGCCGCGGAGACGGCCGTACTCCTCGGTGAGTCCGGCGAGTTCGACCGGGCCCGCGAAGCCGCGGACCAGGCGCTCGCCGCGCACCGCCTGGCCCCGCGCCACGAACCGCTCAGCAACTCCCTGCGCGAACTCGCCTGCCAGCAGGCCCAGCAGCAGGGCCCCGAAGGCCTGCGGGACGCCCTCGCCTACCTCGCGGACGCGGGCCGGATCGCGGACGAGGCACGGGAGGCGGAGCGTGCGGCACGGGAGGCGGAGCGTGCGGCCGGTGCCGTCGAGGGCGGTGTCGTCGAAGGCGGGGCCGGTGTCGTCGAAGAGGGTGCGCTCGAAGCCGGTGTTGTCGAGCCGGGGACTCGTGGGCCGTCCCTGGACACCGCGCTGGCCTACGAGTACGGGCGGGTCAACGCGTACGGCCGCGCCTACGAGGACTCCCTGGCCGCTCTGGAGAAGGCCCTGGCCCTGCTCGGCGAGCCCGGCCCCGAGGACGACTGGGCCGGTGAGTGGGCCGAGTGCGTCCGCCTGACGGGCGCCGTGGAGGGCATCTACCTCAAGCGCACCGCCCCGGCGCTCACCCGCGTCGACGCGGCGGTCTCCCACCTGACCGCCCTGGGCCACGAGGCGGAGACCGCCCCGCTGACCTCGCTGGCGGCACGACTGCGGGACGAGGGGTGAGCGGGGTCCCATAACATCGTTCCCGTAGACGTCAGTCGCCCTGGATGCACGTCGAGGAGGCAATGGTGCTCGGAAAGGGCACGTGGTTGCTCGTGGGCGCCATGGTCCTGGCCTGGATGGTGCTCTCCGGTCCCAGCGCGCCGAGCGGCGCCCTCGACGCCCGGTCCGTGCCCGCCAAGCCGGCCCGGGACGTCGTGGCCAACCGGGTCATGACCTGGAACCTCTGCAACCCCTGCGAGACGGGCAACGACGACCGGGCCGCCGAGATCGCCAAGTACGCGCCCCAGGTGATCGGCCTGCAGGAGGCGTGCGTGGGCGACGTCGAGAAGATCCGGGAGTACCTGGAGAACCTCCACGGGCTCGTCTACCACGTCGAGTACGGGGCGGTCCTGCAGAGCTGGGGCCGTTGCGGGGGAGCACCGTGGAACCCGGGCGGCTACGGCGAGGCGATCCTGTCGGCGGCCCCGATGACCGACGTCGTCACCGAGGAATACCCGGACGGCGGTTCCGAGGACCGTGGGTACATGGAGGTCACCACCACGGTGGGCGGCCGCCCGGTCCGGCTCTTCAACACCCACCTCGCCGAACGACGCCAGGAGGCGGTCCGGGCGGAGCAGGTCGGCGTACTCGCCGCCGAGGTCGCCCGGTACGACCGCGCGATCGTCATCGGCGACTTCAACGCGGTGCCGTACGCCCCCGAACTCACCCCGATGTGGAAACTGGCCGCGGACGCGGCCCCCCAGTGCCGCCCCTCGGGCACCGGCAGCTGCGAGCCGACCACCGACTGGCAGAGCAAGTTCGACTACGTCTTCCTGCGGGACGTCACCCCCCTCCGCCACCACGTCGTCCCCACCGAGGTCTCGGACCACCACATCCTGTACGCCGACCTGTCCCTGACCGCTCGCCCCTAGCGGGACACCGGCCCGTGCTAGTGTCGGGCGTTTGCAGTGTCGCTGTGTCGGTGCCCCGTGTTCGGTGCCCCTGACCGGTGGCCGCGTCCCCGCCGCGCCTTCCTCGGTACGGTCCCCTCGGAGGAAGGCTCTCTGTGAGCGATTCAGCACGTGCCGACGCCCGGCAGCAGGACGACGCGTCAGGCGCCCCGTCGGTGTCGCCCCCGGTGACCTCCTTCGCCCAGCTGGGTCTGCCGGCGGAGCTGCTGCGGACGCTCGACGAACACGACGTGACCGTGCCTTTTCCCGTGCAGGCGGCGACGCTGCCGAACGCGCTCGCCGGCCGGGACGTCCTGGGCCGCGGCCGCACGGGATCGGGCAAGACACTCGCCTTCGGCCTCGGGATGCTCGCGCGTACGGCCGGACGGCGCGCCAGGTCCAAGGAGCCGCTGGCGCTCGTCCTGGTGCCCACCCGGGAGTTGGCGCAGCAGGTCGGTGAGGCGCTCACCCCGTACGCCGAGGCGCTGCGGCTGCGGCTCACGACCGTGGTGGGCGGAGTGTCCATCGGCCGGCAGGCCGCCGCGCTGCGGGACGGCGTCGAGATCGTCGTCGCCACCCCCGGCCGGCTGCACGACCTGATCGAGCGCAAGGGCTGCCGCCTGGGACAGGTGCGCATCACCGTCCTGGACGAGGCCGACCAGATGTGCGACATGGGGTTCCTGCCGCAGGTCACGGAGATCCTGGACCAGGTGCGTCCGGACGGGCAGCGCATGCTGTTCTCCGCCACCCTCGACCGGGACGTGGACCAGCTGGTCGGGCGCTACCTGCGCGATCCGGCCGTCCACTCCGTGGACCCCTCCTCCAGCGCGGTCGCCACGATCGAGCACCACGTGTTCGTCGTGCACGGCCCGGACCGGTACGCCGTGACCACGGAGATCGCCGCCCGGGACGGCCGCGTCCTGCTGTTCCTGGACACCAAGCACGGTGTCGACCAGCTCACCCGGCATCTGCGGGCCAGCGGAGTGCCCGCCGCCGCCCTGCACAGCGGGAAGTCCCAGCCGCAACGCACCCGCACCCTGGCCCAGTTCAAGAACGGGCAGGTCACCGCGCTCGTGGCGACGAACGTCGCCGCCCGCGGCCTGCACGTCGACGACCTCGACCTGGTGGTCAACGTCGACCCGGCCACCGACCCCAAGGACTATCTGCACCGCGCGGGCCGCACGGCCAGGGCCGGTCGCTCCGGCACCGTCGTGACCCTCATCCTGTCCGGACAGCGCCGTGAGACGAGCCAGGTGATGGCGGACGCCGACATCATCCCCGAGGTCACCAAAGTCCGGTCCGGCGAGGCGCAGTTGAGCCGGATCACCGGTGCCAAGTCCCCCTCCGGAGTGCCGCTCGACGGCAGCCCCGCCGCCGCACGCCCCAAGAACCACAACGCCCCGTTCCGCGGCCTGGGCAGCACCAAGGACGGACAGACCGGTTCCGGCGGCCGCCCGTCCCGCAAGAGCGACGAGGCCCGCAAGCTGGCGGAGGCCCGCAGGGCGGCGCGGGTGCGGCGGGGCGGCTGAGACGGCAGGGCGGAGGCTCAGAGCACGGTGCCGGTCTCCTCGGCCAGGGCGTCCAGGAGCCGGTCCTGGAACGCCTCGTCGTGCACCGCGCGATGCGGCTGCTGCCGCTCACGGTGGTACCAGTAGCCGCCCGAGACCAGGGCCTGCGGTTCGTCGCTCGACGCCAGCCACTCCTGGGTGCGATGCCCCTGCTCCAGGTCGTCCGGCGCGCCGGGCCCGCCCATCTTCGTCGGCACCCAGCCCGGATCGACCGCGTTGCTCAGCACGTCAGGGCGCAGCCGGGCCACCGCGGCCGCGAGTGCCGTCACGAACAGCTTGCTGTCGGAGTACGAGCCGGCGCGCTCACCCCGCCAGTCGACCCCGTCGAGCGAGGGACGCCCCCCGAAGTGCGAGCCGCTGCTCAGGTACACCAGCCGGCGGGGCCCGCGCAGCAGCGCCGTGAGCAGATACGGCGCGACGATGTTGACCGGCATGACCGCACGCCCGCTCCACACGCCGGCGTTGTGGATGACGGCGTCGAGCGGCTCGGAGTCGTCCAGCTCGGCGGCGACGCGCCGTACGGCGTCCCGCTCGGTGAAGTCACCGACCACGAGCCGCGCCCCACGGCCGACCAGCGGGTCGAGGCCCGCCGCCCGCTCCTGGTTCCGGGCGTGCACCACCACGTCGTGGCCGGCGGCCAGCAGAGCGTCGGCGGCGGCCCGCCCGAGACCGTCCGCGGACCCGGTCACCAGGATCCGGCTCATGACCGCACCGCCGGCCGGAGGCTGCTTCGCACGGAGGCTTCCCTTCGAAGAGTGCCACCAGGGTAGACCCGCAGCTCACGCGGAGAGGACCTGCTTCGCGGCCGTGGCCGCGGCAGGGGAGCCACGACCTCGCCCGTGCGGTGGCCGGCCAATGTCCCGAGTCCGCCGCGGTCACCCCCGTTCGGGGGTGCCGCCCAGGGACGGCGCCGATCGACCATGTTCCGGAGAAGGCGTCGTGGCGGGCAAAGGAGCAGCACATGACGGAGATGCGGATCGAGTTCGACGTCCCCGCGGAGATGCGTGACGGCACGGTGCTGCGCGCGGATGTCTACCGCCCCGGAGGCACCGGCCCGTGGCCGGTCCTGCTCAGCAGGCTGCCGTACGGGAAGCAGATGGCCCTGGCCATCGCGGTCCTCGATCCCCTGGAGGCGGCTCGGCGTGGCTTCATGGTGGTCCTCCAGGACACCCGTGGCCGGTTCGCCTCCGAGGGCGAGTGGGAGCCGTGGACGCACGAGGAGAGCGACGGGTACGACACCGTACGGTGGGCTGCCGCCCTTCCCGGCTCGAACGGCTCGGTCGGCATGATCGGCGCCAGCTACTTCGGCAACACGCAGTGGATGGCGGCTCTGTCCAAGCCGCCGGAGCTCAAGGCGATCGCGCCGATGGTGACGTGGTCCGACCCGGACGACGGCCTCTGGACCCGCGGCGGTGCGATCGAACTCGGCATCACCGCGCCCTGGACCCTCATGATGGGCGCCGACGCGCTGATGCGCCGGCACGCCACCGACCCCGCCGCGCTCGTGGGCGGCATCAGCGGACTCGTACAGGACATGGACGGCCTGGCGGCAGGCGGTTACGGGGAGCTGCCGGCCGGGCACTTCCCCGCGTTCGCCCGGCACGAGCTGCCCGAACTCGGCTACGAGCGGTCCCGGCGGGAGCCCGGGTGGGCGGCGTCCTGCACGGTCGCGGGCCGGCACGACGAGGTGGACCTGCCCACCTTCCAGGTCGGCGGCTGGTACGACATCTTCACCCAGGGCACGCTCGACAACTTCACGGCCATGCGCGGAGCCGGCCGCTCCGCCACGCTGATCATGGGCCCGTGGAGTCACGCCAACCAGCAGCACGTCATCGGCGACGTCAACTTCGGGTTCGCCGCGAACTCCGCCTTCATGGGCATGCGCGGCCCGCTGCACGGCCTCCAGCTCGACTGGTTCCGTCGCACGATCGGCGACGGCGAGCCACTGGAACCGGACACGGGCAAGGTGCTGCTGTTCGTCATGGGCGTCAACCAGTGGCGCGAGGAGACGGAATGGCCCCTGTCACGCGCCGTGGACACGGACTTCCACCTGCGTGCGGACGGCCGCCTGACCACCGAGCCGCCGTCCGCCACCGAGCAGCCCGAGGAGTTCGCCCACGACCCGATGGACCCGGTACCCACGACCGGCGGAGCCCTGTTGCTCACCGACGAGTTCCGTCCCGGTCCGCTGGACCAGGTGGCCGTGGAAGCGCGCGAGGACGTCCTGGTCTTCACCACCGAGCCCCTCACCGAGGACGTCGAGGTGACCGGCCGAGTCCGGGCCGTGCTCTTCGCCGCCACGGACGGCCCCTCGACCGACTGGGTGGCCCGCCTGTGCGACGTCGACGAGAACGGTGTCTCGCGCAACGTGACCGACGGCATCGTGCGGGTGCGGGAAGCGACGCCGGGCGAGGTGGCCGAGCATGTCGTGGACCTGTGGTCGACCAGCATCGTCTTCCGGGCAGGTCACCGCATACGGGTCCAGGTCACCTCCAGCAACTTCCCCCGCTGGGACCGCAACCTCAACACGGGCGAACCCGAGCACACCGCGACCACGGCCCGGGTGGCCCGCCAACGGATCTTCCACGACACCGACCACCCCTCCCGCATCATCCTGCCGGTGATCCCGGGCTGACAGATCGTGGCGGGTGGTCCGGAGAACAACAGCGCCTCCAGACCACCACCCACGCAAGGGGCCTAGAAGAACCCCAGCTTCTTCGGCGAGTAGGACACCAGCAGGTTCTTCGTCTGCTGGTAGTGCTCCAGCATCATCCTGTGCGTCTCCCGCCCGATCCCCGACTGCTTGTACCCGCCGAACGCGGCATGCGCCGGGTACGCGTGGTAGCAGTTCGTCCAGACGCGGCCCGCCTGGATCGCGCGGCCCGCGCGGTACGCCGTGTTCATGTCGCGGGTCCACACACCCGCCCCGAGCCCGTACAGCGTGTCATTGGCGATCTTCAGGGCGTCGTCGAAGTCGTCGAAGGACGTCACCGACACGACCGGGCCGAAGATCTCCTCCTGGAAGATCCGCATCCGGTTGTCGCCCTCGAAGATCGTCGGCTGGACGTAGTAGCCGCCCTTCAACTCGCCGTCGTACTCGATGCGTTCGCCGCCGGTGAGCACGCGTGCGCCCTCCTGCCGGCCGACGTCCAGGTAGGAGAGGATCTTCTCCAGCTGGTCGTTGGAGGCCTGGGCGCCGATCATCGTCTCCGTGTCGAGGGGGTGGCCCGGCTTGATGAGTTCGGTACGGGCGACGGCGGCCTGGAGGAACTCGGCGTAGTTGCCGCTCTGGATCAGTGCCCGGGACGGACACGTGCAGACCTCGCCCTGGTTGAGGGCGAACATCGTGAACCCCTCGAGCGCCTTGTCACGGAAGTCGTCGTCCCGCGCCCAGACGTCGTCGAAGAAGATGTTCGGTGACTTGCCGCCGAGTTCGAGGGTGACCGGCTTGATGTTCTCGGAGGCGTACTGCATGATCAGCCGCCCCGTCGTGGTCTCGCCGGTGAACGCCACCTTCGCCACCCGCGGGCTCGACGCGAGCGGCTTCCCGGCCTCCACACCGAAGCCGTTGACGATGTTCACCACGCCCGGCGGCAACAGGTCCGCGATCAGGCTCATCCAGTAGTGGATGGAGGCCGGGGTCTGCTCGGCCGGCTTGATCACGACCGCGTTGCCCGCCGCGAGGGCCGGGGCCAGCTTCCACACCGCCATCAGGATCGGGAAGTTCCACGGGATGATCTGCGCGACGACACCGAGCGGCTCATGGAAGTGGTACGCCACCGTGTCGTCGTCGAGCTCGCCGAGCGAACCCTCCTGCGCCCGGATCGCCCCCGCGAAGTACCGGAAGTGGTCGATCGCCAGGGGGATGTCGGCCGCCAGCGTCTCCCGCACCGGCTTGCCGTTCTCCCAGCTCTCCGCGACGGCGAGCTTCTCCAGGTTCGCCTCCATACGGTCGGCGATCTTGAGGAGGACCCCGGAGCGCTCGGTCACCGAGGTCCGGCCCCAGCCCGGGGCGGCGGCGTGTGCGGCGTCCAGCGCCCGCTCCACGTCCTCCGCGGTGCCCCGCGCGACCTCGGTGAACGGCTGCCCGTTCACCGGAGACGGGTTCTCGAAGTACTGCCCACGCGCCGGCGGCACGTACTCCCCACCGATGAAGTGGTCGTAGCGCGCCTGGTAGGAGACGATCGCGCCCTCGGTGCCGGGTGCCGCGTAACGGGTCATGCTGGCCAGCCTCCTTCAGCAGCGCCGCCCGCCGTTGGGCGGCTCTGCGCGTGAGGCTAGGAGCGCGGACGTTGCAACCACGTTGCCCTCGGCGCGGCCAGCTCCGACTCCAGCGCGGCCAGCCGGGCCCGGACGCTCGCCGTGGGCCGTACGGCGGCGAGCGCCCGCCACACGTCGAGGTCGTCCTCACCCCACGGCGCGTGCGCCCAGTCCGCCAGCAGGTCGGGGTCCCGGCGGGCGATCAACGCCGTGCGCAGCCCGTCGGCGATCCGGCGCCTGAGCCGTGCCACCGCAGGAGCGCGCGAGGCCGGCAGCAGCGGACCGGTGTACCCCCGGGCCGCCCCCGTCACCGCCCCGCTCTCCAGCCGCCGCTCCACCACCGCCACGTCCGACTCGACGGGCACGGTCAACCGGTACGGCCGCGACGCCAGCAGCCCCGGCCCCAGCACCCGGCGGAGCCTTGCCAGTTCGGCCCGCAGCGTCACCGGGGTCACCGACTCGTCCTCGTACAGCGCGCACAGCAGTTCGTCGCCGCTCAGCCCCTCCGGGTGCCGGGACAGCAGCACCAGGATCTCGCTGTGCCGCCGGCTCAGCCGGATCCTGCGGCCGGCGCTCGCGAACACCGCCTCGTCCCGGCCCAGCGCGCTCAGTTCGGGCGTGTCGGTGGCCGTCTCCCGCGGGAGCAGCAGCGCCAGCTGGGACTCGGCGGCCCGCGCCACCGCCTGGACGAATCCCAGACTGTGCGGATGCGCCAGCCCGTTCCCACCGGTGATGTCCACGGCCCCCAGCACCCGACCGGTCCGCGGATCGTGGACCGGCGCCGCCGCGCAGGTCCACGGCTGCACCCGGCGGATGAAGTGCTCCGCCGCGAACACCTGCACCGGCCGGTCCACCGCCACCGCGGTGCCCGGCGCGTTCGTCCCGACCGCGGTCTCCGACCATCGCGCCCCCGGCACGAAGTTCATCAGGCCCGCCTGCCGCCGGGTCGACGCGTGTCCCTCGACCCACAGCAGCCTGCCGTGCTCGTCGCACACCGCGAGCAGATGCTCCCCGTCGGAGGCGAACGTCCCCATCAGCTCACGGAACAGCGGCATGACCCGCGCCAGCGGATGCTCGGCCCGGTACGCGCCGAGGTCGCCGTCGCTGAGTTCGACGCTCGCCGTCCCGTCGGGCCCGACCCCCGCCCGCGCGGAACGCCGCCACGAGTCCGCCACCACCGGCCGCACCGGCCGCTGCACCGTACCCGCCTCGGTGAACGTCTCGTGCGCCCGCAGCAGCATCCGGACACGCTCGGCAGGGTCGGCCCCCGCCTCCAGGGCCACCCATGGATCGGACAACTCGGCCTCCCCGGAACGCGATGCGGCTGGGAACATCGTCACTCCGGGTGCCCGCCCCGACAACCTCTTCGACCGCCGTCACCCGGACGACGCCTCCTCACACGGCTTCCACCATCCTCATGTAGCGCGTCCAGTCCCAGTACGGTCCAGGGTCGGTGTGGTCCGAACCCGGCACCTCGTAGTGCCCGATGATGTGCGCACGGTCCCTGGGGATGCCGTATCTCACGCAGATGTCCGCGGTGAGCACCGCGGACTGCGCGTACAGGGCGTCGGTGAAGTAGGCGGGCCGGTCCACCCACCCCTCGTGCTCGATGCCGACGCTGCGGGTGTTGTACCCCCAGTTCCCGGCGTGCCAGGCCACGTCGGCCTCCCGGACGCACTGGGCGACATGACCGTCGGCCGACCGGACGACATAGTGCGCGGACACCTGCTTCGCCGGGTTCCGGAAGATGTCGAGGGTGTCGGTGAAGGTCTCCTGGGTGACATGGATGACGACCCGGTCGATGTCGTAGGACGCGGGGCGGTCCGAGTACGTGTAGTTGGAGCTGGTCGCGGGCTGCCACTCGGCGAACGGGTGGTCGACGGGCTGGGGTACGGCCCCGGCCGGCGTCTCGGGAAGCAGCGAGTACGGTACGGCGGCGAGGACGGCGCCCTTCAGCAGCCGCCGTCGGTCGAACAGCGGTCGTGCGCGTTCCAAGGATCAAGTGCCTCTCAGGTCGGCGGCGTTCCGCCCCGCAGGGCCGCCGCGGTCTCACGGAGCCGGTCGTGCACTCCGCGGTGAGTCTCGCGCGGGGGCAGCCATTCCTTGCGGATCTTCGCCACACACGTGTAGTTGGTGTCGCAGACGTTGGCGAGCGGCGACTCCACGGCCTGGGTCGCGAACTGGTACGCGTCCAGCTCGCTGAATCCGTAGTCGCGGACCAGCCACTGCACCAGGTCGAGCTGCGATATCCGGAACGCGTCCTCCAGTGGGCGGGCCGAGCCGGTCGAGATGATGTGCGTGTCCGACTCGATGCGCGGCCAGGGCGTGGCGAGCCCTTTGAGCAGCTCCACGATCACCACGGTGTTCATCGCGCACTCGACGGCGACCCCGCAGGTCTCTCCCTCGCCCTGCCGGGCATGACCGTCACCGAGGCTGAGCCGGGCGCCCTCCACGTTGACCCCGAGGTAGCAGGTGACGCCGGCGCGCATCTCCGGGGTGTCCATGTTCCCGCCGTGCGCGTCGGGCACCAGCGCCGAGCGCACCTCCAGGTTGGCGGGAGCCACCCCCACGGTGCCGTGCATCGGGTCCATGGGCAGCTCGATCTCGATGTCGCTGTCGTGCGCCCGGAACATCGCCGTGCGCCGGGCGCGGTCCAGCTGCCAGATCCACACGGTCTCCGGCAGCGGGGGCTGGAGCGTGGCGGTGGTGTGTGTGGAGGTGAGCGCGCCGAACAGGGGGACCGTGGTGGACGCGGCCCAGTCCCGCGCCGGTTCCACCGACACGAAGTGCACGGCGACGGTGTCGCCCGGCTCCGCGCCCTCGATGTGGAAGGGACCGGTCTGCGGGTTCAGGAAGGGGAACTCGCACACCTCGGACACCAGGTCCTTCTCGGACCGCACCCGCCCCGCGAAGCAGTCCTCCGTGTAGAGGTCGAGGACGGTGCCGGGCTTGATGCGGGCCACCGGTGGGGCACCGCCGAACGTCCAGGCGTACTCGCCCGGTTCGGGACGTACGGTCAGGATGCGGGGGTCGCTCATCGCTGCAGGGCTCCGATCCGGTCGGTTCGTCGAGGTGGACGCGGGCGGTGTCGTATCAGCACGATCAGGTGACGAAGTCGCTGGGTGCCTCGCGTAGATCACGGTACGGCGGGTGCCGATCGGGCAGAAGAGCGCTTGTTGTTTCCGTGGAGAACCTTGGAGTTGTGGATAACTCCCTCACCCGATGGGGTGAAATGACGGTCCGTCAGGCCCGTTCGCCCACAACCGACGGGTCGTCCAGAACCGCCCGCACCACCGAGTGCGCGGCCCCCAGCAGCGGCCCCTGCGAACCCAGTCGCGACACCGACACCGGACAGGCCGGACCGGCGGTGCGCCGGGCCAGCTCGTCCCGCAGCGAGGGCAGCAGCCAGGGCGCGAGCCCCGCCAGCGCACCGCCGAGCACCACGCCCTGGGGGTCCAGCAGGTTGACCGCACCGGTCAGCGCGATGCCGAGCGCCTCTCCCGCCTCGCGCAGGGCGCCTCGTACGGCCTCGTCGCCGTCCGCCGCGTGCTGCGCGAGCAGCCCGACCCGGTCCTCGCCGGGTTCGAGGCCGGCCGCTCGCAGCACCGCCTCCTCACCGGCGTACTGCTCCAGACAGCCCCGGCCGCCGCACGGACAGCGGGGACCGTCCGGGCGGACCGGCACATGGCCCAGCTCGCCCGCGAAACCGCGGGTGCCGCGCAGCAGTTGGCCGTCCACCACGAGGGCAGCGCCGATGCCGATCTCCGCCGAGACGTGCAGGAAGTCGTGGGGCGTGTCGTCGCCGAGCCAGAGTTCGGCCAGCGCGCCGAAGTTGGCCTCGTTGCCCACGGTCAGCGGGAAGTCCTCGGGCAGCAGGGCGCCCAGGTCGGTGTCGTGCCAGTCGAGGTTCGGGGCGCGGACGACGGTCCGGGCGTCACGCGCCACCAGGCCGGGCACCGCCACCGCGAGCCCCGCGGGCCACAGGCCCTCGCTCTCCGCCTCCGCCACCACCTGGCGCACCAGGGCGGTGAGTTCCGCGAGCACCGGCTCGGGCGCGCGGCCCCGGTTCGCGCCGTACCGCACCACCCGCGCGCGGGTCTGGCCGCGCAGGTCGACCGCGCAGACCGCGAGGTGATCCACGCCGATCTCCGCGCCTATACCGGCGGGCCCCCGTCCGCTGACGGCGAGCGCGGAGCCCGGCCTGCCGACCCGACCGGGGCGCTCGGGGCCCAGTTCCTCCAGGAGCCCCGACCGGATTAGCTCGTCGACGAGGGTCGACACCGCGGCCCGGGTCAGTCCGATGCGCGAGGCGACCGCGGCACGCGACAGCGGCCCCTCGGCGCTGACGGCGTGCATGACGCGGGCCAGGTTGCGGCGTCGCATGCCCTGCTGGGTGTCGGGCAGGCCGCGGCGGGTCCCCGCCGGGTGGGCGTCGTGCGGGCCGCGCCCCGGGCCGGCCGATCGGGCGTCGTGCAGCGGTGCGGTCATGCCTCCCTCACTTCTCAGAGGTCCCCCGCTCCAGCAGCGGCGCCGCGTCGGAGAGTACCCCGGCGATCCTGGCCAGCGTCTCGTCGTCCCGCTCCACGGCCTCCAGCACCGGCCCGGCGGTCGTGTTCCAGCGCCGGGCGACCGCGCCCGGGTCCTCGCCGGTCAGCAGCCCCGCGGCCTGCGCGGCGGCGCCGAGCGCGACCAGTTCCTTGGCCTCGGGCACCTGCACCGGACGCCCCGAGAGCCGTCGTACGGTCTGCTGCCAGGCGGTGCCCTGGGCGCCGCCGCCGATCAGCAGCAGCGGCGCGGAACGGTCGGCGTCCGTGTCGAGCACCAGGTCCAGTGCCCCGAGCAGCGCCTGCACGGCACCGTCGTAGGCGGCCTGGAGGAGCTGTCCGCCGGTGGTGTCGTGGCGCAGGCCGTGCAGCAGCCCGGAGGCGTTCGGCAGGTTCGGGGTGCGTTCGCCGTCCAGGTAGGGCAGCAGGGTGACCCCCGAGACCGGCTCCACGGCCTCGCGGTCCAGGTTCAGCAGCGCGGCGACGCGGTCCACGGCGAGCGTGCAGTTCAGGGTGCAGGCCAGCGGCAGCCAGTCGCCGTGCGCGTCGGCGAAGCCCGCCACCGTGCCGGTCGGGTCGGCGGGGCGGCGCTTGGACACGGCGTAGACCGTGCCCGAGGTGCCGAGGCTCATCACCGGCGTCCCGGGACGCAGCCCGAGGCCAAGGGCGGCGGCCGCGTTGTCACCGGTGCCGGGGGCGACCAGGGTGCCCTTGGAGAACGGCAGGTCATGGCCGTCGCGGACGGTACCGGCGACCTCGCCGGGCCGGACCACGCGGGGGAGCAGGGCGGGGTCGAGGCCCACATGGGCGAGGATCTCGCTGTCGTACGACTCCGTCACCGATGCCCACCAGCCGGTTCCCGAGGCGTCGCCGCGGTCGGTGGTGCCCTCACCGGTGAGGCGTTCGGTGAGGTAGTCGTGGGGCAGCCGGACCGCCTTCGTGGCGCGCAGGGCCTCCGGCTCGTGCTCGGCGAGCCAGGCCCACTTCGTGACCGTGAAGGAGGCGCCCGGCACGCTTCCCGTCCGCTCCGCCCATGCCTTCGGGCCGCCCAGCTCCTCGATGAGGCGGCGGGCCTGAGGCGCCGAGCGCACGTCGTTCCAGAGCATGGCCGGGCGCACCGGCTCGCCCCGCTCGTCCAGGGTGACCAGGCCGTGCTGCTGGCCACCGATCGACACCGCGGCGGCCTCCCGTGCGGCGTCCCCGCACTGGCGCAGGGCCTCGGACAGCGCGTCCCACCACTGGCGGGGGTCGCTCTCGCGGCCGGCCCCGGAGGACACGGTGTGCGGTGCCTGGCCGCGCGCGACGACCTGGCCGGTGGCCGCGTCGACCACCAGCGCCTTGGTGGACTGGGTGGACGTGTCCACGCCGACGACGAGCGGACCCTCGGCTGCTGACATCGGGCTCTCCCTTTTTGCGCGGCTCATGATCTTCATGCGGCTGATGTCTCCCCGGAAGACACCTTGTCTCTTCCCGGAGACGTGTGTGCATACTAATTTGTAAACCGCCATGACGAAATAGTCCGGAGCAGCAAGGAGCCGCGTCATGAACTACCAGCCCACCCCCGAGGACAGGTTCACCTTCGGCCTGTGGACCGTCGGCTGGCAGGGAAGGGACCCGTTCGGCGACGCCACCCGCCGTGCCCTCGACCCGGTCGAGACGGTGCAGCGCCTGGCCGAGCTCGGCGCCCACGGCGTGACCTTCCACGACGACGACCTGATCCCCTTCGGGTCCTCGGACAGCGAGCGCGAGGGCCACATCAAGCGCTTCCGTGAGGCCCTGGACGCCACCGGCATGAAGGTGCCGATGGCGACCACCAACCTCTTCACGCACCCGGTCTTCAAGGACGGCGCGTTCACCGCCAACGACCGCGACGTACGCCGTTACGCCCTGCGCAAGACCATCCGCAACATCGACCTCGCGGTCGAGCTCGGCGCCGAGACCTACGTCGCCTGGGGCGGCCGCGAGGGTGCCGAGTCCGGCGCCGCCAAGGACGTGCGTGTCGCTCTCGACCGTATGAAGGAGGCCTTCGACCTCCTCGGCGAGTACGTGACCGAGCAGGGCTACGACCTGAAGTTCGCGATCGAGCCCAAGCCGAACGAGCCGCGCGGCGACATCCTGCTGCCCACGGTCGGCCACGCCCTCGCGTTCATCGAGCGCCTGGAGCGCCCCGAGCTGTACGGCGTGAACCCCGAGGTCGGCCACGAGCAGATGGCCGGGCTGAACTTCCCGCACGGCATCGCGCAGGCCCTGTGGGCGGGCAAGCTCTTCCACATCGACCTCAACGGCCAGTCCGGCATCAAGTACGACCAGGACCTGCGCTTCGGCGCCGGTGACCTGCGTGCCGCCTTCTGGCTCGTCGACCTCCTGGAGAGCGCCGGTTACGCCGGTCCGAAGCACTTCGACTTCAAGCCGCCGCGCACCGAGGACCTCGACGGCGTGTGGGCGTCGGCCGCGGGCTGCATGCGCAACTACCTGATCCTCAAGGAGCGTGCCACGGCCTTCCGTGCCGACCCGCAGGTCCAGGAGGCGCTGCGCGCCGCGCGTCTGGACGAGCTGGCGCAGCAGACGGCGGCGGACGGCCTCAAGGCGCTGCTCGCAGACCGCAGCGCCTTCGAGGACTTCGACGTGGAGGCGGCCGCCGCGCGCGGCATGGCCTTCGAGCAGCTCGACCAGCTTGCCATGGACCACCTCCTGGGTGCCCGCGGCTGAACGAGGCCCACGCGCGCGGGCGGTCGGTCATGAGCGGCCTCGAGCCGTCGGCACACATGCGTGCTGACGGCCCGAGCGCACGCGCACGGTCCGACAGGTCAGGGCGCACGCGCGCGTAGTGGGGGGCGGCCCCCGCGCGGAATGTTCCGGAATCATGCGATCCACGGCATGAGGCCGTATCAACTCCCGCGCGGGGGTCGCCCCATGACCGGTTCGCGGCGACTCTGGACGGTATGGCCATGCCGCCGGTACCGCCCCAGCCACCCGGACCGCCGGGTGACACACCGCCTCCGGGCGGTGGCTTCGGACCACCTCCTGACGACTTCGGGCGCGGCGACCCGAACCCGTACGGGGGCCTGCCCCCGACCCAGCCGATACCGCCCGTCCGCGAGGCCCCGGGTGGACGCGGGCCCGGCGGCCCCCGACGCCGCCGCAGCCCTCTGTTCGCCCTGCTCGCCGTGATCGTGGCCGCCGTCGCGGTGGTGGCCGTGATCTTCATGGCCTCGGGCAGTGACGACTCGCCGGACAAGGACGGGACGCCGGCCCCGCAGACCAGCACGAGCCCCTCTCCCAAGCCGCCGTTCAGCCTGCCCACGCAGTTCCCCAGTGAACTGCCCAGCGAGCTTCCGTCGCAGTTCCCGAGTGAACTCCCCAGTGAGTTCCCGAGCGATCTGGAGTCGTTCCTCCCGTCGCTGGGGTGACGGCCGAACAGTGAACACACGGCGCCGCACGCGTGTCCGCCTGAACGCCGCGGCACACGCGTGTGCGCCTGTTTCTCACTCGGGGGACGTGCGGGGTGGCCGGTGAGGACCCAGACCTTGGAGGACATCGCCGAGCTGCTCCGCCGTGAGCGCGGGGGAGGGCAGGGGCTCGACGGCGGGCGAGGCCCTCAGGCTGTCGAGGAGCAGGGCCAGAGGGCGGCGCCACGCGTCCGGGGCGACGGCGCCGGCCAGAGCCGGGACGGCTCGCCCCAGCGCGGCGAGTGCGAAGAGGACGTCCTCCGTCGTGACGTCCGCGCGAATGCTGCCCTGCTCACGGCCACGGTCCAGCAGCAGGTCGATGGTCGCCCGGTTGTGGGCGTGCACGGCCTCCAATGAGCCGACGCCCTCGAGACGCGTGGTCATCAGGTCGTTGGTGCCGCGATCGGTGGCCAGGACGGCGAACACGGCTCCCAGGTAGCCGACGAGCCCCTCCCAGGCGTCCGTGGCGGCCCGGGCCAGCTCGCCCGCGGTCATGGTGCCCGCCAGCTGCTCACGGAAGACCGCGTCGACCAGCTCCGCGCGGGTGGGGAAATGCCGGTAGAGCGTGGCGTTCCCCACCTTGGCCCGCCGGGCGATCACGTCCAGGGGTGCCTCGAGCCCCTGCTCCGTGAACACCTCGTGCGCGGCCTGGACCAGCAACTCCCGATTGCGACGCGCATCGCGCCGTCGAGCCGGTGCCATTGCCTCGTTCGTCATGGGCGCCCTTCCCGCGGTACCGGGGAGTGCTCCCCGGTCGCGATGCTATCGTTCGACGGTGAAACGGGGACTGGTCCCCGCTTTGAGGGCAGGGGTGGAGCATGGGCAGTACAGCGCTCGTTCTCGGTGGTGGCGCCCGCGTCGGCGGAGCCTGGATGACAGGAGTCCTCGCCGGCCTGCGCGACGCCGGTGTCGATCCGGCCCGAGCGGACGTCGTGATCGGCACCTCGGCAGGTGCGATCTTCGGTGCGCGGCTGCTCGCCGGTGAACCCGCGCGAGAGCTGTACGAACGTCAACTGGCGGGGGCCGACTCCGTGGACCTCGATGTGACGCTCGGCCAGACGCTCCGCTTCCTGTGGGCCGCGCTGGGCGGCCGTGACCCGGAGCGTTCCGTGCGGCGTCTCGGACGAGCGGCCCTTAAGGCCCGTACGGGCCCCGAGTCCGACGTGTACGCCGCGCTGGATCCGCTGCTGCGGGGCGTCGAGGGCTGGCCCGACCACATGCTGCGGATCACTGCTGTCGACGCCCTTACAGGGGCACTGACGGCCTTTGACGCCGATTCAGGGGTCACGCTCCGGGAGGCCGTCGCCGCGAGCTGCGCGGTTCCCGTGGTCTGGCCCCCCGTCACCGTGGCCGGGCGCCGTTGGATGGACGGCGGCAGCCGGTCCACGGCCAACATCCACCTCGCGCGCGGCCATCACCACGTGCTGGCCATCGCCCCGATCCCCGCCGCCGTGGGCCCTCATCCCGACGCCGCGCGGCAAGCGGCCGAGCTCACCGCCGAAGGCGCCCACGTCACCCTCGTGACCCCGGACCGCACCGCGCGCCGCGCCATGGGACGCAACATGACCTCAGAGGCACGCCGCCCGCCGGCCGCCCGAGCCGGGCACGCCCAGGGCACGGGGCTCGCGGCGTCGTTGCCCGCGGTATGGAGTGCCGAGTGACAGCGGCCGGGGCGCTGCCCACAGGATCGCGACCGGAAGGAACCGCCATGCCCGTACCCACCCTGGAGGAACTGGCCCCGGACGGCCACGACCTGGCCTCCGACCCGTACCCCGTCTACGCCGCGCTGCGAGCCGAAGGGCCCGTGCACCGGGTTCACGTCCCCGGGAGCGGAGACAGCTGGCTGGTCGTCGCCCATGACGTCGCCCGGGCCGCGCTGACCGACCCCCGACTGTGCAACGACATCCGCCATTCCGCTTCCTGGGAGAGCGACGGCGGACACGCCGTCGGCCGCAACATGCTCCAGACCGACCCTCCCCGGCACACCCGCCTACGTCGGCTGGTGGCGACCCGCTTCACGGCCGGGAGCGTCGCCGCCCTGCGCCCGAGAATCGAAGCCGTGGCGCTCGAACTCCTCGACGCGCTGCCGGAGCGGGGAACCGCGGACCTGGTCGCCCGGTACGCGCTCCCCCTGCCTGTCACCGTGATCTGCGATCTTCTGGGCGTGCCGACGGCGGACCGCGCGGAGTTCCACGCCTGGTCCCACGAACTGGTCGTGCCCACCTCGCCCGAGACCGCGACCATCGCCGCGGGTTCCCTTACCGAGTACCTCGCCGGTCTGACCGCCCCTGGACGCGAACGGCCGGAAGGTCTGATCGACGACCTGGTGGCGAACCCCGAGATCACCCCCGAGGAACTCCTCGGCATGGCCTTCCTGATCCTCGTCGCGGGCCACGAGACCACGGTGGACCTGATCTCCGGAACCGTTCACGCCCTGCTCGCCCATCCGGACCAACTCGCCCTGCTCAGCGCCGAACCGGACCTGACCGACATCGCCGTCGAGGAGTCCCTGCGCTTCAACTCACCCGTGCATTCCACGGCGTTCCGCTTCGCCACCGAGCCGCTCGACCTCGGCGGCACCTCGATCGAGGCGGGCGACTCCGTGCTGGTCTCGCTCGCCGCGGCCTCCCGCGATCCGCTCCGCTTCCCCGAGCCCGACCGCTTCGACCTACGGCGTCCCGCGCGCGGGCACCTCGGCTTCGGCCACGGTCTGCACCACTGCCTGGGAGCCCCACTGGCCCGCGCGGAGACGTCCGTCGCCCTGAGCCTGCTGCTGCGCCACCGGCCCGCCCTCGCCTTCGCGACCGACCCGGACAGCCTGACCTGGCGCAGCAGCACGCTCCTGAGGGGGCTGACCCGGCTACCTCTGAGGTTCGGCTGAGGCGGACTCCGTCGAGGCCAGAGCCGTCGCCGGATCCAGGGCGGGCGGGCCCGCGGGCACCCAGCGTTCCTGTTCCCGCCGGTACGGCCACCAGCGGCCGTCGCGTCCCAGGCGTATCTGGACGGGCGCGCCCGTGACGGTCCACCGGTTGCCGGTCGCCCGCAGGGACGGCCGCTCGTCCTCGTCCCAGGCCGAGTGCAGGGCGGCACGCGCGCGTGCGTGCACGTCACCTCCCTCGTCGGGCGCCCACTCCTCCTCCAGTACGGCCAGCGCGGCCGCGCCACCGAGCTCCCACGCGCGCGTGGCGACCGCCAGGGATTCCGGATCGCGCCCCGATCCCGCGGCCAGCCGCTCTGTCACGGCTCGGTCGGGCGCGTCGACCGCGAGACGCACCGCGTCCTGAGCTGCTGTCAGTCCGCTGAGCGCCGCGGACCGGTCCGAGTGCGGCCGGAGGGCCTCGGTGAGCAGCCGATGTGCTTCTACGGCGGTGCGCGCGGCCAGATGGCGGACGGCGACCGGGTCCACTCCCGGTTCCGGCGGGGCCTCGGTGTCCAGCACGGCCGGAAGGCCGGGCTCCAGGGGCGGCTCCGTCGGCGTGGGCAGCGGCGGCAGGATGTCGCCGGCCGCGTAGGCCTCGGCGGCGTCCACGCCCTCCGGGCCGGAGTCCTCCTCCACGGGAGCGGCGGTTCGTGCCTGGAGGGCGTCCAGGAGGCTCTGTTCGCCGCGGCCGCGCATCAGCAGCAGGACGAACGGGTCCTGGTCCAGCAGGCGGGCCATCTGGTAGCAGAGGGCCGCCGTGTGCCCGCAGTGGTCCCAGGCGCCGCAATCGCACGTCGGTTCCAGATCGCCCAGGCCCGGCAGCAGTTCGATGCCGGCGCTCGCCGCGTCCTCCACCAGGTGCGGTGGCATCTCGCGGTCCAGCAGCGCCGCGAGGTGCCCGGATCGTTCGACGGTGAGGTCGAGGAAACGGTCCCACTGTTCGGCCGACAGCTCTGCCAGCAGGACGTCGGCACGGTGCGGGGTGCGGTCACGGTCCAGGACGACGGCCGTGATGCGTCCCGCGCGCACCGACACCGCGCCCACCGCACCCGCGCGCGCGAGCCGGCGGCCCGTCTTCACCTGCGCCGAGTCCAGCGCTGCGTCCTCCAGAGCCCGCAACCAGGCCAGGCCCCACCACGTCTGCGCGAACCCTCGCCCCTGCGCGGGCGGCAGTGGCGCGAACGTGCGCTCCGTGTCGGTGTCGTGTCCCGTCATCGTGCACCCCCTCGGAGTTCGACCAGATCGGCCAGTTCGGCGTCGGTCAGCTCGGTCAGGGCCGCCTCGCCCGAACCGAGCACCGCGTCCGCCAACTCCCTTTTGCGGTGCAGCATGTCGGCGATACGGTCCTCGATCGTCCCCTCGGCGATCAACCGGTGCACCTGCACGGGACGGGTCTGTCCGATGCGGTACGCGCGGTCGGTGGCCTGTGCCTCGACGGCCGGGTTCCACCAGCGGTCGTAGTGCACGACGTGCTCGGCCCGAGTGAGGTTCAGGCCGGTGCCCGCCGCCTTCAACGACAGCAGGAACACGGGCACCACACCCTCCTGGAACCGCCCCACCATCGCCTCGCGCTCGGCGACCGGCGTCCCGCCGTGCAGGAACTGCGAGGGCAGACCGCGCGCCGCCAGATGGCGCTCGATCAGGCGGGCCATGCGCACGTACTGCGTGAACACCAGCACGCTCGCCCCTTCGGCGAGGATCGTGTCCAGGAGCTCGTCCAGCAGCTCCAGCTTCCCGGAGCGGCCCGCGATGGTGGGCCGCTCCTCCTTGAGGAACTGCGCCGGGTGGTTGCAGATCTGCTTGAGGCCCGTCAGGAGCTTCACGATCAGCCCGCGCCGCACCATGCTGTCCGCCGCGGAGATCTCCGCGAGCGTCTCCCGGACCACGGCCTCGTACAGGCCGACCTGTTCCGGGGTGAGCGACACGGCACGGTCGGTCTCGGTCTTCGGCGGCAACTCCGGGGCGATGCCCGGATCCGACTTTCGGCGGCGCAGCAGGAAGGGCCGCACCAACCGGGCCAGCCGCTCCGCGGCCGCAGGGTCCCGGCCACTCTCGACGGCCTGCGCGTACCGGTCGCGGAACGTGCCGAGCCGGCCCAGCAGACCCGGAGTCGTCCAGTCGAGGATCGCCCACAGCTCGGACAGGTTGTTCTCCACCGGCGTGCCGGTGAGCGCCACGCGTGCGCGTGCGCCGATCGAGCGCAGCTCCCGGGCGGTCGCCGAGTACGGGTTCTTCACGTGCTGCGCCTCGTCCGCCACGACCATGCCCCAGGCCACGTCGGCGAGTCGGGGCGCGTCCAGCCGCATGGTGCCGTACGTGGTCAGCACGAACTCCCCGTCGGTCAGGCCGTCGAGGTCGCGCCGCGGGCCGTGGAAGCGGCGCACGGCCGTACCCGGGGCGAATCTCTCGATCTCGCGCTGCCAGTTGCCCATCAGGGACGTCGGGCACACCACGAGAGTGGGGCCGGCGGACGCGCTGTCGGTCTGCCGGTGCAGATGCAGCGCGATCAAGGTGATCGTCTTGCCGAGCCCCATGTCGTCGGCGAGACAGCAGCCGAGCCCCGAGGACGTCATGCGGGCCAGCCAGTTCAGGCCCCGGCGCTGGTAGTCGCGCAGCGTGGCGGCGAGCGCGGCCGGTTGTGGGACCGGCTCCTGGCCCTCCGGGTCCGCGAGCCGGTCCCTGAGGGCCTCCAGCCATCCGGTGGGCTCTACGTCGACCCTGCGGCCGTCGATCTCGGCGGAGCCCGTCAGCGCGGCGCGCAGGGCGTCGACGGGCGTCACCTTGTGGTCCTGCCGGGCGCGCGCACGGCGCACCTCGTGCGGGTCGACCAGCACCCACTGGTCGCGCAGCCGCACGACAGGGCGGTTCGACTCGGCGAGCCGGTCCAGCTCCTCGCGCGTGAGCTGCCGGTCGCCCAGCGCGAACCACCAGTCGAACGCGAGCAGGGCGTCGGCGGACAGGAACGAGGGAGCGCCCGAGCCGACCCGGTCGCCGTCCGGCGGACCGACCGTCGCGCGCGTGGTGAGGTTTCTGGCCAACTCCCTGGGCCAGTGCACCTCGACCCCGATGTCGGCGAGAGCCCGGGCGCCTCCGCCCAGGAGGTCGGTGACCTCCTCGTCGGCGAGCTCCGCGGCGTCCGGGACCGGGGCCGAGAGCAGCGGAGTGAGCGGCGGCCAGGCGCGCGCCGCCCGGCGCAGCGCGAGGAGGACGTCCATCCGCGCGCGTGAACCGAAGGCGGCGGTGCCCGCCCACACGTCGGCGGCGTCGGCGACGACCGTCGGATCACTCACGCTGTGCACCTGGAGGACGGCCCGGAAGGAGGGCGCCCCACCGGTGCCCGGACTGTGGGCTTCGATCCCGGTGACCAGGCCCCGGACCTCGATCCGCAACGAGAGGCGGACGCCCGCGTCATGGCCCGCAGCGACATCCGCCGCCCACCCGCGCTGCTCGGGCATGTGCTGCGGTTCCTGAGCCGCGTAGGCCGGTCCGCCGGTCACGAGAGCTGCCGCGGGGGAGCGGGGCAGGGTGTCCGCGACCGCGTCCAGGAAGGCGCGCAGCAGGTGTTCGGGGTCGGGCAGCCGCAGCGGCTCGGCGCCGCTCAGAGGTACGGCGTGCGCCTCGGGAGGCATCGCGGCCGCGAGCCGGCGGACCCTCTCGACGTCCGCCGTGCCCAAGGGGCCCATGCGCCAGGCGTCATGGTCGGTGGGGGACAGGCCGGGCAGCAGCAGCCCGCGCGCCACGCACTGGAGGGCGAGTACGGCCGCGGCACCCCAGAACCGGGTCGCCCGATGTCCCTGTGCGGAGGCACGCGCACGCGTGAGAACGGGCAGGGCGGCGCGGACCGGCAGCAGGAGCGCGGGCAGGTCCACCAGCTCCGCACCCTCGCTGCCGGGCACCACAAGAGCCAGTTCCTCGACCCTGCCCGCCGCCACGGCGGGCAGGGAGGCGCCGTCGGGCCGCCAGAAGGCCACGGCGCCCGTGCGCGCCGGGTCTCCGGGAAGGAACACGGCACAACAGGAGGTGAGTTCGGAGATCTCGGACGGTGATGCCGCGGGGAACCTCTGGGCAGAGATCGCGGGACTCCTCAAACTTGACTACTTCGTCGGAGTCGTCGAGGGTACATCACCTCCGAGCCTCCGAGCGCCATCGACGAGTGTTCTGGCTCACCTCGGCGCCGGGGTGTTGTCAACCCCCCTCTGCCCCCGGTGCTGCCCCCCGTAGGTGCACGGGGGGTTGTCGGATGGTCGTCACAGGTCACCGGTTCGTACGTTTTCTCAGGTCAGAACGTTTTCCTGAGAGAGCCGGAGTCCGGACATGCCGCAGAGCACCGCAACTGTCGTACCCCATCCGCGCGGTACGTCCGGCTCCCCGCCCGGCGGAAGCGAGTTCGCGCCACTCCTGCGCGACGTGAAGAGCAGGGGTCTCCTGGAGCGCCGCCATGGCTGGTACGCCCGCACGATCACCGTCAACGCACTCGCCCTGGCCGGCATCGTCACAGCCGTCGCGCTGTCCGGCGACTCCTGGCGAACCCTGTTGCTGGCCCCGCTCCTCGCCGTCTTCTGTGCGCGCACCGCCTTCATCGGCCACGACGCGGGCCACGCCCAGATCACCGGCGACAAGGCGACCGGCCGGGCCATCGGCCTCGTCCACGGCAACCTGCTCCTGGGTATGAGCTACTCGTGGTGGAACCACAAGCACAACCGCCACCACGCCAACCCCAACCACATCGACAAGGACCCCGACGTCGCCGCGGACGTCCTCGTCTTCACCGGGGAGCAGGCGAAGGGACGGACGGGTTTCAGGCGTTGGCTCACCCGCCACCAGGCCTGGCTCTTCTTCCCCCTGACCCTCCTCGAGGGCGCCGCCCTGAAGATCCAGGGCTTCAAGGACCTGCGCCGCCAGGCGCCTGGGGAACGCGCCGTCGAAGGCACCCTGCTGGTGAGCCATGTCGCCGCCTACGCCACGCTGCTGCTGACCACCATGTCCCCCGGCAAGGCCCTCGCCTTCGCGGCGATCCACCAGGCGCTGTTCGGACTCCACCTCGGGATGTCCTTCGCGCCGAACCACAAGGGCATGGAGATGCCGGACCCGCACGGCGAGTCCTGGGGCCATCTGCGCCGGCAGGTGCTCACCTCCCGGAACATCCGTGGCGGTGCCGTCACCGACTGGTTCCTCGGCGGTCTCAACTACCAGGTGGAACACCACCTCTTCCCCAGCATGCCCCGGCCCCATCTGCGCCTCGCACAACCGCTCGTGCGCGCGCACTGCCGGGATCTGGGCATCCCCTACACCGAGACCGGCCTCGTGGACTCCTACCGGCAGGCGCTGAGCCACATGCACGACGTGGGTGAGCCGCTGAGGGCAGACCACTAGGCGTCGCCCGGGGTCCTCAGGAGTCGCCGCGGGGGACCATGAGGGGGGGGCACGTCTCCGGGACGTCTCAGGGGGTGGTCTCAGGGATGTCTCAGGGTCGTGGAGCGGAACTGGTGGAAGCGCGGACCCGTTTTTCTGGACAGAGAGCGGCAACGGCCGCGAAGGAGGCGACGCACATGTCGAAGAACGCGAAGATCGCCGCAGGGGGTGTGGCGGTCGGGCTGCTCCTGCTGATCTGGCTGCCCTGGTGGGCCGCACTCCTGATCGTCCTGGGAGTCCCGGCCGCCGCATACCTCACCCTGGACCCCTCCCAGCGGCGCAGGCTGCGCCGTGTCACCCGCAAGGAACTCGGCCGCTGACCGAGCGCACCGGCCGGGAGCGCGACGGGCCCGGCCGGTGCGGAGCGGTGGTTCAGCTGGGGCGTACGGCCATCTTGTCGAGCGCTTCCAGCAGTCCCGGCAGTTCCGGGCCCCGGCCCACCGGCAGGACCTCGCCGGGCTCGTCGTCGAGGAGCACGAACGCGATGTCGTCGGTCCTGGCCACCAGCGACCACCCGGGGCCGTCGGCACGCAGCGTCCGGGAGTCGCCCGACGCGAACGAGGACCGGACGCGCCCGAGGGGCGGCGGCGACTCGATGTAGGCGCGGGCCTCCGCGAGCACACGCCGGACGCCGCTGTGACCCTTGGGTGCGGCCTTCCCGGCTTCGCCGGACGCGTTGGCACCCGCCGCCGAGCTGTTCGAGGAGCCGGCGTCCGAGGCGTCCTTGCGCGAGGCTGCGCCGTTCGACGTGTCCTGGTCCGCGGTTGTGCCGTCCGCGGCCTTCTCGTCCTTGGCCTGCTCCTCCCCGGCCTGTCTCTGATCCGCCGAGCCGCCGTTCCGGTTCGAGAAGGCCGAGTCGTCGATCTGGTCACGCCAGGTCGCCCACTGGAGCGCGATCTCGTCGGCACCGAGGCGCCGCTGGGCCGACCCCCAGGTGGTGGTGTCCGGCGGCGCCAGCGTGGGGCCGCCGGTGGCCTCGGGGTCCGGGTCGTGCGGCGCCGGAACACCGGGCGCGGCGACGGCGACCGGGAGGGGCCAGCCGGGCAGCGCGGCCACCACGGTGTGCTCCTCGGGCGACAGGTCGTACTCCATGCCGCAGTCCCAGGACGCGATCGCCACGGCGACCAGGGAGACGTCGTCGACGACGACCGTCCACCGCGCGCCGCTGCCGTCCTGGCCGATCACCAGGCCGTACCCGTCGGCCAGCGGTGCCAGACCGAGCGCCGCGCAGGCCTCCGGATAGTCGTCGCCCAGCACGCTCGGGAACTTCGCCGGCGTCAGCAGCGCCGCCGTCAGCACGTAGAGCGCGTCGTCCGCGGCGGCGACGGCGTCCTCGTCCGTCCCGGCCATCCCAGCCTCCCCATCGGTAAGTCCAACGGCGCGCACCCTAGTGCGCGGGGAAGGCGCTTGTCACGACTGGCGAGAACACCCGGAGCTGCTGTTTTCCGCCTGGACGGGGCGAATCGACCACCCGCCGGCGGCCGATCAGGCCGCCGGCAGTCCAAGAAGCGCCCGGGCCACCGCGCCCGGCGACTCGTCGCGTTCCCTGGCGAGGGCGATGACGGCCCGGCACGCGAGTTCGTTGACCCCGAACGACAGCGCTTCCGGCGACACCCAGGCCGCGGTCTCCTCGATCCGGTCCTGGTCGTCCTCCGCGCACGCCGACACGTACGCGGCGGCGGCCTCGAACAGGTTGTGCGTGCGCGCCTCCCGGCCGGTCTGCTCCTCGGTGCGCATGGCGTTGACGAATCTGGCGCCGGACTTGCGGATCCTGCCCCACATGGTGACCACCTTCCCCCTGAGTGACGTGGTCCTGCCGAACATGCATCTTCTGCTCCTCAACGTAAGGTCCGAGCGTCGGCGGCAGAAGAGGGACGCGACGTCCACAAGGCCGGAAAGCGGTCAACCCGCTTTGCGGGACGGGATACTTGTGGCTTCTCACGACGTGGCGACCAAGGGGGCGGATCGGTGAACTCTGCCGGACAGGAAAGCCGTTGGGTTGGAGGCGGCGGTCGGGGCGAACGGCATGCGGTCGTCGTGGGCGGCAGCCTCGCGGGGCTCCTCGCGGCGCACGCCCTGGCCGGGCACGCCGACCGGGTGACCGTCGTCGAGCGCGATCGCTTCCCGGACGGCCCGAAGCCCCGTCCCGGCGTGCCGCAGGGCCGGCATCCGCACGTCCTGCTGAAGGGCGGACAGAGGGCCCTGGAGTCGCTGCTTCCCGGCTTCCTGGCCGAGTTGCGGGAAGCGGGCGCCCCCAGGGTGGGCATGCCGTCCGACATGGTGATGTGGCAGAACGGCCGCTGGTTCCGCCGGGTGCCGGCCACCACGCACATCTACACGGGGTCCCGCGCGCAACTCGAGGAGCTGGTACGGCGGCGGGTCCTCGCCGACCCGGTGATCAGCGTGGTCGACGGCACCGATGTCGTCGGGCTCCTCGGTGACGCCGCACGCGTGCGGGGAGTACGGCTGCGTGAGCGCTCCGGCGAGCCCGACGCGCAGCCGCGGCCCCTGGAGGCCGATCTGGTCGTGGACGCCTCCGGCAGCGGCACCAAGGCCCCGCAGTGGCTCACGGCGATCGGCGCGGAGGCCCCGCACGAGGAGACCATCGACACCGGACTCGCCTACGCCTCCCGCGTCTACCGCGGCCCGAGGGGTGTCCTCGACGGCGAGACCCTCGGCTACTACGTCTATCCCGGGCCCGACCAGGTCCACGGGGGCGGTGCGCTGCCGCTGGAGGACGGCACCCACCTGGTGATCGTCTCGGGGCTGCGCGGCGACGAACCGCCCACGGGCGACGACGAGTTCGTGACGTACACCAAGAGGCTGTCGCATCCGCTCCTGGACCGGTGGCTGGAGGAAGCCGAACCCCTCTCCCCGGCGTTCGGCTTCCGGCGGACCGCAAACGTACGCCGCCGCCACGACCTGCCCGGCCGTCCGGCCGGCTTCCTCGCCACCGGTGACGCCCTGTGCACCTTCAACCCGATCTACGGCCAGGGCATGGCCGTGGCCGCCATGAGCGCGGCCGCCCTGCGCGACGCCCTGGCCGACCCGCGCCGGACACCCACGACACGGCGCGTACAACAGGCGCTCCTCGCCGCGTCCCGGCAGGCGTGGGACATCTCCGCCGGCGCCGACCGCAAGATGCCGGGCGCGGTCGGCACCGCACTCGACGGCGGGCCCGCGGACCGGATCGCCGGCTGGTACCTGCGCCGGGTCCAGGAGCGGGCGCCCGGCGACCCCGTCGTGGGGAGCGCCTTCCGCGCCGTACTCACCCTCTCCGCCCCCGTCAGCGCCCTGTTCGCCCCGCCCGTGGCCCGGGCCGTCCTCTTCCGTCCGATCGCACCGACTCCGGCCGAGCCCCCGGCGGCACCGGAGGAGCCCGGCTCGCGAGCGTGATGAGCGGCGCGCTCCCGGACCGGCGACCTGCGATCAACCGGCGGTCGTCAGGCGGCGCTGGAGCTCCTCCGCGGAGACGTCCTCGATGTGCGTCAGAAACACCCACAAGTGCCCCGAGGGATCCTTGAGGATGACCGTGCGGTCCCCGTGGAACGTGTCCGACGGTGGCTGGAGGATCTCGGCACCCGCGGCCTCCGCGCGCTCCGCCAGGCTGTCCACGTCCGGCACGAAGACATGCAGCGCGACGGAGGTGCGGCCACCGAGTGAGCCGGGCGCGCCGAAGGCGCCGTACTCCGTCTCGTCCGCGCCGGTGTCGCCCAGCATCAGGGCCGACCGTCCGATGGTGATCTCGGCGTGCAGAATCCCGCCGGACGGGGCGTCGACCCTGAAGTCCTCACGCGCGCCGAACGCCCGCTGGTAGAAATCGATCGCCGCGGCGGCGTCGTCGACCATGATGTGCGGGATCACGGCATAGCGGTAGCGGTCGGGGATCTCGGCATGGGCTGCGTGCTCGGTCACGGCGAACCTCCACGAAAGGCGCCGCAGGTCGGTCCCGCGGCCCTGGAAGGAACGTAGAAGCTCAAGTTCGATCGAGGTCAAGCGCCGGGATGACCCGGCGCAGGCCCGGACCGGCCGTCGAGCGACGTGATCGTCTCCCTCAGCCAGCCGAGCTCGGCCCGGGACGTGGCGCGCGCGATGACCAGCACCCCGCGGCGGAAGGGGTCGTCCAACTCCTCGGCGCTCAACGGTCGGTCACCCTCGTAGAAGAAGCTCGCGGGCTCCTCCAGGAAGGCGAGCCGGCGGCGCAGTACGGCCGCCTGCGCGTCGGCGTCGTCCAGGTGCCGGAGGAAGGCGAGGACCGTGAACCACCGGTTCTCGTCGGTGATGTCGCGCCTGGTCGGTTCGGCGAGCCGCCGCCGCAGTTCGCGCCGGCCCTCGTCGGTGAGCGTCAGGACGTGGCGGGGCGCGGCCACGGCACCGGGTTCCGTCGCGCGCGCCAGCAGTCCTGCCGTCTCCAGTCGCTTGATCGCCGGGTACAGCGTGCTCTCCGCGACCGGCCGCACGTGCCCAGCCAGCGCGGTGATGCGTTTGCGCAGCTCATAGCCGTGCAGCGGAGTGTCGTAGAGGAATCCGAGGATGGCCAGTTCCAGCATGCGCGCATTCTGTCGCACCGACGGTGTACATCACCAATGGCGTACATCCTGTTCGGAATACATCGGTCACGATGTATTGTCCTGAGGGAGCATACGAGGGAGGGCACCATGAAGCAGGCCGAGTTCGACGGCAGGGGAAGCCGCATCCGCTGGACCGAGACGCCCGGCAAGGAACCGGCACGCGTGTACGTGCACGGGCTGGGGGCGGTATCGACCGCCTACCACGCGCACATCGCCGCCCGGCCCGAACTCGCGGGGCGACGCAGTCTGTTCGTCGACCTGCCGGGGCACGGGGTCAGTGACCGTCCCGAGCACTTCGGGTACACGCTGGAGGACCACGCCGACGCCTTGGCGGTCGTCCTGGACGCGGCGGGCCTGACCGGTGCGGAGCTGATCGCGCACAGCATGGGCGGGTCGGTCGCGCTCGTCCTCGCCCACCGGAGGCCCGAGCTCGTCTCCCGGCTGGTCCTGACGGAGGCCAACCTCGACCCGTCGCCCCCGTCCTCGGCGGGCAGCACCTGGATCGACGCCTATGAGGAGGACGACTTCGTCGCAGGCGCCCACGCGCGCGTGCTCGACAAGGTGGGACCGCTGTGGGCGGCGACCATGCGGCTCGCCGACCCGCGCGCCCTGCACCGCAGCGCGGTCGGTCTGAGGCGCGGATCGGAGCCCATGATGCGTGCGATCCTCGAAGCGCTGCCCATCGAGCGCGTGTACCTCCAGGGCGAGCTCACCGGCGAACTCGGGGGACGTGAGGGCTTGGAGGCGGCGGGCGTGCGCGTGCTGACCGTGCCCGGCGCCGGCCACAACGTCATGTTCGACAACCCCGACGCCTTCGTGGCCGCGGTCGCCGGGACGGGGTGAGCCCGGTCAGCCCTCGCGGACGGCGAGGGCCAGGAACCGGGCGTCCTCGTCCGTGTACGACGTCATGCGCCACCCCGAACCGGCCAGCAGTGGACGGAGGTTGGGTTCCGCGCGCAGGTCCTCGGAGGTGATCCGCCGGCCCTGACGTGCGGCCAGTGCCGCCCTGCCGATGGGGTGGAACAGGGCCAGGACGCCACCGGGCCGCACCACGCGGGCCAACTCGCGCAGATTCTCGGCCGGGTCGGGCAGATGCGAGATCAGGCCCGCGCCGAAAACGGCGTCGAGCGACCGGGAGCGCAACGGCAGCGCGGCCACGTCTGCGAGCAGCAGCCGCCCGTCCCGGTCCCTGCCCGCCCGTACGGCGGCCTCCAGCATGGCCGGGGTCAGATCGGCGCCCACGACCACTCCGGAGGCCCCCACGGCCGCACGCAGGGGCGACAGGGCCCGACCGGTGCCGCAGCCCGCGTCGAGCACGCGGTCACCCTCGCGCAGGCCGAGTTCGGCGACCGCGGCGGCGTAGGCCGGGCCGTCGTCCGGGAACCTGCTGTCCCAGTCGGCGGCGCGGGCCGAGAAGAACTCCTGGACATGCGTGTGGTCGTCGCTCATGTTCCGCATGATCCCGCACCGCCACGGATGAATCCCCGGCGTGCACGTTCGAGCGTGACGCGATCGCTCAGACGTGTCTCTGTGTCATATTGCGGCACCTTTCGAAATGCGCCCTCTTTGTGCGCCCCTGACCCCACTAGCGTCCCTTGGCCATGGGACACCTGGACCACGCAGCCCTGGGCTGGCTGACGCCCACACTGTCGTACGTCATGGCCTGCATCGGCGCCGCGCTCGGCCTGCGCTGCACCGTCCGCGCCCTCGGAGCGACCGGACGGTCGCGCCGCAACTGGCTCATCACGGCCGCCTCGGCCATCGGGACCGGCATCTGGACCATGCACTTCGTGGCCATGCTCGGCTTCAGCGTCAGCGGTACCGACATCCGCTACGACGTACCCCTGACCATCGCGAGCCTGCTGGTCGCCATGGTCGTCGTCTCCGCCGGCGTCTTCGCGGTCGGCTACAGCCGTGACCGGATCCGCGCGCTCCTGCTGGGCGGACTCACCACCGGGCTCGGCGTGGCGAGCATGCACTACCTGGGCATGGCGGCCGTACGACTGCACGGCGACGTCGACTACGACCCGGTACTCGTCGGCCTCTCGGTCCTCATCGCCGTCGTCGCGGCGACGGCGGCCCTGTGGGCGGCGCTCAACATCAAGTCGCCCGTCGCCGTCACCATCGCCTCGCTCATCATGGGGGCCGCCGTCAGCAGCATGCACTACACCGGGATGTTCGCGGTGAGCGTGCGGGTCGCCCCCTCCGGCGCCGTCCTGCCCGGGGCCACGGCGATGCAGTTCATCTTCCCGCTCGCCGTCGGGCTCGGCTCCTACCTCTTCCTGACCTCGGCCTTCGTCGCGCTGTCACCCACGACAGGAGAGCGCGAGGCCACCGCATCGGCCCAGCGTGCGGTCGAGAGCGTCCCCTCATAGCCGCGGCGTCCCCTCCAGGCGGCGGATCCGAGCCCCGGACGGCCCCGACGAGACGCCCCGAACCCTCTCCCGATCGAGGAGGCCATGCGTACACCGCGTAGGACCCCCACTGCCGGCGCCGAGCCGCCGCCCACGACACCCGCGCGCGGCCGTCGCGCCCATGCCGGCCCACCGGCGGACGAAGTGCCCGACGGCACCGGGGGACCGGTACCGGAGGACATACCCGCGCGCGCGGGACACTGGCGGATACGCCCCCGCACCGTCCGCGCCAAGATCGTCTGCCTGCTGATGGTGCCCGTCGTCTCGCTGCTCGCCCTGTGGGCGTACGCGACCGTCAGCACCGCCCAGGACGTCTCCCGGCTGCGGCAGTTGCAACGCGTGGACGACGCCGTCCGGTCGCCTGTCGCCGACGCCGTGACCGCGCTCCAGGCGGAGCGTGCCGCGGCGGTCCGGTACGCGACCGACCCGTCCGCCGCACAGAGCGACGACCTCCGCAAGCTCGCCGCACGCACCGACAAGGCCGTCGCCCGGCTGCGACTCGGCGACGACAACACCGTCGCCGACGGCGAGGAACTGCCCGCCGGAGTCGCCCAGCGCCTCGAGGCCTTCGTGACCGGCGCCGAACAACTGCGCTCCCTGCGCACCGCCGTGCTGGACCGCAGCGCCGGATGGGACGAGACGTACGGCCGCTACACCAGGACCATCGCCGGTGCCTTCGCGGTGGGCGGTGCCCTCACCGGCATCCAGGACGCCGAACTGGGCTCCGACGCGCGCGTGCTGCTCGAGTTCTCCCGCGCGGGCGAGTCGCTGGCCCAGGAGGACATCGTACTGGCCAGCGCGCGCCTGTCCGGCGTCCTCGCCGGAGAGCGGCTGCGGCTGTTCACCGGGGCCGTCGACACCCGTCGGGCCCTCACCGAGAGCGCCGTCGCCGACCTGCGCGGCTCCGACCGTGCCGCCTGGCAGAAGGTCGCCGGCAGTGGCGCCTACGCCACCGTGACCGCGGCCGAGGACCGGACACTCGCCGCCGCGCCCGGCGTGCGCGCCGTCGAGTCGACGCCGGAGACCACCTGGCGGGCGGCGCACACGCGTGTGCGCAGCGGCATGCGGGCCGTCGAACAGGCGGCGGGCAGCGGAGTCGCCCACCGCGCCGACCCGTTCACCCGGGGCCTGCTCACCCCGGCGGGCGCCGCCGTCCTGCTCGGGCTCGTCGCCGTCGCCGCGTCCCTCGTCATCTCCGTGCGCATCGGACGCGGCCTCGTCGTCGAACTCGTGAGCCTGCGCAACAGCGCCCTGGAGATCGCCCGCCGCAAACTCCCCGACGCCATGGACAGGCTGCGTGCCGGCGACGAGATCGACATCCGCTCCGAGGCCCCGCCCGGGCCACCCGCCGAGGACGAGACCGGCCAGGTCGCCGAGGCCCTCGCCACCGTCCACCGCGCCGCCCTGCGGGCCGCCGTGGAGCGCGCCGAACTCGCCAGCGGCATCTCCGGTGTCTTCGTCAACCTCGCCCGCCGCAGCCAGATCCTCGTCCACCGCCAGCTGAGCCTGCTCGACAGCATGGAACGCCGCTCCGACGACCCCAACGAACTGAGCGACCTCTTCCGGCTCGACCACCTCACCACCCGCATGCGCCGCCACGCGGAGAGCCTGATCATCCTCTCCGGCGCCGCCCCCGGCCGTGCCTGGCGGATGCCGGTGTCGCTGACCAACGTGGTGCGCGCGGCCGTCTCCGAGGTCGAGGACTACGCGCGCGTGGAGGTACGCCAACTGCCCGACGCCTCCGTCGTCGGCGCGGCCGTCGCCGACCTCACCCACCTGCTGGCCGAGGTCATCGAGAACGCAGCCCAGTTCTCGCCGCCCCACACGCGTGTGCGCGTCACCGGCGAACCCGTCGGCAACGGCTACGCCATCGAGGTCGAGGACCGCGGTCTCGGCATGGGCAAGGAGACCCTCGCCGAGGCCAACCGACGCATCGAACAGTCCGAGGCGCTCGACCTGTTCGACAGCGACCGGCTCGGCCTGTTCGTGGTCAGCAGGCTCGCGGCCCGCCACGGCATCAAGGTGCACCTGCGCACCTCGCCCTACGGCGGTACCACCGCGGTCGTCCTGCTGCCCACGGCGCTGCTGCACATCAAGGCGGCGGAACGTTCACCCGCCAAGGCCGCCGACCGGGAACGGCTCACGGAACGCGAGTACGCGCGGGTGGCCGCCGAACGGGACCGGGAGTCCGTCCCCGCCTCCGCCGAGCGACCTGCCCTGGTGGCCCCCCGCGCGGCCGCCGCCGACCGGGGGACGACCGACACACCGCCTGCCGGAGTGACCGCCTTGCGTCTGCACCGACCGCCTGACGAGCCCCAGGAGTCCGACGAGCTTCCCCGCCGGGTGCGCCAGGCGAGCCTCGCTCCCCAACTGCGCGAGCAGCGCTCTGAGGAACCGCCCCCGGCAGCCGCCCGCCGGGACGACGACGGCCGTACGCCCGAGGTCGTACGGGATCGGATGGCCGCGTACCGGGACGGCTGGGCGCGCGGGGGCGGCAGGCAGCCCGGGCGCGGTGCCGTTCCGGATTCCCCAGCGGGCAGAGACAGCAGCGAAGGAGACCGAGGATGATCCAGGACCCGAGCACGAGGGCCGACATGGGGGTCCCCCCGCGCGAGCGCAACCGGGAGTGGGGGAGGTCCGGCGAACTCGACTGGCTGCTGGACGACCTGGTGCTGCGCGTGAGCGAGGTACGGCATGCCGTCGTGCTCTCCAACGACGGCCTCGCCGTCGGGTCCTCCACGGACCTGCGCCGCGAGGACGCGGAACACCTCGCGGCCGTCTCCTCCGGCTTCCACAGCCTGGCGAAGGGCGCGGGACGGCACTTCGGGGCCGGGGGAGTGCGCCAGACCATGGTCGAGATGGACGACGGCTTCCTCTTCGTGGCCGCCGCGGGAGACGGCTCCTGCCTCGCCGTCCTCACCGCGGTGACCGCCGACATAGGCCTGGTCGCCTACGAGATGGCACGGCTGGTCAAACGGGTCGGCGAGCACCTCTACACGCCGCCGCGCGTGGGCGCGCGGCCGCCCGCCGCCGGATGAGAGGGAAGGGCGGTCGGCACGCATGACCGAGGACATGGCGGGCGCCCCGCACGAGCAGGGCAGCCAGTGGTACGACGGTGAGGCCGGGCCGCTCGTCCGCCCCTACGCGATGACGGGCGGACGCACCCAGCCCGGCCCCACCGGGGTGCGTTTCGACCTGATCGCCCTCGTCACCCTGGACGCGGGCGCGCCCGGCCCCGGCGAGGACACCGCGCTCGGACCGGAACACCGGGCCCTGATCGACCTGTGCCGCACGGAGACACAGTCGGTGGCGGAGCTCGCCGCGGGCGCCGACCTGCCCGTGGGCGTGGTCAGGGTGCTCCTGGGGGACCTGCTGGAACTCGGCTGTGTCACCGTCAGCCGCCCGGTACCCCCCGCACAGCTTCCTGATGAACGGATTCTGCGCGAGGTGATCGAAGGGCTTCGGGCGCTGTAGATGAACGTTCAGAACCGGGCAATAAGCGGTCGAACCACCCGAAGGCGAGCCCTGGTTGTCATGATGCTGATTTCGCGACCCATTGCCGACGTCGCCGCCCGTTGCCGGCCCTCCCGAGAGAAGTGATCGATGGTCTCCGAGAACTCCGACGCCCAGGGCGGCGAATCGACCGCCCTCGCGCTGAAGATACTGGTCGCCGGCGGATTCGGCGTGGGCAAGACCACCCTGGTGGGCGCGGTCAGCGAGATCAGGCCGCTGCGCACCGAGGAACTGCTCAGCGAGGCGGGCCAGTTGGTGGACGACACCGACGGCGTGGACCAGAAGGTCACCACGACGGTCGCCATGGACTTCGGACGCATCACCATCCGCTCCGGCCTGTCCCTCTACCTCTTCGGCACCCCCGGCCAGGACCGCTTCTGGTTCCTGTGGGACGAGTTGTCACAAGGGGCCCTGGGTGCCGTCGTCCTCGCCGACACCCGGCGCCTGGAGGACTGCTTCCCGGCCGTGGACTACTTCGAGCACCGGCACATCCCGTTCGTGGTGGCCGTCAACTGCTTCGCCGGCGCCCGGACCTACGGCGCCCACGACGTGTCCCGCGCCCTGGACCTCGACCAGGGCACTCCGGTGGTGCTGTGCGACGCACGGGACCGCGACTCGGGCAAGGAGGTGCTGATCCGCCTGGTCGAGTACGCCGGGCGGATGCACACCGCCCGGCTGCTCGACTCGGTGGGCTGACCGCCGGACACGTCAGTCGGCGACGCGTTTCTGCGCCAGCACCTTGTCGATCCGCACGCGGACGAGGAGTTCCCCGGGGACGCCGTTGCGGGCACCGAACTCCTCGGCCCGCTCCTCGCCCATGTACCGCGCGCCTATCCGCCCCGCCCAGTGCCGGACCTCGTCGAGATCCTCCGATATCCGGGCCCGGCCCTGGATCACCACGTAGTCGAAGGGCGGCCGGTCGTCGTCCACGCACAGGGCGACGCGCCCGTCCCGCGCCAGGTTGCGCCCTTTGACAGTGCCCTTCCCGGTGTTGAACACCAGGTCGTCACCGTCGAGCACGAACCAGATGGGCGCCACATGCGGACTCCCGTCGGCCCTGACGGTCGACAACTTGCCGGTACGAGTGCCGTACGAGACGAACTCCCGCCATTCCTCATCGGTCATCTTCTGTGCCATGTCCCCATTCTCCTTGCCCCGTTGACGGTCGTGGGGAAGGCTTTGCGGGAGATCCTCCGGGCCGGAGGAGACGTCACACGGGGAGACGGGACACATGCCGGAGAAGCAGGGCCTCGGCTGGCTGCTGGACGATCTGACCGAGCGCGTCGACCACGTCCGGCACGCGCTGGTGCTGTCCAACGACGGGCTGGTGACGGGCGCCAGCACCGGACTGCGCCGCGAGGACGCGGAACATCTCGCCGCCGTCTCGTCCGGACTGCACAGCCTCGCCAAGGGTTCGGGGCGCCACTTCGGCGCGGGCCAGGTACGGCAGACGATGATCGAGTTCGACGACGCGGTCCTGTTCGTCACCGCGGCCGGCACCGGCAGCTGTCTGTGCGTGCTCAGCGGCTCGGACGCGGACATCGGCCAGATCGCCTACGAGATGACACTCCTCGTCAACCGGGTCGGCGAACACCTCGACGTGGACGCCCGCCTCCCCGAGCGGAACTCGGCGCCCGACCTCTGACCTGCGTGTTCTTCGGCTCCCGTGGAGTTATCCACAGGCCCGCCACGCGTCTCGCCCCACCGGCTACGGTTTTTGTCACGGCGAGCGCACACAGCGTGAGCGATGACTCCACGGGGGAGCGATCATGTCCAGCAGTACCATCACCCAACACCAGCGCCACTCCTGCACACCCAGCCGCGCAGCGCGGGAACTGGGCCTCAAGCGGAGCGAGTTCGACCTCGCCGTCCACCTGGGCCAGATCCGCACGGTGCCCGACGAAGGGGGCGGGGGGCGCCGCGTGACTCCTTCGGAGATCGACCGGCTGCGGGCGACGGAGGGCTTTCCGGACGCGCTGCGCGAGCGGGTACGGCTCGTGGGCACCACCGAGGGCGCAGAGGTCATGGACATCCCCGTCGGCAGGTTCACCCGCCTGGCCCGCCTCGGCCTGATCTCGCCGGTGCGCTTCTATCTGAACCGGTACCGGGCCGTCGTGTGGCTGTATCTCGCCGAAGAACTCGAGGAGTTCACGACAGTCGGGGAGAACAAGGCGCTGCTGACCGGGCGGATGCCCGAAGGGCTGCGCGACATGCTGGACGAGGGCGTGGACCTGCGTGCCCGCAACTGGCGCGGACGCCACCGGGGATTCCTTCTGCGCCTCGCCGAGGACCCGTGGGAGAGTGCCGGCGTCCTCGCCGCCTTCCTCGACGCCGCGCAGGTCGCGGAGCTCGTCCCGGACCCCTACGACCGCTCCCACCTGGGCCGTTTCCGGCCGGGACCGCCCGCCCAGGGGGCGCTGGGTTCACCCGCCGCGCACCTCATCGAGAAGATCATGACGGCGGACGACCCGGCAGAGATCGAATGGCTGAGGAGCGAGCTGCTCCGAGCCCTGGACGACGCGCGGCGGTTCCGGCCCGCGCCGCGCCCGGCGGCCCGGCACACACCTCCCGACCTGCCACCGGGGGACCCGGCGCCGCAGGAACCGTCCCGCGGGGGCCTGCTGGGCTGGCTCCGGCGCAGAAGCGCCTGAGCCGGCGGCGCCCTCCTGAGCGCTTGAGCCGGCAGTGCCGTGAACAGCTTCTCCTGAGCGCCTGACCTACAGCGCCCGGAACAGCCCCTCCTGGACGACGGACACCAGCAGGCGCCCCTCCACGTCGTAGATCCGGCCACGGGCCAGCCCGCGGCCGCCCGTCGCGATCGGCGACTCCTGGTCGTACAGGAACCACTCGTCCGCCCGGAAGGGCCGGTGGAACCACATGGCGTGGTCCAGCGACGCGATGTCGAAGGTCCGCGGGCCCCACAGGGGTTGCACCGGAAGGCGGACGGCGTCCAGGAGGGTCATGTCGCTCGCGTAGGTCAGCGCGCAGGTGTGCACGACCGGGTCGTCGCCGAGCGGCCCGACCGCACGCATCCACACCGCGCTGCGCGGCTCGGCGTCCTTGACCTCCTCGACGCTCCAGCGCAGCCGGTCCACGTACCGGATGTCGAAGGGCTGGCGGCGCGCCATCCGCTCCAAGTGCTCGGGCAGCTCACCCATGTGTTCCCGGATCTCGTCGCCGACCCGCGGCAGCGACTCCGGGTCCGGGACCTTGCGGGCGGGCGGCAGCTGGTGCTCGAAGGAACCTTCCTCAGGCTTGTGAAAGGAGGCGGTGAGATTGAAGATCGTGCGGCCCTGCTGCACCGCGGTGACCCGACGGGTGGTGAACGACCGCCCGTCCCGCACCCGCTCGACCTGGTACACGATCGGCACCCCGGGCCGGCCCGGGCGCAGGAAGTACGCGTGCAGCGAGTGCACCGGGCGGTCGCCCTCCGTGGTGCGGGCGGCGGCCACCAGCGCCTGGCCCGCGACCTGGCCGCCGAAGACCCGCTGGAGGGACTCGTGCGGGCTTCGGCCACGGAAGATGTTGACCTCGATCTGCTCCAGGTCGAGCAGATCGACGAGCCTTTCGGCCGGGTTCGTCATGGGTGGGATTCTCCTTGGCTCACAACTGGGCTGCGGCTCACGAGAGGCCTGGCGCTCACAACCGGCCTCAGGCTCACAGCTGTCCGACATCGGTGACCCGGACGACCGCGCGGCCCTCCGCGTCGGAGGCGGCGAGGTCGATCTCCGCGCTGATGCCCCAGTCGTGGTCGCCGTTCGGGTCGGCGAAGGTCTGCCGGACGCGCCACAGCTTGTTCTGCGGCTCCTCCTCGATCCGCAGCAGCTTCGGGCCGCGGGCGTCGGGACCGGTGCCGAGGTCGTCGTACTCGTCCCAGTACTTGTCCATCGCCTCGCCCCACGCGTCGGCGTCCCAGCCGGAGTCGGCGTCCATCTCGCCGAGCTCCTCGACCTGGTCGAGGGCGGCGAGTTCGACGCGGCGGAAGAGGGCGTTGCGGACCAGGACGCGGAAGGCACGCGCGTTGGTGGTGACCGGCTTGACCTCGTCGGCCCTCTCCTGGGCCTCCTCGGCGGTCATCTCCTCGGGGTTGGCGAGCTGCTCCCACTCGTCCAGGAGGCTGGAGTCGACCTGGCGGACCGTCTCGCCGAGCCACTCGATCAGGTCCTGGAGGTCCTCGGACTTCAGGTCGTCCGGGATGTTGTGGTCGAGCGCCTTGTAGGCGCCGGCGAGGTAGCGCAGGACAATGCCCTCGGTGCGGGCCAGCTCGTAGAAGGACACCAACTCCGTGAAGGACATGGCCCGTTCGTACATGTCACGGATGACGGACTTCGGGGAGAGCGGGTGGTCGCCGACCCACGGATGGCTCTTGCGGTACGTGTTGTACGCGTGGAAGAGCAACTCCTCCAGGGGCTTGGGGTACGTGACGTCCTGGAGGCGCTCCATGCGCTCCTCGTACTCGACGCCGTCCGCCTTCATCGCGGCCACCGCCTCGCCCTTCGCCTTGTTCAGCTGGGCGACGAGGATCTGCCGGGGGTCGTCCAGGGTGGACTCCACGACGGACACCATGTCCAGGGCGTAGGAAGGCGATTCGGGGTCGAGCAGCTCGAACGCGGCGAGCGCGAACGTGGACAGCGGCTGGTTGAGCGCGAAGTCCTGTTGCAGGTCCACGGTGAGGCGGACGATCCGGCCGCTGGCGTCGGGCTCGTCGAGCTTCTCGACGATGCCGCCGTCCAGCAGAGAACGGTAGATGGCGATCGCCCGCCGGATGTGCCGCAGCTGCTGCTTGCGCGGCTCGTGGTTGTCCTCCAGGAGGTGCCGCATCGCCTCGAAGGCGTTGCCCGGGCGGGCGATCACCGACAGCAGCATGGTGTGGGTGACCCGGAAGCGGGAGGTCAGCGGTTCCGGCTCGGAGGCGATCAGCTTCTCGAAGGTGCTGTCCGACCAGGCGACGAAGCCCTCGGGCGCCTTCTTGCGCACGACCTTGCGGCGCTTCTTCGGGTCGTCGCCGGCCTTGGCGAGCGCCTTCTCGTTCTCGATGACGTGCTCAGGGGCCTGGGCGACGACGAAGCCGGCCGTGTCGAAGCCGGCCCGGCCCGCGCGGCCCGCGATCTGGTGGAACTCGCGGGCGCGCAGGGTGCGGACGCGGTTGCCGTCGTACTTGGTCAGCGCCGTGAACAGCACCGTGCGGATGGGCACGTTGACACCGACGCCGAGGGTGTCGGTGCCGCAGATGACCTTCAGCAGACCGGCCTGGGCGAGCTTCTCCACCAGCCGCCGGTACTTGGGCAGCATGCCGGCGTGATGGACACCGATGCCGTGGCGGACGTAACGGGAGAGGTTGCGGCCGAACTTGGTGGTGAAGCGGAAGTTGCCGATCAGCTCGGCGATCTGGTCCTTCTCCTCGCGCGAGCACATGTTGATGCTCATCAGTGCCTGCGCCCGCTCCACGGCCTGCGCCTGCGTGAAGTGCACGATGTAGACCGGCGCCTGCTTGGTCTCCAGGAGCTCCGTCAGGGTCTCGGTGAGCGGGGTGAGCTTGTACTCGTAGGAGAGCGGGACGGGGCGGGTCGCCGAGCGGACCACCGACGTCGGCCGGCCGGTGCGCCGGGTCAGGTCCTTCTCGAACATCGAGACGTCGCCGAGCGTGGCCGACATCAGGACGAACTGCGCCTGCGGGAGCTCCAGGATCGGGATCTGCCAGGCCCAGCCGCGGTCCGCCTCCGCGTAGAAGTGGAACTCGTCCATGACGACCTGGCCGACGTCCGCCTGCTTGCCGTCGCGCAGGGCGATCGACGCGAGCACCTCGGCGGTGCAGCAGATGACGGGCGCGTCGGCGTTGACGGAGGCGTCACCGGTCAGCATGCCGACGTTCTCGGTGCCGAACATCTTGCACAGCTCGAAGAACTTCTCCGACACGAGCGCCTTGATGGGCGCGGTGTAGAAGGTGACCTCGTCACGGGCGAGGGCCGCGAAGTGCGCACCCGCCGCGATCATGCTCTTGCCGGAGCCGGTGGGCGTCGACACGATCACGTTCGCGCCGGAGACCACCTCGATCAGCGCCTCCTCCTGGTGGGGGTAGAGCGTGAGACCCCGCTCCCCGGCCCACGACTCGAAGGCTTCGTAGAGGGCGTCGGGGTCTGCGGTCTGCGGCAGCTGATCGATGAGGGTCACGGACCCATCTTGCCTGGCGTCCTCACCTATGGGGGAATCGGTTGCCGGCAGGAAGATCACGACCAGTACGCTGTGTCGCCGACGGGGCGTCAGCGCAGCCGGTCAACTGGACAGTGGTACACGAGGAATGGGGCGGGCTACGCCGATGATGGGACCAGCACACTCACTGTCGGGCGCCGCCGCCTGGCTGGGCGTAGGAGCGGCCGCCGCCGCCACCGGGCACACCATGCCGTGGCCCGTACTGCTGGCCGGAGCGCTGATCTGCGCGGGCGCCGCGCTCGCTCCCGACCTCGACCACAAGGCGGCCACGATCTCGCGGGCCTTCGGGCCGGTCTCACGGGCCCTGTGCGAGATCGTCGACAAACTCTCCTACGCCGTCTACAAGGCCACCAAGAAGCAGGGCGACCCGCGTCGCTCCGGCGGTCACCGCACGCTCACGCACACCTGGCTGTGGGCCGTGCTGATCGGTGCGGGCTGTTCGGTGGCGGCGATCACCGGTGGCCGCTGGGCGGTGCTGGCGATCCTGTTCGCCCACATGGTGCTGGCCATCGAGGGTCTGCTGTGGCGCGCGACCCGGGGCTCCAGCGCCGACGTCCTGGTGTGGCTGCTGGCGGCGACCAGCGCGTGGATCATCGCCGGTGTCCTGGACAAGCCGGGCAACGGCTCGGACTGGCTGTTCACCCAGCCCGGCCAGGAGTACCTGTGGCTGGGGCTGCCGGTGGTCCTGGGGGCGCTCGTGCACGACATCGGGGACGCGCTCACGGTGTCGGGCTGCCCGATCCTGTGGCCGATCCCCGTGGGCCGCAAGCGCTGGTACCCGATCGGGCCGCCGAAGGTGATGCGGTTCCGGGCGGGCAGCTGGGTCGAGCTGAAGGTGCTGATGCCGGCGTTCATGCTGCTCGGGGGAGTGGGCTGCGCGGCGGCGCTGAACTTCATCTGAGGCCGGGACGCGGGACCACTGACACGCCCCGGGGTCCTGTCGCGCCGGGTGCGGCCGAGCGCTCAGCCGCCCTGGCCGGTCCCGCCGCCGTACCGGCGCTCGAAGGCGGCGACGCGGCCCTCCGAGTCGACCGTGCGCGCCTTACCGGTGTAGAAGGGGTGGCTCTCGGAGGAGATCTCCACGTCCACCACCGGGTAGGTCTCGCCGTCGTCCCACTCGATCGTCCGGTCGCTGGTCGCGGTCGACCGGGTCAGGAAGGCGTAACCGGCGGAGCGGTCACGGAAGACGACCTCGTGGTAGTCGGGGTGCTTGTCCTGCTGCATGGCGGCTCCTCGTGCGCTGCGGGTGTCGTGCTGTCAGCCGGACCGGGAATCCTCGTCCACGATGTGCATCGCGGCCTCCTCCGCGGACGCCGCGGCGCCGTCGATGCCCACGTCCGTGGCGATCAGCGCGCTCTCCTCGTCCTCGTGCGCCCCTTCGTCGGGGGCCACGAGACGGCCGGAGCGCATCGCGCCGACCTCGTTGTCCAGGAGCTCGCCGTCGGTGCCGTCGGCGTCGCCGATGCCGTCGCCGTCGAACGGCACGGAGTCGGGGAGCTCCTCGGCGAGCCGCTGGTCCAGTGTCTCGCCCCGTCGGCGTTCCGCGGCGGTGACACCGGTGTGCTCCACGGCCCACGGTCTGTCCGGCGGGGACCAGCCGCGGTCCAGGGGGTCGTCGACCCCGTCGTCCTCCAGGGTGTCCTCCGCGTCGAGCAGACCCGCGTCGTCCTGGATCTCGGAGCCGTCGGGCTGGTAGACGTCGTCTCCCCATCCGTCGGAGCTGTCCACGGGTACCTCCAGGTGAAGGGGACGGACCCGAGCCTTCCGCGGCCCACGGCGGGCCTCGGGCCCACGGGGCACTTGCCGCGCCCGCCGACGGATCGAACCGCCCGCACACGCTCCCTGAGCCGGTGCTGCTGTCCAGCCTTCCACCCCGCTTCGGGACCGCGCAACGCCACGGGGGCGCTGCGCCGGCCTGAGCGGGGTTCGGAGGGGGCCGGACCAGGCGTGGGGCGGGGAGGGTGTCGGAGTGCGCTGCGGTGGGTGTGGGTGGCCCTCGGGTCACTCATCCGAGGAGTCGGCCCACGCACCCCGCCCCCTACGTCCCGCTCTGCGGCCCTCCCCCCGCCCCCTACGCCCCGCTCCCCGGACCGCCCCGTCTCCCCGGTGAACGGCGCCGCCTCGGCACCTCACCCGTGCCAGGACCTCCACAACGCCGCGTACGCGCCGTCCGCCGCTACCAGCTCCTCGTGGCTGCCCAGCTCGCTGATGCGGCCGTTCTCGACGACGGCGATGACGTCCGCGTCGTGGGCGGTGTGGAGACGGTGGGCGATGGCGACGACCGTGCGGCCGTCGAGGACGCGGGCAAGGGAGCGTTCCAGGTGACGGGCGGCCCGGGGGTCGAGCAGCGACGTCGCCTCGTCGAGGACCAGCGTGTGCGGGTCGGCCAGGACCAGGCGGGCCAGTGCGACCTGCTGGGCCTGGGCCGGGGTGACGGTCAGGCCGCCCGAGCCGACCTCGGTGTCGAGGCCGTCGTCGAGCGCCCGCGCCCACCCGTCCGCGTCGACCGCGCCGAGCGCCGCCCACAGCTCGGCGTCCGTGGCGTCCGTCCGGGCGAGCAGGAGGTTGTCGCGCAGGGAGCCCACGAAGACGTGGTGCTCCTGGTTGACGAGAGCCACATGCTCACGGACCCGTTCGGCGGACATCCGGGACAGCTCGGCGCCGCCCAGCGTGATCCGGCCGTCCCGGGGCGCGTAGATGCCGGCCAGCAGCCTGCCCAGGGTGGACTTGCCGGCGCCCGAGGGGCCGACCAGCGCCAGCCGGGTGCCGGGCGCGACCTTCAGGGACACCTCGCGCAGCACGTCCACACCCTCGAGGTAGCCGAAGTGCACCCGGTCCGCGTCCACGTCCCGCCCGTCGGGCGCGAGCCCGGTGTCACCCCCGGCCGGCTCGATGTCCCGCACGCCCACCAGCCGGGCCAGCGACACCTGCGCCACCTGGAGCTCGTCGTACCAGCGCAGGATGAGCCCGACCGGGTCGATCAGCATCTGTGCGATCAGGGCGCCCGTGGTGAGCTGGCCGACCCCGATCCACCCCTGGAGGACGAACACCCCGCCGACCATCAGCACCGACGAAAGGATCATCACGTGGCTGACGTTGATGCAGGGGAAGAGCACCGACCGCAGCCACAGGGTGTACCGCTCCCAGGCGGTCCACTCCTTGATCCGCTGCTCCGACAGCTCGATGCGGCGGGCGGCGAGCCGGTGTGCCTCGACGGTGCGTCCGGCGTCCACGGTCTCCGCGAGCGCGGCGGCCACGGCGGCGTACCCGGCGGCCTCCGACCGGTAGGCGGACGGAGCCCGCTTGAAGTACCAGCGGCAGCCGACGATCAGCACCGGCAGGGCCAGCAGGACGGCGGCGGCCAGCGGCGGCGCGGTGATCACGAGTCCGCCGAGCAGCAGGGCCGCCCACACCACACCGATCGCGAGTTGCGGTACGGCCTCGCGCATGGCGTTGCCGAGCCGGTCGATGTCGGTGGTGATCCGGGACAGCAGGTCGCCGGTCCCGGCCCGTTCCAGGACCCCGGGCGGCAGGCCGACCGACCGTACGAGGAAGTCCTCGCGCAGGTCGGCCAGCATCTGCTCGCCGAGCATCGAACCGCGCAGCCGCACCTGCCGTACGAAGAAGGCCTGTACGACCAGCGCGACCACGAACAGCCCCGCGGTCAGTTCCAGATGGAGTTCGCGCGCCCCGTCCGAGACCCGCTCGACGAGGTCGCCGAGCAGCCAGGGCCCGACCATGGAGGCCACGACCGAGACCGTGTTCACGCCGACGAGCAGTCCGAAGGCGCGGCGGTGCCGGCGGAACAGTTCGGCCACGTAGGCGCGTACGGTCGCGGTGGCCCCGACGGGCAGTGTGTTCGCCGTCGTCGGTGCCGCCGGGTCGTACGCCGGTGGCGCCACGCCGATCATGCGCTCTCCTCGATCTCTTCCAGTGCGTGCAACACGTCCTGCTCGTGCAACACGTCCTGCTCGTGCAGTACGTCTTGCCCGTGCAGTACGTCCTGCTTGTTCAGTACGTCTTGGTGGTTCAGCGCGTCGCCCAGCGCGGTCTCTTCGTCCGTCTCGCGGGTCACGACCGCCCGGTACCGCGGTTCCTTGTGCACCAGCTCCCGGTGCACGCCGACCGCCACGACCTCGCCGTCGTGGACGAGCACCACCCGGTCGGCGCGGTCCAGGAGCAGGGGCGAGGACGTGAACACCACGGTGGTGCGACCGGTCCGCAGGTCCCGGACTCCGTCCGCGATCCGTGCCTCGGTGTGCGAGTCGACCGCGGAGGTCGGCTCGTCCAGGACGAGGACCTCCGGGTCGGTGAACAGCGACCGGGCCAGGGCGAGGCGCTGGCGCTGGCCGCCCGAGAGGGAGCGCCCGCGTTCGGTGATGCGCGCGTCCATCGGGTCATCGGCGTCCAGGGACCCCTGGACCAGGGCGGCCAGTACGTCGGCGCACTGCGCGGCCGCGAGCGCCTGCACGGCACCGACGGCACCCGAGGCGGGGACGTCGAGCAGTTCGCGCAGGGTGCCGGAGAGCAGGACCGGGTCCTTGTCCTGGACGAGGACGGCGGTGCGCGCCGAGTCGAGCGGCAGCTCGTCCAGCGGCACCCCGCCCAGCAGCACGGATGTGCCCGCCTCCGAGGGGTGTCCACCGAGCCGTTCGGCCAGCAGCCCCGCCGCGTCCGGGTCGCCGCACACCACTGCGGTGAGCCGTCCGGAGGGGGCGAGCAGACCGGTGGCCGGGTCGTACAGGTCCCCGGAGGGCACGCCCACCGAGCTCTCCGCGCGGCCCGAGCCCTCCGACTGCCCAGCGGAACCCGAGTCCTCCGACTGCCCAGCGGAGCCCAGGCCCTCCGAGCGCCCAGCGGAACCCAGGCCCTCCGAGCGCCCCACCTCGCCGGTGTCCTCAGCCCCCCGCGCCCCGTCAGCGGACGTGGCCCGCTCCAACGACAGCACCCCCGCCGCCCGCTTGGCGGACGGGCGTGAGAAGGAGTACGCCATGGCGATCTCCTCGAAGTGCCGCAGCGGATAGGTCAGGATCATCACCGAGCTGTAGACGGCGACCAGTTCGCCGACCTCCACCCGGCCCTGTTGGGCCAGGTGGACGCCGTACCAGACGACCGCGATCAGCAGCAGACCCGGCAGCACGACCTGGATCGCGGCGATCAGGGACCACATCCGGGCGCTGCGCACGGCCGCGTGGCGGACCTCCTGGGAGGCCTTGCGGTAGCGGTCGAGGAAGAGCTCCTCGCCACCGATGCCGCGCAGGACGCGCAGACCGGCGACGGTGTCGGAGGCCAGTTCCGTGGCGCGGCCCGCCTTCTCACGCTGGAAGTCGGCGCGTTTCGTCGCCTTGGGCAGCAGCGGCAGCACGGAGAGGGCCAGCACCGGCAGGCCCACGGCGACCACCACGCCGAGGGCGGGCTGGTAGACGACCATGCCGACGCAGACCACGACGATGGTGACCGCCGCCGCGGTGAACCGGGACCAGGCCTCCACGAACCAGCCGATCTTCTCGACGTCACCGGTGGAGACGGCCACGACCTCGCCGGCGGCGACCCGCCGGGTCAGCGCGGAGCCCAGGTGCGCGGCCTTGTGGGCCAGGAGCTGCTGGACGCGCGCGGCGGCCGTGATCCAGTTGGTGACGGCGGTGCGGTGCAGGAAGGTGTCGCCGACCGCGTTGCCGACGCAGCACACCGCCAGCAGACCGCCGGCGAGGGCCAGTCGGCGGCCGGAGTGGTCGACGACCGCCTGGACGGCCACGCCGACGCAGAACGGCAGCGCGGAGACGGAGAGGAAGTGCAGCAGTCCCCAGGCCAGCGACTTCAACTGTCCGCCCAGCTGGTTCCTGAAGAGCCACCACAGAAACCGGGAGCCCGAGCGTGCGTCGGGCACTCCCGGGTCGGGATACGGAAGGTCTTGGATCTGCATGACGGATGCGTCCCAGTGGCTCGTGTCAGGGGTGTGGGAAGAAGCCGCACACGGCGGCTGCAAACCGTGAAAGGGTCGCGGCAGAGCGTGGTCGGGGGCAACAGGTTTTCCGCCGCGACGCACGGAACCGGTGCCGTCGGCCCAGGGTCCCGGTGCGACGATGGGGCGATGCGAGGCGGAGGCGTACGGCGGACCGCGGTGACGACCACGGCGTCGGCAGCGCTGCTGCTCCTCCTGGGAGGATGCGGCGGCCCGGACCGGGTTCCGGCACACACCGGCACCCCCGACACCAAGGCGGCCGCCGAACCCGCGGACCGACCGACCCGTATCCCCGGCGTGGATGACCGTCTCCAACCCCGTGTCCCCGGCGTCGGCACCCGCCTCCAACGCCGCGTCCCCGCCGACTCCCGCCAGGTCCTCGCGGTCTACGGCGACGGCAGGAACTCCGCGGACGCCACCGTCGTGCTGTACGCCAAGCGCGGCTCCGGCTGGGACCGCGTCCGCGGCTGGCCCGCCCACAACGGCAGGAAAGGCTGGACCACCGACCACCACGAGGGCGACAGGCGCAGCCCCGTCGGGGTGTTCACGCTCAGCGACGCGGGCGGGGTGCTCCCGGACCCCGGCGCGAGACTGCCGTACACGAGGTCCGCCGCGATCGCCGCTCCCCGCTGGTGGCCCAGGTCCTACTGGCACGACTTCGACTACGTCATCGCCATCGACTACAACCGCGTCGAGGGCACCCCGCCCAACGACCAGACGCGGCCCGGGGGTTACTCCAAGGGCGGCGGCATCTGGCTGCACATGGACCACGGCAGCGGTACGTCGGCCTGCGTCAGCGTGTCCAAGGAGGCGATGCGGTATCTGCTGCGCACGCTCGATCCGGACCGGCATCCCGTGGTGGTGATGGGGGACAGGGCGGACCTGTCGGCATAGGTCCGCTGCGGGAGGCGTCATTGCGGGGGAGACCCGACTCGCCGTAGAACACGGCCATGAAGAGACGGATAGTCATGTCCATGCTCGCAGGAGCGGCCGTCCTGGCGAGCACCCTGCTCGGAGCGACGCCCGCTCAGCCGGCGCCCCGTACCCAGCCGGCGCCCCGCGCCGAGCAGGCCCCCCACGCCCAACCCGCCGCCACCCCCGTCCCCGCCGAGTTCGGCACCGACTGGCACGACCCGGTCACCGCCGGCCCGCCCGTCGCCAGACCCTCGGGCAGGTCCTGCCAAGTCACCGTCGCCCAAGCGCAGTTCCGCGATTTCACCCCCTACACGGGCACCTACACCCCGCCCGAGGGCTGCGGCGACCGCTGGGGCAAGGTCGTGCTGCGGCTCGAAGGCAGCGTCAAGGGACGGCAGTTCGACCGGCTCGGGTATCTGCACATCGGCGGGGTCGAGATCTTCCGCACCTCCACCCCGCAGCCCTCACCCGACGGCATCGAGTGGTCCGTCGAGAAGGACGTCACGCGTTACAGCGACACACTCCGCGGCAGCCATGACGTGGAGATGCTCATCGGGAACGTCGTCGACGACACGTACACCGGGATCATCGACGTCAAGGTGACGCTGACGTTCTACGCGGGCGCACCGGACGCCAAGGCGACTCCCGACCGGGTGCTCACCCTCGCCGACGGCACCCTCACCACCCCGCGCAACAGCGAACGCATCGTCGCCGAGGTGTACGCCACCGGCTCCGGCGGCGGCTGCGAGGAGTACTGGTATCTGACGGTGCCGTCGAACGCGCCGTACTCCTGCCAGGCCGAGGGCGGCCCCTACCGCGAGGTCCAGATCAAGGTCGACGGTCAACTCGCGGGCATCGCCGCCCCGTTCCCGACCGTGTGGACCGGCGGCTGGTCCAACCCCTTCCTCTGGTACGTCGTTCCGGGCCCCCGCGCCCTCGACATCAAGCCGATCGAATACGACCTGACGCCCTTCGCCGGGATCCTCAACGACGGGCGCCCGCATCGCGTGGAGGTCTCGGTCGTCGGGGTGCCCGCGGGGCAGTCCGGCTGGAGCACCCCGGTGAACGTCCTCGTCTGGCAGGACGCCAAGAGCAAGCACGTCACCGGACGGCTCACCACGCACCGGACCGGCGTCCTCACCAACTCCTCGACGTACACGCCCGGTTCGGAGCAGCGCGTGGACACCGAGGGCGACCACCGGCTCACCGTTGCCGGGTACGTCGACACCTCGCACGGCCGCGTGACGACCACCGTCCGACGTGCGCTGGCGAACACCTCCACGCATCGCTGGGGCGACGGCGAGAACCCCGACGCGCTCAAGGCCACCTGGACGGACGACGAATCGCTGACCGTCGACGGCCGCGGCCCGGCCCGCACCACCCGCACCCTCCGGACGTACACGATGGACGGCACGACCACCATCGGCGCGGGCGACCGGCTCCGGACCGTGCTGACCCTCGGGGACCGCGCCGAGACCACGGTGAGCCAGGCCGGCCACCGCACCGCGTGGTCCCGGCTCGACGACACCTACGCGGGCGACGCCACGTACACGATCAATGTCCCGCGCGATCAGCGGCACGCCGTCGGTACGACGAGCGAGCGCTACCGGATCCGGGGTTCGGCGGGGTGCTACGACCGCTCACTCGTCACCGTGCAGGGGGTGCTGACGGAGGAACGCGACGACTGCTGACCCGAGTTGTGTGCGATGCGTCACAGGCTGGGTGATTTACGCGCCGGAAACACGGCGGTCTCTCACGCGATCAACGGTCCCTCCAGAGTGATCTCCACGGAAGCCGCTTTCCGTATCGCAGAAGTCTCCCCGGGCTTCTGTGGCTCCCCGTCCCCCCTCAAGGAGTGCCCGTGCCGCCGTCCGTCCCGTCCTTGCCGCGACGCGTCGCACGCATACTGCGTACCTCTCTCTTCGTCCAGGTCGCCGTGGCGCTGGTCCTCGGCATCGTTGTCGGAAAGCTGTGGCCCGGCTTCGCCTCGGACCTCCAGCCGCTCGGCGACGGCTTCACCAGGCTCATCAAGACGATCATCTCGCCGCTCGTGTTCTGCGTGGTCGTCGTCGGCATCGCCAAGGCGGGTGACCTCAAGGCGTTCGGCCGGATCGGACTCAAGGCGCTGATCTGGTTCGAGGTCGCGAGCACGCTCGCGCTGATCATCGGACTGGTCGCCGCCAACGTCGTCCAGCCCGGCTCGGGGATGCACGTCGACCCCGCGACGCTCAACTCCGCGGCCGTGGACGCCAAGACGGGCGGCGGACACCTGCCCTCGACGACCGAGTTCATCGTCAACGCCCTGCCGACCAGTTTCATCGGCGCCTTCGCCGAGAACTCGCTGCTCCAAGTGCTCATCCTGGCCTGTCTGGTGGGCGCCGCGCTGCTGCACCTCGGCCACACCAAGGTCCCGCAGGTGCTGCCCGCCATCGAGCAGGCCCAGGAGATCATCTTCGCGGTCGTCGGTTTCGTGATGCGCCTCGCGCCGATCGCGGTGTTCGGCGCGATGGCCGTCCTGATCGGCCAGTACGGCCTCGGCGTCATCGAGACCTACGCCAAGCTGATCGTCCTGTGCTACGCGGCCGCCGCCCTCTTCATCGTGCTGCTCGCCGTCGCGCTCAAGGCGCTCACCGGGCTCAGCCTGTGGAGGTTCCTGCGCTACATCCGCGAGGAGATGCTGCTCGCGCTCGGCACGGCGTCCACCGAGTCCGTCATGCCGCGCGTGATGCAGAAGCTGCGCAAGGCCGGCGCCCGCGACGACGCGGTGGGCCTGGTGCTGCCGACCGGCTACTCCTTCAACCTCGACGGCGCCTCGCTCTACCTCTCCATCGGCACGCTGTTCATCGCCCAGGCCGTGGGCGTCGACCTCAGCCTGAGCCAGCAGATCACCGTGGTCCTGGTGCTGATGCTGACCAGCAAGGGCATGGCGGGCATCCCCGGCTCGGCCTTCCTCGCCCTGTCCGCCACGGCGTCCTCGCTGGGAGCGATCCCCGCCGGGGCCGTTGCCCTGCTGCTCGGCGTCGACCGCATCATGGACTCGATGCGCGTCGTGACGAACCTCCTCGGCAACTGCGTCGCGGTCTTCGCGGTGTCCCGCTGGGAGGGCGCGCTGGACATCGACAAGGCCAAGAAGGTGCTGGGCGGCGAGGTCGTGCCCGAGGCGGAGCCGGAGCCCGAGCCGGAACCGGCCGCCAAGGAGTCGCCCGCCGAGGTCATGTGACCAGCGTTCGGAAACAGGCCGCGGCCACCGCTCCAGCCCTACGGAGCGGTGGCCGCGGCCCGTTTGCCAGTGCTGCCGGTCGACTCCTCGGTGCTGCCAGGCCACGTCCCAGTGCTGCCGGTCCACGCCTCAGTGCGGCCACTCCACGTCTCAGTCCTGCCGGTCCACGCCTCAGTGCTGCCAGTCCACCAACGTGTCCAGCAGTCCCCCCAGCGCCCGGCGCTGCTCGTCCGTCAGCGGAGCGAGGATCTCCTCCGCGGCCGCCCTGCGCACGGCGTGCAGTTCCTGAAGGGCCTTCACCCCGTCGTCCGTCAGCTCGATGCGGATCACCCGCCGGTTGGCCGGATCCGGCACCCGCCGCACCTTGCCGCTCGCCTCGAGCCCGTCGACCAGCGTGGTCACCGCGCGCGGCACCACCTCCAGCCGCTCCGCGAGGTCGGCCATCCGTGGTGGCGTGTCCCAGTGCGCGAGGGTGCGCAGCAGCCGGGACTGGGCCGGAGTCACGCCGAGAGCGCGCTCGTGCAGCAGGCGCTTCTGGATGCGGAACACCCGGCGCGTCAGCCTGAGCAACTGCTCCGCGAGCAGACCGTCGGAATCTGGCGTGGTCATGCGGGAACAATATCAGGACCTAGTTCATTGTGAGCATAGGTAACAATGAGCTAGGCTCCGTCAGTCCTCTTCATCTCACCTTCCGCAGGAGACCATGCCCCGCGATCACATCGACTGGACCCCCACGCCCGGCACCTCGACCGACCAGCCCCGGCAGGTGCGCCGCATCCTCCGGCTCTTCAAGCCCTACCGCGCCAGGCTCGCCGTCGTCGGTCTGCTGGTCGGCGCCTCCTCCCTGGTCACCGTCGCCACCCCGTTCCTGCTCAAGGAAACGCTGGACGTGGCCATCCCCCAGGGCCGCACCGGACTGCTCAGCCTGCTGGCACTGGGCATGATCCTCAGCGCCGTTCTCACCGGCGTCTTCGGCGTCGCCCAGACCCTCATCTCCACCACGGTCGGCCAGCGCGTCATGCACGACCTGCGCACCGCGGTCTACGGCCGCCTCCAGCGCATGTCGCTCGCCTTCTTCACCCGCACCCGCACCGGCGAGGTGCAGTCCCGCATCGCCAACGACATCGGCGGCATGCAGGCCACCGTCACCTCGACCGCGACCTCGCTGGTCTCCAACCTGACCAGCGTCGTCGCCACGATCGTCGCGATGATCGCCCTCGACTGGCGGCTGACCGCCGTCTCGCTGCTGCTGCTCCCGGTCTTCGTGTGGATCAGCCGCCGGGTCGGCAACGAACGCAAGAAGATCACCACCCAGCGCCAGAAGCAGATGGCCGCGATGGCCGCGACCGTCACCGAGTCGCTCTCCGTCAGCGGCATCCTGCTCGGCCGCACGATGGGCCGCTCCGACTCGCTGACCCGGTCCTTCGCCGACGAGTCCGAGAGTCTGGTGGACCTCGAGGTGCGCTCGAACATGGCGGGCCGCTGGCGCATGGCCGTCATCGGGATCGTCATGTCCGCGATGCCCGCCGTCATCTACTGGACCGCGGGCATCGCCCTCCAGACCGGCGGCCCCGACATCTCCATCGGCACCATCGTCGCCTTCGTCTCGCTCCAGCAGGGACTGTTCCGCCCGGCCGTGAGCCTGCTGTCGACCGGCGTCCAGATCCAGACCTCGCTCGCGCTCTTCCAGCGCATCTTCGAGTACCTCGACCTGCCGATCGACATCACCGAGCGGGAGGACCCGGTCCACCTCGACCGCGTCAAGGGCGAGGTCCGACTGGAGAACGTGGAGTTCCGCTACGACGCCGAGGACGACCAGCGGGGTCCCGTGCTCGCCGGCATCGACATCGACGTCCCCGCCGGCAGCAGCCTCGCGCTCGTCGGCTCGACCGGCGCCGGCAAGTCCACGCTCGGCTACCTCGTCCCGCGGCTCTACGACGTGACCGGCGGCCGGGTCACCCTCGACGGGGTCGACGTCCGCGACCTGGACTTCGACACCCTCGCGCGGGCCATCGGGGTCGTCTCGCAGGAGACGTACCTCTTCCACGCCTCGGTCGCCGACAACCTCCGCTTCGCCAAGCCGGACGCGACCGACGAGGAGATCGAGCAGGCGGCGCGGGCGGCGCAGATCCACGACCACATCGCCTCCCTGCCCGACGGCTACGAGACGGTCGTGGGTGAACGCGGCCACCGCTTCTCGGGCGGCGAGAAGCAGCGCCTCGCCATCGCGCGGACCATTCTGCGGGACCCGCCCGTCCTCATCCTGGACGAGGCGACCAGCGCCCTGGACACCCGGACCGAGCACGCCGTGCAGGAGGCCATCGACGCGCTCTCCGCCAACCGCACCACGCTCACCATCGCGCACCGGCTCTCCACCGTTCGGGATGCCGACCAGATCGTCGTCCTCGACTCCGGCCGGGTGGCCGAGCGCGGCACGCACGAGGAGCTCCTGGAGCAGGACGGGCGGTACGCGGCGCTCGTACGCCGAGATGCCCAACTGGAACCGACAAACTGAAAATATGCCGGGTTTGGGGTGATATGCGGGTTACCGTGCCCGCATGTACCAGAACACTCCGCCACGGAGCACGATCCGACTGACGCGCCGGGGGCGTCTCGTCCTCATTGCGACCGGGGCCGTCGTGGCCGGCACCGCCGTGGCGGTGCCGCTGCTGACGCTCGACAGCGGCGAGAGCGCGAAGGAGCCCACCACCCTGCTCATCCCGGAGGGCTGGCGGGCCGGGCAGGTCTACGACGCCGTCGACAAGGCTCTCGCCCAGCCCCCGGGGACCGCCAAGAGGTCCCTGGCCAAGGCGCACCTCAAGCTGCCGAACGACGCGGAGGGCAACCCGGAGGGCTACCTCTTCCCGGCGACGTACCCGCTGGAGCGCAACGGCAGGAAGACGACGCCCGAGGCGCTGCTCTCGTTCATGGTCGACACCGCCAACAAGAAGTTCAACGGCGCCCCGATCGCGGCCGGCGCCCAGCGCAACGCGATGAACGTCTACCAGGCCGTCACCATCGCGAGCATCGTCCAGGCCGAGGCGGCGACCAAGTCCGACATGGCGAAGGTCGCTCGGGTCATCTTCAACCGGCTGGAGCGCGGGATGCCGCTGCAGATGGACTCCACCATCAACTACGCCCTGAACCGCTCCACGTTGAAGACGACCGGCGCCGACCTGCGGATCGACAGCCCCTACAACTCGTACCAGCGCATGGGCCTGCCGCCGACCCCGATCGACAACCCGGGCGAGGACGCGATGCGCGCCGCGATCGCCCCGGCGGCGGGCGACTGGCTGTACTTCGTCACGGTGAAGCCGGGCGACACCCGCTTCACCGCCAGCTACGAGGAACACCGACGCAACGTGGCCGAGTTCAACAAGAACCAGAAGAACGCGGCCAAGGCGGACTGAACTTGACGGGATGTCAGGGACGTCAGGCGGCCACCGGCTCGTCGGCCAGAAGTCGCCTGATGTCCCGTACGGCGGCACGGCCCGCGCGGTTGGCGCCGATGGTGCTCGCCGAGGGGCCGTAGCCGACGAGATGGATCCGGGGATCGGCGACCGCGCGGGTGCCCTCGACCCGGATGCCACCGCCGGGCTCGCGCAGCTTCAGCGGGGCCAGGTGGTCGATGGCGGCCCGGAAGCCGGTCGCCCACAGGATGATGTCGGCGTCGACGCGCCGCCCGTCGTCCCACTCCACGCCGTCCGGGGTGATCCGGTCGAACATGGGCTGCCGGTCCAGGACGCCGTCCGCGAGGGCCTGCCGTACGGCGTCGTTGAGCGGGAGCCCGGTCACCGACACCACGCTCTTCGGCGGCAGCCCCTGGCGCACCCGCTCCTCGACGAGCGCCACGGCCTCCCGGCCGACGTCCTCGGTGAAGGGGCCCTCGCGGAACACCGGCTCCCGCCGAGTCACCCACGTGGTCGCCGCCGCGAACGGGGCGAGCTCCATGAGGTGCTGGGTACCGGACGCGCCCCCGCCCACCACGACCACCCGCAGCCCGGCGAACGCCTCGGGGCCCGGGTACTGCGCGGTGTGCAACTGCCGCCCACGGAAGGTCTCCTGGCCCGGATAGCGGGGCCAGAACGGCCGGTCCCAGGTGCCGGTCGCGTTGATCAGCGCCCGCGTCGACCACGTGCCGTCGGAGGTCTCGACCAGCAGCCGCCCGTCGACACCCTCGCACACGGCACGGACGTCGACAGGGCGTCGTACCCGAAGGCCGAAGGCGCGCTCGTACGCGGCGAAGTACTCGGCGATCACCTGCGACGACGGCCGCTCAGGATCGGCGTCCGTGAGCTCCATGCCCGGCAGCGCGTGCATGCCGTGCACCTTGCCGTACGTCAGCGACGGCCACCGGAACTGCCAGGCGCCGCCGGGCGCGGGGGAGTGGTCCAGCACCACGAAGTCGCGCTCCGGCTCGAATCCGGTGCGGCGCAGGTGATAGGCGCTGGACAGACCCGCCTGACCAGCACCTATGACGACGACCTCGACCTCGCGCGTGTTGTTCACATTTCTACTAACGGTGGCGGCGGGCCGGATCTTCCCTGTGCCGGTGTGATCAGCGTCCGCCGGCCACCAGGATCGGCGCCCCGGTCCGCCCACCCCCCTCGACCAGCCCGCGCGCCGTCAGCTCCGGGATCACGCCCTCGCCGAACCAGTACGCCTCCTCCAGATGCGGATATCCGGAGAGCACGAAGTGCTCGACGCCCAGCGCGTGGTACTCCTCGATCAGATCGGCGACCTCGGCGTGGCTGCCGACGAGCGCCGTCCCGGCCCCGCCCCGGACGAGCCCGACGCCCGCCCACAGGTTCGGGTGGATCTCCAACTCGGCGCGGGAGCCGCCGTGCAGGGCCAGCATCCGCTGCTGCCCCACCGACTCGCTGCGCCCCAGAGCCGCCTGCGCCGCCGCGATCGTGTCCGGGTCGAGGTCGTCGAGCAGCCGGTTCGCGGTCGCCCAGGCCTCGGCCGAGGAGTCGCGCGAGATCGTGTGCAGCCGGATCCCGAAACGGACCTCACGCCCCTCCCGCACGGCCAGCGAGCGGATCCAGTCGATCTTCTCCTTGACCTGTGCGGGCGGCTCGCCCCAGGTCAGATACACATCCGCGTGCCGCGCCGCGACCGGCCCGGCCGCCGGGGAGGACCCGCCGAAGAACACCTGCGGCAACGGGTCCGGCGGCAGCGCGGTCAGCCCGCCCTCGACCTGGTAGTGGACGCCTTCGAAGTCGTACGGCTGTCCCTGCCACACCCCCCTGACCACCGACAGGAACTCATCGGTACGGGCGTAGCGCCGGTCGTGGTCGAGCCGGTCCCCGAAACGCCGTTGCTCGGCCGAGTCGCCGCCGGTGACGACGTTGAGCAACAGCCGTCCCCCGGTGAGGCGTTGGTAGGTCGACGTCATCTGCGCGGCCAGCGTCGGCGAGATCAGCCCCGGCCGGAACGCCACCAGGAACTTCAGCCGTTCGGTGTGCTGGGCCAGGGCCATGGTGGTCAGCCAGGCGTCCTCGCACCAGGTGCCGGTCGGGGTGAGCATCGCCTCGAAGCCCAGGTGCTCGGCGGCCTTGGCGATCTGCGCGAGGTACTCGAGGTCCGGCGGGCGGATCCCCCGCACCTGTCCGGCGTGCTGGGAGCCGGTGTTGTTCGGGCCGTAGGCGTGCCGGTCCACGAGGGTGCGCCCGTCACCGCCGGTGGGCAGGAACCAGTGCAGTCGTACGGTCATGTCAGTCCGTCTCCGAGGGACGCGGCGCGGTGGTCGACGCCGGGAGACCGCCGTTGAACCGCGTGTCCGTGAAGTCGCCGAAGTCGACCTTGCGCGGGATCAGCTTCAACTGGGTGAAGGTGTCGGCGATCTCCTGCTCCGAGGCGATCAGCTGTTGGTCGACCGCGACGGCGACCCGGGTGGTGTACGTCCGCTTCACGGCAGCGAGTGCCACGTCCTCGGGCAGCCCCGTCTCCTTCGCCCAGACCTTCGCCCACTCCGACTCGTGGGAGTAGACCCACTTGTAGGCGCGCCGCAGCCGCTCCAGGTAGTCCTTGACCGCGGCGACCTTCTTCGGGTCCTTCAGCGCGCTCGGCGAAGCCACCTGGAAGGTCAGGCCGTTGGTGATCCCTTCACCGGTGGTCAGCACCCGCCCCTGCTTGGCCTGGAGGATCTGCGAGGTGTACGGGTCCCACACCGCCCACGCGTCGACCTTGCCGGAGGTGAACGCGGCCAGCGCGTCGGCCGGCTGGAGGTACTTGACCTTCACATCGCTCAGGCTGAGCCCGGCCTTCTTCAGCGAGGCGACCAGTTGGTAGTTCGCGGACGAACCCTGGGCCACGGCGACCGACTTGCCCTTGAGCTGCGCGGGGTCGGTCAACTTCGAGTCGTTCGGTACGAGAACGGCGTCGCCCTTGGACGTGCCGTGCCAGGCCGCCACCACCGTGATCTTCGAGTCGGCGCCGGCCGCGAACACCGGCGGGGTGTTGCCGACCCCGCCGATGTCGACGGCCTTGGCGTTGACGGCCTCCAGGAGCGGCGGGCCGGAGGTGAAGGTGGACCACTTGATCTTGTAGTCGAGGTTCTTCAGCTCCCCGGCAGCGCGCAGGATGGCCTCCGAACCACCCTTCTGGTCACCGACGTTGAGGGTGAGCGAGCCCTTGCCGTCGGTGTCGGAACCCGTTCCGGCGGAGGCGTCGCCACCGCAGGCGGTGAGCAGGAGGGCGAAGGGGAGGAGCAGTGCGGCGGGGACGAGGCGACGTCGCATGGGAGTCCGTTCTGTGGAACTTGGCTGTGGGCGGGGGGAGTTCAGGCTGCTTCGGCGGCGGTGTCGACGCCGAGGCGTTCCAGGAGCTGTCCGCGGAGCTCCGCGAACCGGGGATCGGTGATGTCGCGCGGCCGGTCGAGGTCTATCTGCTGCTCGTGCGCGATGACGCCGTCGTCCATCACGAGCACCCGGTCGGCGAGCAGGACGGCCTCCTCGACGTCGTGCGTCACCAGGAGCACCGCGCAGCCGCGGCGCTGCCACAACTCGCCCACCAGGCGCTGGGCCTTGATCCGGGTGAGGGCGTCGAGGGCACCGAACGGCTCGTCCAGCAGCAGGAGATCGGGCTCGCGCACCAACGCCCTGGCCAGGGAGGCGCGTTGGGCCTCACCGCCAGAGAGGGTCTTGGGCCAGGCGTCACTGCGGTGACCGAGGCCGACCTCCTCCAAGGCCTGATCGGCGACGGGGCGGGCGGGCTTGCCGGGCAGGCCGAGCAGGACGTTGCGCCACACCTTCTTCCACGGCATCAGCCGGGGTGCCTGGAAGGCGACGGCCTTGCGGCGCGGGACCAGGACGGTGCCCTCGATGTCCCGGTCGAGCCCGGCGAGGATCCTGAGCAGGGTGGACTTCCCGCAGCCGCTGCGGCCGAGCAGGGCCACGAACTCGCCCTGGCGGACCTCCAGTCGGAGGTCGTCTATGACGGCACGTCCGTCGAAGGAACGGGTCAGGCCTTCGACCCGGACGGCCGGGGAGGGGCGGGGGGCCGGGGTGGCGCCGGGAGTCTCGGTGACTTCGCTGGTTCCGGTCGCGTGGCCGGGCTCGGTGGCTTCGGCGGCCGCGGTGGCTTCGGAAGCCTTCACGGCCTCGGACGTCTGGGGGGTCACCGGCCGGTGAACGTCGGTCGCCATTGCAGCAGCAGCCTTTCGAGGGAGCGGACGATGAAGTCGGCCAGCAGGCCGAGGAAGGCGTAGACGATCAGGCAGACCACGATGACGTCGGTGCGCAGGAAGTCCCGCGCCTGCACCATCAGGAAGCCGATGCCGGAGTCCGCGTTGACCTGCTCGGCGAAGACGAGCGCCAGCCAGGCGATGCCGAGGGAGTAGCGCAGACCGGTCATCGCGCCGGGCAGCGCGCCCGGCAGGATGACATGCCGGACGAGTCCCCAGCGGGAGAGTCCGAGGGACTCCCCGGCCTCGATCAGCTGGGAGTCCACGCCCCGGATGCCGGCGTAGACGTTGAGGTAGAGCGGGAAGGTCACGCCCAGCGTGATGATGGCGATCTTGGGGGCCTCGCCGATGCCGAACCAGATGATGAACAGCGGGATCAGGCCGACGAACGGAACGGTCCGCAGCATCTGGACCGGGGCGTCCACGATGTCCTCGCCGACCCTGAACAGGCCCGAGACGAGGGCGAGTCCGGTGCCGATGAGGGCGCCGAGCAGCAGCCCGCCCGCGACCCGCTGGAGCGAGGTCGTCATCGCGGAGGCGAGCGAGCCGTCGGCGATCAGATCGCCCGCCACCTGGGCGATCCGACCGGGTGAGGCGAGCACGTCGGCGGTCAGCACGCCGGTGGCGCTGAGGAGTTGCCACAGCGCGAGCAGCAGGACGGGGCCGGTGGTGCGGCGCAGCCAGCGGGGGACGCGGGTGCGGCGGGAGGAGGTGGGGACGATGGGTTCGAGGTCGACGGGGGTGCCCGTGCCTGTGCCCGTGCCGGTGGCGGTTGCGTCGGTAGCGGCGGCTTCGAAGTGAGCGGGTTCTTTGCGGGCTATTTCCGAAATATCGGGTTCTGGAGAGCCGGGCGGGGCATGGCTGATGCTCATGAGGAGCTCCACGGAGGGAAAGCGGCCGATGAGGTGGGACGGCGTGGGGGAAGGCGGCCGGGCGCCGCCGCGTCAGCCGTGCGTCAAGGATCGGAGATCAGCGCGGACTGGACGTGCGGGTAGGGCGGAGCGCAGGCGTGGGGAGGGGGTGCGAAGGCGTCAGCGGCCGCGGCGACACGCGGCGGAGGCCACCCGCAGCAGGTCGATGTGACCGCGCGTGGTGAGCAGGACTGAACGCAACATGCGCCAGAAACTAGCCAGTCGGCGTGACCACGGTCAACGGTGTCTCGCGGAGTGGACCTGCCGTACCGAAGGATGAGCAGGTGATGAGGAGTGAATCCGGCCGCAGGGGTGAGGATGGGGGCATGTCAGACGCTTTCACCACCCGAGTCCTGAACGTGTCCTCCGGTTCGTCGGAGCGGATCGTCGACCTCACCGGCGACTGCGAGGCCTTCCTGCGGGAGGCGGCCGCCGGCCGCGACGGCCTCCTCAATGTCTTCGTCCCGCACGCCACGGCCGGGGTCGCCGTCATCGAGACGGGCGCCGGCAGCGACGACGACCTCCTCGCCGCCCTCCACACCCTCCTGCCCGCCGACGACCGCTGGCAGCACCGCCACGGCAGCCCCGGCCACGGCCGCGACCACGTCCTCCCCGCCCTCGTCCCACCCCACGCGACCCTACCGGTGCTCAACGGCCGCCTGGAGCTCGGGACTTGGCAGTCGGTGTGCCTGGTGGACACCAACGTAGACAATGCCCACCGCAAGGTGAGGCTGAGTTTCTTGGGATGAGCGAGGGATGGGCAGGGCCGCGCTTACCTCGGATGTATGAGGGGTGATCCGACAAGTCTTGCTGAAATCCGGTTGAGGGCGCGGTCGTTGAGCGCGACCCTGGCCGGATGCTGCTCAAGCTGACCGGATCGAGCTGTTCGGGCAAGACGACCCTCGCGTTCGCCGTGGCCGACCGTCTCCAGGGGGTCGTCGTGCACGACTTCGACGAGGTCGGGGTGCCCGCGGATGCCGACGTCCGCTGGCGGCACCGCGCGACCGAGCACTGGGTGCGGCGTGCGCTGGAGTACCAGGACCGCGGACTCGACCTCCTGCTGACCGGTCAGTCACCGCTGGGGGAGGTGCTGGCCGCGCCCTCCGCACCCCTGTTGGACGGCATCGCGCTGTGCCTGGTCGACGTCGCCGACGAAGTGCGACGCCACCGGCTCACCGCACGGGACGGCGGGCGCTGGGACGCCCCCGCCGTCGACCGGTTCCTCAACTGGGCGGCCTGGCACCGCGGTCACGCCCGCGACCCCCGCCACCGGCCGAACGTCCTCACCACCGGCGCCTGGCCGGACATGGCCTGGCACCGCTGGACGGGGTGGACCGCGGAAGATCCCCGCTGGCGCACCCATCTGGTCGACACCACCGGGCGGACCGTGGCCGAGTCCGCGGGCGAGGTGCGTGAGTGGGTGACCGGACAACGCGCCGCGTACGGCACCGGCCAGCCGGCTCTGAGTCGCGGCTGGACGGATCGCTAGGGGCGGCGCGGCGAGCGAGGTGGGCCCTGCCTCACCCGGGTGGTCACCCGACGCCGCACCGAACCGGCCTCACAGCCCCAGCTCCAGCGGCTCGTCGGGGACTCCGTCCCTGAGCAACCCGGTGAGGAGGTCCGCGAGATCACGCGGCCCGAAGAGATCCGGCCCCTGGTAGCCGGTGAGCTCCGACGGCCGCCACCAGCGGAACCCCGCGATGTTCTCGGCCGCCAGGTCCTCACCCGACAGGGCGCCGTCCGGCCGGAAGGCAGCGGTGCGGACGAGGAAGTAGTCCTGGACCGTGCCGTCGTACCCGTTCACATGGCCGGGATCGACCACCCTCCGATGCCCACCTGCGGCGGCGTCCCGTCCAGCACCAGTCCGGTCTCCTCGCGCAGTTCGCGGCGCAGCGCCGCGTGAGGTGTCTCGCCGGGCTCGACGCCTCCTCCGGGAGGGGCCCAGACCACCGTCTCCGGAAGGGCGAACCTGCACAGCAGGATCCGGTTCTCCTCGTCCAGCACAATCGCGCGGACCGCATGACGCAGGTTCAGGGGAGGCATCGGCAAACCCTACGCCGGTCCGTCCGGGAGCCGTCCGCCGTCGACGGCTGTGCCTTGAACGGGCGGGACGGCTCCGGGCGGCAACGCGTGCCCGGAGCCCGGGAGTCGAGGGCTCAGTAGACGGACAGCCCGTAGGCGTTCAGTACTTCCTGGATCGGCTGGTAGTAGGTGGTTCCTCCGGTGGTGCAGTTCCCGGAGCCGCCGGAGAGGATCCCGACGACCTTGTCGCCCGCGTAGAGGGGGCCGCCGCTGTCGCCGGGCTCCGCGCAGATGTTCGTCTGGATGAGCCCGGAGACGACGTCTCCGCCCCCGTAGTTGACGGTCGCGTTCAGTCCGGTGACCACACCGCAGCGGACGCCGGTGGTGGAACCCCGGCGGCAGACGCTCTGGCCGACGTGGGGCGTAGCGGTGCCGGTGACGTCGACGGTTCCGACGGTGCCGGGGTGCGGGACGGCCGGGTTGGAGTGCCGGACGACGCCGTAGTCATTGCTCGGGAAGCTCGTGCCAACGGTGGGTCCGATCGCCGTGGTCATGGCGGAGCCGGTGTACCAGGTGGACGCGCCCTCGGTGCAGTGGCCGGCGGTCACGAAGTAGTAGGTGGAGCCGCTCTGCACATTGACCCCGGCCGAGCAGCGCCACCCGGCCGTGTAGATGCCGTCGCCGCCCGAGAGGAGGGTGCGCAGCCGGCCGTCGAGCCGTTCGAGGGTCGCGGCGCCCGCGGTGGCCCGCCGGACCCTGGCCAGGTCCGCCGCCGAGACCGTGGAGTCCGCGAACACCCGTAGTCTTCCGGTGTGTTCGTCGACGGCCCAGCTCGTCCCGGCGACCGCGAGGGACTCGACGGCGGTGGCGGCGCCGGCGACCGAGGCAGCGGAGGGCGCGGTGGGGGCCGCGGGTACCGCTGTCGCCGCGCCCGCGTCGGACATCGCGAGCGCGGACGCCACGAGCAGGCCGGCCATCGAGGCGATCAGCCGCGGTCGTCTGAAGCCGGTACGGCGAGCTCTCATCACGGAAGCCTCCCGAGGACGGACGGTGGACGGGACCGCGCCGGTGCCCAACGCCTCAGTGTCCCCGGCCACGCCCGGCCCGGGTAGGGCGCCTTCGGCCGCGCTTCGCTCCCCCGTGGTCGTCGGGGAACGCCGGTGCCCGGAACGGCGATGCGGCCGTCCCGGGCACCGGCAGGTGTGTGCGGGTCACTCGGTGATCAGGTAGGCCCTCTCGATCGTCTGGGTCAGGGTGTTGCCCGCCCGGTCGGTCAGCTCCGCGCGCAGCGAGACGGAGCCCGCCTTCGCCGGGTGCTTCAGCGAGAGGTGGCTGCCGCCGACGGACCGGGCGGACCGCCAGGTCCTCCCGTCGTCGTACGACACCTGGAAGGCCAGCTTCGCCGGGCGCTGTCCGGCCGCCGCGCCCTCGACGGTGAAGGGCACCTCGAAGCGCCTGCCGGCCTTCGCGGTGCTCGCCGGCGTCAGCTTCGGGCTGAAGCGGACCGTGGACAGCGGCACCGCCGCGAACTCGCCCCCGGGGGTCTTCGCCGAACGGAAGGTCCACTCCGCGTGGACCCGGGTGCTGACCGGATACACGGCCGGGTCACGGGAGTTGTCCACCGTCAGCCGGTACGCGGTGTCCTCGGCGGGCAGCGTGTACTCCGTCGGGTCGGTGGTCGGCTGGATGCCGTAGTCGTCGGCGATCTCCTTGCCGTTCGTCTCCAGCCTGGACGTCACCGAGGTCAGGTTGCTGAGCCCCCAGTGTCCGGAGCCGTCGCCGAACAGCGGCAGGAAGACCCTCAGGGTGTTCCCGTCGCGGCCGACGCCCGGGTAGCCCCTGCCCGGTCCGAGGTCGTCCGGGCCGTTCTGGACCGGCCCGAAGACACCGACGGCGAACCGCTCGTCGTAGGTGCGGCCGGCCTTCCATGCCCTCGGCATCCGCATCTGGAAGCCCTCGAAGACCGCCTCCTCGCCCTCACCGAACCGCTGCCAGGTACGCGCCGACCACTTCACGCCGTTGTCGAGGATGTACTCGGTGCTCCGGTACGGCAGGTCGCCGCGCATGTCGGTGTAGCTGCTCACCAGGCTGCCGTCGGGCAGGTGCGGGGTCACCTGGGCCTGGACGCGCCGGCCGTCGAGCGGCTCACCCACCTCCAGGTTCACCTTGGCCAGCTGCTTGCGCGCGACGTTCGCGGTGAAACCGTCCAGACTGTCCTCCCGGTACCAGCCCAGGTGGTAGTTGACCGGCCTGCCGTCCTTGTCCTTGCCGGTCCAGCCGCCCGAGAACAGCGAGGTCAGTCCCGTCACCGAGTCGTCCGGGCCGAGCCGCCCGAACCGGGAGCCCTCGAAGCTGGGCATCAGGAACTCGAGATGGGCGTCGTCACGTCCCTCGCCCCGCCCGTACTCGACCGTGACCGAGGCGTCGTCGTTGACGGCCGCCGGGTCCGGCACGGTGATGTCCACCGGCTTCGCCTGCCGGGCGTCGACCTCGACGGTCGTGTCCTTGTCCAGGGTCAGCCTGGGCTGCACCAGCACGGCGTGCTCGGCGGAGGCGGTCGAGGGGTGGATCACCCCGGTGAGGAGGTAGTCGGCCTTGGGCAGCCGGACCGTCAGCTCGCCGTCCTGCTCGTCGGCGTAGTCGGCGTAGAAGCTGCCGTACAGGTCCGCTACGGAGGTCACCGCGTCGCCGGTCGCCTTGCCGTCCTCGTCGGTGTGCCTGAGGGTCAGGCTGTACGACTCGACCTCGCGCTCCACGCCCACGGCGGACCGCACCTGCACCGTGCCGTCCGCGGACGTGGCCGACACCGAGCCGCCGAAGCCGCCGTCGGTGCCGCCCGCTCGGGTGTCCGCCGTCACCTCGGCGCTCGCCTCACCGCCCGCCGGGACGGTGAGCCGCTGCGGGGAGACGGTGAACATGCCCTCGGCGGCGGGCTTCTGGTCCACCCCGTACGCGTCCACCGTCAGGTCGAGGGTGACCGGCTCGGTACCGAGGTTGCGGTAGGTGAGCTGCTTGGTCCGCGCCGTGTCGTCGTCGTGCGGCCACTGCTGGACGCCGAAGTCGAGCGGGCCCTGCTCGGTGACGACGTTCTCCTTCAGGGCCCGGACCAGGTCGACCCGTCCGGTGCCCTGCTGGAAGGAGCTGTACGCGCCGGGCTTCGTGGAGCCGGTCAGCACCGCCTTGATGCTCTCGCCGCTCCAGTCGGGGTGCTGCTGGGCGAGGATCGCCGCGGCACCCGCGACATGCGGGGTGGCCATGGAGGTGCCGTCGATCGTGAGATAGCCGGGGATGTCCGAGGGGTAGTGCTCGGCCAGGACGCTGCCGGCGGCGGACGCGGCCGTGATGGCGACGCCCGGCGCGGTCAGGTCGGGCTTGACCCCGCTGTCGCCGACGCGCGGACCGCGGCTGGAGAAGTCGGCCAGGGCGTCGGACTTGTCGACCGCGCCCACGGTGAGCGCGGACGCGGCGCTGCCGGGCGAGCCGACGGTCCGCTCGCCGGACCCCTCGTTGCCGGCCGCGATGACGAAGAGGGTGTCGGACTCGGCGGAGAGCCGGTTGACGGTCTCCTCCAACGGGTCGATGCCGGGCAGGTCGGTGCCGCCGAGGCTGAGGTTGACGACGTCCGCGCCCTGCGCCACCGCCCACTCCATGCCGGCGATGATCCCGGAGTCGGAGCCCTCGCCCCAGTCGTCGAGCACCTTGCCGTTCAGGAGCCGGGCGCCCGGCGCGACGCCCTTGTACTTCCCGCCCGACTTCGCGCCGCTGCCCGCCACCGTGGACGCCACATGGGTGCCGTGGCCGAACTTGTCGCCGGGGCTGCCGGTGCCGCTGAAGTCCCGCTCCGCGGCCACCTTGCCGGCCAGGTCGGGGTGGCCGGTGTCGATACCCGTGTCCAGGACGGCGACCTTGGTGCCGGTGCCGTCGAAGCCGGCTGCCCACGCGGTCGGTGCGCCGATCTGCGGGACGCTGCGGTCCAGGGAGGCCTGACGCTTGCCGTCGAGCCACAGCTTCTCCACGCCGGCCGCGGCGGTGAACTGCGCTGTCCCCGCCGTGGAGTTGTGGGTCACCGCCTTCCAGAACCCGGCGCCGCGCTTCTTCGCGGAGCGCATCGCCCTGCCGTTGACGACCGGCAGCTGCCGGCCCATCCGCGCCCCGGCCTCGGTGAACGGGCTCGTGGCAGGGGCCTTCTTGCCGCGGAACGTGACGATCAGCGGCAGGTCGGAGCGGCCCGCGTCGTCGTAACCGTCCTCGACCAGCTGGGTGACGTCGAACAGGCGCGGATCCAACTTGCCCTGGGCCAGCAGCAGTTGGGCGTCACCGGGAACGACCCGGGTGTGCCCGGCGACGACCCGGACCGAGAACGGCATGCCCGCCCGGCCCGCCGCACGCCGCACCCCGGACACCTGCCCGGTGGCGTCCACCAGGACCCGGTCGCCGGTGACGAGGGTGACGGTCTTCACCGCCGAGGCCGTACGGGCGCTCTTCGCCGGCACCTCGCCGACGGCTCCCGCACCGGCCGGAAGCCCGGCGAGGACCAGGCTCGCGGAAGCCACTCCCGCGGCCATGGCCGCGTGTCTGTGGCGTACGCGTAACTCCATTGGAACTCCAGTTCGTTGGGGGATCAAGGCATCACGGGACGGCGGGGCCCGTGATCGGACGGCCGTCGCTGTCGTACGGCCAGACATTGGGAACGCAGCCGAGCAGGCCCTTGATCTGCTGCATCATCGCCGGGGCCGGCTGCCCCTCGCCGGGACAGGTGACATGGCCGTGGCCGAGGAAGTGGCCGACTTCGTGGTTGATGATCAGCGAGCGGTACCCGACGACGTCCTTGGTGTAGAACTCGGTGGCCAGGACCCAGCGTCTGAGGTTGACCATCACGTTGCGGTTGACGCTGCAGTTGACCTTGCCGCCGGTGTCGAGGCCGCCCTCGGCGCAGAACTTGTCCACGGTCGCCGGGGTGGCGAGGCGGACGCGGAAGTCGGTCGGGCCGTCGGCCACCCGCTGGAACGCCGAGTGGCCGTCGGCCGTCCAGCCGCGTGGGTCGGCCAGGGTCCGCTCCACCTGCTCGGCCACGTCCTTCGGGGAGATCGCGATGCCCTTCTCCACCTCGACCCGGTAGCGCAGGGGCGTGCCCTTGCCGACCTTCCCGCTCTCGCCGGGCGCGGTGACGAAGGTCCCCGGGCCGCTCCGGGGGAGTGGGGTCGTGGAAGGGCCGGGCGGCGGGCTGGACTTGTCCGGTTCCGGCGGCTCACTGGTCCGCGGCGGCGCCGGGGTCTCGGAAGGCCCGGGCGCAGGACTCCCGGAAGGCGTGGCCACCGTGGACGGCCGCTTCGCGTCGGACGGCAGCCACGCCACCACCGCGCCACCGACGGCCGCGAAGACCGCCAACGCGGCGAGCCCACCGGTCAGTTGGCTCCTCACGCTCCGAGCGGAGCGCTTCCGGCGACGGCCGCCGGGGTTTCGTTTGTGCGCTGTCACGGCGTTCACGATGTGATCGCCATGTGATCGGACCTGGCCCGGAAGGTAACGAAACGATAACCCTCCTCATGGTCATGCCGATGTGGATACTGTGCGCATGTCACGTGTACTGCTGATCGAAGACGACCCCGCCGTCCGGGAGGGCGTCGCTCTGGCCCTGCGCAGACAGGGACATGAGGTCGCCGCCGCCGCGACCGGCGAGGAGGGGCTGGACCGGCTGCGGTCCTTCCGGCCCGACATCGTCGTCCTCGATCTGATGCTGCCCGGCATGACCGGCCTGGAGGTGTGCCGCACCGTACGGACCCTCGACCAGACCCTGCCGATCATCATGGCGACGGCCCGGGGTGACGAAGTGGACATCGTTGTCGGTCTGGAGGCCGGCGCCGACGACTACGTCGTCAAACCCGTACTGGCCCGGGTGCTCGACGCGCGCATACGTGCCGTGCTGCGCCGGGCGGCCGGGGCCGCACCGGGAGCCGAGGGCCTGCCGAAGATCGACACCTACGGTGAACTGGCCGTCGACCGTGCCGGTCTGACCGTCGTGCTGCACGGCGAGCCGATCGCCCTCGCCCCCTCCGAGCTGCGACTCCTGCTCACCCTGACGGCCTCGCCGGGCCAGGTGTTCAGCCGTCAGCAACTCCTGGAGGCGGTCTGGGAGCACGACTACCACGGGGACGCCCGCCTGGTGGACGCGTGCGTCAAGCGCCTGCGCACCAAGATGTCCGAGCCGCCCCGCGCACCCCGCTACATCCACACCGTGCGCGGGTTCGGCTACCGATTCGCGGCGCCGTGAGAACGCGCGGGCTGCGCGGCCTCCGGGCCCGCCTGGTGGTGGCCTTCGGGCTGGTCGCCGCCGTCGCCGCCGTCACGACCGGTGCCCTCACCTTCCGGGAGGCCCGCACCGGAGTGCTCCAGCAGAGCCAGGACGCCACCATCAGACAACTGCGGGCCCAGCTCAACCAGCACGCCGCCGAACTCGCCCTTCCCCCAGAGCAGTCGGCGCTGCGGAAGTTCGCGCGGGACACGGCGGCCACCGAGTCGCAGGGCAGCTGGCGGGTCCTGGTGACGTACGGGGACCTGACCGGCTCCTCCGCCGCCGGCGACGCCTTCACCGAGGTGACACCCGCCCTGCGCGAGGCCGTCGCCTCCAGCCGGGCCACCGTCTTCCAGCGGGTGCGCCACGACGGACGCACCTCCCTCGTCGTCGGCATGTCGATCCTCTTCGGCGGTCAGGGCGTCGACGACACGGCCACCGGGGTCCGGGTCTTCCTGGTGGTCCCGCAGACCACGGAACAGGCCTACGTCGACGCCCTGGTGACCGCCGCCGAGCGGGCCATGGTGGCCGCCCTGGCGCTCGCCGTGGTGCTCGCCCTCCTCGCCGCGCGCGGGGTGCTGGTCCCGGTGCGGAAGCTGCGGCACGCCACCCGCCGGATCGCCGAAGGGCGCCTGGACACCCGGCTCGCGGTCAACGGCTCCGACGAACTCGCCGATCTGTCCCACACGTTCAACGAGACGGCCGCCGCACTGGAGACGTCGGTGGCCGAGCTGCGCGAGATGGAGGCCCGGGCCCGACGTTTCGCCGCCGACGTCTCGCACGAACTGCGCACCCCGCTCGCCGCGATGTCCGCGGTCACCGACGTCCTCGACGAGGACGCCGCCCGACTGGATCCGGACACCGCCACCGCGGTCCGGCTGATCAGCGAGGAGACCGTCAAACTCGCCCGACTCGTGGACGACTTGATGGAGGTCTCCCGCTTCGACGCGGGCGCCGCGGTGCTGCACCTGGACGAGATCGACCTCGCCGAGTCGATCCGGCGCACCCTCGCCGCCCGCGGCTGGACGGACACCGTGGAGACCGAACTGCCCCCGCCGCACGCGGTCCGCGCACGCGTCGACCCGCGCCGCGTCGACGTGGTCGTCGCCAACCTGGTCGGCAACGCCCTCAAGCACGGCGCCCGTCCGGTGCGGGTGCGCCTGAGCGGGGACGACACGGTGGCCGTCATCGAGGTCAGGGACAGCGGGCCCGGCATCCCGCCCGACGTCCTGCCCCATGTCTTCGAGCGGTTCTACAAGTCCGACAGCGCCCGGATCCGCTCTGAGGGCAGCGGCCTCGGCCTGTCCATCACCGCCGAGAACGTCCGCCTCCACGGCGGTACCGTGCGCGCCGCCGACCACCCGGCGGGCGGCGCCGTGTTCACCGTGGAACTTCCGCTGCGGCGGGAGGAGTCGACCGAGGAGTACCGGTCATGAAGGCCCTGCACCGCGTCCCGTTGCTGGCACTGCCGGCCCTGTTGGCGCTCACCTCCTGCGGGATCCCCGCGACCGGGGTGGTGGAGGCGGGCGGTCCCGCGAGCGGGATCCTGCCGCTCACGCCGGTCTACTTCGTCGAGAACGGCCGACTCGTCCCGATGCCGCGCAACACCGGGCGGCCGGGCGACCCCGCCGAGGCGCTGCGGCTGCTGATGGCCGGGCCGCTGGCCGGGGAGGGGAGCACCGGCCGCCTCTCCACCGAGGTGCCTGCCCTGCCGACCGCCATGGCGGTCCCGTCGGCGGCCTCCGACGCGCCCGGGAGCCCCCCGTCGGACGGTTCCGACGCGGCCGGGACCCCTCTGGTGACCATGCGCGGCGACACGATGACCATCCAACTCCCAGCGGGCATGGACGCGTTGAGCGACATCGGCGTACGGCAACTGGTGTGCACGGCCGCCGCCGCGTACCGCCTCAACCACCCCTCCGACGCCCCGCTCACCGCCGAGGTGACCGGCGGTGGAGGATGGCGGGTCAGCGACTCGGACGAGAACTGCCCCGACCGGTGAGGAGACTGCCCGCGGGGGAGGCCGCGGGGGTTCTTGCGGGGGAGGGTGCGGTGCGGCTCGCCTGGGACGACACCGAGCCTCCTGCCGGGGCAGCCACGGAGGCCCCTGCCGGGGTACCCACCGCGCCCCCCGCCGGGGCTGCCGCCGCGCCCCCCGCCGGGGCTGCCGCGGTGTCGGCCTGCTGGAGTTGGGTGAGGAGCTGATTCTGGCCGGCGAGGAGTTCGGTGAGGATGCGGCGGGCGGCGCGCAGGAGTTCGGCGACGTCACCGCCGGCCAGTGCATAACTCACCGTGGAGCCCTCCCGGATGGACACGACGATGCCCGACCGCCGGAGGACGGCCAGCTGTTGGGAGAGGCTGGACGGCTCGATGTCGATGTCGGCGAGGAGGTCGCGGACGGGCACCGGCCCGTGCTGGAGCAGCTCCAGGACGCGGATGCGCACCGGGTGGCCGAGCATGCGGAAGAAGTCCGCCTTGGCCTGGTAGAGGGGGACCTGCATGGGGCGCTCGCTCCCTGCCGGACGGTACGGGGTCGTCGGTGCCGATCCTGCTGGTCGGGGACGCCGGGCGGCCGCGGATTGGACTCATGTGGATGTGGCGACTTGCAGAAGTCTTCACATCGTGGGCGCGCGGCGGCCCCGACCGAAGCGGGACTAGACCTCCAACTGCTCTTCCACACGCTTGAGTTGGTGGCGCGCCATCGCCAGGTTCGAGCGGGCCTTGTCGAGGACCAGATACAGGAACAGCCCGTTGCCGTTGCGGCCGGTCACCAGACGGATGAGGTGGTACTGGTGCTCGAGCGTGATGAGGATGTCCTCGATGTTGCTCTTGAGGCCCAGCTGTTCCATAGTCCGTACCTTGGCCCGGATGACGTCGGTGTTGCCGGCCGCCGCGACCGTCGTGTCCAGGTCCTTCCCCCCGCCCAGGGTGCCCAGCGCCATCCCGCTGGTGTAGTCGACGACCGCGGCCGCCATGGCCCCTTCCGTCCCGGCCATCATCTCCTTCAGCGACACTTCCACACTCGCCACGGTGCCTCCCTTGTGCCTGTGGGTCGCGGCGGGCCCGTGCCGGGTCCGTCCGCCGGATCTTTGGACCGTATGCGCGTCGCCACGGCACCGGGCGGGGTCTTCGGGACTGCACCCCGTTGACTGAACACCGACTGAACACGGACGCGACGAGACCGCCTTCCGGGTCACAACTGGCCTTCAGGAGGCCGAAGATGACGCCGTCGGGTCGGCAGGGTGCTCAGTGGGTGCGGGCCGCCAGCAAGGTCACGTCGTCCTCCGAGCTGGCCGGGGCCAGCTGGTCGAGGACGGTGGTGAGGATGTCCGGCAGGGGGTGTCCGGAGGCGATGGGCAGGGCGGTGAGCGCGGCGAGACCGCGGTCTATGTCCTCGCCCCGCCGCTCCACCAGCCCGTCGGTGTAGGCGAGCAGCAGGGAGCCCGGCGGCAGCGGGCAGTGCCGGCTCTCGTACCCGCCGGAGCCGGTGCCCAGCGGCGGGCCGACGGGGAGGTCCGCGAGCTCGGGGACGGCATCCGGCCGGACCAGCAGGGGCGGGACATGGCCGGCCGTCGCCAGGACCGCGTGCCCGGCGACGGGGTCCAGCAGGGCCAGCACACAGGTGGCGACCCGGTCCAGGTCGAGCACGTGGGCCGTGCGGTCCGCCTCGGTGAGCAGCCGGTCGGGGTCGAGGCCCTGGAGGGCCAGGGCGCGCAGCAGTGAGCGGTACTCGCTCATCGCCGCGGCGGCCCGCACCCCGTGCCCCATGACATCGCCGACCACGAGCAGGGTGCGTCCGCAGGGCAGGGCGACGGCGTCGAACCAGTCCCCGCCGACCTCGGCGCCCCGCCCGGCGGGCAGATAGCGGCTGGCGATCTCCACACCGGGCCCCGGGGTGTGCGGGGTCGCCAGGAAGGCGCGCTGCATCTCCAGCGCGGTCTCGTGTTCGTGGGTGTAGCGCAGGGCGTGGCCGATGCCCGTCGCGGCCCGCCCGGTCAGCAGCTCCAGCAGCTCGACGTCCTCCTCCGTGAACTCGGGGGAGTCCGCCCTGCGGCCGACGATGACTGCGCCCACGGGTTCACCGCCGGCCATGAGCGGCAGATAGGCCACGGAGTGCAGCTCCAGGGCCCGGTAGCGCTCCAGCCGCTGCCGGGTCGGGGCGAGCAGGCGCACGGTGTCGTCGTCGGGCCGGTTGAGCACCATGGGCTTGTGGCCGGTCAGCACCTGGGTCATCGAGGAACTGGCCTGGTGGAAGATCACCTCGCCGCTCCTGGTCATGGGGGTCAGCGGCTCGGGCGTACCGGGCGCGGCCGCCACCGCCATGCGCCGCAGCCGCACCGGCACCGGTGTGGCCGGGGCCTTGCGCGTGCCCTCCGGGTCGAGGACGTCCACGGCGGCGTAGTCGGCGAACCTCGGCACCAGCAGATCGGTCAGCGCCCGGCAGGCCTCGGCCGCGTCCAGCGTGCTGCCGACCCGGGTCGCGGTCTCCTCCAGCAGCTCCAGGCGCTCCTGGGCCCGCCGCAGCGACTCCCGCTGCCGGATGCCCTCGGTGACCTCCATGACGACCGCGGCCACCCCGAGGACCTGGCCGTCCTCGCCGTCGAGCCGGTGGAACGCGCCGAGCCACCAGCGCGGAGCGTCGACCGGGTCGACGGGCACCCGGCCGTCGAACACGACGGTCTGCGGACGGCCGGTGCGGATCACCTCGCGGGCCACCTCCGCCGAGGACCCGGAGCCCGGGATCACCTCCGGCATGGGACGCCCGAGGTGGTCCTCGACGGGCAGCCCGTTGAACTCCGCCAGGGTGTCGTTGAGGTACAGATAGCGCAGGTCGGTGTCCAGGACGGCGACCGCCGCCGGTGTCCCGTCCAGGAACCGGCGGGCCGTCCACAACTCGTCCAGCGCCTGCCCCGTGCCCGCGGCCCGGGCCGCCTCCGACAGCGCCCGGACGGTCTCCGATTGGAGGAAGGGCGCGGCACCGGCGGACAGACGGGGGTGGGTCATCTGGGGTGAGTCCTCGAAGGGCGGAGTCCGTTTCGTCATACTTATGGCGTATTGGACCACATCTGCGCCATCGAAGCTATGAGCTGAATCTCATCCCGCGCCCTCCGCCCCGTCGACCAGCCGCTCGAAGAAGAATTCGTGCTTGAGGAACGACGTCTCGTGCTCCGCCCCCGGATACGGCGGCACCAGCTGTGAGGCCTGGAACAGCCGCCAGCCGTCCTGGAGGGCCGCGACCCCCGTCTCGTACGGCGGCTCGTCGCTGTCCCCGGTGGTGGGGCGGGTGGTGCCGGTGCCGTCGTACCGGGCCCAGCCCCTGACCCACGAGTCGAGCGCGGAGGTGTCCAGATACAGGACGAGAACCTGCTGACGCACGGTGTTCGGGAGAGTCACGCGGTGCTCCTCTGGGCGGCGGGCCGGTTGTCGATACGGGTGGCCCAGTGCTCGATGTCGAAGTCGGGGTCGCCGGACAGAACGCGCCACAGCCGGACCCGGTTGAGGATCTCCAGCCGGGCGGTGGCCTGCTCGCACCAGGGGAAGGAGCGCGCCAGCTCCTCGCGGACGGCCGGGGCGTCCAGGTCCGCGGTGTCCCACAGCCGCACCTGCGGCACGGTCGGGTTGAAGCGGATCTTGTACATGTGGCGGACGGTGTCGCTGTCGTTGCGCCGCCCGCCGTGCCAGATCCCGTGGTGCAGCAGCATCACCGTGCCGGCCGGGCAGGTCAGCCGGGTCTGACCGCGCAGGTTCTGGTAGCGGCCCGTGTCGGACTCGTTGACCCGGCGCAGATGGGTGCCGGGGACCACGAGCGTGCCGCCCATGTCCGCGGTGACCTCCTGCGGGTAGTACATGAGCTGGACGTCGAACGCGTCCGGCCGCAGATCGATCAGGGCATCCGCGTGCAGCGGCTGCGCGCTGCCCTCGCGCGGCTCGCGGATGTGCAGGGCGTGGTGGTCGACCTCCGGACCCGGACCCACCAGGCTCTCCAACGCACCCGCCACGGCGGGCAGTTCGACGAGCCGACGAGCGAGGGAGCCCTCGGGGAACGCCTTCGGCACGGGCGTGCCGTACGGCACGGAGGGCAGCCCGGCGGCGAAGGCCTCGAGCGCCTCCGCGTTCATCTCCGCGGGCACGACGCCGTCCAGGCGCAGGAAGCCCTGGGCCACGAAACGCGCCACCTGGGCGGAGTTCAGCAGCTGTGGTGTGGTTGGCATACGGCAACCGTAGGAACCGGGACCGCTCACGTCGTGGGCTGTATTCGGCGACCACTGGTAATTTTCCATCATGACCACACACGTCGACCTGGCCCTGGAGCTGCCGCCCCAGGTGGAGAACGCGGGCGTCGGCGTGCACGGCTTCGCGGGCCCGCACGAGGTGTTCCGGCTGCCACGGCTGTGGCAGCTCCATCTCTACGGCTACTCCGGCACCCTCGGTCTCGGCGGCTCCCGGCACCCCATCCGCCCCGGCCATGTGAGCCTCGTCCCGCCGGACACCGAGGTCCACTTCCACTACGACACCGCGCGCTGCGAGCACCTGTACGCCCACTTCCGGCTGCCCGGCGAGGGCGAGCGGCGCCGGGTCCCGGTGATGCAGGACGCCGGTGCCGAGGCGGGGGTGCTGAGCGGACTGCTGCGGCAGACGGTCGCGGCGAACGCGCAGTCGAAGACCCGGGCCGCCGCCGAGCTGTGGACCGTGCTGTGGCGCACCACCGGCCTGACAGCCGCCGAGAGCCGCCCCGGCGCCCGGCACCCCGCCCTGCGCACGGCCGTCGCCCATATCGAGGAGCACCTGGCGGGCCCCCTGACCGTCCCCGGCATCGCCCGTGCCGCGGGCGTCTCGCACACCCACCTGACCCGGCTGTTCCGCGAGGACACCGGCCTCACCGTCGTCGCCTACATCCGGCGCCGCCGCATGGACCGGGCCCGGCATCTGCTGGTCGCCTCGACGCTGGCCATCCCGGCGATCGCGGCCACGGTCGGCATCCCCGACCTCCAGGCGTTCAACAAGGCGTGCCGCAAGGAGCTGGGGGCGTCGCCGCGCACGGTGCGGAACGGGCAGCGCCTCTCCTAGACCGGTGCGGAACCGGCCTAGCTCTCAGGCCGGTGCCGGAACCGTTCGCCGCGCACCCCGGCGCCGGGTCCGGTACCGGCCGACCGCGCCGCAGCCGACGTAGAAGACGAACGAGACCGTGGTGACGTAGGGGCTGATCGGGATGCTGCTGCCCAGGGCCAGCAGGATGCCGCCCTCGATCGAGGCCGTCGCGAAGACCACGCTGAGCAGCGGCAGCAGCACCGGGGACGCGGTGACGCGGGCGGCGGCCGCGGCCGGGGTGATCAGGAGGGAGAGGACCAGCAGGGCGCCCACCACCTGCACGGACAGGGCGACCGCCAGGCCGAGCACGATCATGAAGGCGAAGGAGAGACCGCGCACCGGCACTCCGCGGGCCTCGGCGACGTCGGGATCGGCGCTGGCGAAGGCCAGCGGGCGCCACATCACCGCGAGGGCGATCAGCACCACCGCGGACGTGATCAGCAGCCAGGTCGTCTGCGGGGTGTCCACGGCGACGATCTGGCCGGTGAGCAGGCCGAACTTGTTGGCCGCCCGTCCCTTGTAGAGGGCGAGGAAGAGCACGCCCAGGCCCAGTCCGAACGGCATCAGGATGCCGATCACCGAGTTGCGGTCCCGCGCGCGTGTGCCGAGCACGCCGATCGCGCCGGCCGCGAGCAGGGAGCCGGTGATCGAGCCCGCCACGATGTTCGTGCCCAGCAGCAGCGCCGCGGAGGCGCCCGCGAAGGACAGCTCGCTGATGCCGTGCACCGCGAAGGGCAGGTCGCGCATGGCGACGAAGACCCCGGCGAGTCCGCCGACCAGACCGAGGGCTGCTCCGACGATGAGCGAGTTGCGGACCAGGACGAGGAGTTCGCCATAGTTCTCGAAGTCGAACAGCTGGTGCCAGACGCTCATGGCCGGACCTCCTCGGGCAGGTGGTGCGCGTGCTCGTCGAGGGCGCCGACCACCACGATCCGGCCCTGCACCTGGACGACGTCGACCCGGGTGCCGTACAGCCGGGACAGGGACGCGGAGGTGAGGACCTCGTCGGGGGTGCCGACCCGGTGGCCGCCCGGTGCCAGGTACAGCACCCGGTCCACCAGGTCGAGCACCGGGTTGATCTCGTGCGTCACGAACACCACCGCCGTGCCGTGGGAACGGCGGCGGGCGTCCACCAACTCGGTGACCGCGCGCTGGTGGTGCAGGTCCAGGGAGAGCAACGGCTCGTCGCACAGCAGGATGCGGGGGTCGGTCGCGAGCGCCTGCCCGATGCGGACGCGTTGACGCTCACCGCCCGAGAGCAGGCCGACGGGTACGTCGGCGTAGGCCGAGGCGCCCACGGAGTCGAGGATCTCGTCAACGCGCTTGCGCACGGCGGCCGTTCGCAGACGCGGTCCGAAGCGGTGGCCGTCGATGCCGAACCGCACGAGGTCCCGGGCGCGGAGCATCGCCTGCGCCGACAGGGTGGCCTGCTGGGGGACGTAACCGATGTGCCGCGCGGCCTCCCGGGCAGTGCGGCCGAGGACCGTCAACTCCCCGGCGGACAGCGGCTGCCGGCCGAGCAGGGCCCGCACGAAGCTGGTCTTGCCCGCTCCGTTCGGGCCCAGCACCGCGAGGAACTCCCCTGGCCGCACGTCGAGTTCGAGGTCGCGCCAGACCGTGCGCGGGCCGTAGGAGAGCGCGGCCCCGCGCAGGCTGATGACGGAGCTCACTTGCCCAGCGCGTTCGCGAGCGCGTCGACGTTACCGGTCATCCAGGTGAGGTAGTTCTCGCCGCTGGGCAGGGTCTCCGTCACCGGGACCACCGGGATGCCCGCCGCCTTGGCGGCCTGCTCGGACTTCTCGGTCTGCGGGCCGGAGGTCTGCTCGTTGTAGACCAGCGCCTCGACCTGCTTGCCGGAGAACAAAGCGAGCGCCTCCTGGAGGACCTTGGGGGAGACGTCGGTGCCCTCCTCGATGGCCTCGCTGAACGCGGCGGGCGTCTTGTCGACCAGGCCGCTCGCCCCGGTCATGTACAGCGGCACCGGCTCGGTGATGGCGATCCCCTCTCCGGCGTGCTCCTTCTTGATCTGCGCTTCCTTGGCCTCCAGCGGCTTCAGGTCCGCCTTGAAGGCGTCGGCGTTCTTCGTGTACAGGGTGGCGTTCGCGGGGTCGGCCTTGCCGAGGGCGGCGGCTGTGCGGTCGGCGATCTTCGCGACCGTCGGGAAGTCGTACCAGACGTGCTCGTTGAGCTCGCCGCCCTTGGGGGCTGTCTTGCCGGAGACCTTCACCGCGTTGATCACCTCGGCGGAGGTATTGCCGCCGCTCTTGAGCATGCGGTCCACGAAGTCGTCGTAGCCGCCGCCGTTCTCGACGACGACCTTCGCCTTCGACAGGGCCAGCTGGTTCTGGGTGCTGGCCTCGTAGGAGTGCGGGTCCTGGTCGGGGTCGCTGATGACCGAGGTCACGGAGACCTTGTCGCCGCCTATGCGCGCGACGATGTCGCCGTAGACGTTCGTGGAGGCGACGACGGCGACCTTGGACGCGGCGGCCGGGGCCGCGGACGCGCTCCCGTCGCTCCCGGAGTCCGAGGAGCTGCCGCAGCCGGCCAACAGGGCGACGGAGGCGCCGACGAGCAGCGCGAGGCGGCGGGACGGGGACGTGGACATGGATCCTCCAAGCGCGGTTCTGATTGCCCCGTCACGCTAGATGGAAATGATTGTCGTAAACAGCTCAGGCGGCCGGTATGTGAAAACCGTTGCCATTAATTGACCCGGTCATTCCTTCCCGGTGAGCAGTCTGCGCGGGTTGGCGATCCGGAAGGCGTACGCCGCCGCTCCGCCGAGCCCGTGCCCGGGGTGCTGCGGCGGTTCCGCGTACGGCCGGTCCGAGCCCTGGACCACGGCGTCCACGCCGAGGGCCCGGACGACGGACTCGACCGCGCGAGGACCGTAGGAGGACGTCTCGACGAAGACCAGCGGGTCCGGCTCGCTCCCGCCGTCACCGCGGGCGGCGAACCGCTCGCCGTGCAGCGGGGCGAGCCCGGCCAGCAGCGCGAAGCAGACCCGCAGCCGTGGGTGGCGGGGCCGGCCGAAGGCGCGGAAGGCGAACCAGGCGGCGTGCATCTGCTGGACGTAGGGGACCATCGCGGGCCACCAGCCGGGCCCCTCGGCGCCGCCGGCCGCGGGTCCCGGGTGGACGAACAGCGGCAGGTCGCGCTCTTCCAGCAGCTCGAGCAACGGGGCGCACCGGGCATAACCCTCGGCGTCCACCAGGGCGTTGGCGGGCAGCTGGAGCCCGACGAACCCCTGGTCCAGGGCGTCGGCCGTCGCCCTGGCATCGATGTCGCGCACACCGGCGGCCGCCCACGCCCCGAACGGCTCGGGCAGCGCGGCAGCGCCCTCGTGGTAGGCGTCCAGCAGGGGCCGGGCCTCGGCCGCGGGCAGCCACTCCACGCCGATCGGCGCGGACAGCGAGACGAGGGCCAGGCCGAGGCCGTCGGTGGCGGCGAGTTCCGCGCGCCGGGTCACGTCGTGGTCGGCGGGCGGGAGGTCGTAGGGCGGCTCGCCGTCCAGATACAGGGTCCAGCCGTCGAGACACGGCGGTTCGCGGCGTGACCTCAAGGCCGCCACCAGCGAGGGGCTCCACAGATGCTGGTGCACGTCGACATTGGTCATGACGCTCCTCCCACCCAGGCGCGCAATGTGCTCCGGACATCGCAGGCACCCATGATCTCGTGGCCGACCACCCCCACGTCCAGCCCGGATGCCCGCGGACCTCACCGGGCCGTCGGCGCCGACCCGATCTCGACCACGCGGGCCCACGCCGGCGGCGCTTTCGGCACGTACTCGGGATTGCTCTCGCGTCGAGCCTGGCTCACGCCCGGCCGGGAGAACAGCCCGACGACCGTACGGCACGCGGGCCGCGCGCTCGGCCAGGGCGTCCCGCCGTCGGTGAGGGCCACGACGACGTCCGGTCGGGGATGCGAACGCAGCGCCTTCCGGAAGCCCGTGCGCAGATCGGTGCCCCCGCCGCCGACCAGCGGGATGCCCTCGGACCGGCACAGCGGACGCACCGCCCCGGCCGCCGCGTCGCACGACATCACGTGGACCAGGTCACGGCGGCCGCCCACGGCACGGGCGATCGCGGCCACCTCCAGGAGCGCGCTGCCCAGTTCGTCGTCGCTGACCGAGCCGGAGGTGTCGATGATCACGCACACCCGGGGCGGCCGGCGCCGCAGACTCGGCAGCACCACGCCGGGCAGGCCCGCGGAGCGGCGCGCCGGACGGCCGTAGCTGTAGTCGTCGCCCGCGCCCCCGCCGGAGACCGCCGAGCGCAGCGCCGCGCCCAGCAGGTCCCGCCAGGGCTGCGGCGGATGGAACGCCTCCTCCGCCCACCGCCGCCAGCCCTTCGGGGTGCTGCCGGGCCGCGCGTTGATGCCCTGCGCCACCCGGAAGCGCACCAGGTCGCGCTCCTGCTCGCTCAGCCCGTCGGCGCCGTCCGGCCCCAGGTCCCATTCACGCTCCAGCCCGTCCGCGCCGCTGCCGCAGTCCAGCCAGGACAGGTCCAGGGTGAGCGGCCCGAGGCTGATCCCGCTGACGTACTCCTCCATCAGCCGGTCGGCGGGCAGCCGCAGCTTGTGAGGCTGGACGGCGCCCTTCGGCCGGACCAGCCCGTCGCCGTACACGTCGTCGTTGATCTCGCAGTCCGCGGCGATGTTCATCCGCAGCCGGTCACCCACCCCGGTCAGCCCGCGCTCCCGGGCCAGCCGGTCGCCGCGCCCGTGGTGGTCGCGCAGCAGGTGCGACACCTCGTGCACCCACACGCCCGCCAGCTCCTCCACCGGGGTCCGGGCCACGAACGCCGGCGAGACATAGCAGCGCCAGTACCGGTCGACGCCCATGGTCGGCACGCGATCCGACTTGACGATGTGCAGGGCGAACAGCGCGGTGGCGAGGTAGGGGCGGGTCCGGGCCGCGTGCAGGCGGGCGGCGAAGAGCTTGTCGCGGTCCAGCCGGACCGCCTCCTCGGTGGTGTGCGTGCTCATCGGCGGCCCTTCGCGGCGACCGCGGCCCGGTCCGCGCGCCGGGACAGCGCCACCGTCCCGGCGAGCTTCTCGATCTCCGCGGGCACGTCCCAGTCCTCCGGGCGCAGCGACGCGAGCGTGGTCGCGGGCACCACCACCAGGTCCGGCGCCCCGGTCTCCAGCGCCCGCACCAGCACCGCCCAGGCCGAGTCCCAACGGGCCCGCTCCGGACGGGCGCGTACGGCCGCCACCACGCCGTCGAGCACGGCCTGGCGCAGATCGCCCCGCTCGGGCAGCACGGCCCCCGCCGGGTCGGCGAGCACGTCCTCGGGGTCCGGCAGGTCCAGCCGGTCCAGGCTCGCCAGCAGTTCGAGGCCGGGGCCGTCGCCGACCGTGCCGCGCACGAGCGAGGACAGCACGTCCCGCGAGGAGCCGGCCGCAGTCGCGAAGGCGACCAGGGACAGGGTCATGTCCCAGCTGCGCGGCGACGGCCAGGGCCCGCCCCGCTGGGTCTCCCCGGTGGGCAGCCGGTGCACGAGCGTCGGCCGGGCCGCGAGCAGCCCGCACACCGCGCGCCGCGCGAAGTCCACGGCCCCCGGCAGCTTCTCCGGGTCCAGCCGCGGCAGGGTGGCCCGGGGCCAGGTCCCGCCCAGTCCGCGTACGACGACGTCGTGGTCGTGGGTCCACTGGAGATGGACGAACCGGTTGGCCAGCGGCGGGCTCAGCTCCCAGCCGTCGGCCGCCGAGGAACGGGGGTTGGCGGCGGCCACGATCCGTACCCCGGGCGGCAGTCGCAGGGCGCCGATCCGCCGCTCCAGCACCAGCCGGAGCAGCGCGGCCTGGACGGCGGGCGGGGCGGTGGACAGCTCGTCCAGGAAGACCAGCCCGCGGCCGGCCCGCACCAGCCGTACCGCCCAGTCCGGCGGGGCCATCGGCACGCCCTGGGTCGCGGGATCGTCCCCGACCACGGGCAGCCCCGAGAAGTCCGACGGCTCGTGCACGCTGGCGATCACGGTGGTCAGCGGGAGGTCCAGGGCGGCGGCGAGCTGCGTCAGCGCCGCGGTCTTGCCGATACCGGGCTCACCCCACAGCAGGACGGGCAGATCGGCGGCCACGGCCAGGGTGAGGGCCTCCAGCTGGTCGTCGGGGCGGGGTTCGGTGGTGGAGTCGCGCAGGAGGGCCAACAGGTCTGCGGCGACGTCGAGTTGGGAGGTGGGGGCGAGTGCGGTCATGGGCATGGGGCATCACCTTTGGGTCTTGGGAAGGAGGTGCGTGTGTTCGGCTGTGGGGCCCGGGTCCGGCGGTCCGGGGCCCGTCAGCGGCGGGTCGCGCGGTGCGGACGGGTGCGGTGGTCGTGGGAGCGGCGGCGGCTCGGGCGCGGGCGGAACCAGGCGGGGCCGGGTCCGGTCATGCCCGTTCTGAACAGGCCGTAGGTGATCCGCCGTTGCGCCGCGGCCTCCAGTTCGTCCCGGAGCGGACCGGGGCGCAGCAGTGCCTCGGGTCCGAGCAGACCTTCCACGACGGCCAGGGCGCCGGCGACGTCACCGTGTACGAGGCGTTCGCGGACGCCGTCGAGACAGTGCGGGCGGCGGTGTGCCTCGTCGATGGCCTGGAGGCAGGGGAGCGGGGTGCCGGTCAGCGCGACCAGGAGCTCCTCGCGGCGGATCTCCTCCGGGTCGTGGTCCAGCGGGGCCAGCACCCCGTCGACCAGGCCGATCCGGTGGGGGGCGCCCCGGCACTCCACGGTGCGCGGTTGTCCCGGCCGGTCGGGGAGCGGGGGCGGACCGGTGGCCGCGCGGCCCGGGGCGAGGGCCGCCGCGACCAGGGGGTGCAGCCGACCGGCCTCGATCGCGCCGGTGCGGAGCAGTGCGAGGTCGGGAAGGACCCAGGTCGCCGCGTCGGGCAGGACGGGGACGAGGGGCACAGGGCCATCACACGGCACCGGAACCGCCTGGTGCGGGCCCACCTCCCACACCACCCGCCGCCGTCCCCCGCACCGGACCAACACCCGCCCCACCGACCGCCCTTCGGCGCCCAGCAGAATCCGCGCCTCGGCCGCCCAGCGGTCCACGGCACAGGTGTCGGGCAGCAGGGTGAGCGACTCGGCATCGGTTGAGGGCTCCCCGGGCGGGGTCTGCTGCGGTGGATCCCCGGGCGCGGGCCGTTGTCGTAGCCCATCGACCGCGGACCGCTCCCACAGATCGGGCAGGTCTCCGATCTGGGGCAGTTCCAGAAGCCCCTCATCCCCACGCCGCTCCAGCAGGCTCCCCGCCCCGGCCCGCTCCCACAACTCCCCGCTCCTGCCCGCATCCCACAGATGCCGGTGCAGGTCCAGGCGGAAGCGTGGGTTCGGGCGGGGATGCGGGTGTCGTACGGCGTCGTCCGAGGGGCGGGACCACAACGTGAGGCTGATCCGCTGACCGGCGTCCGCCCAGGCGGGCGCCGTCCGGGCCACGAGGTGCACAGGGCCCTCGGCGGCCTCGTACCGCGCCAGCGTCAGGGTCAGCCCCGGCCGCAACAGCCCGTCCGGGGCGACCCTCGGCATGTGCCAGCGCAGCAGGTCGGGTGCGAGGGCGCGCAGATCCGCGCGGACCCGGGACGCCAGCTCCCGGCCACGATCGCGGGCCACGGCACGGAGGTTGAGGTCTACGTCGAAACCCGCGGCGGCACACGCCCCCGCCCAGTCCCCGGCGAGGCGTCGGGCGGTCGCGGTCTCGATCATGGAGGCCGGCACGGCGAACTCGCGCACGCGCGGCCAGAAGGAGGTACGGAAGTCCTCGTACGCGGTCGAAGGGAGCATCAGCACTCACCTTGCGCGGACGGGACCCCCAATCGCTGAGAGGTGTGAGTCGTCATCGCCGGGGAGCCTAACCCCGGGCCGCCGTTCACCGCCACGCATTTACCGCTGGGCCGCCGACGGACGGTTGCTAGCCTCGGCACCGTGATCGAATTCCCCCTCGGCGCCGCGACCACGCTGGCCGAACTCGCCCGGGACCCGCACCCGCGCCTGGCCGAACTCCGTGCGCACGAGCCGGTGTCCTGGCTGCCCGAGCTGAACGGCTGGCTGGTGACCCGCCGCGATCTCGCGCTCGACGTGATGCGGGACGCCGAGACCTTCACCGTCGACGACCCCCGCTTCTCCACCGCACAGGTCGTCGGACCGAGCATGCTCTCCCTCGACGGCGCCGAGCACACCCGCCACCGCGAGCCCTTCGCCGCGCCCTTCCGCCCCCGTGAAGTGCGGGAGGGCTTCGCCGAGTTCATCGAGGAGGAGACCGACCGGCTCGTCACCGCGCTCGAACCGCGGGGCGCCGCCGAACTCCGCCGCGTCTTCGCCGGACCGCTCGCCGTGGCGGTGGTGACCCGGGCGCTGGGACTGGCGGGCGTCGGCACGGACGCGGTCCTGGCCTGGTACGACAGCATCGTGCGGGCCGTCTCCGAGCTCACGGCGGGCCACACGGCGGACCCCGCGGGCCCCGAGGCGTACGCACAGCTCCGGGCGGCGGTCGAGGCCACCGTCGGGGAAGGAGCCGGGACCTCGCTCCTCGCGGCGGCGGCCGACCGGCTGACCCTGCCCGAAGTGGCCTCCAACGCCGCGGTGTTGATGTTCGGCGGCATAGAGACCACGGAGGCGATGATCACCAACGCGCTGCTCCACCTCCTCCGGCACCCCGACCAACTCGCCCTGGTCCGGCATGACTTCGCTCTCCTCGACGGCGCGATCGAGGAGTCCCTGCGGCTGGAACCCGGCGCGGCGGTCGTCGACCGCTACGCCACCCGCGACACCGCCCTCGGCCCGGCCGCGATCCGCGAGGGCGACCTCGTCACCGTCTCCCTGACCGGCGCCAACCGCGACCCCGCGGTCTTCCCGGACCCCGACCGCTTCGACGTCCGCCGCGAGAACGCCCGCCTCCAACTGGCCTTCGCGCACGGCCCGCACTACTGCCTCGCCGCCCACCTGGCCCGCCTGGAGACCAGGATCGCCCTGCGGCACCTGCTCGACCGCCTCCCGGCCCTCCGCCTCGACCCCGACCACCCCACCGCCCCGCACGGCCTGGTCTTCCGCAAGCCGCCCACCCTGCACGTGCGTTGGGGGTGAGCCGAGCCGCCCCGCACGTGCGGTGGGGGTAAACCTCACCAGGGAGGTGTCTCAGCCCGCCCGCGTCACCTCCAGGGACAGGTCGTTGTCGACCGTGTAGTACGGCCGCACGACCGCACCCCCGACCGTGGCCCCCGGATACACGAAGACCTGCTTGCGGTCCGCCACGTCGTCCAGGAGCCGGGCGAGCCGGATCGTCGGGGCGCCGGGAGCGGGCCGTAGGAACAGGTCCCAGATGCCGGTGTCCAGGGCCGACGTGTCGTCGACGGTGCAGGAGAACCCGCGGCCGTCCGGCTCCACCAGGGGCTCCAGAGTCCGGGTGACGGCCTTGTCCCGCCGCAGCCTCAGCTCCACGCGGGCGCCCTCGGCGAGCGGGGAGCCGTGCAGCCGGGCCGCGACCGTCAGCGTCCGGTCCGTGACGTCGATGCGGTCGACCTCCGCGTGCGCGGGCCGGAGCCAGGTGCGCACCGCCAGGAAACCGTCCACGGTGACGTAGGGGACCCGTACGGCCAACGGGCCCCGCCGCTCCCGCAGATGCCCGTCGACCAGCGCGCGCAGATCCCGCGGACCCGGGCGCAGCCGCGTCCGCTCGGAGCCCTGGAGCAGATACACGTCCCACCGCCCCTCCGGAAGCACCGGATCGGCGTCCAGCACGGCACGCGCCCGCCCCTCGTCGGCCGCGTCCGGGTCGAGCAGGTCGAGGACGTGCAGGCTCTCCTCGGGCTGCCCCTTCTTCGGACGCAGCCGCAGCAGGAGACTGAGGCCGTGCGCCTGCGGCACCTCGAAGGTGATCCTGCCGTCCGCGTCGACCGCGCACCCGGCGCGTGGTGTGGTCATGACCGTCCCTTCCGTACGAGGCGCAGCGCGCCGCTCGCCGCGACCAGCGCGGTGTCCCTGGCGGCGGAACCCCGGGCGGACAGGGCCCCGCCCTGGCGTTCCCGCACCACCGGCCGCCCCGCCCGGCGGGCCGCGACCGCCTCCGCGATGAGCTCCTCGGCCTGCTCGACGACCGGCTCGGGAGCGAACCGTCGCGCGTTCTCGAGCGCCGCCCTGCCCATACGGCGGCGCAACTCGTCGTCCCCGACCAGCTCCAGCAGGGCCCCGGCCAGCGCGTCCCGGTCCCCGACCGGCACCAGCCGCCCGTCCACCCGGTCCGCGATGATCTCGGCGGGCCCGTGGGGGCAGTCGGTGCTCACGACGGGCAGTCCGCAGCGCATCGCCTCGACGATGGTCATGCCGAAGGGCTCGAAGTCGGAGGTGGCCGCCCCGATCGAGCCCTTGACCCACTCGGCCTCCATGGGGGCCGCCGCCCCCATCAGGAAGACGTTGTTCCACAGCTTCAGGTCGGTGATCAGCTGCCGCAGCCGGTCGTGCTCCTCCCCCTTGCCGTAGATGCGCAGCTGCCAGTCCGGATGCCGGGCGGCGACCGCGGCGAAGGCCTCGACGAGAAGGTCGTACCGCTTCACCCTGACCAGCCGCCCGGCCGCGACGACCACCTTGGCGGAGCCGTCGGCGGCAGGCAGCACGGGATCCGGCACGCTGTTCGCGAGCGCCTTCACGCGTACGCCGGGCAGCCGCATCCGGCGCCGGTAGGAGGCCGCGTCCGCCTCGGTCACCGTGGTGAGCACGTCGAGCCCGCGGTAGGCCCGGCGCAGCGCGGTTCGCAGCCTCGGCGAGTGGTTGTCGAGGGTGAGGTGCTCCTGCCCGACCCGGGCGACATGGCCGGGCGCCTCCTGCGCGAGATGCACGTTGAGCCCGGGCCGGGTGCCGATCACCGCGTCCGCGTCGGTCGTGGCGAGGGCCTCGGCTATGCGCTGGTCCGTCAACTCGCTGTACTGGCCGTACCGGTACTCGGCTCGCGGGAACACCCGCGCCGGTCTCAGATGTAAGGGGTGCTCCTTCTCCTGTCTGAGATCGACCAGCGGCCGCAGCGAAACCCGGGGATCCAGCACGAAGTTGGGGAGCTCCCGGTGCCGCAGCACCGAGATGATCTCCACGTCGTGCCGTCGGGCCAGGGCCTGGGCCAGATTGAACGTGGTGGTGATCGTGCCTCCGATCCCGTAGGCGTTGTGGAGCAGGAAAGAGATCTTCATGCCGGGCTAGACCACCGCACATTGCCTCTGGTTGACCTTCGTTACCCTTTCGTGGTGTCCTCGCGGCCTGGACGTCACGCCGTGTACTGGTATGCGGGATAAGTGAGATAGCCGCGGTCGCCGCCCTCGAAGTACGTGGCCTCCTCGGCGGGCGCGATCGGCAGCCCGGTGCGCAGTCGCTCGACCAGGTCCGGATTGGCGAGGAACGCGCGGCCGAAGCTGATGAGATCGGCGCCGAGTCCGAGCCAGTGCTCGGCCTCAGCGCGGCCGGTCTGCTTGGCGCCCATCGGCAGCACCGGGTTCATGACGAGGGCTCCCGGCCAGGCCCGCCGCAGGGCGACGAGCGTCTCCTCGGGGGCGGTGGCCTCCAGATGGACGTAAGCCAGGTCGAGTTGAGCCAGCTCGGCCAGCAGCGCGGTGTACAGCTCGGGGGTGTCGGTCTCCTCGACTCCCCAGAAACCGCCGCCCGGTGAGAGCCGGATCCCGGTCCGGTCCGCGCCCACGGCGTCCACGGTCGCGGCGGCCGCCTCCACCGCGAAGCGGATCCTGCCCGCCACCGAGCCGCCGTACCGGTCGGTGCGCAGGTTGGCGTTGGAGGAGAGGAACTGCGAGATCAAGTAGCCGTTGGCGCCGTGCAGTTCCACCCCGTCGAACCCGGCGTCGACGGCACGGCGGGCGGCCTCGGCGTACGACCCGGCATGCTCGCCCACCTCGTCCGTGCGCAGCGCCCGCGGCACCGGGGCGGCCTGCGGTCCCGTGGGGGTGAACACCTCTCCGGTGGCCGGGACGGCCGAGGGCCCGACGGGCCGCAGCCCGGTGGTGTCCGGGTGCGAGACCCGGCCGCCGTGCATGATCTGGGCGAAGATCCGGCCGCCGTTGGCGTGCACGGCCTCCGTCACCGGGCGCCACGAGGCCACCTGCTCGTCGGTGTACAGCCCCGGGGTGCCCGGATTGGACTGCCCGATCAGGCTCGGCTGCACCCCCTCGCTGACGATCAGGCCGGCGGAGGCCCGCTGGGCGTAGTAGCGCGCCATCGAGGGCGTGGCCAGACCGCCCTCGGCGGCCCGCACCCGGGTCATCGGGGCCATGACCACCCGGTTGGGCAGCCGCAGTCCGCCCAGCTGGAATCCGGTGAAAAGCGTCGTCACGTCACGTCTCCTTCGTGATCCGTCGTCCCCGTGTCCGGGGACGCGGTTACGCTAAAACCTGACGTCGATGTGAGGGTCAAGTCCGTTCGGGAGGAACACATGCGCATCGGGGAGCTCTCGGCGCGGGCCGGGGTCAGTGTCCGGGCCCTGCGCTACTACGAGGAGCAGGGGCTGCTCACCAGCAGGCGCAGCGCGAGCGGGCAGCGGCACTACACCGAGGACGCGGTCGAGCGGGTGTCGTTCCTCCAGCGGATGTACACGGCCGGACTGTCCAGCCGTACGATCATCGAACTGCTGCCGTGCGTCGACGCGCCCAGCGCGGAGACGTCCGACGCCGCGCTGGAGCGGATGGCCGAGGAACGCGACCGCCTCACCGACCACATCGCCGAACTGATCCGCACCCGCGACGCCCTCGACGGCCTGATGGCCACGAACCGGGCCCACCGGGAGACGCTGCGGGCGGTGTGACGGGCCGGGATCACCGCGGGGCCGGGGCGAGAGACTGGGGTCGCCGCGAGACCCTCCGGGCGGTGTGACGGGCCGGAGATCGGGGATCACCGTGAGGCCCCGAGGTCGGGGCGACAGACCGGGATCATCATGAGGTCCGCGGTCGGAGCGACAGGCGGGGCGCACCGGGAGGCCCTGCGGGCGGTGTGACGGGCCGGGATCGCCGCGAGACCGTGTGGTCGGGGCGACAGGCCGGGTTCACCCCGAGACCCGCGGGCGGCGTGACGGGCCGTCCACCGCGAGCACCCGCGGGCGGCGTGACAGGCTGAGGCCGCCGTGAGACCGCGCGGGCGGCGTGGCAGGCCGGGTCCACCGCGAGACCCTCCGGGCGGTGTGACGGGCCGGGATCGCCGTGAGACCTCGCTGGTGGCGTGACACGCTGGGAGCACCGCATTCCGGCCGGATCAAGGAGCCCCACGTGACGTACGACATCGCCGCCCTCCGCTCCCGTTTCCCGGCCCTCGCCGCCGGTACCGCGCACTTCGACGGGCCCGGCGGGACCCAGACGCCGGAGCCGGTCATCCGGGCCATCGCCGACGCGCTGGCCCAGCCCCTGTCGAACCGGGGACGGATCACCCTGGGGGAGCGCAACGCCGAGCGGATCGTCACCGGGGCCCGCCGGGCCATGGCCGACCTCCTCGGCGCGGACCCCTCAGGGATCGTCTTCGGCCGCAGCGCCACCCAGCTCACCTACGACTTCTCCCGCACCCTCGCCAGGACCTGGTCGCCCGGCGACGAGGTGGTCGTCACCCGCCTCGACCACGACGCCAACATCCGGCCGTGGACGCAGTCGGGCGCCACCGTGCGCTGGGCCGACTTCGACCCGAAGACGGGGGAGCTGACCGTCGACGCGCTCCGGGCCGTCCTGTCCGAGCGCACCCGGCTCGTCGCCGTCACCGCGGCCTCCAACCTGATCGGCACCCGCCCCGACATCCCCGCGATGGCCCGAGCGGCCCACGAGGTCGGCGCCCTCCTCTACGTGGACGGCGTCCACCACACCGCCCACTCCCTCGTGGACCTGGAGGAGTTGGGCGCCGACTTCTTCGTCTGCTCCCCGTACAAGTTCCTCGGCCCGCACCACGGAGTCCTCGCCGCCCGCCCCGAGCTGCTTCAGACCCTGCGCCCGGACAAGCTCCTGCCCTCCACCGACGCCGTCCCCGAGCGCTTCGAACTCGGCACCCTGCCCTACGAGTTCCTCGCCGGGACGACAGCGGCGGTCGACTTCCTCGCCGAGCAGCTGGACCCGGACGCCACCGGCACCCGCCGCGAGCGCCTGACCGCCGGGTTCGCCGCACTCGAAACCCACGAACACGTCCTGCGCGGACGCATCGACGAGGGGCTGGCCGCGCTCGACGGGATCACCGTCCACTCCAGGGCCGCCGACCGCACCCCCACCGTGCTGCTGACCTTCGACCACCACGACACCGCCGACGCGTACGGCTTCCTCGCCGAGCGCGGTGTCCAGGCCCCGGCCGGCTCCTTCTACGCCGTCGAGGCCTCCCGCCACCTCGGCCTCGGCGACACCGGCGGCCTGCGCGTGGGCCTCGCCCCCTACAACGACACGGAGGACGTCGACCGACTCCTGACGGGACTGGCCGACTTCCTCAAGAGGTGAACTTCCCGAAGAAACGAACCAACCGAAGACGTGCACTTCCCCGAGAGGTGAAGGGAGAACCACCATGACCACCTTCCCCACCGCACGAAACGTACGGACCACCCCGGAAGGCCTGCTGTGGGAGCCCAGCGAGCGCTGGGTGCGCGGCCGCAAGGGAGACGTCACGGTCGTCGACAGCCGGCACCCCGTCCTCGTCTGGGAACCGGACGTCCCCGTCCCGCTGTACGCCTTCCCGCGCGCCGACGTCCGCGAGGACATGCTGCGGCCCGCCAAGAACCCGCAGACCGGAAGCCACACCGGCTCACAGGTCTTCTACGACCTCGAAGTCGACGGCGAGGTCGTGGAGAACGCCGCCTGGACCTTCCCGGCCGCCGACCTCGCCGACCACATCGCCTTCGCGTGGTTCCGGCGCTGGGGGACCGGCCTCGACCACTGGTACGAGGAGGAGGAAGAGATCTTCGTCCACCCCCGGGACCCGCACAAACGCGTCGACGCCATGCCCAGCAGCCGCCATGTCGTCGTCGAGGTCGACGGCACGGTCGTCGCGGACACCCGCCGACCCGTCCTGCTCTTCGAGACGGGCCTGCCCACCCGCTACTACCTCCCGCGCGAGGACGTCCGCCTCGACCTCCTCGAACCCACCGACCACCACACCGACTGCCCCTACAAGGGCACCGCCGAGTACTGGTCCACCGGTGGCCACGCCAACATCGTCTGGAGCTACCCGGACCCGCTCCCCGCCGTCGGCGCGGTCAGGGGACTGCTCGCCTTCTACAACGAGGCCGTCGACCTCACCGTGGACGGGGAGCGCCTGGAGCGACCGGTCACCTTCTTCACCGGAACCGTGAAGTGATCAGCGCCGCCGGCCGGACACTCGCCGCCCGCCGGACACCCCCCGGTACCTGCACGGATCATCCTCAAACCGTCCGCGACACGTGACCTGACTCTCATGGCCACAGGCGGGCTTTGCCGAGAACATGGGGGCGTCACCGGCAGGCCGAAGGGAACGGGAATGCTCCGCAAGGTACTGGTCGCCAACCGTGGTGAGATCGCGATTCGCGCGTTTCGCGCGGGTTATGAGGTGGGCGCGAGGACGGTCGCCGTCTTCCCGCACGAGGACCGCAACTCACTGCACCGACTCAAAGCCGACGAGGCCTACGAGATCGGCGAACCGGGCCATCCCGTGCGGGCCTACCTCTCCGTCGACGAGATCATCCGCGCCGCCCGCCAGGCCGGCGCCGACGCCGTCTACCCCGGCTACGGCTTCCTGTCGGAGAACCCCGAGCTCGCGCGGGCCTGCGAGGAGGCCGGCATCACCTTCGTCGGACCCAGCGCCGACATCCTCGAACTGACCGGCAACAAGGCCCGCGCGGTCGCCGCCGCCCGCGCCGCCGGAGTGCCGGTCCTCGGCTCCTCGGCGCCCTCCACCGACGTGGACGAGCTGGTCGCGGCCGCCGACGAGATCGGTTTCCCCGTCTTCGTGAAGGCCGTCGCCGGTGGTGGCGGGCGCGGTATGCGCCGGGTCGAGGACCCCGCCCAGCTCCGGGAATCCATCGAGGCCGCCGCGCGTGAGGCCGCCTCGGCCTTCGGCGACTCGACCGTCTTCCTGGAGAAGGCCGTCGTCGAGCCCCGCCACATCGAGGTGCAGATCCTCGCCGACGGCGAGGGCAACGTCATCCACCTCTACGAGCGCGACTGCTCGGTGCAGCGCCGCCACCAGAAGGTCATCGAGCTCGCCCCCGCGCCCAACCTCGACCCGGAACTGCGCGACCGCATCTGCGCCGACGCCGTCCGCTTCGCCCGCGAGATCGGCTACCGCAACGCGGGCACCGTCGAGTTCCTCCTCGACCGCAGCGGCAACCACGTCTTCATCGAGATGAACCCGCGCATCCAGGTCGAGCACACGGTCACCGAGGAGGTCACCGACGTCGACCTCGTCCAGGCCCAGCTCCGGATCGCCGCCGGCGCCACCCTCGCCGACCTCGGCCTCTCCCAGGAGGCGATCCGGCTGCACGGCGCGGCCCTCCAGTGCCGTATCACCACCGAGGACCCCGCCAACGGCTTCCGCCCGGACACCGGCCGCATCAGCGCCTACCGCTCGCCCGGCGGCTCCGGCATCCGGCTCGACGGCGGCACGACCCACGCCGGTACGGAGATCAGCGCCCACTTCGACTCGATGCTGGTCAAACTCTCCTGCCGGGGCCGGGACTTCACCACCGCGGTCAACCGGGCCCGGCGTGCCGTCGCCGAGTTCCGCATCCGCGGTGTGGCCACCAACATCCCCTTCCTCCAGGCGGTGTTGGACGACCCGGACTTCCAGGCGGGCAACGTCACCACGTCGTTCATCGAGCAGCGCCCGCACCTGCTGACGGCCCGTCACTCCGCCGACCGCGGCACCAAGTTGCTCACCTACCTGGCCGACGTGACGGTCAACAAGCCGCACGGCGAACGCCCGGAGTCGATCGACCCCGTCTCCAAGCTGCCCGCGACACCGGACATCGAGCCGCCCGCGGGCTCCAAGCAGAAGCTCACCGAGCTCGGCCCCGAGGGCTTCGCCCGCTGGCTGCGCGAGTCCCCGACCATCGGCGTCACCGACACCACCTTCCGCGACGCCCACCAGTCCCTGCTCGCGACCCGCGTCCGCACCAAGGACATGCTCGCCGTCGCCCCGGCCGTCGCCCGCACCCTGCCCGAGCTGCTCTCCCTGGAGTGCTGGGGCGGCGCCACCTACGACGTCGCCCTGCGCTTCCTCGCCGAGGACCCCTGGGAGCGGCTCGCCGCCCTGCGCGAGGCCGTCCCCAACATCTGCCTCCAGATGTTGCTGCGCGGCCGCAACACCGTCGGCTACACCCCGTACCCGACCGAGGTGACCGACGCCTTCGTGCAGGAGGCCGCCGAGACCGGCATCGACATCTTCCGCATCTTCGACGCGCTCAACGACGTCAGCCAGATGCGCCCCGCCATCGACGCCGTACGCGCCACCGGCACCTCGATCGCCGAGGTCGCCCTCTGCTACACCTCGGACCTGTCCGACCCCAACGAGCGCCTCTACACCCTCGACTACTACCTGCGCCTCGCCGAGCAGATCGTCGAGGCCGGGGCCCACGTCCTGGCCGTCAAGGACATGGCGGGCCTGCTGCGCGCCCCCGCCGCCGCCAAGCTCGTCTCGGCACTGCGCCGCGAGTTCGACCTGCCGGTGCACATCCACACCCACGACACCGCGGGCGGCCAGCTCGCCACCTACCTGGCCGCGATCCAGGCCGGCGCGGACGCCGTGGACGGGGCGGTCGCCTCCATGGCCGGGACCACCTCGCAGCCCTCCCTCTCCGCGATCGTGGCCGCGACCGACCACTCCGACCGGCCGACCGGCCTCGACCTGCGGGCCGTCGGCGACATGGAGCCGTACTGGGAGAGCGTCCGCCGCGTGTACGCCCCCTTCGAGGCGGGCCTCGCCTCCCCGACCGGGCGGGTCTACGACCACGAGATCCCCGGCGGCCAGCTCTCCAACTTGCGCACCCAGGCCGTCGCCCTCGGGCTCGGCGACCGCTTCGAGGACATCGAGGCGATGTACGCGGCCGCCGACCGCATCCTCGGCCACCTGGTCAAGGTCACCCCGTCCTCCAAGGTGGTCGGCGACCTCGCCCTGCACCTGGTCGGGGCGGGCGTCTCGCCGAAGGAGTTCGAGGAGACCCCGGACCGCTTCGACATCCCCGACTCGGTCATCGGCTTCCTGCGCGGCGAGCTCGGCACCCCGCCTGGCGGCTGGCCCGAGCCCTTCCGCAGCAAGGCCCTCCAGGGCCGCGCCGACGCCAAGCCCGTCCAGGAACTGAACGCCGAGGACCGCGAGGGCCTGGAGAAGGACCGCCGCTCGACCCTGAACCGGCTGCTGTTCCCCGCCCCGACCCGCGAATTCGAGACGCACCGCCAGTCCTACGGCGACACCAGCCTCCTGGACAGCAAGGACTTCTTCTACGGCCTGCGCCCGGGCAAGGAGTACGCCGTCGACCTGGAGCCCGGCGTCCGGCTCCTCATCGCCCTCGAGGCCATCGGCGAGGCCGACGAGCGGGGCATGCGCACGGTGATGTCGACGCTCAACGGCCAGCTGCGGCCCATCCAGATCCGCGATGTCGCCGCCTCCTCGGACATCCCCACCACCGAGAAGGCCGACCGGTCCGACCCCGGCCATGTCGCCGCCCCCTTCGCCGGCGTGGTCACGCTGGTGGTCGCCGAGGGCGACGAGGTGGCGGCCGGGGCGACCGTGGCCACCATCGAGGCGATGAAGATGGAGGCCACGATCACGGCGTCGAAGGCCGGTCGCGTGTCCCGGCTCGCCATCAACAAGGTCCAGCAGGTGGAGGGCGGCGACCTGCTGGTCGAGATCGGCTGACGCCTTCGGCCGGAACGGTGATGCCCGCTTCCATATAGCTCATCACTATTGCGGCCCGCTCCTCCCGGGCCAAGTCTGGACGCATGTCCCGGACGGCGAGGAGGACGGGCGGATGACGACTGGAAGCGGCACACCGGACGCCGAGCGCCGGAGGCTGGCCGAGGCCGACGCGGGCACGGCCCCCTGGCGGCGCTGGGGGCCGTACCTGAGCGAACGTCAGTGGGGCACCGTCCGCGAGGACTACAGCGAGAACGGCGACGCCTGGTCGTACTTCACCCACGACCAGGCCCGCTCCCGCGCCTACCGCTGGGGCGAGGACGGCATCGCCGGGATCAGCGACGACAAGCAGCGGTTGTGCTTCGCGCTCGCGCTGTGGAACGGCCGCGACCCGATCCTCAAGGAGCGGATGTTCGGCCTGACCAACGCCGAGGGCAACCACGGCGAGGACGCCAAGGAGTACTGGTTCCACCTCGACAACACGCCCACCCACTCGTACATGAAGTACCTGTACAAGTACCCGCAGGGCGAGTTCCCCTATGCCGACCTCGTCGCCGGCAACCGGGCCCGTGGCCGGAAGGACTTCGAGTACGAGCTCCTCGACACCGGCATCTTCGACGAGGACCGCTACTTCGACGTGTTCGTCGAGTACGCCAAGGCAGGACCGGAAGACCTCCTGGTAGAGATCACCGCGCACAACAGGGGCCCCGAGGAGGCAGTGCTGCACCTCCTGCCGACCCTGTGGTTCCGGCACACCTGGTCCTGGGCGGGCGGCACGGCGGTCCCCGCGCTGCACGCCACGGACGGGGCGATCCGAGCCGACCACGAGGAGCTGGGCCTCCGGTGGCTCCACCACCACGGCGAAACGTTGTTCACCGACAACGAGACCAACAACGAGCGCGTCTTCGGCAGCCCGAACACCACCCCGTACGTGAAGGACGGCATCGACCGGTACGTGGTCCACGGCGAGACGGACGCCGTCAATCCCGCCCGCACCGGCACCAAGGCCGCCGTCCACCACGTGCTGACGATCCCCGCCGGGGACAGCGCCCGCATCCGACTGCGCCTCACCGACACCGAACTCACCGACCCCTGGGCCGAGTTCGACGCCGTCCTCGACCTCCGCCGCGCCGAGGCCGACACCTTCTACGCCGGCATCACCCCACCGGCCATAGGGGAGGAGGAGCGCCGACTCGTCCGCCAGGCCCTCGCCGGAATGCTGTGGAGCAAGCAGTACTACTACCTCGACGTGGAGCGCTGGCTCGCCGAGCACGGCGTGGACCCGCTCGCCGCCGACCCGCGCATCCGCAACAGCGCCTGGTACCACATGGTCAACGACGAGATCATGTCGATGCCGGACACCTGGGAGTACCCCTGGTTCGCCGCCTGGGACCTCGCCTTCCACACCCTGCCCCTGGCCATGGTCGACATCGGCTTCGCCAAGTCCCAGCTCGACCTGCTGCTGCGCCGTCTCTACCTCCACCCCAACGGCCAGATCCCCGCGTACGAATGGAACTTCGGCGACGTCAACCCGCCCGTGCACGCCTGGGCGGTCCTGTTCGTCTACGAACTGGAGAAGCACCGCACCGGCCGCGGCGACCGCGCCTTCCTGGAGAACGCCTTCCAGAAACTGACGAAGAACTTCACCTGGTGGCTCAACCGCAAGGACGCCGACGGCAACAACGTCTTCCAGGGCGGCTTCCTCGGCCTCGACAACATCGGCGTCTTCGACCGCAGCGCGCCCCTGCCCACCGGCGGTCAGCTGGACCAGGCGGACGGCACCGCGTGGATGGCCCTGTACTGCCAGAACCTCCTCGACATCGCCATCGAACTCGCCGTGGAGAACCCGGTCTACGTCGAGCAGGCGCAGATGCTCTTCGAGCACTTCGCGTGGATCGCCGTCGCCCTGAACCGCATCGGCAAGGACAACGCCAGCCTCTGGGACGAGGAGGACGGCTTCTTCTACGACGTCCTGCGCCTGCCCGACGGCACCGCGACCCGCTTGAAGGTGCGGTCCCTGGTCGGCTTGATACCGCTGGCGGCGACGAGCGTCATCGGCGGCCGCGCGGACCGGGCGTTCCCCGAACTCGTGCAAGGAGCAAGGGACTTCATCCGACGGCACCCCGCAGTGGAGGCCTTCGTCGCACAGCACGCGGGGGCCGACCCCACCACCGACGGCCGGTACCTCTTCGCGCTGTTCGGCGAGGAACGGCTGCGCCGCATCCTGGCCCGCATGCTCGACGAGGACGAGTTCCTCGGCCCGCACGGCATCCGGTCCCTGTCCAAGTACCACGCGGAGCACCCGTACACCTTCGACGTGCACGGCCAGGAGTTCGGCGTCGGCTATCTGCCCGCAGAGTCCGACTCCGGCATGTTCGGCGGGAACTCCAACTGGCGCGGCCCGGTGTGGTTCCCCATGAACATCCTGCTGATCCGCGCCCTGCTGAACCTCCACGCCTACCACGGCCCCGACTTCACCGTGGAGTGCCCGACCGGTTCCGGACGCCGGCTCAACCTCTACCAGGTCGCCCGTGACATCTCCGACCGGCTCACCGCCACCTTCCTGCCCGGCACCGACGGCGGACGGCCGGTGCACGGCGGCCAGTCGGTGTTCGCCAAGGACCCGCACTGGAAGGACCTGATCCTCTTCTACGAGTACTTCCACGGCGACAACGGCGCGGGACTCGGCGCCTCCCACCAGACCGGCTGGACCGGCCTGGTGGCGGCCACCGCGACCCTCTTCCACACCATCAGCGAGCAGGACTGGCACCGGGGCGGACGGGAGTCGCTGTCATGACCGTGATCCACGAGATCAACACCCGCGTGTGGCTGGGTGAGTTGAGCCGTCGTCATGGCCGTCACGTGACTCTCGGGGAGGTGCCGGAGGAGGTCTGGGACGCCTTGGTGCTTCCCGGCGTCGACACGGTCTGGCTGATGGGCGTGTGGGAGCGCAGCCCGGCGGGACTTCGGATCGCGTTGAGCGACGAGGGCTTGACGGCCTCCTTCCGGGACGCCCTCCCCGATCTCACCGAGGCGGACATCGCCGGATCGCCGTACTGCGTACGGAACTACGTCGTCGATCCGGTGCTGGGCGGCCCCGAGGGCCTCGCCGCCGCCCGCGTCCGACTCGCCGCCCGCGGAACGAGGTTGCTCCTCGACTACGTCCCCAACCACATCGCCCCCGACCATCCCTGGCTCACCGAGCGCCCCGACTGTCTGATCCGGGGGAGCGCGGAGGATCTCGCCCGGACCCCGGCCGACTTCCTGGAGACTGGGGGACAGGTCGTCGCCCGCGGCCGCGACCCCTACTTCCCGCCCTGGCCGGACGTGGTCCAGCTGAACGCCTTCAGCGAGGCACTGCGCGAGGCGACCGTGGAGACCCTGGTGTCCATCGGCGACCAGGCCGACGGCGTGCGCTGCGACATGGCCATGCTGCTGATGAACGACATCTTCGGCAAGACCTGGGGGGACCGCGCGGGCACGGCCCCGGCCGAGGACTTCTGGCCGTACGTCATCCCGCGCGTCCGCGCCCGCCACCCCGGCCTCCTCTTCGTCGCCGAGGCCTACTGGGACCTCGAAGCGGCCCTCCAGCAGCAGGGCTTCGACCACTGCTACGACAAGCGCCTCTACGACCGCCTGCTGCACGAGGACGCCGACTCCGTCCGCGCCCACCTGGGCGCCGGCCTCACCTACCAGCAGGGTCTGGTCCGTTTCCTGGAGAACCACGACGAGCCCCGGGTCGCCGCGGTGATCCCCCAGGACCGCTTACGCGCGGCCGCCGTGGCCGTCGCCACCCTGCCCGGCGCCACCCTGTGGCACGAGGGCCAGTTCGAGGGCCGCAGGGTGCGGCCACCCGTGTTCCTGAGTCGCAGGCCCGAGGAGCCCGTCGACGAACCCCTGCGCGCGTTCTACGGCCGTCTCCTGCCCGCGGCCGCCACCGTGCGCCGCGGGGAGTGGCGGCTCGTCACCCCGGTGGGCCGGCCGGACAACGACACCCACCGTCATCTCCTCGCCTGGACCTGGACCCACGCCGACGCCCGCCACCTGGTCGTCGTCAACCACTCCGACCGCCCGGCCCAGGCCCGGCTGCCCCTCCCGTGGGACGACCTGCGGGGACGGGTGCACCGCCTGACCGACCTGCTCGACGGGGCGGTGTACGACCGTGACGGAGACGAACTGGCCGACTCCGGACTGTTCGTCTCCCTGCCGGCCCGGGGATGTCACGTGCTCGGGTGGTGAGTGCCGCGGCACCGGCGTACGGTCGTACGGAGACCATGAGCACCGACCCGCAGGCAAGTTCTGCAGCACGGACCACCCCACCGGACTCCGGCGGCGGTGGCAACGTCATGGCCCTGCTGGTCATCGCGTCCTGCCAGCTGATGGTGGTGCTCGACATCACCATCGTGAACATCGCGCTCCCGGACATCCAGCGCTCCCTGGACTTCTCCACCACGAGCCTGGCCTGGGTGGTCAACGCGTACACCCTGACCTTCGGCGGACTGCTGCTGCTCGGCGGGCGGGCCGGGGACATCCTCGGCAGACGGCGGGTGTTCGTCTTCGGGGTGCTGCTGTTCGTGCTCGCCTCCCTGCTCGGCGGACTCGCCCAGAACGAGGGGCAACTCCTCGCCGCGCGCGCCCTCCAGGGCGTCGGCGGCGCCATCGCCTCCCCGACCTCGCTCGCGCTGATCAGCACGACCTTCCGTGAAGGCCCCGAACGCAACCGGGCGTTCGGGGTGTTCGCCGCGGTCTCGGCGGGCGGCGGCGCGATCGGGCTGCTGGCCGGCGGAGTCCTCGTCGAGTGGCTGAACTGGCGCTGGGTGCTCTTCGTCAACGTCCCGATCGGGCTGCTCATCGCGCTGGCCACGCCCCGCTGGATCCGCGAGTCCGAGCGCCACCCCGGCAACTTCGACATCGCCGGCGCGCTGACCGCCACCGGGGGCATGGTCCTGCTGGTGTACGGCTTCATCCGGGCCGCGCAGGAAGGCTGGCGGGACACGCTCACGCTGTGCTCGTTCGCCGCGGCGGTCGTCCTCCTCGTGGGGTTCGTGCTGATCGAGAAGCGGTCCCGGCAGCCCATCACCCCGCTGCACATGTTCGCCGACCGCAACCGCGCGGGCACCTACGGCATCATGCTCTGCCTCGCGGCCGCCATCTTCGGCATGTTCTTCTTCCTGACGCTCTTCGTGCAGAACGTCCTCGACTTCTCCCCGCTGGCCACCGGGTTCGCGTTCCTGCCGGTCAGCGCGGTCATCGCGGTCGGCGCGGGACTCGCCTCGCGGTTCCTGCCGGTCTACGGGCCCAAGCCGTTCATGGTGATCGGCGCGATCCTCGCGGCGGCCGGACTCGCCTGGCTCACCCTCACCGACGTCCACTCCACCTACGCGGGCAGTGTCCTCGGACCGATGCTCGTCTTCAGCCTCGGCATGGGCATGGAGTTCGTCTCGCTGACCCTGATGGCGCTCTCCAACGTGCGGAACGAGGAGACCGGCGCGGCCTCCGGACTCCTCAACGCCACGCAGCAGGTGGGCGGTTCGCTGGGGCTGTCCATCCTGGTCACGATGTTCGGCACGGCCAGCACCAACGAGGCGGAGAAGCAGGTCCCGCGCTTCCTCGCGCAGGCCACCCCGGCCGAGCGCCGGATCTTCGAACGCACCGGTCAACTCCCGGGCGCCTGGGGCGACGAGGTCCTCACCGCCGGAGCCTCGGCGGCGTTCGTCATGGCCGCGATCTTCACCGTGGTCGCCGCCCTCATCGCGATCGTGGTCATCCAGGTCCGCCCCTCCGACCTGGAACGCCTCAAGGGCGGGCCGCCGCTGCCGCAGGGATGAGCCCGAGCCGCTGCGCGTGCAGGACCGTGCTGACACGGTCGTGGGTGCCGAGCTTGCGGTAGATGTTCGCGATGTGCTTGTGGACCGTACGCTCCGATATCCCGAGCCTGCGGCCGATCGACAGGGCGGTCAGCGCGTCGCCGAGCAGGAGCAGCACGGTCGTCTCCCGGGGCGTGAGCGCCAGGTCCGCCGCCTCCTGCGACGGGACGTCGAGCCGCCGCAGGAGCTGCCGCTGCTCCTCGACGGCGGCCAGCAGCGGCTGCAACTGCTCGGCGAGACGCAGCTCGTCGTCGCTGAAGTCCCGGCCGGAGCGGTAGACCATGCATCCCGTGACGGGGGTGGTCGAGCGCGGCAGCGGGATCCCGAGCACATGGTCGACGTCCAGGAGGTCGTCGAGCAGGCGGGCCGTCGGGCTGCCCGGCCAGGAACGACCGGCCACCCGGCCGGCGGTCACCGGCGCCCGGTCCTGTGTGCTCGCGTAGTGCGCGGCCAGCGGATAGCCCGCGCGCAGCAGTCCGGTCTCCTCGTCACCGAGCGCCGTGAACTCCGCGGTGACGCCGGGGGACAGCCCGAGGGTGCCCTCGCTCTCGTTCCAGTTGTCCAGCTTGTAGATCAGGGCGTCGCCACCGCACAGGGCCGGCAGTTCGGCCGCCAGCAGGGGCCACAGCCGCTCAGGGTCGCGTTCGTGGAGCGCGGCCACGGCGACCGACAGCACCCGCTCATACGCAGTTGTACCCATACCGGCCCAGTACCTCGCTGACCCACACTTCATCCGAGCAACATCGAAGTTGTCGACATGACTCCAGCACATCGGCGCTCCGGCAGCCGCAGCGGGGGAGACCGGGCACGGGTGGGGATGCCTGGGTCTCTCCTTTTTCGTGCGGGCCGCCGGCACAGGGGACCGGCGGCCCGCACGGGGCCGGACCTACTGGTCCGGCGCCTCCAGAACCGGGCCGGTGGCGGGTTCGGGGTTGAAGACCGGGTGGAAGCTCTCCGGCGGGGCCAGATAAGTGGCGGGGAGACCACCGGTGTCGATCACGATCTGGTCCACCGCGATCGCCGGATCGACCATGAACACCCGCAGCACATGCTCCCCGGCCTCGGCGACCGTCACCGTGGCGGTGAGCCGCTCGACACCGTCCTCCACCTGCCGGGCCCAGGCGTCCCCGCGGTTGCCGGTCGCCACGGCCTGACCGGACAGGACGGTCACCGGCTGGTCGTCGAGCCCGACGGCCACCCGGCGCCGGCCGCGCTCGTCGAGCGAGGGCAGCCGGAACAGGGTGACGGGGAAGGTCCCGGTGCTGCTGAAGCGCACGCGGTAGCGCAACTCGGGGGCGCGGGAGGCGAAGTCGGCGGTGATCGGGGCGGCCGTGGACGGCACGGCCTCGACGGCGCCCGTACGACGTCCCAGGCCCCCTACGGTCCGCCAGCGGCACCCGGCGCGCGCCACCCGCCGGTCGGCGTGCGAGGCGTCGATCGACACACAGCCGTGCGCCTCGGCGAAACCACGGGCCCTTCGTGGGCCGTTGACCACCCGCAGCGGCACCTCGTAGCGCTGCCCGGCGCCGGTGAGGACGACCGTGGCCTCCTGCGCGCCCTCGGGCGTCCGGTCCCAGTCGATCTCCACCCACACCCGCCGCTGCTCGGTCAGCGAGCCACCGGCCGTGCTCAGCACGACCCACGGGTGACTGGCCTCGGCCGCCCAGTCCACCGGCAGGAAACCGGTGTTGAAGACATCGACGAAACGCCGGTCACGGGTGTACGAGGAGAACGACAGCGGACGGCCCGCCCCCGTCTCGTTCCCTTCGGCCGCCACCCCGAGCCCGGAGGTCTCCTGCCGGGCCACCCTGGTGACGGCCGGGCGCCCCGGCGCCTTCGGGATCTGGGACGGGTACGGATTGACGAACCCGTCCCATTTCCCGCCCGCCACCTGGGTGTTGTACCGGGTGGTGAGGGCCGCCTCGGCCGAGTGCGCGGCGAGCGCCAGGTCCGCGAAACGGTTCGCGCCGGCCCCCCGGCCCTGCCGGACCGCGAGGGCGTTGCGGTCCGCCCAGTAGTACTTCAGGTTCATCAACCAGGCCCCGTGCACCGGATACTCGACCAGCTCGTAGAAGGCGTCCCGGTAGGTCTCCGGCACTTCCGCGCCCACCGCCCGGACCCGGGCGAGGAGCCGTTCGTACGCCGCCATCCGGCGCCCCGCCTCGTCGCCGTGGTGGACGACGGAGACCAGTCCCGCGGCGATGAACTCGGGGCGCAGCTCCCCGGCGAGGCGGTAGTACTCCGTGCGGATCGACGCGATCTCCCGGGCGTGGCGCCGGCCGAACTGCCGCCCGTACCACTCGGCCAGGAAGCCCTCGACCTCGCCGGACTCCCAGCGGTCCACCTCCCACGCCATGTCCATCGCGAAGGACAGACCTGTCTCGATCGACTTGAGGTCCCCCACGTTGAAGATCCACATGCGGTCGGTGCCGTGTTCGTACACCCGCCGCAACTCCTGCCAGACCTTGGCCACTTGGGTGGTGTCCAGCCAGAGGTAGCTCTTCGGGCGGCCCCAGTAGGAGAGGTGGTAGTAGATCCCGTTGCCGCCCGGCCGCGCCCGCTCCGCGTCGTTCGGCAGCTGGCGCATGTTGCCGTGGTTGTCGTCGGGCCAGATCAGGGTGACGTCGTCCGGGACCTGGACACCCGCGTTGTACAGGTCCAGGACCTCCTTGTACGGGATGAAGATCTGCGGCTCGGCGGCGGCACCGACCTCTTCGGCGAGGATCCGGCGCTGGTCGGCGATGATGTCGTTCATGACCACGACCTTCTCCGGGATCGTGGTCGCGTACTTCGTCTCCAGCGCGCTGTCGTGCAGACCGCGCATGCCGAGCGTCCAGCTGCTCTCGTACGCCGCGTTCTGCCTCGCCCGTGCTCTCCAGTAGTCGGAGATGACGGCGGGGTTGACCGTGTAGTCGTAGACCGGCGCGGTGCCGTCCGGGTTCGGGTGCTCGGCGATCCACGGCTCCCACTCGTGGACGCCGTTGCGCAGCAGGGCTTCCGGGTGGCTGGAGCCGACGACGATGCCGTAGCGGTCGGCGAGTTCGGGGTTCTCCCGGTACTTGTTGAAGAAGTCGGAGTACGGATGCATCGCGGGCCACAGGTAGTTGGCCTTGAGGCGCAGCAGCAGCTCGAAGACCCGTTTGTACGTCTCGGGGCCGATGTTCTTGTCGGGCTCCTGGGTGCGGTGCGACCACGTGGTCATGTTCTGCTCGTCGTTGATGAAGACGCCGCGATAGCGGACCGACGGCTCCTGGCGGGTGAAGGGACCGGCGGGGACCGTCACGGTGTCCCGGTGCTCCACGGGGACGTCGGCCCACCAGTACCAGGGGGAGACCCCGATGCGCTCCGAGGTGTCGTAGATCCCGTAGACCGTGCCGCGCCGGTCGCTGCCCGCGATCACCAGGGCGCGGCCGACACCGGGGAACGGGCGCTCGACCACCCGGGTCACCGACGCCTCCCAGCGGCCCTTCACCCGGGAGACGTCCAGGCGGCCCCGCCTGACGAGGCGGTCGATGGCGGGGCTCGCGCCGAGGGTGCCCACCAGGACGAGCAGCGGGACGCTTCGGGGGAGCGTGTGGAGGAGCTCGGGTCTCGCTCCTGAGACCCGTTCCACGTCCGCCTGGAGGTCGCCGGCCGCGCGGACGACGGCGGGGTCGTCCGCCGCGTCCACGAAGACGGGGACGGCCGTGCCGTCGGCCACCAGGGGGAACTCGGGGCGGTCCGCGGCGGCGGCCCGGGCGTTCCCCGGGGTCAGGGCGGGGAGGAAGGGGGCCGCGCCGACGGCGGCCATCCCCCTCAGGAAGGATTTGCGGGTCCAGTGCTGGTGCGGCTGCTCGTGCGCCACGAGACGCTCCCCCGGGTTGGCATGGTCAGGCCAGAAAGCGCTTTCTCGATCACCCTAGGGGAGGGGTTCCTGGGGCGTCCAGGGGTGTGCGTGTGTCGTGCGAGGTCTCTTGGTGCCGGACGGGCCTTGTCGGGGTCAGGCGGGTCGGACCGCGCCGCGGATGATCGACTCGCCGGTCGGGTAGATCGACTCCTCACGGATCGACGCCCCCGGGCCCGGCGCGTGGATCATCATGCCGTTGCCGGTGCACAGGCCCACGTGGCTGAAGTCGTCGTGGAAGAAGACCAGGTCGCCGGGTTGCATGGCGTACAGCGGAACCGCCGTGCCGGTGCTCGCCTGGCCGAGGGAGGTACGTGGCAGGGAGACCCCGGCGACCTTCCAGGCGGCCTGGGTGAGACCGGCGTTGTCGTACGAACCCGGGCCCGCCGCGCCCCAGACGCAGGGCTTGCCGATCTGGGAGCGGGCGAAGGCGAGTACCTGGATGACCTTCGAGTCGTAACCGGGGTCGGCGGTCGGGAGGGAGGCGGGGGCGGCGGTCTGCTGCGGGGCCTGCCACTGCGGTTCGGGGGAGCGGGGGGAGGGGATGGTGGGGAGCGCGGGGGCCGGGGCCGCGGTGGGGGTTGGGGCTGCCGTGACCGTGGCGAGCGGGGTGCCGAGGTCGGTGGCGTATTCGGCGACGCGCGGGCTGGGCTGGGGGGCGTAGCCGGGGAGGGGGGTGAACTGGCCTGTGCTGTCGGGGATGGCGCTGAACTGGCCTGTGTTGCCGGGGAGGGCGGTGTCGAACTGGCCTGTACTGCCAGGGAGGGCGGCGGGGGCTTGCGGGGTGTACTCGGGCCAGCCGGTGGCGAATTGGCCGGTCTGCTCGGGGAGACCGGTGGCGAATTGGCCGGTGTACTCGGGGAGGGCGGTGTTGAACTGGCCTGTGCCGGCGGGGAGAACGGTGCTGAACTGGCCCGTGCTGTTGGGGAGACCGGTGTTGAACTGGCCCGTGCCGTTGGGCTGACCGCTGCTGAACTGGCCGGTGGACTCGGGCAGGCCGGTGGCGACCTGGGTGGGGTATTCGGGGAAGCCGGTGGGGATTTGGCCGGTCTGCTCGGGGAGGCCGGTGGGGTACTCGGGGAAACCGGTGGTGAGTTGGCCGCTGTACGCCGGGACACCGGTGCCGGTCTGGGTGCCGTAGCCCGGGAGGGGCGTGCCCGTCTGCGTGCTGTACTCGGGGAGGCCGGTGCCGGTCTGGGCGCCGTAGGCGGAGAAGCCCGTGCCGGTCCGGGTGCTGTACTCCGGGAAGCCCGTCTCGAGCTGCGGGGTGCCCACGGTGGGTATCTCGCCGGTGCCGGTGAGGGCCTGCGATGCCGGATCCGGTGCCCAGGCGGGGGACTGGTCCGGTACGGCGGCGAGGGCGGCCGGTGCCGTCTGCGGTGCGGCCGGCAGGGCGAGCATCGGCTTGGCGGTCAGCTCGGGCAGGGGCTGCTCGGCCGGCTTCGGCGCACGTGCCGCGGGGGCCTCCGCGGGCCGCTGACGACGCGTCTCGGCCGCCGGGGCCGGAACACGGTCCCTCGGCAGGGTCGCCTCGACGAACGGGCCCAGCTTCGCGCGGCCCACTCCGTACCACTGCTTGGCGAGGGCGGCGAGCGCGGGATCGCCCTCGGAGCTGCGGGACCCGCCGGTCGCCGCGGGGGTACGGCCGCGGGTGCTGGACGCCGTGCCGGCCGCGCGGGTGGCGTTGTAGGTACCGGAGTCGTTCTCGGCGCGGTCGTAGAGGTTGGTGATCCGCCGGTTGACCTCGTCGCGGCTGGGGCCCTCGTCGGCGGCGGCGTTCCCGGTCTGGGACAGCAGGGCCGCGGAGGCCATCGCGGCCGTCGCGAGCGCGGAGTTGCGCTTGGCCGGGAGGCTGGACCCTCCATTGCGCGAAGTTCGATCCGGCGCCATGAAAGACATGCCCCTTCCGTCGTGCTGTTCGTCGTAAACCTAACGAACTTGTGAGGCTCGCGTGAAGATTGAAGTGTGAAAAGGGTGAGATGTAACTGTGACCTTCGTCGCGTGCGCCCGTTCCCGCAGGTGAGGGTCAGCGTCTGCCGCGCTGTCGGCGCCACGCCTCGTAATGGTCGAGGACCGTCTCCTCCACCGGCCGGTAGGCGAGGCCCAGTTCGTTCACGCTGCGGCTGTTGTCCACCTCGAAGCGGATGCCGAGGTGCTTGCGGATGTAGTCCTGGGTGAGCCCGAACGCGGGGCCCAGGACTCGTACCGGCCAGTGCGGGAGCGCGGTGCGCGGGAGGCGCCGGTCACGGGGGTGGCGGGCGCGGATGACGCGGGACATCTCGATGAACGACGTCATCGTCCGGGCGGCCAGGATGTAACGGCCCTTCGCGTCGGGCTTCTCGGCGGCGGCGATGTGCGCGTCGGCCACGTCACGGACGTCGACCGTGGTGAAGCTGAAGTCCGGGGCGCCGTAGAAGAAGTAGCCCTTGAACAGTTCCTCCAGGAGGAAGAGGCTGCCGGACTCGGAGGCGGAGGTGAGGGAAGGGCCCAGGATCAGACCGGGGTTGAGGGAGACCATGCGCCAGCGGTCCTGCGCGGCCTCCGCGTCCCAGCCCGCGCGTTCGGCGACCGTCTTGGCGTAGTGATACGGGTTGTTCTCCACCGTGCTGCTGGTGTTGAAGTACCTCTCCGAGAGGATCTGCCCCTCCATGTCCCGCACGTCGGCGTAGTCACCGAAGATCGCTCCGACCGTGGAGGTGAACACCAGCCGCTCCACGGACGGCGTCCGCTCGATGCCGGCCAGGACGTTGCGGGTGCCGATCAGGGCCGGGTCGACCATGTCCTTCTGGCCGTCCTTGATCTTCTCCGGCATGAAGAAGGGGGAGGCGACGTGGAAGACCACCCGGCAGCCCGCCATGGCCTCGTCGAAGGAGCCCTGTTGGAGGAGGTCCGCCTCGAACAGGCTGAGTCCGCCGGGGAATGCGTCCTGCATGTCCCGTAGCGGCCGCACCTTCGCCGCGTTCGCGAGGCTGCGCACGGTGGCGTGCACCTCGTAGCCGCGCTCCAGCAGCCGCCGTACCAGATGACTGCCGACGAAACCGCTCCCGCCGGTCACCAGGACCCTGCCTGACTGCGCACCCATGCCGCCGCTCCTCCGCCCGGGGGTGACATTGAAGCACCGGCGGATCTTCTGCGGCAGGTGGTCGCCCGTACCACCCGCCCCACCCGTACCACCCGTGCCGCGTACGGTCGCCGGAGTCCTCAGCCGCTGCCGTTCAGCACGTGGTCCGCGTTCGCCGTCTGGGTGCGGATGGCGTCCTTCGCGCGGGCCAGCTCCGGCCCCTTCGAGGCCATCATCTGCCGCTGGTAGGCCGCGTCGACGGTGAACCAGACGCCGATCACGTTGGTCTGCCGCTTGCACGCCACGTCCGCCTCGGCCAGGGCGATCTCCTGCCGGGTGGGGGCCGGGCCGGTGAACCGGGGGTCCTTGCCGGGGACGTCGGTGGGCGCGGCGTAGGAGTAGCCGTGCTTCCGCATACAGGCCGACCACGCGCGGAAGACCGACCTGACGCGGGGGTCCGCCTGCGACTTCTGGTAGCTGACCACGTTGATCTCGTTGGCCAGTTGGTCGTTGCCCAGCGGCCGGTCACCGGCGAGCCGTGTGGTCGCCTGCCCCTGGCAGCCGCCCTCCGGTACCGCCCGGCCGTGGTAGCGGGCCGGGGCCGGGGTGCCGTCGCCGGTACGCCCGGTGAGGACGGCCAGGGCGTCGGCGTTCGGCCGGGAGGCGCTGGTGGAGTCCTGAGGGTTCCTCTGCCGGGACTCGGGAGCGAAGTGGTACCCGTGGCGGGCCGCGAGGGCGGGATCCGTGATGCCGTAACGGCGGTCCAGGTTGGCCGCGTTCCTCATGCCGGGAACCGTACCGGCGCTGTCGTTCCGCTCCGGGCCGGATGCGGGCCATGCGAAGCCGAAGCGGCGCATGCAGGGGACCACCAGTGCCTGGCGGGCACGCAGGACGTCGGCCATCTGGCGGTTGGTGAACAGATAGGGCTCGACCGGCAGGGCCAGGGACTTCACATCGAGGATGACCGGCACTTCGGCTCCCGGTGGTGTTTCCTCGCCGACGTCGGTGCCCTGACGTGTCGTGGCGGGTGCGGATTCGGGTGGCCGCTGGGTGGCGGCTCCGTCCGAACATCCGGTGACGGCGATGACTCCGGCCAGGACACCGAGGATCGCGGCGGCTCGAACACCCCTCCCGCCGAAGGTCGTTGACGGTGGGCGCATGAACGTGTCCCCCTTCGGGCGGGCAGACGGGAACGGTGGGTCCGGCGACGGGGGGCTGGTTGCGGCGGGCCGGGGGAGCGTCTCCCCGGCCCGCCGCCGCGTGCGCCGAGGTCAGCCGATGTACGTCCAGCTCAGCGAGGCGTTGTCGTTGCGCACCCCGACCTTCAACTGGCGTGCCTCGCCCGGGTAGAAGGTGTCCACCGCGCCCTGGAAGTTCTCGTTGTACCAAATGTTCGCGGCCCAGCGCTGGTCGTTGTTCCACGCCCGGTTGACGTTGTTCTTCACGCGCTGGCCGTAGCCGTCGACGCCGTTGTTGAAGGTGTCCGCGGCGAAGTCCGCGGTGCCGCCGGAGTAGGCCCGCCAGGCGCTGTTGGCGGCGGTGCTGTAGTAGAGGTAGATGTTTCCGTCCCAGGCCGCCTTGGCCGGAGTGGCCGCGCCCTGGGCCGTGGCGGGCGCGGAGGCCTTGCTGGGCTTGTCCGACGTGGCCGGGGCGGCCGCGGCCGCGCCGACGCCGGTCAGCAGGAGCGCGGCGGTGGCCGAGCCCGCCACAACGGCCGAAAGCGTACGGGTCCTCATGGTTCCCTCCCTGAAAGATCCTCTTCATGGGTCGGCTGGGTGGCCGGCCCGGACTCCGAGCATTCGGCCCAGGTCATGAGCATGTCGAGACGTTTCCCGTCGACCCCCGGCAACGGGAAACAGGGAAACACCCGTCTCTGATCGCCGCCCGGGCCCCAACTGGCCCGCCTGTAGCGTGGAGTTGGGGCGGCGGCGGGAGACGTGACCAACGGGGGGACACGAGCCGCCGCGGGGAGGTGGCGTGGTCGAGAACCCGCACACGACCGAGAGCACGGGGTACGGGGGAGCCGAAGAAGGGGGAACCGGTGGTGCACCGGCGGACTTTCCCTCCGAGCTGAGACGTCTGAGGCATGAGAGGGGACTGTCGCTCACGGCGCTCGCTCAGCGGGTGCACTACAGCAAGGGGTACCTGAGCAAGATCGAGAACGGTTCCAAGCCGGCCACGGCGGATGTGGGGCGCCGCTGCGACGAGGCGCTGCTCGCGGGCGGCGCTCTCCTGCGGCTGGTGCCCGAGCCGCTCACGGCGGAGCGGAACAGGCGGCCCGAGGAGAAGGGACGGGAGTGCCCCTACCGGGGGCTGGCGGCCTTCACCGCGCAGGACGCCCGCTGGTTCTTCGGGCGTGAGCGGATGACGGCCGAGCTCGTGGACCGGCTCTTCCAACGGGTGGGCAGCGGACCGCTGTTGCTCGTGGCACCGTCGGGGGCGGGCAAGTCCTCGCTGCTCAACGCCGGGCTCGTCCCCGCGTTGCGGAACGGCGCGCTGCCGATGGCGGGGTCGCGCGAGTGGCCGGTGGTCGCCTTCACCCCGACGGCCCGCCCGCTCGGGGAACTCCTGTCCCGAACCGCCGAGATGCTGGGCGAGGACCTGGGCGTCACGGCCGACGAACTCCGGGAGGACCCGTCCCGGCTGGTCACGGCAGTCGCAAGGGCGAGGCGCCGGGCGTCGGCGGGGAACGACCGCGGCTCGGTGGAAGACCGCATGCCGCCCGGGAAGGACGCCGGCGACCCGCTGGGAGGCCGTATCCCGCCCGGAAAGGACGCCGACGACCCGCTGGGAGGCCGTATCCCGCCCGAAAAGGACCCCGCCGCCCCAGTAGCTGACCGCACCCCGCCCGGGAAACACGGCCCCGAACCGGTGCGTGACCTCACCCCGCCCGGCCGGGACGACCGTGAACCGCCCCCCGATCGGCTGGTCCTGTTGGTCGATCAGTTCGAGGAGGTCTTCACCCTCTGCCCGGACGAGGGCAAACGGCGTGCCTTCGTCCGGGCGTTGTGCGCCCTGTCGACACCGGAACCGGCGGACGGCGCCGGGGCCCGCGCGGCGCTCTCCGCCGTGGTCCTCGGTATGCGCGCCGACTTCACCGGCCGCTGCCTCGACCATCCCGAACTCGCCGCGGTGTTCGCCGCGGGGCTGTTCGTGCTGCGGCCCATGACCGTACGGGAACTGCGCGAGTCGATCACCCGCCCGGCCCGGCAGGCCGGCCTCGTGCTCGCGCCCGGCCTGGTCCAGCTGCTGCTGCGGGACGTGGGGCTGCGCTCGGACCCGGCCGCCGCACCGCAGGCCACGCACGGACAGCACCCAGCTGACGGAGCGGCCGACCGCGACGAGTCCGCGCCCGCCCCGCCCGGCGCCCTCCCCCTGCTCTCCCACGCGCTCATGGCCACCTGGCAGCGCGGGGACGGGCGGACGCTGACCATCACGGACTACGAGGACAGCGGCGGTATCCAGGGCGCTGTCGCGAGGACGGCGGAGACCTGCTTCGCCCGGCTGTACCCCGCGGAACAGACCATGATCCGCCAGGCGTTGGTCCGGCTGGTCCAGCTCGGGGACGGCAGCGAGGCGACCCGCCGCAGGCTGGACCGCGCGGTCCTGCTGGCGCAGCTCCCCGACCCGGCCGCGGCGGCCACGGCCCTCGACGCCTTCGTGCGGGCCAGGCTGATCACCGTGGACCGGGACACCGTCGAGATCACCCACGAGGCGCTGCTGCACGTCTGGCCCCGACTGCGCGGCTGGATCCACGCGGACCGGGCCGGACTGCTGATCCGGCAGCAACTCGCCGACGCGGCCGCCGAATGGGAGCGCGAGGGACGCGACCCCCTGCTGCTCTACCGGGGGCCCCGGCTGTCCGCCGTCACCGAGTGGGCCAGGGAGGTCGCCGACCGGACCGAACTCGGGCCGCGGGAAGCGGAGTTCTACGAGGCGAGCCGGGCCGAGGAACTCCGTCGACAGGAATCCGACCGGCGTCAAGGGCGTCGGCAGCGCCGCCTTCTCGCCGTACTCGCGGCCCTGTTGGGCCTGGCCGTCACCGCGGGCGGGCTCGCCTACCAGCAGCGGTCCGAGGCCCTGCGGCAGAGCCGGGTCACCCTGTCCCAGTCACTGGCCGTACGGTCGACCGCGATGGCGAGCGCCCAGCCCGAGGCCGCCCTGCTGCTCGCCGCCGAGGCCTACGGCACCGAGCCGACCACGGAGGCCCGCGGCGCCCTGCTCAGCACCCAGGCGCAGTACTTCTCCGGCCGGCTGACCGGGCACTCGGGGCCCGTCAACGCCGTCGCCTTCGCGCCCGGGGGCCGCTTGCTCGCGAGCGGCAGCAGCGACGGCACGGTCAGGGTCTGGCGGACCGCCGAGCGACGGCAGACCGCGGTCCTCGCCGCCACCGGCAAGGTGCGCTCGGTGGCCTTCGGCCCCGGCGGCCGTACGCTCGCCGCCGGGGTCGTGGGCGCGGCGGGCGGCGCCGTGCGGGTGTGGGACGTGACCACGCGCCGGGTCCTCGCCGACCTCACCACCGACGCCCCGGTGCGGGCCGTCGCCTACGCCCCCGACGGGCGGACCCTCGCGGCCGCGGACTCGGACGGCACCGTCACCCTGTGGCGGGCCACCGGTGCGCACCGCCCGATCGCCACCTTCACGGGCCACCGGGACAGCGTCGACGCCCTGGCCTACAGCCCCGACGGACGGACCCTGGCCTCGGGCGGCTCCGACCACACCGTACGGCTGTGGGACACGGTCCGGCACCGGCCGCTGGCCGTCCTCGCCGGGCACACCGCCGGGGTCCTGGGTGTGGCGTTCGCCCCCGACGGGCGCACGCTCGCCTCGGGCGGCGCCGACCGTGTCGTACGCCTGTGGGACCGGGCCCGGCTCAAGAGCACCGCCGCGCTGACCGGCACCAGCGACGACGTGAACGCCGTCGCCTTCACCCCCGACTCGACCACCGTGATCGGCGCCGCGGGCGACGGCGCGGTGCGCCTATGGGACGTCCGCAGCCACCGGATCACGACCACCCTGTCCGGGCACACCGACTACGTGCTCGGAGTGGCCACCGACCCTGGAGGCACGCTGCTGGCCACGGCCGGGTTCGACGAGTCCGTCGTGCTGTGGGACCTGAGCCGCTCGGCGCTGACGGCGCGCCCGTTCACGGAGGTCTGGCACGCCGCGTTCAGCCCGGACGGGCGGACCCTGGCCGCCGCCGACGCCGATCACACCGTGCGGTTGTGGGACGTGGGCAGGCGCCGGTCGCCGGCGGTGCTGCGGGGGCACTCGGGCGCGGTGTTCTCGGTGGCGTTCGCCCCGGACGGACGCTCCCTGGCCTCGGCGGGCTCCGGCGGCGCTGTCCGGCTGTGGGACGTGGCCGGGCGCCGGCCGCTGGCGGTGCTGCGGGGGCACTCGGGCGCGGTGTTCTCGGTGGCGTTCGCCCCCGACGGGCGAACGCTCGCGTCAGCCGGCCCGGACGGCACGGTCCGGCTGTGGGACGTGGCCCGGGGGAGACTCCTGACCACCCTCACCGGACACACCGACTTCGTGAACGCGGTGGCGTTCAGCCCTGACGGCCGCACCCTCGCGAGCGCGAGCGACGACCTGACCGTGCGGCTGTGGGACGTGCCCCGCCGGCTGCCGCTCACCACCCTCACCGGACACACCGGCGCCGTACGCGCCGTGGCGTTCGCCCCGGACGGGCAGACCCTCGCCAGCAGCGGGAACGACGGCACGGTCAGGCTGTGGGACCCCGCCGGGCACCGGGTGACGGCCGCCCTCACCGGTCACACCGGCTCGGTCCGCGGACTCGCCTTCGCCCCGGACGGGCGGACCCTGGCCAGCAGCGGCAACGACGGCACCGTGCGGCTGTGGGACACCCGGGCGCGAGGTCCACTGGCCACCCTGACCGGTCACACCAGCGCGGTGTGGGGCGTCACGTTCGCCCCGGACGGGCAGTCCTTGGCCAGCAGCGGCATCGACGGCACGGTCAGGCTGTGGAACCCCGACGTGCGCGACCTCGCGGCCGAGGTGTGCCGGCTGACCCGCGCCCCGCAGGGCCCCCGCTGGCAGCAGCTGATGACGGACCTGCCCGCGAGCCCTTGCCGGAAGGGAAGCTGAGCCGACGGGAGCGGGACAGGGCGCCCGGAGTCACCGGGCGCCCTGTCCCTTGGGGGGCAACTCACCAGCGCGGGAGCCTGAGTTCGTAGTCGGGCCGGAACCGCCGCATGTACCCGGTGTCGTCCCGGCTGCGTACCCCGGAGTCGACGTAGAGGCGGTGCAGGCGCTCCAGCGCGTCATGGTCGAGCTCCACGCCGAGGCCGGGCCCCGTCGGGACCTCGACCTCGCCGTCGCGGAACTCCAGGACACCCGGGCGGATCACGTCGTCGGCGTGGTTCCACGGGTAGTGCGTGTCGCAGGAGTGGTCGAGGTTCGGGATCGCCGCCGCCACATGGGTCATCGCGGCCAGGCTGATGCCGAGATGCGAGTTGGAGTGCATCGACAGCGCGAGGCCGAACGCCTCGCAGACCGCGGCCAGTTCACGGGTGCGCCGCAGACCGCCCCAGTAGTGGTGGTCCGTCAGCAGCACCTGGATCGCGTTCTGTTCGATCGCCGGCTTCAGGTGCTCCCAGGCGATCACGCACATGTTGGTGCCCAGCGGCATCGGTGCGTCCTTCGCCACCTCCGCCATGCCTTCGATGCCCCTGGTCGGGTCCTCCAAGTACTCCAGGACACCGTCGAGTTCGCGAGCCACGTACTTCGATGTCTCCACCGTCCACGCCACGTTGGGGTCAAGGCGCAGCGGCTGTCCGGGGAAGGCCTCCGCGAGCGCCCTGATCGCGGCGATCTCCTCGTCGGGCGCGAAGACACCGCCCTTCAGCTTGAACGACTTGAAACCGTACCGCTGTTGCATCAGCCGCGCCTGCTCCACGATGCCGGCCGGGTCCAGGGCCTCGCCCCACTCGTCCCCTACGGCGGCGCGGCCGTCGAGAGCCGGGTGTTCGGCCCACTTGTAGAAGAGGTACGCGGCGAACGGGACCGAGTCCCGGACCGTCCCGCCCAGCAGATCGCTGACCGGACGGCCGAGCAGCCTGCCCTGCGCGTCCAGGCAGGCCACCTCGACGGCGGAGCTGGTCCAGCCGCGTTCGTGCGAGGAGGGCACCGTCGGCAGCAGGGCGGCGTCGATCGCGGCCGAGACGGCGGTGGTGTCGAAGACGTCCATGCCGACGACGACCTTCGCGGCGGCCTCGAGGCGCTCCAGCCGGGCCACCCCGCCGGGGGACTCGCCGAGTCCCACCGTGCCGTCCTCCAGGACGAGTTGGAGGATGATCCGCAGGGCCAGGGGCTCGTGCACGCCGTTGGAGTTGAGCAGCGGCGGGTCCCGGAAGGCGATGGGAGTGACGACCAGCTCCTTGATGCGCGTCGGCTCGCTCATGCGCCGACCACCTCCAGACCGCGGTCGATGAGCTTGGCCAGCCGCGCCACGTGCTCCGGGGCCGGGTCGACGAGGGGCGCCCGTACGCCACCCACGTCCAGGCCACGCAGAGCCACTCCCGACTTGACCAACGCCACGGCGTACCCCGGTACTTCGTCGCGGAGCTGGACGAGGGGGCCGTAGAACTCGTCGAGGAGCGTGTCCACGAGCGGTCGGTCGCCCGCGGCGAGTGCCCCGTGGAAGGCGAGGGCGATCTCGGGCGCGAAGGCGAACACGGCGGAGGAGTAGAGGGAGACGCCGATGCCCTGGTAGGCGGGGGCGGTCATCTCCGCCGTGGGCAGGCCGTTGAAGAACTGGAAGTCCTCCGTGCCCGGGACGGCACGCACCGCGCGCACGATGCGGTGCATGCGCTCGATGTCGCCGAGGCCGTCCTTGAGGCCGACGACCTTGGGGAGCGCGGCGATCTCGGCGGCCGTCTCCGCGGTGAGGCGGGCGGTGCCGCGCTGGTAGAAGATCACCGGCAGGTCGCTCGCGGCGGTGACCTCCTCGACGTAGCGGACCAGGCCCCGCTGCGGTGCCGTCACCAGGTACGGCGGGAGCAGCAGGAAGCCGTCGGCGCCCGCGCGGGCGACGCGGGCCGCGTGGTCGCGGGCTACCGGGGTGGGACCGCCCGCGGCGGCCAGGACGGGCACCCGGCCCGCGGTCGTCTCGACCGCGACCCGGGTGGCCCGCTCCAGCTCGTCGGGCGTCAGGGCGTGGAACTCACCGGTGCCGCAGGCGACGAACACGCCTCCGGCGCCCGCTGTGACGCCGTTCTCGATGTGCCGGGCGAGGCGTTCCTCGTCCAGCGAGCCGTCCGCGGCGAACGGCGTCACCGGGAAGAACAGCACTCCTTGGAACTTCATGTCTCCCTCGTAACTACGGTGGGCTCAGCCCTTGGTGGCACCGGCGGCGATGCCGGTGACCAGCGAGCGCTGGAGGAGCAGGTAGACGATCAGGCTGGGGATCAGGGCGATGACCGCACCGGCCAGCACCACACCGGAGCCGACCACCGGGTCGGTGCGCAGGGTGGCCAGGGCGACGGTGACCGTGTAGTCGGTGGGGTCCTTGGCGGCGATCAGGGGCAGCAGGTACTGGTCCCAGATCATGATGAACCCGAGCACACCGGCCACGCCGAGCGCGGGCTTGCACAGCGGCAGGATGATCTGCCACAGCATCCTGAGCTCGCCGACGCCGTCGAGACGGGCCGCCTCCTCGATCTCGTCGGGGATCTCCCGCATGAACTCGGTCAGCATCATCACCGAGAAGCCCCAGGCGCCCAGCGGCAGGATGACGCCCCACACCGTGCCCTTGAGGTCCAGGTGCACCACCGGTACATCGCCGAGGACCAGGGACAGCGGGATCGCGATGACCTCCTCGGGCAGCATCAGCGTCATCATGAACAGCATCATGATCAGCGCCTGGCCCCGGAACCGGTGCCGCGCCAGGGCGTACGCCGCCAGGGTGCACACCGCGAGCTGGAGCAGCAGTCCGCCGCCCGCGATGACCAGCGAGTTGCCGAGGTAGTCCCACATGCCCTGCGCGCCGGCCACCCTGAAGTTGGACAGGGTGGTGTCGTGCGGCAGGAACGACAGCGACGAGCCGCTCGGGTGGGTGGTGAAGGCGCCCGAGAAGATCGTCAGGAAGGGCGCCGCGAAGATCGCGAGGGCGATCAGACAGAGCAGGATCCGCAGGCCCCAGGCGACACCGGGCCGGTCGTTCCAGCCGAGCGCGGTGTCGAAACGGGCCGGGGTGGTCCGCCGGTCCTGGCGGTTCCGTCCGGCCGGGGTGTCAGGGGCCGCCGGCCGGACGGGGTCGATGACGGAGGCGCTCATCGCGCTTCTCCCCTCTTGCGGAGGTGGTTGACCATGACGGTGAGCAGGAGCGTCACGCACAGCAGCACGACCGAGGCCGCCGAGGCGCCGCCGATGTCGTTGCGGGTGAAGCCCAGGGTGTAGGCGCGGGTCATCCAGACGTCCGTCGACCCGGCCGGGCCGCCGCCGGTGAGGACGTAGACCTCGGTGAACACGCGCAGGCCGCGGATGGTGGCGAGCGTGAGCACGATCATCAGCGCCGGGCGGATCGCCGGAAGCGTGACGTACCGCAGCCGCTGCCACAGCGAGACGCCGTCCATCGCCGCCGCCTCGTACAGCGAGCGGTCCACGCCCGCGAGGCCGGCCAGGAAGATCACCATGTTGTACGGCGCCCAGATCCAGATGCCCATCGCCATCGTCGAGTACAGCGCGATGTTCGGGTTGTCGAGGAACTGCACGGTCCCGAACCCGAAGAAGTGCAGACCACTGTTGATCAGGCCGTCGGAGGTCGGGTAGTACATCAGCCGCCACAGCTCGCCGACGACCGCGGTGGCCGTGACGGCGGGCAGGAAGACGGCGGTGCGCAGGATCTTCAGCGAGCGGGCCTGGCCTTCGAGGAGCAGGGCGAGGGCGAACCCGAGCACGATCGCACCGACCGCCTGGCCCAGGCCCAGGATCAGGGTGTGCCCGATCGCGTCCTGGAAGCGGTGGTCGGTCAGGACCCGCGTGTAGTTGTCGAGGCCGATCCACCGGTCGCCGAGGAAGGGCCGCACGTCGAAGAAGCTGAGCCAGATGCCCTTGGCCATCGGCCAGAACTTGAAGACGAGGGCGAGCAGCAGACCCGGGGCCAGGAAGAGCCAGGGGACGACGGCCTTCTTGTCGAAGGCCCGCTTGCCGGCGGCCGTCTCGTCGAGGTCTCGGCGCGCTGCGGGCGCGGGGACGGTAGCGGTCATTTCAGCAGGTCCTGGTCCTTGAGGTCACCGGCGAGGGTGTCGTTCAGTTCCTTGAGCTGCGAGCGGACGTCACCGCCGCAGTACGTGAAGATCGAGTTGAGCGCGTCGGCGGTGTCCTGCTTGATCGGCGCGAAGTCCGGCGCGTTCGGGAACTGCTGGGAGGCGGTCTCGTAGGCCTTCTGTACGACACTCCAGCGGGCGTCGTTCCGGACCTTCGCCGCGTCGAGCGTCGAGTTGACCGGGATGCGGACGACCGGCTGGTGGCCGTCGACGCTGGTCATCGCGATCTTCTGGCCCTCGGGCGAGACCAGGAACGCGGCCAGCGCCAGCTCCTGCTCGTCCTTGCCGGTCCTGGCGCCGAGGTAGACGTTCTCGCCGTCGGCCAGCACATCGCCGCCCGCCGGGCCCGCGGGAGCCGGGACGACCTCGTACTTGTCCTTGCCGGGCGTGGCGTCGAAGGTCGTGATGTTGTACGGGCCGGTCATGTACATCCCGGCGTTGCCGTCCTGGAAATTGGTGGCGGTTCCCGTGACAGCGGTGATCGCGCCGGGCTGGACGATCCCCTTCCTGCCGCAGAAGAGGTTGTCCTTCATCCAGGTCACGGCGCCCACCGCTGCGGCCGAGTCCATGGCCGGGGTGTACGTGCCGTAGCCGGCCGGCTTGATGATCTGGGCGCCGCCCTGCCACAGGAAGCTCGCGCCCCACCAGGCCGCGTAGCCGTTCTGGGCGCTGGCCGGAGCGACGATGCCGTAGGTGTCGGCCTTGCCGTCGCCGTCCGGGTCCCCGGTGGCGAACGCCTTGGCGACGGAGAGCATCTCCTGCCAGGTCGTCGGCGCCTTCAGGCCGAGCTTCTTCAGCCAGTCCGTGCGGATCATCAGCGTCTGGGCCTGGCGGGAGTACGGGATGCCGTAGTGCTTCCCGTCGACGCCGACCGTGGACGTCCAGGACTTGTCGCTGATCTGGTCGCCGCCCGCGATCGAGGCGGGGTCGATCGGCTTGAGCAGGCCCTGGCTCTGGTAACTGCCCATCAGCGCCGTGTCGTTGATCATGACGTCCGGCAGGTCCTTGGTGGACGCGCGGCTCTGGAGCTGCTGGTCGAAGTTGATGACCGGCTGGTAGTCGATCTTGATGCCGGTCTTCCTGGTGAAGGCGGCGAAGACCCGGTCGTAGGTCGCGGCCGAGTCCGGATTGCTCCGGGTCCAGACCTCCAGCGTGTTCGGATCGCTGCTGCCCGCGCTGTCGGAGCCGGAGCCACAGGCGGCCGTTCCGAACATCAACCCCGCGACGGTGGCGGCCGCGGCCAGGCGGCGGCGTCGTCGGCGATCGCCCATGGACACTCTCCGTTCATATTCGTGAACCCGCTTCACGAATCTAAATGATCGGCCAAGCTACGGATCGTTTCTTCCGTATGTCAAGACATGACTGGGAGATTTCACAGAGGCTGTGCAGGAGCCCCTCGGGAACACTGAAGGGCGTGGTGATCAGGGAGGCGCAGGTGTACGACGACGGGGAAGGCCCTGGTGAGGCGGCGGCGCGGCTCACCGGCCGGACGGCGACCGAGGAGCGCCCCATGTCCGGCGCGCTGACCGAGGTCACCCTCGACGACGGGCGGGCGGTGATGGTCAAGCGGGCCGACTCACCGGAGGAGGCGAGGGCGGAGGCGGCGGGCCTGCGCTGGCTGGCCGGGGCCGAAGCGGTCCGGGTGCCGGCCGTGCACGGCCAGGACGGAGGCCTGCTGGTGACCGACCTCGTCGCGCGCGGGCGGCCGAACCGGGAGGCGGCACTCGATCTGGGCCGGGCGCTGGCCGGGCTGCACCTCGCCGGGGCACCCGCCTTCGGCTCGGCGCCGCCCGGCGGGCCACGGGACGCGTACATCGGGCGCGCACCGATGCGGAACGTCGAGGGCGCCGACTGGCCCGAGTGGTACGCCGAGCACCGGGTGCTGCCGTATCTGCGGCGCGCGGTCGACGACGGCACGGTCACCGCGGGGGAGGCGCCGGTGATCGAACGGCTCTGCGAGCGGCTGCCCGAGCTCGCGGGTCCCGCCGAACCTCCGGCCCGGCTGCACGGCGACCTCTGGAACGGCAACGTCCTCTGGGGCGCCGACGGCTACGCCTGGCTGATCGACCCGGCCGCGCACGGCGGCCACCGCGAGACCGACCTCGCGATGCTCCACCTGTTCGGCTGCCCGCACCTGGACGAGGTGCTGCGCGGCTACGAGCGGACGGCACCGCTCGCCGACGGCTGGGCCGACCGCGTCGGACTCCACCAGCTCTTCCCGCTGCTGGTGCACGCCGTGCTCTTCGGACGCGGCTACGCGGAGCAGGCGCTCAGCACGGCGAAGGCGGCCCTGGAACGGTGAGTGCACCGGTCCGGGGCCGCCTGGGCACGTGACGTCGTGGGCGAGGAGAGCGAAGGGGCTGGAGCTTTGGAGGCCCGGTTGTCGAGACCGGTGAGAAGGAAGCCCCCTCATGGCCTCGCCACGCGCGGCATGACCGCGGTGACTCGCGGATGCGCCGCCCGACACGACCTGGCACGCCACGACACGACATCGACGGCGAGGAGAGCGAAGGAACTGGAGCCATTACGAGGCCGGTTGTCGAGACCGGTGAGAAGGAAGCTCCCTCATGGCCTCGCCGCATGTGTCATGTCGAGGGCGAGGAGAGCGGAAGGGCTGATAGCCAAGCCCCATGGGGGCTCTTCCAGTGGTTGAGAAGGAAGCCCTTCCATGGCCTCGCCAGGGGTAACGCTAACAGTCACTCGGGGATCAAGTCGCGCAGATTTTCCGGGGTGATGACCACCGAGTCCGGGTGCAGACCCTCGGGCCGCTCCAGACCGATGTAGGTCACCGGCTCGTCCGGCACCGAAGCGGCGTCCCAAGTCGCCACCTCCGTACCGGCGTTCGCCATCAGCCCGGTCAGATACCCGACCGTGAGCTGCTCGCGCTCGACGATGCCCTGGAGCAGCGTCGCCACCGACACCTGGTTGCCCTCGACGCGGTTGTGCGCCGGGTGCCCCTTCAGGTACAGGTGCAGCCACTTGGCGTGCCAACTCCCGTCCTCGGCACGCCGGAACGCCAACGGCAGCGCCACCCGGCCGGGACCGCGCAGCTCCGACTTCATGCGCACGGTACGCGGCTCGAAGGGCTGGCCCTGCTGCTCGGCCTCGCGCAGCATGAACCCGAAGAACGACTCCTCGGCCTCCTCGAACCTTTCCCCGGAGTAGATGTTGACCTGCGGCACGATGTACGTGCCGCGCACGCTCCCGAGCCGCAGGTTGATGAACTCCGAAGCGCCGTCGGGGGCGTTGGTGATGTCCCCGGAGTGCTCGCCCTCCACCTCGCGGAGATTGGTGTACGACAGCCACGACACCGTGTCGTACCGCGCGTCCAGCAGCAGCGCCGACAGGTCGTAGTCGGTGACCCGCTGCCTCTGCTTCCAGTACACGAAGAACCGCAGCAACTCCCCGTCGACCGGCGACACCGAGCCGCGGGGCAGCACACCGAGCCCGGCCGCGGTCGCGCGCCCGCTGAGCGGAAGCGCCACGTCGAGGACGTCGGGGTCGACCAACAGCCGCTCCGGAGCAGGGAGTCGACGAGCCGTCTCCGCGTCGAGCACGGCGATCAGCTGCTTGCGCTCGTCCTCCGGTACGGCCCGACGCGCGTCGTCGGTGACGTGCGCGCGGCCGGTGCGGTTGATGAACACCCGCTTCCGGCCCGTCTCTTCGGCCCGGTTGTGCAGGTACTCCCGCACCGACAGCACGACCCGCCCGGAGACCTCCGGCGCGACCCGCTCGACGGCGGCCAGCACGGCGTCCCGCTCCTCCTGGGTGGCGGCGGAACGCAGCAGCCGGTCCAGCGCGCGGAACAGCTTGCCGGGCGCGGACTCGAGCAGCCTCACGGCCCCGGTGACGTCGTCCGCGCCGAGCAGTGCCTCCACCCGGCCGTCGAAGGTGTACGCCTTCTTCTCGCCCCGGGCGACGGCGAACACGTCGGCGGCATGCGGCCACCGCGGGTACTCGTGCGGGTGCAGACGCTCGCCGAGCCGCTTGAACTCCTCGCGGTGCACGAGGACGTCGGCGAGCTTGGCGGGCGCCCGGGCGACGACCTCGTCCAGCCCCGCGAGCAGGGCGCGGCGCACCGGCCGGGACAGCTTGCGGAACCGGGTCGGCGCCTGGAGGCTCACGTCCCCGCCCGACAACGCGCAGGCCAGCCGCAGCACATCGGTGACGGTGTCGAGGAGCGGGACCGAACCCGCCTTCAGCCGGGCCGCGTTGACGACGGCACGGTTCTCCCGTACCGGGATCTCCGCCGGCTGGTCGCCGTCCGCGCAGTGCTCCGCGAGCACCCCGAGGTCGGCCAGGTGTTCGTCGCCGAGCGGCGTGGTGCTGCCGGCCAGCGCCAGGTACAGGGCGGTGACCTCGTCGTCCAGGGTGCCGCCCAGGTGCAGGACGGTGAGCCGGTCGCCCACGGCGGCCGTCAGCTCGTCGTGGGCGGCGAGCATCTCGTCGTAGGTGTGCCGGTAGGTGCCGTACGACGGCAGCGTGAGCAGGTTGATCACGCCGGTGCGGAGCTGTTCGATGATGCCGGGGCGGGCCTTGCGGTCCTCCAGGGCCTCGGTCACGCAGCGCATCCAGAACTCGAAGGTGTCCGGGACGTTCGCCGGGAAGTCGACGAAGTAGACGTTGTGGCGCACGTGGTCGCCGACCAGTTCGCGGACGGTGGCCAGGGTGCGCACGGCGGTGTCGACGACCGTGCCCTCGGACAGCCCCGACAGCGTCCGCAGCGCGTCGGCCGACAGCTTGAAGCCGACGGACATCAGCGCGGCGTCGAACTGCCGCGCGGCGACGTCGCCCTCCCCGGCGGGGCCCGCGGGGGAGGGGAGGCGAAGGGTGTGCCGGATGACCAGGCGTTCCAGAGGGTGGACCATGCGGGAATGGTCGCAGAGGTGTTCGACTGGGCGCACGGAGTTTTTCGGGGGCGGGCGGGGTGTGCCGGGCCCTGCGATACGTGAACCGGCGGCGGGCGTCAGTCTTGCTGCTGGGCCTTCTTCTCCTTGAGGCGTGCGGCCTCCTTGCGGACCTCCGCCTGTGTGGCGCGCTCCTTCTCCAGCCACTCCGGGTTGTCCTCGCGCAGCGCCTCGATCTGCTCGGTGGTGAGCGCCTCGGTGACCCCGCCCCGGGCGAGCCCGGCGATGGACACACCGAGCCGGGCCGCGACGACCGGGCGGGGGTGCGGGCCGTTGCGTCGCAGGTCCTGCAGCCACTGGGGCGGGTTCGTCTGGAGCTCGTTCAGCTCGGCGCGCGAGACGACACCCTCCTGGAACTCGGCGGGGGTGGCGGGGAGGTACACACCCAGCTTCTTCGCCGCGGTCGCGGGCTTCATCGTCTGGGTGTTCTGGTGCGACGTCATGGAGTCAAGACTATCGGCCGCGCACGAGACGTCCGACCACAGTGGGTAACCTTGCCGCGTGACAGACTCGCCAGCATCCCCGTCCTTCCGGCTCGCGTACGTCCCCGGGGTGACGCCCGCCAAGTGGGTGCGGATCTGGCAGGAGCGCCTGCCCGACATCCCCCTGGAGCTCCTCCAGGTGACGGCTTCCGAGGCCTCCGATGTGTTGCGCGACGGCCGCGCGGACGCCGGGCTCGTGCGACTCCCGGTCGACCGTACGGTGTTCAGCGCGATCCCCCTCTACACCGAGACGACGGTCGTCGTGGTCCCCAAGGACCACGTGGTGACCGCGGCCGAGGAGGTCACCCTGGAGGACCTCGCCGACGAGGTCGTCGTCCACCCCCTCGACGACGTCATCGGCTGGGAGCGGCCGCCCGGCGAACCGGCCTTCGAACGCCCGGCCACCACGGCCGACGCGATCGAGCTGGTGGCGGCGAACATCGGTGTCCTCGTCGTCCCCCAGTCCCTGGCCCGCCTCCACCACCGCCGCGACCTCACCTACCGACCGGTCGCCGACGCCCCGGAGTCCGCCGTCGCCCTCTCCTGGCGCGAGGACGCCACGACGGACATGGTCGAGGACTTCATCGGCATCGTCAGGGGCCGCACGGTGAACAGCTCCCGGGGACGGGCTCAGCCGCAGCCGGAGCAGAAGAAGGGGGCCGCCGGGAAGGGCGCCGGCAGGGCGGGGGCGGGTACCGGGAAGGGAGCGGGGCGGGGTGCCGCCGGCGGGACCAAGGGGTCCAGGGGCGGCGGGTCGGGGAGGACCGGCGGGGGTGCCGCCAAAGGCACGGCGGGCCGCCGGGGCAAGCCCAAGCGCAGGGGGTAGGACGCACGGCTGTGCCCGGCGCCTCACCGCAGGAAACATCCCGGCAGAGCCCGCCACCGTGCGGCATGTCCCGCTCGGACCTCCGCCCGCTGCGGGAGCGTGCCCTGCGGAGGGCGCCCGCCGCGACCATCCCCGGCGTCCGCCCGTTCGCTGGGTCCGCCACCGCGGCATGCTCCGCTCCGGCCTCCGCCCGCTGCGGGAGCGTGCCCTGCGGAGGCGCCCGCCGCGACCATCCCCCGGTGTCCGCCCGTTCGCTGGGTCCGCCACCGCGGCATGCTCCGCTCCGGCCTCCGCCCGCTGCGGGAGCCGTGCAGCCGCCGGAGGCCCCGGGACTCCGCTCGCCGCGGGCATGCGCCGCCCCTGGGATCTGTCCGTTCGCCGGGTCCGCCGTCGTGGGGCATGCCCCCTCCAGCCTCGCCCCGCCGTGGGAGTGTGCCCCCTGCGCAGGGCGCCCGCTGTACGACCGCCCCACGGACTCCGCCCGCGTCAGGCCCCCCGCGCCCCCCGGATCACTCGCCGGCGAACACCCCGTCCGTCCCGAAGGTCAGCCGGGCGAAGCGTTCGCCCATGCGGTGGTGTGTCGCCGCGTCGGGGTGGAGGTCGTCCGGGAGGGGGAGGTCCTCCGTGTCGGACTCTCCGTACAGCTCGCGGCCGTCCAGGTAGTGGAGGTGGGGGTCCTCGGCGGACCGCTGCTTGACGATCCGGGCCAGTTCCTCGCGGATCACCTGGAGGGTCAGCTTGCCGCTCGCGCGTTCCGCCGGGTCACCCAGTGTCCTGAACTTGAACCGGCCCTCGCTGATCCCGCTGAAGTCCGGAAAGCAGGGCCCCGGCGTGTCCTCGTGGATCGGGCACAGGATCGGCGAGACGACCAGCAGGGGCGTGTCCGGGTGGCCCTCGCGGACTGTGTCGAGAAAGCCGTGGACCGCCGGACCGAAGGCCCGCAGCCGCATCACGTCATGGTTGACGATGTTGATGCCGATCTTGAGGCTGATCACGTCGGCGGGAGTGTCCCGGACCGCCCGCGCGGTGAACGGGTCGAGCAGCGCGCTGCCCGCGAGACCCAGGTTGACCAACTCCACCCCGCCCAGCGTCGCGGCGACCGCGGGCCAGGTCCGTGAGGGGCTCGCCGCGTCGGAGCCGTGGCTGATGGAGCTGCCGTGGTGCAGCCACACCCGGCGCCCCCCGGGAGGCGCCGGCTCGACGGGCGCGTCGGTGCGCAGCGCGATCAGCTCGGTGGTCTCGTTGTGCGGCAGCCAGATCTCCACGTCCTTGACCTCGCCGGACAGCCCGTCGAAACGGACCGTCCCGGGCGCCCCCGGCCGCACCTCCGACGTGCCCGCCTCCATGTCGACGGTGATGACGTTGCCGCTGAGCACACTGCCCTGACCGGCCGGCGAGCCGTCGACCACCAGGTCGTAGAGACCGTCCGGCCGGGGCGGCGCGCCCACGTAGGTCCGCTTGGTCGGCAGCGTCTCCAGCTCCACAGAGGTGGCCCGGGTGCGGAAGACCAGCCGTACCCCGGCCGGCTGGGACTCGGCCATGGCCAGCTGTTCGTCGGTGTTCTGGGCGCGGGCCCGCGCGGGCAGCCGGTGCGGCAGCACCCCGAGCTCGGTCTGCTCCACGTCGAGCGCGCCGCGCAGCAGCTCGGCGGTGACGGGTGTGGTGATCCAGTCGTGCATGTCCTCAGCCTGTCGGTCAGCGGGTGGGCCAGTTGCGCAACAGCGCGTCGAGGGCGTCCAGGATCCGTCTCCAGGACTCCTCGGAGTCGGGGGAGCTGTGGCTGAACCCGCCTGCCCCCTCCAGGCTCGCGTATCCGTGGAAGGTGCTGCCCAGCAGCCGTACGGCATGGGTCTGGTCGTCTTCGGACAGGTCGTAGCCGCGCAGGATCGCCCGCATCATCTGGGCGTGCCGTACGCCCGCACTGGCGCCCGCCGTCTCGGGGTCGAGGCGGGTCCGGGCGGCCTCGGCGCGGCCGGGGTGTGCGTGGGCGTAGTCGCGGTAGACGTCGGCGAACGCGGTCAGCGCGTCCTTGCCGGCCCGCCCGGCCACCGCGTCGGCGGAGAGGTCGGCGAGCTCCTCCAGGGCGAACAGGGTGATCCGGGTCCTGAGGTCCTGGGAGTTCTTGACATGCGAGTACAGGCTCGCGACCTTCACGTCGAAGCGCCGGGCCAGCTCCGAGACCGTCACGTGCCCGAAGCCCACCTCGTCGGCCAGCTCCGCGCCCGCCCGGACCAGTCGTTCCGTCGTCAGTCCTACCCGTGCCATGCATGCCCTCTCGGTCGCCTGCACCGATTATGCGTTTGCCTAAAGCTTTTAGGCAAACTAGCGTGAGATTATGGAACCGCTGACCGAGCAAGAGATCCGAACCGCCTTCGTGAACTGCACCAAGGGCGAGGCGAAGCGCCTGTCCGTCCCGCGCGACCTGGCCGACCGGCCGTGGGAGGACCTCGACTACCTCGGCTGGCGCGATCCGCAGGCGCCCGACCGGGCCTATCTCGTGACCGTGCTGGACGGCCGTCCGAAGGCCGTCCATCTGCGGGCCGGTACGCGCGGCTTCTCGCAGACACGGAAGAGCATGTGCTCGATGTGCCTGACCACCCACACCGGTGGGGTCTCCCTGATGGTCGCCCCGAAGGCGGGCAAGGCCGGGCAGCAGGGCAACTCGGTCGGCGCCTACATATGCGACGACCTCGCGTGCTCGCTGTACGTGCGGGGCAAGCGGGACGCGGGGGCGGGCGCACGTCTGCACGAGACGCTGACCCTGGAGGAGAAGGTCCAGCGGACGGTCACGAACCTCGCCGCCTTCGTCGCGAAGGTGCTGGGGCCGTAACCCGCTCGCGGGCTGCCCGTTCCGGTCAGGAGTCCCGGACGTCACGCCACCTCCACGCCCCCTGATCGCCATGTGCCCCCGCGGTGCCGCTCCCGGCGGACCGTTTCTCGTAGGGAGCCGTTCCGCTGCCCGCGATGGCAGAATCGGTCCTGTGGATCGGCCGATCCTCGAGCGCGAGCCCGAGCTGGCGCGACTGGCCGCGGCCGCGCGGGAGGCGGCGGACGGGGCCGGATCCGTGGTGCTCGTCCTCGGTGAGGCCGGCATCGGCAAGTCGAGCCTGGTGAAGGCCCTTCCCGAGCACCTCCCGCACGGCACCCGCGTCCTCGTGGGGGAGTGCGACGACCTCGCCACCCGGCGCCCGCTCGGCCCTTTCCGCGACCTCATCGGCAGCGTCGGGGACGCACTCGCCGACGCCGTGACGGAGGGCGGCGACCGCCACCGCGTCCACGAGGCGCTGCTCGAGGAACTGCGCGGAGCGGTCCTCGTCGTCGAGGACGTCCACTGGGCCGACGAGGCCTCCCTGGACGCCCTGCGCTTCCTGGTCCGGCGCATGGAGCGGCTGCCCGCCCTGCTGGTGCTGACCTACCGGGACGACGAGCTGAGCCGCGAGCATCCCCTACGGCACCTGCTGGGCCAGGTGTCCCGGGCGCCGCGTGTGCACCGGCTGCCGCTGGCCCGGCTGTCCCTGGACGCCGTACGCACCCTCAGCGCGGGCCGCGTCGATCCCGCCCAGGTGTACGCGGTCACGGGCGGCAACCCTTTCTTCGTCGCCGAGATCCTCGCCGCCGGCGGTACCGGGAGAGTGCCCCCGACCGTCGTCGACGCCGTGCTCGCCCGGTTGCGGGGGTTGCCCGGGGCCACCGTGGACGCGCTGGAGCAACTGGCCGTGGTCCCGTCGGCGGTCGAACGCCCGCTGGTCGACGCGCTGTTGGGAGACCCGCACTTCGGTGACCTGTCGCTGGGGGGTCAGCCGCTCGGTGGCCCGTCGCTGGGGGACGCGCCGCTGGGTGGCTCGGCGCCGGCCCGCGAGGCCGCGGTTGGGGATGGTGGTCCGCGCGAGGCCGCGGTTCAGCAAGGTGGTCCCCGCGAGGCCACCACGCAAGAAGGTGGTCCCCGCGAGGCCGCCACGCAAGAAGGTGATCCGAGCGAGGCCACCATGCAACAAGGTGGTCCCCGCGAGTCCACGGCTCGACAAGGCGCGTCTCGCGAGGCCGCCGCGCGACAGGATGATCCCCGCGAGTCCACGGCTCAACAAGGCGCCTCTCGCCAGCCCGCCGCTCAACAAGACGGCCCCCGCGAGCCCGCAGCCGACCCCCATGCCCCCCGGGAGGCCGGACTGTCTGTCGCGGCCGCGGTCGGCCAGCGCGGCCCGCTTCCGCGGGGCACGTCCGTCCCAGCCGCAGTCGGACAGCACGGCCCCCTCCCTCCTGGCGTACCCGTCCCGACGGCGGTCGGACCGCACGCCCCGCCCCCCGGCGGAGTCGCCGTCCTCGCCGCCGCCGAGCAGCGCGGTCTGCTCGCCGTCACTCCCGAACGGGTCGCGTTCCGGCACGAGTTGATCCGCCGGGCCGTCGTCGACTCCCTCCCCGCCGCCCGCCGTATCGAGCTCAACCGGGCCGTCCTCGCGGCCCTCGTCGCCCGCCCCGGCTCCGACGCCGCGCGGATCGTCCACCATGCCGCCCAGGCCGGCGACCAGGACGCCATCGCCCGCTACGGCCCCGACGCGGCACGCGAAGCCTCCTCGGCGGGTGCCCACCGCGAGGCCGCCGCCCACCTGCAACTCGTGCTGCGCGGACGCGGCCGCTATTCGCCCTCCGAACTCGCCGACCTGCTCGAACGCTACGCCGTGGAGACCTACACCATCGCCGACTCGGCCGCCGCCGTCGCCGCCCAGCGGGAGGCCGTCGCCCTGCGCAGGGCCCTCGGTGACAGCCTCGCCCTCGGTGCCGACCTGCGCTGGCTGTCCCGCATCCACTGGTGGGCCGGCAACGCCGACCAGGCCCAGGAGGCCGCCCGGGAGGCGGTCGCGGTCCTTGAACACGCGGGCGACGACCGGCTGTTGGCGCTCGCCGTCAGCAACACCGCCCAACTGCGCATGCTCTCCGAGCGCTACGCCGAAGCCGTCGAACACGGCGAGCGCGCCATCACCCTGGCCCGCAAGGCCGGCGACCCCGCGATCCTCGCGCACGCCCTCAACAACGTCGGCACCGCCCGCTGGCGCTCCGGAGACCCCGGCGGGCGGGCGCAGTTGGAGGAGAGCCTCGACGTCGCGCTCGCCGCCGGCGAGGTCGAGCACGCCTGCCGCTCCTACGCCAACATCATCTGGACGCTGCTCGACAACCTCCAGTACGACGAGGCCGACACCTTCCTGCCCCCGGCGATGGAACTCGCCGACCGCGCCGAGCACTTGGGCTTCCTCAACTACCTCCACGTCGAGCTCGCCATGCGCAGACTCGCCGCCGCGGACTGGGGCGACGCCGAGAAGCAGGCCGAGTACGGCATGCACGACTTCATCCCGGCCCGCTGCCCCGCCCTGACCGTGCTCGCCCGGGTCCGCACCCGCTGCGGTCGGCCCGGCGCCGACGAACTCCTCGACGAGGCCTGGGAGATCGCCGTAGGGACGAAGGAACTGCAGCGCACCGGGCCGGTGGCGGTGGCGCGGGCGGAAGCGGCCTGGCTGCGCGGGGACATGCGGGCGGTGGTCGAGGCGGCTGCACCCGTCCACGCCCAGGCGAGCCGGCTGCCCGGCGCCCCCTACCGCGCCGAACTCGGCTACTGGCTCACCAAGGCGGGCCACCCTCCACCGCCGGACGACTCCGACCACCCGTACGCGTTGCAGGCCCGCGGGCAGTGGCGCCGGGCCGCCACGGTCTGGGAGGCCGTGGGATGCCCCTACGAACACGCCGCCGCGCTCGCCGAGAGCCCGGACCCCGCCGACAAACTGACCGCGCTCGCCGCCTTCGACGCGCTGGGCGCCGAACCGGCCGCCCGGCTGCTCCGCGTCGAGCTGCGGCGGCTCGGCGTGCGCCGCATCCCCCGCGGCCCCCTCGCCGCGACCCGTGAGAACCCCGCGGGGCTCACCGAGCGCCAGCTCCAGGTCATACGCTTGCTCGCCGAAGGGCTGACCAACGCGGAGATCGCCGCCCGGCTCGTCGTGTCCGTCCGGACCGTCGACAACCACGTGCGGGCCGTGCTCGACAAACTCGGCGCGCCCAGCAGGCGCTGGGCCGCCGTACGCGCCGCGGAGCTGGGACTGCTGGCCGACGGTTCGCAAACGTAGGTATACCGGGGCGCCGAGCTGGGTGACGGTCACGGATGTCCGCGTCCGTGCGACGCGAGTAGAACGGGCGAATCGACCCGATTCGGAAACGGGGGACTTCATGTCCAGCACACCCGCCCAGGCCGCACGCCGGGAGCTGACCGACTTCACCGGAGAGCTGATCGGACCCGACGACACCGGGTACGAGGAGGCCCGGACCGTCTACAACGCGATGATCGACCGGCGCCCCGCCCTCGTCGCGCGCTGCGCCGACGCGGACGCGGTGGCCCGCACGATCGGCTTCGCCCGCGCCCACGGCCTGCCGCTCGCCGTGCGCGGCGGCGGCCACCACGGCGCCGGGCTCGGCACCGTCGACGGGGGAGTGGTCGCCGACCTGTCCCCCCTCAAGGACATCCAGGTCGACCCACAGGCCCGCACCGTGCGGGTCGGCGGCGGCTGCGTGTGGGGCGAGGTGGACCGCGCCACCAACGCGCACGGCCTGGCCACGCCCAGCGGCATCGTCTCCACGACCGGCGTCGGCGGCATCGCCACCGGCGGCGGGCTCGGCCACCTCACCCGCAGGTGCGGGCTGACCATCGACAACCTGCTGGAGGCCGACGTCGTCCTCGCCGACGGCAACCAGGTGCGCGCGAGCGCCGACGAGAACAGCGACCTGTTCTGGGCGATCCGGGGCGGCGGCGGCAACTTCGGCGTCGTCACGTCGTTCGTCTTCCGGCTGCACGAGATCAGTACGGTGATCGCCGGACCGACCTTCTGGGCGGTCGAGGACAGCGCCGCGGTCCTCTCCGCCTACCGCGAGTTCATCCTCGGAGCGCCCCGCGAGCTGAACGGCTTCTTCCTGCACGGCACCGTCCCGCCGGCCCCTCCGTTCCCCGAGGAGATCCAGCTCCGCAAGACGGCCGGCGTGGTCTGGTGCTTCACCGGCGACGACACCGAGGCCGCCGCACGTGCGATGGCCCCGCTGCTCGACGCCCTGCCCACCCCGCTGCTGCACGCCCCCATGCCCATGCAGCACCCCGACCTCCAGTCCATGTTCGACGGGCTCTACCCGCCGGGCCACCAGTGGTACTGGCGGGCCGACTTCGTCGAGAGCGTCCCGGACGACGCGGTTCAGCTGCACGCCAAGTTCGGCGCCGAGGTGCCGACCGTCCAGTCGACCATGCACCTCTACCCGATCGACGGCGCCGCCCACGACGTGGGCCAGGACGAGACCCCGTGGGTCTACCGCCACGCCAACTGGGCCTCCGTCTACGCCGGAGTCGACCCGGACCCGGCCAACGCCGAGCTGATCAAGCGGTGGACCGTCGAGTACTTCGACGCCCTGCACCCGTTCTCGGCGGGCGGCGCCTACGTCAACATGATGATGGACGAGGGCCAGGAGCGGGTCCGCGCCAGCTACCGCGGCAACTACGACCGCCTCGCCCGCACCAAGGCCGACCGCGACCCGGACAACGTGTTCCGCCTCAACCAGAACATCCAGCCCGCACCGAGGCCTTCGCACGGGGCACGGCCGTAGGGCGGAGGCGGTCCACGCGCCGGGGGCCGGACTCAGGGCGACATGCCCGGCCGCGGTGACCACAGCGCGGCCGCGCCCGCGGGACGGACCGGTCCCCGGCTCTCGACGACGGGGCCTGGGGTCCCCGGCTCGGCCCGGTGACCCCGGCGTGCTGACCGACCGGTCGGCGAAAGCGCCTGTGTCGTGCGGCCGTCGGGCGTGAGCCCGGGTGGCGCCGGTGTCCTCCCGCACGGCCTGATGCCGGTCGTCCTCGTCATGCAGGGTGTGAGGCGGCCGGTCGGCGGACGTCGGTGACCCGGGCCTCAGTCCGCCGCCCGCCCCAGCCACTCGAAAGCCGCCCGTGCCGTGAACTCCTCCTGGCCTCCCCGCAGGAGCAGAGCGGCGCGGGTGAACTCCGGGGCGTCCGCCTGGGCGGCGACGTAGGGGATCGCGATGCAGCGCATCCCGGCTGCGTGCGCGGCGGCGGCACCAGGGGCCGCGTCCTCCAGGACCACGCAGTCGGCCGGGGCGGCGCCCAGCCGGCGGGCCGCCTCCAGGAGGACGTCCGGCGCGGGCTTGCCGTGGGCCACCTCGTCGGCCGAGACGGTCGTCCGGAGGTGCACGTCCAGCCCCGTCCCGGCCAGGATCGCCCCGATGGCCTCCGGCGAGGACCCCGAGGCCACCGCCATCGGCACCCCCTCCCCGGCCAGCAGCTCCACGAACTTCCGCATCTCGGGGTACACGCGAGTGCCGCCACGAGCCAGCTCCAGATAGCGCCGGTTCTTCGCGGCGAGCAGTTCCGGCACCGAGGCCCGCAGCCCGTACCGCGCCTTCCAGCGCGCCACCGTCTCCTGCGTACTGATCCCGACGTACCGCTCGTGGTCGGCCCAGCTGAAATCCGGGACCCCGTGCTCGGCGAGGGTCTGCCGACCCGCTTCGTAGTAGTTCGGCTCGCTGTCCACGAGCGTTCCGTCGAGATCGAAGATGACCGCTGTGCCGCTGAGCCTGCTCATCGCCCCAGGATGTCAAAGATCAACTCCGGGCAGCGCGCCCGACCGACTCCACCAGCGGCAGCAACCGGTACGCGACCCGCTCCCGCAGCGCCACCTCGGTACGGGTCCGCACCACGCCGGGCAGGCTGATCACCGTCTGGATCACGTCCTCCAGATGCGCGTTGTCCCGCGCCACGACCCGGGTCAGCAGATCCCCGCCGCCCGCGATCGAGAACGCCTCCACGATCTCCGGTACGGCCGCCAGCGCGTCCCCCACATCGTCGAGCCGCCCCTGCGTCACCTCGATGTGCACGAACGCCAGCACCGGATGTCCCAGCGCGGCGGCCGACAGCGAGGGCCCCGTGCCGGTGATCACCCCGTCCCGCTCCAACCGGTCCAGGCGCGCCTGGAGGGTCCCGCGAGCGACCCCGAGAATCCGGGCGTACTCCCGCACACTCGTCCGCGGCTGCTCCAGCAGCAGCTGCAGGATCCGGGTGTCGAGCTCGTCCACGGCCATGCCGTACGACCTCCTCCGCGCACTTGGTCCGATGGCCCTCCGATGGACGCCCAAGGACCGCTTTCCCTGTACCAATGGCCCAGCGTAATCGCCCTGACTTGAGCCGGTAGTGGCGAGGATGCTGCAATGAGCCCGTCGATGGCGCTGCGGACCCCCGCGGCGCCTTTTCCATGCCGGTGTCGAGAAGGATTCAGGGGGCGGTACGTGCTGAAGAGGGTGTTCACGGCTCCGGACCCGGGCCGGGTCCGACTGCGCTTCGCCGCGCGGGCGGTGCTCGGCATCGGGCTCGCGGTCGTCGTCTGCGGCCTCGCGGGTCACTCCCTCGCCGGAGCCGTCACCGGCGGTCTCGCCGCGCTGCTGGCCCTGTTCACCGTCACGGACGCCACCGTGCGGGGCCAGGCCGTCACCACCGCGCTGCTGCCCCTCGTCGGTCTGCCCGTCCTCACCGCGGCGGCCGCGCTCCACGACCACCCCGTCGCCCGCGACCTCACCTTCCTCGCCGTGGTCGGGGCGGGCGTGTACGCGCGGCGCTGGGGCCCGCGCGGGCACAGTCTCGGCGTCTTCGCGTTCATGACCTTCTTCGTGGCGCAGTTCCTGCACGCCGGCACCGGCCAACTGCCCGAGCTGTACGCCGCCGTCCTGCTGTCCCTCCTCACCGCCGCCGCGGTCCGCTTCGGACTGTGGTGCTACGAGCGGCGGCTGCCCCCGGCACCCGTGCCCGCCCCGCCCGCCGGTACCGGTCTCGCCCGCGCGACCACCCGCCAGGCGGTCCAGGCCACGGCCGGCGCGGGCTTCGCCCTGGTCGTCGGCCAGCTGATCTCGGGACAACGCTGGTACTGGGCCGTCGGCGCCACCTGGTGGATCTTCGTGAACACCACCTCACGCGGCGAGACCCTGGTGCGCGGCTTCCGCCGTGTCCTCGGCACGGTGATCGGCATCGGACTCGGCCTGCTCGTCGCCGTACCGCTGCACGGAGCCCCGGCCCCGACGGCCGTACTCGCCGCCGTCTGCGTCTTCGGTGTCTTCTACACGGCCGCCGTCTCGTACACCTGGATGATGCTCTGGGTCACCCTGCTCGCCGAGCTCCTCTACGGCCTCCTCGGCGTCCTCGAGCCCGGTCTGCTGGCCCTGCGCCTCGCGGAGACCGGAGTGGGCGCGGTCGGCGCCGTCCTCGCGGTGCTGTTCGTGCTGCCGATCACCACCCACACCGTCACCGACGCCTGGATCCAGCGCGCCCTGCGCTGCGTGCACGCCTGCACGGCCGAGGCGGCGGCCCGGCTGGCCGGGGTACCGGACGCCGACCCGGCCGGCCGGGTGACCGAACTGGAGCAGCTGCTCGGCAGGGTCCGCCTCTCCGTGGCCCCGCTGGTCCACCCCCTGAACCCCATGTCGGCCCGCAAGCGACGCGCCCGGCGGGTGCTGGCCCTCCTCGACGACTGCGCCCGGGAGATCCGCGGCCTGGTCGCCGTCGCCGCCGACCCGGAGGCCTCGCACGACGCCCGGCTGGCCGCGGCGTGCTGGCGGGTGGAGACCGCGGTGGAGGCCCTCACCGGCGGCAGGGACCTCCCGGTGACGGACCGCCCCCTCGCCGAGGAGCCCGCGCTGGCCCATCTGCACGGCCTGGAGCGGGCGCTCGCCGAACTGGCGACACCGCTGCGGACGCCGTCCGGATCACCACTGGTCGGAGCCTGACCCGGCCGCCTGGCCCCACCCTGCGGCTGCCCGGATCCGATCTGCCCGTCACGTCCATCACCTAGGTCTCTTCCGTCCCGTAATGCCGCACTTCGCTCCGCCGCCCCCGTGGCGACCCCGTGAATTTGACCGGCGTTGGTCTAGACCGGTCGTGATCGACTGCTACCGTCGCCCCGAACGGCACAGGACCGAGAGGGGACCACGGTGGCAGAAGGCGGCGGGCGGCGACGGGCCTGGATCGGGTCGTTCACGGCGGCCGGAGGTCCCGGCATCGTGACGGCGACCGTGTCCCCGGAGACCGGGGCGCTGAAGGCGCTGGGCGCCCTGAACGGCGTACCCGATCCGTCGTATCTGGCCCTGTCGGCCGACGGCGGCGTGCTGTACGCGGTCAGCGAGACGGCCGAGGGCGCGGTGGCCGCGTACCGGGTGACCGGCGACCGCCCCGAGCCGGCCGGCCCGCCGGTGCCGGTGGACGGGAACGGGCCCACTCATCTCGCCGTGCACGCCGGACACGTCCTGACCGCCAACTACGGCTCCGGCAGTGTCACCGCCGTGCCCCTGCGCGCCGACGGGGCCCTCACCGCCGCCCCCTCCGGCGTGCTCCGGCACACCGGCTCGGGCCCGCACACGCCCCGCCAGCAGGGCCCGCACGCCCATCAGGTGCAGCCCGACCCCAGCGGCCGCTGGATCGTCACCGTCGACCTCGGCACCGACTCGGTGCGGGTGTGCACGCTGACGGACGGCGCGCTCCGCGTGCACCGCGAGATCGCCCTGCGTCCCGGCTCGGGCCCCCGCCATCTCGCCTTCCACCCCGACGGCAGCCACGCGTACGTCCTCAACGAGCTGACCCCGACCATGACCGTCTGCCGGTGGGACGCCGAGGAGGGCCTCCTGAAGCCCCTCAGCGAGATCCAGGTACTGGCCGGACCCCCGGCGGGGAACGCCTACCCGTCGGGCGTCGTCGCCTCCCCCGACGGCCGGTTCGTGTGGACCGCCACCCGCGGCGAGGACGTCCTGTCCACGTTCACCGTCGAGGGCGACGAACTGCGGCTGGTCGGCACCGTCTTCTGCGGCGGCGAATGGCCTCGGGCGCTCGCCGAGTCCGGCGGATTCCTGTACGTCGCGAACGAACGCTCCGGCGAGGTGACCTGGTTCGCAGTGGACCCCGAGACCGGCCTTCCGCGCTACGAGGGCTCGATCGAGGTACCGGCCGCGTCCTGCGTGGTCTTCGACTGAGACCGCGCGCCGTGCGGGGCCGGTTCGCCTGCACGGGCGTGTTCGCCTGCCCCGGGGCGAGACCGCCGCCACACATGCCGAAGGGACCGCTCCGACAGCTGGAGTGGTCCCTTTCGGCACTCGGGGCGTATGGGGCGCGGTCAGCGCACCGGCGCGCCCTGCGCCTGCTGCGGGGCGATGCCCAGCGCGGTCGTGTACTTGGCGAGGGCGAGCTTGCCGATCGCCGGGTAGGGGCCGAGCGGATCGGCGGCGGAGCAACCGGCCTCCTTGGCCGCCTCCTCGATCACGGAGGGGTCGATCTCCGGCCCTATCAGGTACGGCGCCAGCGCCAGCTGCTGGGAGCCGGAGGACCGCAGCTGGTCGGCGATGGACGCGATCGAGCCCTCCTGGTCGAGCGCCGCCGCCATCACCGGCACCGCGAGGCGCGCGGCGAGCAGCATGCCGGTGATCCCGGCCGCCTGTACGGCCTCCTCGCCGCCCACGGCGGCCAGGACGATGCCGTCCGCGGCCGTCGCCACGGTGAACAGCCGGGCCCGGTCGGCGCGAGCCAGCCCGGCCTCCGAGAGCCGCACGTGCAGCGCCTCGGCGAGCAGCGGGTGCGGGCCCAGCACATCGGTGAGGTCGGCCGCGATCCGGCTGTCCATCACGGCCTGGCGGATCCGGCGCAGCAGCGCGTTGTCCGGGCCGGCGAGCAGCGGCACGACGACGGCGACGGGGCCCTCGGGCTCCTTGACGTCCATCCCGGCGGCCTTGGCCTGCGCGTAACGCGCCGTGCGCTCCTCGGCGGCATGGACCAGGACGGCCTGGAGCGTGGGGAACTCCGAGTCGTCCCCGTCGAGGTACCCGATCCGGGCGTCGAGGCCGGGCAGCTCGGAACGCGCGATGCTCACGACCTCCTCGGCGAGGCTGCGCGTGGCGGCACCGGGCGTGCCCGGGACCGCGAGGACGAGCGCGGGCGCGCCCTCGGGAGCCGCCAGGGGCTCGGGTCGGCGGTGCCGCCCGGGCTGGCGAGGTCGCGGCATTCGTACTGGCAGGCCGGACGCGGGCCCAGTGGGGGAGCTCATGGCGACGCATGTTACTGGCTTCCTGGGCTTCCCTGTTCGGGGAGGGTGCAGGTGAGCGGTATCCGTCCGGATTTGTCTGATGAGTTACGTCCGCTTCAGCCCCTCTTTGGGGTCACCACGTACAACATCGACTCGTCACTCGGCAGGGTGCACGAACTCCCCGCCAGTTCTGTGGCGATCAGTACCGATCCCTCCAACGGCCCGCCCGCCGCGGGGACCTGTCGAGCGTGCGGCAGCAGTCGCCTCAGCTCTTCCTCCAGCGGTACGACGAGGGCGGCACCCGTACGGAACAAGCCACCGGTGAGGCAGACACGCGGCTCGCCCTCCGCCGGGCAGACCGCGGCCGCCGACTCCGCCATGTGCCGGGCCGCCTCGCGCAGGATGCCCGCGGCGACCGGGTCGCGGTCCGCGCAGGCGGCCACTCGGGGCGCGAAGGAGGCGAGCACGGCGGGCCGGTCGGACCGCGGATAGAGCCGGCCGGGCAGCTCCCGCACCGGCCCGAACGCCTCCTCGGACAGCGCCAGCAAGGCCGTCGAGCCACCGGGCCGCCCGTCGTGGGCGCGCAGCGCGGCCTCCAGCCCGGCCCGCCCGATCCACGCCCCGCCACCGCAGTCGCCCAGCAGATGGCCCCAACCGTCCGCGCGCCGCCAGGCCTTGAGATCGGTCCCGATCGCGATCAGTCCGGTGCCGGCGGCGAGCACCGCACCCGGGCGCGGGCCGAGGGCGCCGGTGTAGGCGGTCACCGCGTCCGCGACGAGCGCGACGGTCCGGACCCCGAACTCCCGGGCCAGCGCGGCGGGCAGCTCGGCCCGCAGGGCGTCACCGAGGGTCGCGAGCCCGGCCGCCCCGACGACGGCCGTGCCCAGCGCGCTCACTCCCGACCCGGGCAGCAGGGACCGGACCATGGGCACGAGTTGTTCCATCAGATGTCCCGGGTTGATCCCGCCCGGACCCGTCCGCACGGGCACGCTGGACTCCCGCGGGCCCGTGATCCCCCGGCCGGTCCCCTGGCCCGGGACGCCCAGGACCACCCGCAGTCCGGAACCACCGGAGTCGACGGCCAGGAACCCTTCCGCCACGAACGTCTCCTTCCCGGCCGTCGGGCCGTGTGAGTGGAGGAAGAGTAGCGGCCCGTGCGGCGGACTTCCCGGCGTACACGGGGTGTCAGTGGGGGCCAGTAGGGTGACGCGTTGTGGCACCACGACCTCTGCATGAACTTGTTGAAGCGGGCTGGGCGAAGGCCCTGGAACCCGTCGCCGAACGCATCGCCGCGATGGGGGACTTCCTGCGGGCCGAGATAGCGGCCGGCCGGACCTACCTGCCCGCCGGACCGAATGTGCTGCGGGCCTTCCAGCAGCCCTTCGACGATGTGCGCGTCCTGATCGTGGGTCAGGACCCCTATCCCACGCCGGGGATGGCCATCGGGCTGAGCTTCGCGGTGGCGCCGGAGGTGCGCTCGCTGCCGGGGAGCCTGGAGAACATCTTCCGGGAGATGCACTCCGACCTCGGGCTGCCCAGGCCGTCGAACGGCGACCTGACGCCCTGGACCCGGCAGGGCGTGCTGCTGCTCAACAGGGCGTTGACCACGGCTCCGCGCAAGCCGGGCGCGCACCGCGGGCAGGGCTGGGAGGAGGTCACCGAGCAGGCGATACGAGCCCTCGCGGCGCGGGGCAAGCCGCTCGTGTCGATCCTGTGGGGCCGCGACGCGCGCAATCTGCGCCCCCTGCTGGGGGATCTGCCGGCGATCGAGTCCGCGCATCCGTCCCCGATGTCGGCGGACCGGGGCTTCTTCGGCTCGCGCCCGTTCAGCCGCGCGAACGACCTGCTCGTCGGACAGGGTATGGAGCCGGTGGACTGGCGGCTTCCCTGAATCGGCGTTCCGGGCTGGTCGGGCGGCCGAAGCGCCGTCCGACCGGCCCTACGGGAAACCGAGCCTCGGAACCGGCTCAGCAACCCGTGCTTCCCACGCGTTCAGGCAGCCCTGCCAAGTCCTCCAACAGTGATGCCGACGACGGCGCTGGTGGCGACGAGCACTCCGGCCGAGAACCCACTTGTCGGTCTGCGGACCCCGGGGTCAAGTGTCCAGTGCGGCAGGAGAGTCGGCAGGACACGGGTGGTGGGGGCGAGGAGATGGGCATGCGCGTGACGCGTGGCGGCGGGGTGTACGCGACAGCGTTGTTGGCGGCCGTCTCGGTGACGTCGTGCACGGTCGACGGACGCGGGAGTGAGGCACGGGCTTTCGAGGAGGCCCTCCAGCCGCTGCGCCAGGCGAAGTCGTTCAGGATGGTGGGGGAGTTCCGTGACGCCGACGGGGCGCGGACCGGTTTCGACGCCCGTCTCGACGGCCGCGGCGCATGCAAGGGGAGCGTGGGAGACGCCGAGAGCCTCCTGCTCGGGAAGCAGGTGTGGACGCGCTGGACCGACAGCGCCCTGCCCGCGGCCGTGAGCACACTCGCCGGGGACACGGAGGTCCCCACGCTCGACCCCGTCGCGGATCCGGCGGAGGACGTGCGGTGGGCCGCGGTCAAGCTGCTCCGCGGCACGTACATGGTCACGGCACTGCCCGGCGACGTGCCCTTGTCGGAGGGCATCGCACCGGTGTGCGGTACGGGCCGGTTGCTCGCGGGCGCCGCGACAGGCGCCGGCGACGTGACCTCCGGTCCCGTGACCGTGCGCGGTGGGGAGCGGCTGCGCCCGCTGTCCAGGACCGTCGGCCCGGTGACCGTCCGGGTCTACGTGCCGGAGCGGGGCGATGCGAAGCTGCGGCTGGCCGAGTACCAGGTCCAGGGCGGCCGGTCCTTCTCGATGCGGTTCAGCGAACTCGGCAAGCCGGTCGCCGTCCACCGTCCGGACGGAGAGCAGACCATCGCGTCCAGCGACATCATGGCGGTACTCCGGCAGAACAGCGCCTGACGGCCGACGGAACCAGGCGGTCGTTCAAGCAGGGGATCGCGTCGGCGGTCCCCCTTCACGCCGGGTACGCGTGTGTCTGTGTCGCCTTCACCGTGGCCCATACGGTGGCCCCCGGACGCAGGTCGAGTTCCGCGGCGGCGATCGTCGTGAGGTCTGCGGCGAGGGGGAGTTGCCCGGTGAGCGCGGCGCGGATCTGGTCGCCGTGCGTCTCCAGTCCTGCGACCTCGCAGCGCCAGAGGTTGCGGGCGCTGGAGCCGGTCGGCCGGTCGCGGTGGAGGGTGACCGCGCTGGGCGGGAAGGCGACGAAGACGGGACCGGTGAGGTCCTCGGTGGTGGTGACCTCCGCCGCCCCCTCGACCTGGACGGTGTGCCCCCGCGCCTCACCCCGGTAGAGATTGAGGCCGACCAGGTGGGCGATGTAGTCGGTGCGGGGATGCCGGGCGATGTGCGCCGGGGTGCCCTGCTGGACGATCCGGCCGTCCTCGACGACGACGAGGCGGTCGGCGAGGACCATGGCGTCCAGTGGATCGTGCGTGACGAGGACGGCGACGGCCTCGAACTCGGCCAGATGGTGACGGAGTTGGGCGCGGACGTCGAGACGGGTGCGGGCGTCGAGCGCGGCGAGGGGTTCGTCGAGGAGCAGCAGCCGCGGGTTGGTGGCCAACGCGCGTGCGAGGGCCACCCGTTGGGCCTGGCCGCCCGACAGCCGCCGGGGCTTGGCGGACGCGTGCGCGGTGAGGTCCATGCGCTCCAGCCATACGGCGGCCTGCGCGCGGGCCTCCGCCTTGCCCGCCCCGTGGCAGCGCGGGCCGAAGGCCACGTTGTCGAGTGCGGTCAGGTGGGGGAAGAGCAGGTAGTCCTGGAAGACGACCCCGACGGGGCGGGACTCCGGCGGCGTACGGTCCAACTCGGCGCCGTCCAGCCGTAGATGACCGCCGGACAGCGGGACGAGCCCGGCCAGCGCGCGCAGCGCCGTGGTCTTGCCGGCCCCGTTCGGGCCGAGGAGCGCGACCACGTCGCCGGGTGCCGCCGTGAGCGTGACGTCGAGGCGGAAGGAGCCGCGCTCGACCACGAGACGGGCGTCGAGGCCCGCTGGGGCGGTCTTGAGGGGCACGGTCATGAGGCGGTCATCCAGCGGTCGCGCAGTCCGGCCAGGACCGCGACGGAGACGGCGAGCAGGACCAGGCTGAGGGCGATCGCGGACTCCGGGTCGTTCTGGAGGGCGAGGTACACGGCCAGTGGCATGGTCTGGGTGCGGCCGGGGAAGTTGCCGGCGAAGGTGATCGTCGCGCCGAACTCGCCCAGCGCCCGCGCCCAGGCCAGGACCGCGCCGGCCGCGATACCGGGGGCGATGAGCGGGAGGGTGACGCGGCGGAACGCGGTGAAGCGGGACGCGCCGAGCGTGGCGGCGGCCTCCTCGAAGCGGGGATCGGCGGCGCGCAGGGTGCCCTCGACGCTGATGACGAGGAACGGCATCGCCACGAAGGCCTCGGCGATCACGACCCCGGTGGTGGTGAAGGGGAGCGTGATGCCGAACCAGGTGTCCAGCCACTTGCCGACGACCCCGTTGCGGCCCAGCGCCATCAGCAGGGCGACACCGCCGACCACCGGGGGCAGCACCAGGGGCAGCGTGACCAGGGCCCGCACGACACCGCGGCCGGGGAAGTCCACGCGGGCCAGCAGCCAGGCCAGGGGCACGCCGATGACCAGGCTCACCGCGGTCGCCGCGGTCGCGCACACCAGGGAGAGCCGGAGCGCCTGCCAGACCTCGGAGCTGGTGAGCAGGTCGGGCATGCTGCGCCAGGGAGCTCTGATCAGCAGGGCGACGAGCGGCAGGGTGAGAAAGGCCAGGCCGATCAGGGCGGGGACGAGCAGCGGCAGCGGAGCACCGCCCCTGAGGGCACGGCGGCGCCGCGGACCGCCGGTGAGGGTGTCCGCGGCGTCGGCCCGGCCCGGGGAGCGGAACGTCACGGCTGGAGGAACCCGGCCGCGGTCAGGACCTTCTGGCCCTCGGCGGACCGCACCAGCGCGATGAACGCCCTGGCGGTCCCGGTGTTCCTCGACTCCTTGAGCAGGGCGATCGGGTAGTCGTTGACGGCGTCGGCTGACTCGGGGAACTCCACGCCCTCCACCTTGTCACCTGCCGCCTTCACATCGGTCCTGTACACGACGGCCGCGTCGGCCTCCTTCAACACCACCTTGTTGAGCGCGGACTTGACGTCCTCCTCATAGGACACCGGAGTGAGCTTCAGCCTGCTCGCGGTGAGCGCCTTCTCGGCGGCGGCACCGCAGGGGACCGTCCTGTCGCACAGGACGACCTTCAGATCCTTGTTCGTGAGGTCCTTCAGCGAGGCGACCTTGTCGGGGTTGCCGGGCAGGGTGGCGATCTCCAGCTGGTTGCGGACGAAGGTGGCGGGCGCGTCGGCGTTGTCCTGCGCGTCCGTGACGACCTTCATCGTCTTGGGGCTGGCGGAGGCGAACACGTCCGCGGGCGCCCCACCGGTGATGGACGCGGCGAGGGAGTCGCTGCCCCCGAAGCTGAAGGTGACCTTGGTGCCGGGGTGGGCCTTCTCGAACTCCTGGCCCAGCGTCGTGAAGCTCTCCTTGAGCGAGGCGGCGGCGAAGACGGTGATGTCACCGGAGATCTTCGCCGCCGCGGCCGACGCCGAAGCCGAGGAGCCCGACGTCGCGGAGTCCGAGTCGTCGGAGGACGAGCAGGCGCTCAGAGCCAGCAGCGCGGCGGCGCCCAGGGCGGCCACCCGCACGGGCCGGCGGGTGCGCACGGAACGGGTCATCACGGGTCCACTCCCTCACGTCACGTTCGGCGGTGAGCTCCCCGCCATCGATCATAGTGCCGCATATGCGAGGTCAAAGTCTCCTGTCTCATCGCATAAGCCGGAGCTGTGATCTGTCAGGGTGGCATGTGCGAATGTACGTGAGGTCGGTCCACGGGAGTGTGCCGGCACCCGGTCTCCGGATCGACGTCTGTATCAGCCGATCACCGCCGCCCGTACGCACAGCACGTCCGGCAGATGGGAGGCCAGCTGCCGCCAGCTGTCGCCGTCGTCGGCCGAGGCGTACACCTCGCCGTTGCGGTTGCCGAAGTAGACGCCGGCCGGGTCCGCGTCGTCCGTGCACATCGCGTCCCGCAGCACCGTGCCGTAGTGGTCCTCCTGCGGCAGCCCGGCGGTGAGCGGCTCCCAGCTCTTGCCCGCGTCCGCCGTGCGGAACACCCGGCAGCGGTGGTCGGCCGGGACCCGGTCCGCGTCGGCGTTGATCGGGAAGACGTACGCGGTCGCACCGCGGTGCGGGTGCGCGGCCGTCGCGAAGCCGAACGTGGACGGCAGCCCCTCGCCGATGTCCGTCCAGTGCCCGCCCGCGTCGTCGCTCCTGTACACACCCCAGTGGTTCTGCAGGTACAGCCGGTCCGGGTCGGCCGCGTCCCGGGCGACCTTGTGGACGCACTGGCCGAACTCCGGGTTCGGATCGGGCAGGAACACCGCGGAGACACCGGAGTTGGCGGGCTCCCAGCTCGCCCCGCCGTCCTTCGTACGGAACACCCCGGCCGTGGAGACGGCCACCGTCACCGCGCGCGGGTCCCGCTTGTCGGTCAGGACGGTGTGCAGGCCCTCACCACCGCCGCCCGGCACCCACTTCGAACGGGTCGGATGCTCCCACAGGGGCCGGACAAGCTCGAAGCTCTCCCCGCGGTCCTCCGAGCGGTACAGCGCGGCCGGTTCCGTGCCCGCGTACACCACGTCCGGCTCGGCGGCCGCCGGGTGCAGCTGCCAGACACGCTCCAGCGAGGCCCCGGTGTCCTTGGGGAACTTCACGGCCGGCTGCGCGGGCTCGGTCCAGGTGCGGCCCAGGTCGTCGGAGTGGAACACCGACGGCCCCCAGTGCGCGCTGTCCCCGCCGGCCAGGAGCCGCGGACGGTCGCCCCGGGTGTCGATCGCGACCGAGTAGACGGCCTGCGCGTTGAAGTACGGGCTCTCGTCGAACTCCCATGTGCCGCCGCGCGCCCGCCCGATGAACAGGCCCTTGCGTGTCCCCACGGCCAGCAGCTTCTCAGTCATACCGGTCACCTCCGCTGTGCTTTGACGTCTTTGTCCCAGCCACCGGCCAGTCTGCACCCCACCACTGACAGTCACCTCCGGGAACGGCTCCGCCGCAGGTCAGGGCAGGTCAGGGCGGGGATGGTAACCGGACGCCGCCCTTGACGGGCGGCTTTCGCGAAGATGCCCGCGAAGGTGGGCGACCGGGGCACCGTGGTGACGGAGAACTCGCCGTGAGCCGTGAGCATCGAGGGGGACTCTCCCGTATGGGAGAGCGGTCCGGCATGTTCGTGCGCCCGTCGCTCATGAGGAGGATGCCTTCGATGGCGTTCCGTGGTCCCAAGGTCTGGCTGTGGCGGTGGCGGCGCAATCCGCTCAGACGTCGTGCCGACACCGTCGAGGCGTGGGTCGTGCTCGGTGCCTGGCTGCTCACCTTATTGGCGGGGGTGGGGGCGGGGCTGGCGGTGAGCCGGTCCGTCGAACACCAGCTGGCGCGGGAGCGCGTCGAATGGCGGCCGGTCGTGGCCCGGCTCACCGAACACGCACCCGGTACGGCCGACCCGGGTACGTCCAGTGGTGAGCGGGTGTGGGGCGAGGTGGCCTGGACCGGGGCCGACGGCTCCGACCACACCGGCCAGGTGCGCGTCGACCCCGGCAGCACCCAGGGCACGCCGGTGACCATCTGGACCGACACCCACGGCCGCCTGATGACCCAGCCCGCGACCCGGGGCCAGGCCCAGATCCGCGCGGCGATGATCGGCGGCCTGGTCGGCATCAGCACCGCGGCCGTCCCCTTCGTCGGCGCCCGAGTCCTCCGCAGCCGCCTGGAACGCCGCCGCCTGGACCAGTGGGACACGGACTGGGCCCACTTCGGCCCGCTGTGGGGCGGGAGGCGCGCGGACGGGCGGTGAGCGCCTGTGGTGCCGGGGGTGAGCGCCCTACAGGGCCAGAGGTGAGCGGTCGGGAGGAGAGATGCAGGGGCGGGCCGCGGGCCGGACGTGCAGCGGATCGCCGGACCGTTCACCCCGCCGCCGCGCCCCGCCTCTCCACTCCCAACGAGCACACCCCCGCCCTACCGCCCCGCCAACACCTCCCCACACGCCCCCACCAACCGCTCGTCCTCCAGCACGTCCTGACTGCCGCGCCCACCCCCCGGCACCGCCAGATGCCGGCGCCGGGCGGCGACTTCCGTGCGGAGGAGATCGTGGAGCGGCGTTCCCGCGGGTCCCAGCGCGGCGAGGCAGGTCGTGATGGTCCGGCGGGTGTAAGGGTTCTCCGACCAGGCCGCGCGCAGGACCGGCGCCGCCAGGTCCGCGTCCCCGGTGATCCGCCACAGCGCGCACGCGGCGGAGACCCGCTCCCACAGGTCGTCCGCCCGGACCATCCGCCGCAGCCCCGCCGACGCCGACGCCGCCTCGGGCCCCAGCCGCGCCAGCACCTCCGCGGCGGCCCGCCGTCGAGGCCGCCCCTCCGCCAACTCGGCCGTCAGCACGGGCAGTACGGCCGACGCGTCCGCCTCCACGGACCACAACGCCCCCGCCGCGACCGTCGCGTGCTCCGTCCCCAGCAGCTCCCGCAGCACCGGTACGACCTCGGGCGCCACCGCGTTCGCGCCCACACTCCCGAGGGTGTCGAGGGCACGGACGGCCGACTCCACCACCGCGTCCCGCAGCCGCACCCCCACCGGCACCCCCCGCACCAGCCGCAGCACCTCCGGCACCGCCTCCGCGTCGCCCAGCGCGGCCACCGCCGACAGCAGCGGTACGGCCCGCTCGAACACCCCGGGGGAGTCCAGCGTGGTCTCGCCCAGCCGACGACGCAGCACGGGCGCCAACGGGGCCGCCGCAGGGCCCAGATGGCCGATCACCTGCCCCAGATCGTCCGGTACGACAGGACCGTCCAGCACCTCCGACAGAGCCGGCACCGCCCGGCGGTCCCCGCTCCTGGCGAGCGCCTTGAGCGGACCGCCGAGTGTCGGCGCCCCGCGCTCCCAGCGTCGTACCCGCAGATCGGGCCGGGAGGTCACCAGAGCGGCCAGATCGTCGGCGGCGGGGGCGGCCAGGGTGAAGAGGTCCTCCAGGACGGACACCGCGGCATCACGCAACCGGCCCTCCCCGAGCCCGAGTTGCGCGCCGATCAACGCCACCGGCTCGGACCAGTCGGCCCGCCACTCACGGAACAGTCCCGCCGACATCCAGACGGCATTGCACCGGTCGACGACGTCGGGGCAGGTCAACTGGCCCTGGAGAAGGGCCTTGCGTTCGTCGAGCCGGTCACCGAGCCCGCGGTGCAGGGTCCGCAGTAGCTGCGAGCCCTCCTCGTCCGACGGACGCAGCCGCCGTAGCCGACTCGCGAGACCGTCGGAGTGGGGGCAGTCCGCGCCGGTCCGTCCGGCGGGCCGCCGAGCGGACCGCTCACCGAGCAGCCCGAGGGCCACCGGGACCAGGTCGGGTGGAAGGCGGTCGGGAGCGCAGGCGGCGAGCTGGCCCAGGGCGGCCAGCCGCGGTCCGGGGGCGTACGGCGCGGAGCTCTGCGCCGTGAGCAGCTCCAGCGCCTCGGCCGCGTGCGCGGGATGGCGCCGTACGAACAGACCCAGGCCTTCGGTGAGGGCGAGCAGGACCCGGTCGTCCCGCTCCACCTCGCACCGCTCCCGTAACAGGCCCAGCACGCGTACCGGTTCGTCCAGGAAGCGGACGAGCGCCGCCGGCGCGGTCCGGCGGACGGAGGGGTCGGCGTCCCCCGCCAGCCGGACGAACACCTCGGCACCGGCCCGCACCCCGACACCGGCACGCGCGGAGAGGCCGGCCTCGGCGTCGGCCGTCCCGATGCTCACCAGCAGTTCGACGATGCCCGCCCGGTCCGCGACCTCCCGGCTCGCCACGAGCGCGAGCAGAAACGGAACGCAGGCCAGGGTGGAGTCGTACACGTCACCCTGGTGGTGCACGGCCCCGTACATCCCGTCGAGGGCGGTCTCCCGCTCGACCCGGTCCGTGGAGGCGAGTCCCCGCAGCAGTGCGGGCACATCCTCCGCGCTGCCGTAGGCATGCCGCAGCGAGGCCCAGTCGACCTCGTCGATCCCCGTGAACACGTTGTCCTCCCCAGGCGAAGTACCAACTGATCGGAGTCTGCACCACGGGACTGACAACGAAGCGGAATCACCGTGTGACGGTGAGCGATCCGGACAGGGAGGCGGTCCGGTTCTCGCCAGGTGGTCCTGGAACCGCCTCAGTTGTCGCCGGGCAGCGCCCGTGCGAGAACGGCGTCCAGGGCCGCGGTGTCGGGCAGGGTGCCGAAGGCGTGACCCCAGTCACCCCCCAGCCGGCTCGCGCAGAACGCGTCGGCGACCGCGGTCGGGGCGTGCCGGACGAGAAGGGAGGCCTGGAGCGTCAGCGCCATGTGCTCGACGAGGCGGCGGGCGCTGGTCTCGGAGGCCGACGCCAACAGGTCCTTCAACCGGGCCACGGCCGCGTCGAGGCGGGCGTCCGCCCCCTGCGCCAGGGCGAGTTCACCGAACAGCGCCTGAGCGGTGTCCGGTTCGCGGCGCAACGCCCGCAGGACGTCGAGGGCGTTGACGTTCCCCGAGCCCTCCCAGATCGACAGCAGCGGTGCCTCCCGGTAGTGCCGGGGCATGCCCGAGTCCTCCACATAGCCGTTGCCGCCCAGGCATTCCAGGGCCTCCGCGGTGAAGGCCGGGCCGCGCTTGGTGACCCAGTACTTGCCGACGGCGGTGGCGATACGGCGGAACGCCTGCTCACCGGCGTCCCCGCGCACCGCGCGGTCGGCGGCGCCCGCCAGCCGGAGCGTGAGCGTGGTGGCCGCCTCGGACTCCAGGGCGAGGTCGGCCAGGACGTTGCGCATCAGCGGCTGGTCGATCAGACGGGCACCGAACGCGCTGCGGTGCCGGGCGTGGTGGCCCGCCTCGACGAGGGTCCTGCGCATCAGGGTCGCCGACATCATCACGCAGTCCAGGCGGGTGCAGTTGACCATCTCGATGATCGTCTTGACGCCCTGTCCCTCGGGACCGACCAGCCAGGCCACGGTCCGGTCGAACTCGGGCTCGGAGGAGGCGTTGGACCGGTTGCCGAGCTTGTCCTTGAGGCGCTGGATGCGGAAGGTGTTGCGGCTGCCGTCGGGCAGGACCCGCGGCACGAGGAAGCACGACAGGCCGCCGGGCGCCTGCGCCAGCACCAGGAAGACGTCGCACATCGGCGCCGAGGTGAACCACTTGTGCCCGCGCAGGGTGTACACACCGGGCTCGGCGGTCGGCGTGGCCGCCGTGGTGTTCGTCCGGACGTCGGAGCCGCCCTGCTTCTCGGTCATCCCCATGCCCGCGAGCAGCCCGCGCTTCTCGGTCGGGACCCTGAGCTCCGGCTCGTACTCACGTCCGGTCAGCAAGGGCTCGTAGACCTTCGCGAGCTCCGGCTCCTTGCGCAGGGCCGGGATCGCCGCGTACGTCATCGACGTGGGACAGCCGTGGCCCGCGTCCGTGTGCCCCCACACCAGCCCGCCCGCCGTACGGGCGACATGGGCGCCGGGCCGGTCCTCCGCCCACGGCGTACCCGCCAGTCCCTCGGCCACGGCGGTCCGCATCAGGTGGTGCCAGCTCGGATGGAAGTCGACCTCGTCGACACGGTTGCCGTAGCGGTCGTGGGTGCGCAGCACCGGCTCGTGCCGGTTGGCCAGATCCGCCCACTCCTGCGCCTCGGCGCTGCCCGCCCGCAGCCCGAGCCGCCGGAGCTCCTCCTCGGCCCAGCCGGCACCCTCGCGACGCAGCCCTTCCAGCAGGACGGTGTCGTCGGCGGCGTCGTACGGGGCGAGGGGAGGCGGCTGATTGGTGACGGCATGGGTGCCGGACTGCGCGGACTCTTCGAGCGCGGGTGTGAGGGCCATGGAGCCACTGTTGCACTTATCCTGCGGCCGTAGCAATAGTGCAACACCACGTACAGTGACTGCCCATGCGGAGGAACACGTCGATGCGGCCCAGTGAGCTCGACCTGCGACCGCTCTCCGCGCGGTCGGTCGTGCTGAGCCTGCTCCTGGGCGCGCATCCCCCGGAGATGCCGGTGAAGGACCTGGTCCGCGCGGTCGAGCCGTTCGGGGTCGGCGGATCCACGCTGCGCGCCGCGCTCAGCCGGATGGTGAGCGCCGGTGACCTGCGCCGGGCCGACACCGTCTACGGCCTCAGCGACCGACTGCTCGCGCGTCAGCGGCGCCAGGACGACGCCGTGCACCCCTCCACGCGCGCGTGGAGCGGCGACTGGGAGATGGTCGTGATCACCGCGACAGGCCGCGGCCCCGCCGAACGTGCCGAGCTGCGCGCGCGGTTGACCGCCCTGCGGCTCGCCGAACTCCGGGAGGGCGTCTGGCTGCGCCCCGCCAATCTGCTACGGCGGCTCCCGGACGACCTCGACCCGGTCGCCCAGCGCTACACGGCCCGCCCCGACCGCCCCGGCCCCGAGCTCGCCGCCGCGCTGTGGCCCCTCGACGCCTGGGCGGCCGACTCCCGGGCGCTGCTTGACCATGTCGCCCGCGCCGACCGGCCCGCGGACCGGCTCACCGGCTTCGCGGCGGTCGTACGGCATCTGCTGGCCGACCCGGTGCTGCCGCCCGCCCTCCTGCCGTCCGACTGGCCCGGCGCGCGGCTGCGCTCCGCCTACGCGGCCTATCAGCGGGAACTGGCGGACACCGTGCCCCAGGACCACTTGCGCGGATGACGCGGCGGCCGTACGAAGCGTCGTGCGGGGACGCTTCGTACGGCCGCCTTCACCTGCCGACGGGACTACCTGTAGGTGATGTCGGAGGTGGCGTACTTGCAGTAGGTACTGTCAGGTCCGGAACCGTTGGTGGTCGGCTCCTTGCCCGTGTTGTTCCCGATGTACTTCTGGCACGGGATGATCTTCTTGCTGGAGTCGCCGACGATCGTGATCTTCTTCAGGGTCGCGCTGTCGCCGTAGTTGGTGTTGATGCCGACGAGCTTGTTGCCCGAGTAGGTCGCCTCGATGGTGTTGAGGTTGATCGTCCGCTTGTACTGCGTCGAGCAGTTGCCGCAGGAGCGCACGAAGGTGCCGAAGTTCTGCACCGCGAAGTTCGAGACGTTGAGCGTCCCGGCGCCGTTGAACTGGAACACCTTGTCGCTGGCCGACCGCGCGCCACCGCCGGAGACGGTGTACACGTTGGACGACGAGGAGCCGCGGAAGGTGGCCGCGTCCTCGCCGACGTCCTCCCACCACACGTTCTGGAGCGTGCAGCTGCCCGCACAGTGGATGCCGTCGGCGGCCGGGGCCCCGATGATGACGTTCTTGAGGACGGTTCCGGCGGCCAGGTTCAGGATCGGCCCCTGGTCCTCGTCCTGGCTGCCGCTGCCCAGGTCGCCCGTGCCGTACAGGCGCTTCATCCCGTAGTCCTTGGTGCCCGACAGCTGGATGGTCGAGGAGACCGCCTGGCTGCCGTTCGCGGTGGGCCAGGTGGCGGCGCTCGCCGAGGGGGCATTGAGTGTCATGATCATGCCAACCGAGAGGCCGAGTGCGGCCGTGGCGCCGGTCCACGCGCGCGTGCGTGGGCTTCGGCGGCGTACCGAAGAAGTCATGTCCCGATTCCTTCTTCCTGAAAGGGGGTGGGGGTGGTCAGATCTTTCCGGCGCCCGCGCCGCCGGTCACCGAGGCGACGACGGAGGAGGCGGGCTCGGCGGTGTAGCCGTACGGAGCGGTGGTGAAGGTGCCGACGCGGGAGATCTCGGTGGCGGCTCCGCCGAGGTCGTTGCCGCGCAGGTTGGCGTATCCGTCCACGTCACTGCTCCGGTTCGTGGTGACAGCGACTCCGGTGCTGCGGAAGACGTTGTTCTCCACGAGCATCTGGGCGCCCATGCGCGAGTGCACCGCGGTCTCGGCACCGACGACGTAGTTGTCGTAGAAGTGCCCGGTGCCGAAGCGCAGGCTGGGGATGCGCGAGTTGACGTTGTTGAACCAGTTGTGGTGGTACGTCACCCTCAGGTGGCCGGTGTCCTCGCTCGCGTTGTTGTCGCTGTGGCCGACGAGCGAGCCCTTGAAGTGGTCCTTGAAGGTGTTCCAGGACACCGTGACGTTGTCCGAGGCGTGGTTGATGTCCAGCAGACCGTCGTAGTAGTCCTTGTCGTGATCGCGGTCCGCCGAGAAGGAGTTGTGGTCGATCCACACCTTCGTCGAGGCCTGCACCTCGATGCCGTCGGCGGGCGCGAGCGGCTTGCTGATGTTCAGGTTGCGCACGACGACGTTCGTGACCTTCTTCAGCCGCAGCCCGCCGCCGGTGAACCCGGACGACGAACCGACACCCAGCACCGTGGTGTTGGAGCCGACGTCGACCGTCCCGCTCAGCGGGATCAGGCCGTTGACCTTGACGACCTTCGCCGTGCTGCCGGTGACGGCCGTCTTGAAGGCGGCCAGGGTGGAGACGGTGACCGCCGAAGCGCTGCCGCCGCCGGTGGTGCCGGCGCCGAAACCGATGGGGGAGGTCTCGGCGGCCCCGGCCGGCTGCGGGACGGCCAGGGCGGCTGCCGTCGCGAGCGCGGCCGCACCGGCGGCCAGAGCGGATCTTTGCGCGTGTGTACGTGGGGGGCGAGTACGCATGCGGGTGCGTCCCTTCGTGGTGCCTGCATGGTGCGGGTCGGACATGTACGTGAAAAGCGATCGCCATGCTGAACGACGGGTGCAGTGCAGAGCGGCGATGTGTGGGCCGGCCGCCTCGAATCCGTTCACATCACTGAACGGAAGGTAGGGGGCAAGCGCTTTCTAGTCAACGCTTTGCGCAGAAGACATTCGGCCACCCAGGTGGGGGAGGGGGTGGCGGGTGCGAGCGAATTCTTTCGACGTGTGGGAGCGCTTCCATGGCGGCCATGTGCATGCCACGATGCTCGCCGGACGCCTCCCTTCCGGGGGATCTCCGAGAACTCCTGCCGCTGAAGGAAAGGAGCAAGGACGTGTCCACCACCCCCCGCAACCCCGCTCGGAGACGGCTCGCTTCGGTGCTGCTGGCCGTGCTGTCGTTACTCGCGGCGGCCCTCCTCTCCGCACCCACGGCCTCGGCGCGCACCGAGGCGGTACCGGCCGCGACCCTGACCGAGGTCACGGGCTTCGGTACGAATCCCAGCAACCTCCAGATGTACCTGTACGTGCCGGACAACGTCACCGCTCACCCGGCCGTCGTCGTGGCCGTGCACTACTGCACGGGCTCCGGACCGGCCATGTACAACGGCACCGAATGGGCCCAACTGGCCGACACCCACGGGTTCGTGGTCATCTACCCCTCGGTCACCCGCGCCAGCAAGTGCTTCGACGTGTCCTCGCCGCAGGCGCTGAAGCGCGGCGGCGGCAGCGACCCCGTCGGCATCAAGTCGATGATCGACTGGACGGTCGACGCCTACTCGGCCGACACCACCAGGATCTACGCCACCGGCATCTCCTCCGGCGCGATGATGACCAACGTCCTGCTCGGCGACTACCCGGACGTCTTCGCGGCGGGCGCCGCCTTCTCCGGCGTCCCCTTCGGCTGCTTCGCGACCACGGACGGCTCGGAGTGGAACAGCGCCTGCTCGGGCGGCACGATCACGCACACCCCGCAGGAGTGGGGCAACCTGGTCCGCGCCGCCTACCCCGGCTACACCGGCACCCGGCCTCGCATGCAGGTCTGGCACGGCACCGAGGACGACGTACTGCGCTACCCCAACTTCGGGGAGGAGATCAAGCAGTGGACGAACGTCCTCGGCGTCAGCCAGACGCCCGCCGCCACCGACTCACCCGCCTCCGGCTGGACCCGCACACGCTACGGCGCCACCGGTGACCGGGCCCCGGTGGAGGCCATCAGCCTCCAGGGCGTCGGCCACAACCTGTACAGCTGGGGCATGGCCGACCGCGCACTGACCTTCTTCGGCCTGGGCGGCGACGGACCCGCACCCCAACCGCAGCCCGGCGCCTGCAAGGTGACGGCCACGACCAACGCCTGGAACACCGGCTTGACCGCGTCGCTCACCGTCACCAACACCGGCACGACGGCGATCAACGGCTGGCAGCTCGCCTTCACCCTGCCCGGCGGCCAGACCATCACCAACGGCTGGGGCGCCACGTACGCGCCGGGTTCGGGGGCGGTGACGGCCACGAACGCGTCGTACAACGCGACGATCGCCCCGAACGCGAGCGTCAGCATCGGCTACCAGGCGAACCACGGCGGGAACAGCGCCGCGCCGGGTGGTTTCACGCTCAACGGGAAGGCGTGCACGACGAGTTGATCCTGTACGCCGTCCGGCGGGGACGTCCGGGTCAGACCGACCGGTGGTACTGGTCCGGCACATGGACGTCCCCGCCCAGCTCGCGTGCCGCGTGCCGGGCCCAGGACGGGTTGCGCAGCAGCTCGCGGCCCAGCAGGACCGCGTCCGCCTCGCCGTTGGAGAGGATCTTCTCGGCCTGCTCGGCGTCCGTGATGAGACCCACCGCGGCGACCGGCAGCGTGGTCTCGGCCTTGACGCGGGCGGCGAAGGGCACCTGGTAGCCGGGGCCGACCGGGATGCGGACGCCGGAGGCGTTGCCGCCGCTGGAGACGTCCAGGAGATCGATGCCGTGCGCCTGGAGGTCGCGGGCGAAGCGGACGGTGTCGTCCGGGGTCCAGCCGCCCTCCTCCAGCCAGTCGGTCGCCGAGACGCGGAAGAACAGGGGCTTGTCGTCGGGCCAGACCGCGCGCACCGCGTCGACGACCTCCAGCGCGAAGCGGGTGCGGTTCTCGTACGAGCCGCCGTACTCGTCGGTGCGGTGGTTGCTGTGCGGGGAGAGGAAGTTGCCGATCAGATAGCCGTGGGCGCCGTGGATCTCGGCGACCTCGAAGCCGGCGGCGCGGGCGCGACCGGCCGCCTCCGCGAACTGGCCGACCACTTCGGCGATCTGAGCGGACGTCAGCTCGGTCGGCACCGGGTGGCGCTCGTCGAAGGCCACCGCGCTCGGGCCCAGCGGCTGCCAGCCCCCCGCGTCCGGGGCGAGGGGCGCGCCGCCCGTCCAGGGACGGTCGGTGGAGGCCTTGCGGCCGGCGTGGGCGAGCTGGATCCCCGGGACGGTGCCCTGCGAGACCAGGAAGCGGGTGATGCGGCGGAACGCCTCGACCTGGGTGTCGTTCCAGATGCCCAGGTCGTAGGGGGAGATACGGCCCTCGGGGCTGACGCCGGTGGCCTCGACGACGACCAGGCCCGTGCCGCCGGCCGCGCGGGCCGCGTAGTGGGCGAAGTGCCAGTCGTTCGGGGCGCCGGCCTCGGGGCCGTCCGGGGCGGCCGAGTACTGGCACATCGGCGGCATCCACACCCGGTTCGCCATCGTCACGTCACGCAGGGTGAAGGGCTCGAAGAGTGCGCTCACGGCGGGCTCCAATCGTCACGGGACCGGCGGTCGACTCGTACGATAGGCAGCGTAGTACGTCAGATGTCAAACTACGGGAGTTCTCGTACAATGGGACTCCCGCCGAAGTGGAGCCGCCGTGACCTCCCCCGCCGTCAGCAGCCGTGCCCTTCCGCACCCCGAGCGGGACGAGATCCGCCTGGAGGGCATCCTGCACGCGCTCTCCGACCCGATGCGCCTGCGGATCGTCCGAGAGCTCGCCGCGGCCGACACCGAACTCTCCTGTTCGCACTTCGATCTTCCCGTCACCAAGTCGACGACCACCCACCACTTCCGGGTGCTGCGCGAGAGCGGCGTGATCCGGCAGGTCTACCAGGGCACGGCCAAGATGAACGGCCTGCGCAGGGACGACCTAGACGATCTCTTCCCGGGGCTTGTCGACAGCCTCCTCGACGCCGCCACCCGCCAGGCCGTCCGGGTCGGCGGCTGAACCGGCCTTCGAGGGCAGGTGGTTGAAGAGCAGGTTCAGCACGATCGCCGTCAGGCAGCCCGCGCTGATCCCGCTGTTCATCACCGTCTGGAACCAGTCGGGGAACTTCCCGTAGATCGTCGGCACCCCGACCGGCAGCACCCCCATGGCGACCGAGACGGCCACCACCGTCAGGTTGTTGTTGCCCCGGAAGTCCACCTGGGTGAGGGTCCTGAGGCCGCTGGCCGCCACCGTCCCGAACATCACCAGCCCGGCACCCCCGAGCACCGGCGCCGGAATCGCCGCGACCACCGCGCCCAGCTTGGGCAGCAGCCCCAGCAGCACCAGGATGCCGCCGGCCGTGGCGACGACCCAGCGGCTGCGCACCCGGGTCATGCCGACCAGGCCCACGTTCTGCGCGTACGCCGTGTACGGGAAGGTGTTGAAGACGCCGCCGAGCACGGTGGACAGGCCGTCGGCGCGCAGACCGTCCGACAGCGAGCGCGGCTCGACTTTCCGGTCGGTCATCTCGCCGACCGCGATCAGGTCACCGGTCGTCTCGGTCATCGTCACCAGTGCCACCACCAGCATCGACACGATCGCCGAGAACTCGAAGGTCGGCGCCCCGAAGTGGAACGGCGTGCTGATGCCGAGCCAGTCGGCGTGCCCGACCCCGTCGAAGTCCGTGAAGCCGAAGGGGACGGCCACCGCCAGGCCCACCGCGATGCCGATCAGCACGGCGATCCGGCTCAGGAAGGCCGGGGCGAACCGCTGCACCCCCAGCACCACCGCCAGCACGAACACGGCCAGCGCGAGGTTCTTCGGCGCACCGAAGTCCGCGGAGCCGACCCCGCCGGCCGCCCAGTTGCCCGCGACCGGCAGCAGCGAGATCCCGATGATCAGGATCACCGTGCCGGTGACCAGGGGCGGGAAGAAACGGAGGAGTCTCCCGAAGGCCGGCGCGAGCAGCATGATCGCCAGGCCCGCGACGATCACCGAGCCGTAGATCGCGGGGAGTCCGCCGCCGGTCGTGCCGATCAGCACCATCGGGGACACGGCCGCGAAGGTGCAGCCCTGCATGATCGGGAGCCGGACGCCGAAGCGCCAGAAGCCGACGCACTGGATGAGCGTGGCGATGCCGCACACCAGGAGGTCGGCGGTGATGAGGTACGCGAGGTCCGCCGGCGACAGCTTCATCGCGCTGCCGACGATCAGGGGGACGGCGACGGCGCCGGCGTACATCGCGAGGACGTGTTGGAGGCCGAAGGCGGTGAGTTGGCGTACCGGGGGGACCTCGTCGACGGGGTGCTTGGTCATGGGGGGACCGTAAGCTCCTTGCACAGTTTGTTGATGTCCGGGGTGTTGCCGGTTCGTTGCCTCGTGCGGGCCCTAGAGGGCCGTGCCGTGAGCGGCGTTCAGCAGGGACTGCCAGTCGGGGAGTTTCACCACGCCCCGGCCCAGCGACGCACCCAGCTCCGCTTCCGCTTGCTCTATCGCGCACCAGCCCGTCCACTCGACCGGCTCGACGCCGTCCGCCCGCAGCGCGTCGAGCGGATCCCCGTGCAGCTCTTTGCGTACGAGCACGGAGGCGTCCTCGAGCAGGGACGTCACCGTCTCCTTGGCGTCCGGGCGGTTGGTGCCGATCACTCCGGTGGGACCGCGCTTGATCCAGCCGGCCACGTACTCGCCCCGCACGACGAAGCCGCCGTGCACGACACGGCCGTCGATGTTGGGCACCGTGCCGCTCTCCGCGTCGAACGGCAGCCCAGCCACCGGCAGACCCCGGTACCCCACCGACCGCAGCACCAACTGCGCCTCGATCTCCTCGAATTCACCGGTCCCGCGCACGCCCCCGCGCCCGTCCGGCACCGTCCGTTCGAAGCGGACGGCGCCCACCCGGCCCCCCTCGGCGAGGAGTTCGACCGGGCGGAGGAAGAAGCGCAACGAGATGGTGCGGGGCGCCTGGTGCGGGGCTGCTCCCGCCCAGCCCCGCAGCACCTCCACGTTCCGGCGCTGTGGCGCGGGCAGGGCACTGGGGTCCAGGTACGCCGGGTCCCGTGCCAACTCCTCGGACCGTACCGCCACTTCGACGTCCGGTAGGGAGCCCAGCTCGCGCAGCTCCTTGGTGGTGAAGCGGGCCTGGGAGGGGCCGCGCCGACCGACCATGTGGACGTCCGTCACGCGGCTGGCCGCCAGCGCGGTCAGCGCGGGCTGCGGGATGTCGGTGGGGCTGAGCTCCGTCACCCCGCGCGCCAGCATCCGCGTCACGTCGACCGCGACGTTGCCGACGCCGATGACCACCGCCGACCGCGCCCCCACGACGAAGCCGTCGGCCGTGGCGTCGGGGTGCGCGCTGTACCAGGACACGAACTCGGTCGCCGACCAGCTGCCCGGCAGGTCCTCGCCCGGGATGCCGAGCCGGCGGTCGGTCGCGGCGCCCACGCAGTGCACGACGGCGTGGTACAGCTCGCGCAGCCGCGCGGCCGGCACGCCGTCCGGGCCGACCCCGACACCGCCGAGGAACCGCACCCGGTCGTGCTCCAGGACCGTGCGCAGGTTGTTCTGGAGCGACTTGATCTTCTCGTGGTCCGGTGCCACCCCGTAGCGCACCAGACCGTAGGGACAGGGCAACCGGTCCAGGACGTCGACGAGCACGTCGGGGTCCTGCTGGACGAGGCTCTGGGCGGTGTAGCACCCGCTGGGCCCGGAGCCGACGACGGCGACACGCAGCACGGCGGAACTCCTTACGAGAGGAGTCGCTGACACCTCCAGGATCGCACCGCCGGTGCTGCTCTGACAGGGTGCCGGAGCGGCCTTGGCGTGCGTGTCCGTTCACAGGGAGTGTGATCATGCGGTTACGTTGCGTATGTGCTAGAAGCATCCTTTCTTAATCTTTCTGATCGTTGTCCGACGGACGGCAGCGTGTCCGTGTGGCCCGCGTGGGAAGTGCGGGAGGACGGGGGCGCGACGGCGTGGTTCCACGTCCGGCTGGCCTTCGCCGACGGTGCCCGGGTGGACACGCTCGCGGTGGTGACCGAGGGCGGTGTCTCCCTGGAGGACGTGCGGGCGCAGCCGGCGCTGTCGCTCGACGACCTGGGCGTGCTCGCGGACTGGATCGAGGGGCCCCTCTTCGAGGCGTGCGGCCGGCGGCCCGAGGCGCAGGCCGATGCCGGGGCGGCTGGCGCGAGTCGGGCGCGCCCGGCCTGGCCCCGCGGGATCGAGGGGCGATGGCTGATCGCGCAGGAGTACCGGGCCGCCCAGGAGGACGGCGTCGACCCGGTCCTCGCGGTGATGTGCGCGACGGGGCACAGCCGCCGCAAGTCGCTCCGGCTCATCTCCCAGGCGCGTGACGCCGGATTCCTGACGCCCCGTCACGCCCGGCGCTGAACAAGCCTTTTGGCTGCTCGGATCCGGCTCAGAGCATGTCCCGCATCCGGTTGATCTCGCTCGTCTGCTGGGCCACCACGTCGTCCGCCATCTCCTCGATCCGGATGTTGTTGCCCTGCCCCTTGACCTCCGCCGCCATGGTGATCGCCCCCTGGTGGTGAGTGATCATCAGCGTGAGGAAGAGCTCGTCGAACGCCTTCCCCTTCGCCGCCCGCAGGTTCTTCAGCTGGGACTCGGTCGCCATGCCGGGCATCGTGGCGTGCGAGTGCCCCTCGCTCTTCTCGGACTGGCCGTGCTCTTTCAGCCAAGCCCGCATCGCCTCGATCTCCGGTCCCTGGGCGGCCGAGATCCGCTCGGCGAGGGCCTTGAGCTTCGCCGACTCGGCATGCGTCGGGGCCAGTTCGGTCAGCTCCAGGGCCTGGGCGTGGTGCGCGATCATCATGCGGGCGTAGGACACGTCCGCCGAGTTCGGGGTGTCGTCGTCGGCGCGCTGCTCCTCGGCGTCCTGCGCGGAGAGCGTGCGGTTCGCCTCACCCGGCTTGCCCGGCACCAGTACCGAAGGCCCGGTCGACGAAGCCGACTTGGGGTCCGCGTCGGAGTCGCAGCCCGCGAGGGCCAGGGCCGCGACGGCCGCCAGGACGGCCGTCACGTACGGCACGCGGCCGAAAAGCACAGTGGTCACCCATGGTCCCTTCATTACAGGTTCGTTGCCCTCTGTTGATCTGTGCATGGTGAAGACGATACTGCGGTGACGCGTGAACCGTTCCACATGAACGGCACAGGGAGGAAACAGTGATCCTGTTGAGTGAGTCCCGAACCCGGCACAGACGTCTGGGAGTTGCCGCGGCCGCCGCGGGCCTCCTGGCCGCGCTGCTGACCGCCGGTCCGGCCGTCGCCACCCCCGACCCCGGGGACGGGCCGGCCGCGAGCAAGGGGGTGTCCAGGAGCACCGAGGCCGAAGTGCGCGCGGCGATAGCCGACGGCGAGATCCCCGGCCAGGACGAGATCGTCCACTCCGACAACATCGAACACCTCGTCAACGTCCCCAAGGACGCGCTGCCCGGCACCAATTCGGACCTGGCCTTCCAGGGCCGGTACGCGTTCGCCGGCAACTACGACGGCTTCCGCATCTTCGACATCAGCAACCCGAAGGCGCCGAGGACGGTCGCCCAGGTGCTGTGCCCCGGTTCGCAGAACGACATCTCCGTCTCCGGGAACCTGCTGTTCCTCTCCACCGACTCCTCGCGCAGTGACAGCAGTTGCAGCAGCACCACCCAGCCCGCGACCGAGAAGTCGTCGTGGGAGGGCATGAAGGTCTTCGACATCAGCGACAAGCGGAACCCGAAGTACGTCGCCGCCGTGGAGACCGCCTGCGGCTCGCACACCCACACGCTGGTGCCCGAGCGCCGGAACGTCTACCTCTACGTCTCCTCGTACTCGCCGAGCGCCACCTACCCCGACTGCCAGCCGCCGCACGACGGCATCTCGGTCATCAAGGTGCCGCGCAACGCCCCCGAGAAGGCCGCGGTCGTGAGCTTCCCGGTGCTCTTCCCCGGCGAGGGCCCCGACGGCGGCGGCAACCCCGGCGCGCCCACCAACCCGGGCGTCTCCAAGACCACCGGCTGCCACGACATCACGGTCCTCCCGGACAAGGACCTCGCGGCGGGCGCCTGCATGGGTGACGGCATCCTGTTCTCCATCAAGGACCCGGAGCGCCCGAAGGTCATCGACCGGGTCCAGGACAACGTGAACTTCGCGTTCTGGCACTCGGCGACCTTCAACCAGAAGGCGAACAAGGTCGTCTTCACCGACGAGTTGGGCGGCGGCGGTGCGGCCACCTGCAACGCGCAGATCGGTCCGAACCGCGGTGCCGACGGCATCTACGACATCGTTGGCAAGGGCGACAAGCGCAAGCTCGTCTTCCGCAGCTACTTCAAGATCCCGCGCCACCAGGCCGACACCGAGAACTGCGTCGCGCACAACGGCTCGCTGATCCCGGTCAAGGGCAAGGACATCATGGTCCAGGCCTGGTACCAGGGCGGTGTCTCCGTCTGGGAGTTCACCGACTCCGCGAAGCCCAGGGAGATCGGCTACTTCGAGCGCGGCCCGCTGAGCACCACCGCCATGCAGACCGGCGGAGCGTGGTCGGCGTACTACTACAACGGCTACATCTACTCCAACGACATCGCCAAGGGCTTCGACGTGCTGAAGCTCAGCGACCGGCGGACGGATCCGGCCAAGAAGGTGCGGCTCGGGGAGCTCAACGTCCAGACGCAGCCGGACTACTTCGACTGATCCCCGGGCTCCCGGCCCGTCTCGAAGAACCGCGACAGATTCGCGTCACCCGTCCCGCCGGGCGCCTCGGTGCCCGGCGGGACGCCCTGCTCCCAGTCGAGCCGGTAGCGCGCGAACAGTTCGGCGCGCAGCGTCCCGATCGGCATCGGGACGTTCGGCACGACCATCGCGTAGACCGCGCCCATGAGCTGTGAGCGCAGCATCGGGTAGTCGGTCTCGACCGTCTGCGAGCCGTGGCGCTCCATGGTGTCCCGCAGCAGTTCGGCCAGGCGCTGCTGCTCCGGGCACTCCACGAAGCCGTCGGTGTCCAGCAGGCCGGCCATGTGCTGGCGCATCAGCACGGTCCGGTCCCGGGCCAGGCCGAGGACCGCGTCGATGGCCCGCGCCATCCGCTCCCGGCCGTCCTCGGTGCGCGGCTCGCGCTCCAGGGCCTCCTCCAGCGTGCGGTGCATGAGCCGGTGCACGGCGGACTGCACCAGCTGACGCTTGCCGGGGAAGTAGTACGACACCAGACCGCGCGCCGAACCGGCCCGGTCCGCGATGTCGCCGAGGGTCGTGGACTCGTATCCGCGCTCGGAGACCAGTTCGAGAGCCGCCTGCAGGAGCCGCTCCCGGGAACGGCGGCGCAACTCTTCATTGACCGAGGCGCTGCGCGGGGACATGCTGTAACTCCTGCGTTGACTGGCTATCAGCCAACTATACTCAGCGCGTCCGGACCGGCCCGTGAAAGGCCTGGTCGGGGCTGCCGCCTGCTCTGGGCGACGCGGGGGATCGTCCAGGGTGGGCGAGCATACGCCCCAATGGTGGCCTCAGGCGACCTTCCCGGCGGGGTGACCACCCCGTTTTCGGACACCTTTTTCCGACCGCGACCAGGGCGCCTGCGCGAGGTCGCTCCCCGCTACCGGCCGACCAGGTCGAGGACCGGCCGCAGCCCGTCGGGGCGCCGCGCCACCGGCAGGTGGTCCACGAAGTGCACCCCGCAGCCCAGGGCCGCCGCACCGCCGTCCGCCCGCCGGTCGTCGCCGACCATCAGGACGTCCCGGGGTTCGACGCCGAGCACCGCGCAGGCTGTCTTGAAAAGCCTGGGATCCGGCTTCTGGACGCCGTGCTCGTACGACAGCACGTACGCGTCGACGTACGGATCGAGGCCGTGCGCGCGGAAGACGGGCCGGAGGTCCCAGCCGATGTTGCTGACCACGCCCACCCCGATCCCGCGCTCGCGCAGGGTGCGCAGCACCTCGGCGGCGTCGGGGTAGGGCTGCCACGCGGCGGGGGACATGTGCCGTTCGTACAGCGCGTCGTGCAGGGCCGGGTCCGGCAGCGGGACCAGCCGCGAGAGACCGGTGTAGGCGGACCGGTGCAACTCGGCGCTCTCGTCCCGCACCTCCCACACGGCGGCGACCTCGTCCGGCATCGGCACCCCGGGCGCCATCCCGCCGGGCAGCGCCCCCGCGTTCTCCAGTGCCCGCGCGGCGCGCGTCAACTCGGCCTCGGCGAGGGTGAGTCCGGCCTCGTCGAGGACGGCCCGCAGCCAGGACTCGGTGGACTCGATCCGGAAGAGGGTGCCCGAGAAGTCGAAGAGGACGGCAGTCATACGACGATCCTAGGCGCCGGTGCTCACTCGTCGTACGGCCCCGTGTGCTCTTCTCGCTGCCCCGCCCCCGGCACCCAGCGCCGGTGGACCAGCACCGCCAGCGCCACCAGCGCCGCGCCCAGGACCCACCCGCCGAGCACGTCGGAGGGCCAGTGGACGCCCAGCCAGACACGGGTCAGGCCGACGCCCACGACGGAGAGCACGGCGACGGACAGGGCCGTCACCCACAGGGCACCTCGGACGCCGTGACGGTGGAGGAGCCACAGCAGGAGGCCGCACACGACCGTGGCCGTCAGGGCGTGCCCCGAGGGGTAGGCCGCGAAGTGCGCGGTGTCGACGGGGTCCGGCCAGACGGGGCGTTCACGGCCGACGGCGGCTTTCAGGACCTGCTGGACCAGTGTGCCCAGCGCACATGTGGCCACCAGCCATAGGGCCGTCCAGCGGGCATGGCGTCGCCACACCAGCCAGATCGCCGCGGCCGCGGCCAGGATGCGCATCGTCCAGGGGTCCCAGACCCAGTCCGAGAGGATCCGGAAGGCATGGGTGAGCCCTGGTTCGTCGACCGCCCAGCGGTGCGTGGTGTCGGCGATGTCGCCGTCGGCGCTGAGCAGCGGGCGCCAGTCGGCGACCACCAGCACGAGCAGCAGCACCGAGCACAGGGTGAGGACACCGGTGGCGCGAGCCGCGGTCCGGTGCTCCGGGGGGCGGGGCGGGGAGTCGACGGACGAGGTGTGCATACTGCGATCCTCGCCGACCGGTCCGCCTCGAGGCCAATCCCCCGGGTGAGGGGGCGCCGACTCACATCGTGAGCAGCATGGCCACCATCGCGATGCCCATCGACAGCCGGCACGCGCGCGCGAGTTCGGGCCGGTCGCCCCAGCCGACGGCCGTGACACCGGCGGGCACCGGTATCAGGCGGGCGCCGGACAGCAGGACGTACCCCGTGAAGTAGAGGAGCAGCACACCCGTCACCAGGGGTACTCCCGCACCGCCGTGGTGTCCGGGCGAGGTCGCCATCACCACCGCCATGTAGACCATGGCCCCGGCCCCCACCAGGTGGTGCAGATGATGGGTGTCGGTGCGCGCCGCCCACAGCGCGCGCAGGGCGGCCGCGCCGAACACGGCCGCGTAGAGCGGCCAGGCCCACGTGGGGGGCGTGAACACGGCGGCCGGTACGGCCATCGCGGCCATGCCGAAGCCCATCAGCGCCTCGCCGCCCGCGGCCCGGCGCTGTTCCTCGACCCTGCTGCGCATCCGCAGCAGGCAGTACGCCCCGGTCGCCGCGCAGAGCGCCACGAGCAGCCAGCCGGGCGAAGCCGGTCCGTGCACGTCCACCTCCCCCGTCGACGGTCGGTCAAGGGATGCCCGGGCCGTGCGGCGCGCAATCGAGCGCAAGGATGTACACGGGGAGCGTGCGACGGAGCACAGCAGGTCAGGGAGGCCGGGCGAGTATCGTTTACGAGTAAAACACCTGTTAAGGTTGATCCCATGAACGCCCGTCTCCCGCTGACCGGCGTGCTGCGCCTCGGCAAGCCCTCCGACATCTGGTTCAAGCCCGCCCTCAGCGTGGTCGTCGCGGTCGCCCCGCCCAACCTCACCCTGCTCGCCCTCGGCCGCCTCGACCTGGCGATGTACACCATGGCCGGGTCCCTGTGCGCGCTCTACGCCCACAACCGGCCCTACGCCGCCCGGGCCCGCGCCCTGGCCCTGGTGATGCTCGGCATGGTCGCCGGCCTCGGGACCGGCCTGGTCGCCGCCTCCCTCACCGGCAGCGCGGTCGTCCTCGTCACGGTCGGCGCCCTGGTGGCCGCCGTACAGAAGACGCTGTGCGACGCCACCCGGATCGGCGCGCCGGGCCATGTGGTCCTCACCTTCATCAGCTCCGCGTCCCTCTTCGCCCCGCAGACCCTCTCTCAGGTCCCCGGCCACCTCGCCCTGGCCCTCGCCGCGGGCGCCTGGGCGTGGCTCGTCGGCATGGCACCCGGCCTGCTGCGCCCGCACGGCCCGGAGCGACGGGCCACCGCCCACGCGCTGAACGCGACCGCCACGCACCTCGAGAGCCCCAGTGCCAACTCCGGCCGGACCGCCCACGCCGCGGTCCAGGCCGCCTGGCACACCCTCCTTGCGGCCGGCACCCGCTCCGGGACCCGGCGCGCCCTCGAACGCCTCGTCGTCCGCGCCGAGGTCGCCCTCGCGGCCCCGGTCGACACCGACCCGAGCCGGCTGCGCGCCTGGGCCCGCGCCCTGCGTGGCAACGGACCGGTCCCGACGACGTCGTACGACGACGAACTCCTCGGCGTGGACATCGAACGGGCCCTCCCCGTCCGCCCCTGGTGGCGCGCCCTCGGCCCGCTCGCCCCGATCGCCGTCCGCACCGCCCTGGGCTGCGCCCTGGCCGGCTACGCCTCCCTCGCGCTCGGCGTCGGCCGCCCCTACTGGGCCCTGGTCACCGCGGCCTCCCTCTACCAGGTCAACGTCACCCTCACCTGGAGCCGGGGCGTCCAGCGGGTCGTCGGCAACCTCCTCGGGGTGCTGGTCTTCGCCGCCGTGGTCCCGCTCGCCCATCTCGGGCCCGCCGCGCTCGTGCTGTGCTGCCTCGCCCTCAACTTCGGTGCCGAGGCGCTCATCGGCCGCAACTACTGGCTCGGCAGCATCTGCGTGACCCCGATGGCGCTGCTCATCACCGCGTTCGCCGGACACCAGGAGCCCGGCCGGCTGATCACCGAGCGGGTCGCCGACACCCTCGTCGGCGCGCTGGTGGGATTCGTCGCCGCGGTCGCCGTCACCAACCGGCGGGCGGGCGACCGGGTCGAGCAGGCGCTGGCCGCCGTGGAAAGGGCTCAGGAGCGCACCGAGCAGCTCCTCGCGGAACCGCACCCGGAACCCGGCGCGCCGGACCGTGCCCGCCGTGCCCTCGCGGCCGCCCTGGTCGATCTGCGGGCCACCGTCGAGGCCGCCTCCGGCGAATGGTGGCAGCGGGACCTGCCCCAGGAGAGGGTCGTGCGCACCGAGCGGACCGGACACCGTACGCTCGCCGCGACGGTCCGGCACCACAGAGCGGAGGGCGCACGCGCATGACGGCACCGAACGGACGACCGGCGGACCCGACGAGAACCGACACCGTCGCCGCCGTCGTCCGGCAGTGGCAGACCGTCCACCCCGGCCTCGACACCGGCCCCATGGAGATCATCGGCCGGGTCAACCGCTGCGCCGCCCTCCTCCAGCAGGCCGAGGACGCCCCGCTGCGCCGGGCCGGGCTCAGCCGCCCCGAGTTCGACCTGCTCGGCGCCCTGCGCCGCACCGGCCACGAACTCACCCCCGGCGACCTGGCCCGCGAGACCTTCTCCTCCGGGGCCGCCGTCACCAAGCGCCTCAAGCAGCTGACCGAGCGGGGCCTGGTGGAACGCCGCGGCGACACCCGCGACCGGCGCGTCGCCCACGTCCGGCTCACCGACGCCGGCCGCGACCTGGTCGACGGGATCCTGCCCGAGCAACTGGCCTACGAGACGGCCGTACTGTCCGTCCTCACCCCCGAGGCGCGGGACGAACTCGCCGCCCGGCTCGGCGAACTGCTCGGCCGGCTGGAGGGCACCCTCGGAGTGCTGCGCGCCTGACGCCCCCGACCTGCGGTTTCGGAAGTTTCGGAACGTGCTCCCTGTTGACGCCGTCCACCCGCGGTTCCTACGTTCGTCCAGGTCGGTGCGGATCATCGACCGCCGTACGACATGCCGAACGAAGGATGGACGCCGTGACAGCCGAAGGCCCCGCCCCCGACCAGCTCACCATCGACCTCGGCACCGAGACCGGCCCCTTCCACGGCGGAGCGAGCGGCACCCTCTACGGCCTCTACGGCGACGGCGTGCCCAGCCGCGTGGTGGTCGAGGGCATGTACCCGCGCACGGTGACGACCAAGGCCCAGGACGGCACCCAGCACCCCGGCGGCGACGCCCTGGAGATCCTGCCGCCTTTCGTCGCGGCCGGCGGCAAGGACGTCTACGTCTACCTGCCCGACTTCTACCGCGGCTTTCCCTACGAGTGGCCCGGCGCCACCGGCGAGGAGCGGCTCGCGGGGCACCTGGACGTGATCCGCCGCCAGGTCGAACACGTGCTGACCCTGGGGGAGTTGAGGTCCCACGTCGTGTACGTGCCGTTCAACGAGCCCGAGGGCAACATGTTCGGCGAGGGGGAGTGGAGCTACGACGGGGTGTCCTGGCGGACCGAGCCGGACCACTACTTCGCCGGCTGGGAGGCCGCCTACCGCCTGATCAAGGACCTCGACCCGGACGCCCGGGTGGCCGGACCCAACACCTGCATCCTGTACCCCGAGGTCAGGGACTTCCTCGAGTTCGCGAAGTCCCGTGACGTGCTGCCGGACATCGTCACCTGGCACGAACTGTCCTCACCCGACGAGGTCCGCACCAACATAGCCAAGTACCGCGAGCTGGAACGGGAGTTGGGGATCGGGCCGCTGCCCGTCAACATCAACGAGTACGCGCACAACTACCACGTCTCGGTGCCCGGCCAGATGATCCAGTGGATCGCCGCGATCGAGGAGTCGAAGGTCGACGCCGACCTCGCCTACTGGAACATCGCGGGCAACCTCAACGACTCGGCGGTGGAGGCGAACAAGGCCAACGGCCAGTGGTGGCTTTACAACGCCTACGGACAGCTGACCGGGAACACCGTCCGGGTCGTCGCCCCGCACCCCAACGTGCAGTACACCCTCCAGGGCGTCGCCACCCTCGACCGCGACAAACGGCAGGCGCGGGCGCTGTTCGGGGGAGCGGACGGTGCGGCGGACCTCGTCTTCGAGGGCGTGGACGCGGAGGTCTTCGGCGCCGTGGCGCACGTGCGGCTCGTGGAGATCCCCTGGACCGGTCAACTCGGCGCCGGCGAACAGCCGTTGCGGCTCCGCGACGAGGAACTCCCGGTGACGGACGGCCGGGTGACGATCGGTCTGACCGATCTCGACGCGATGTCCGCGTACCAGGTGATCCTCTCACCCGGCGGCAACGGGGCCGCTTCCCTGCCGCCCGCGGTGCGCTGGAGGCGGACGTACGAGGCCGAGGACGCGACCTACACGGGCCAGGGCTACTCGAAGAACGGGCCCGAGGGATCCCCGTCCGCCGTCGACCGGTTCGCCACCTCCGGCGGCTACCACGTGGGAGGACTGCGCACCGGCTCCGACGGGGTGCTCGCGTTCGACGTCGAGGTCCCGCAGGACGGGACGTACGACCTGCTGGTGTTCGCCAACTCGCACAATCTCGCGGACCTGGTGCGCGAGCAGGGTCCCACCAACGTCTTCCTGCGCGTCGACGGCGAGGACCCGCGCGAACTGCGGCTGCCGCTCGGCTACAAGCCGGCGGTGTGGGGGCACACCGACACCCGGGTGCGGCTGACGGCGGGCCGGCACCGGATCACCCTCGCCGCCCAGGACCCCGACCTCGGTGTCACCAAGGGCGACGCGGTCGTCGACAAGCTGGACCTGGTCCTGCGCGGCGAGGACGAAACCGCCCTGTACGACGCCGAGTTCGCGGATCTCGGCGGGGGTGCCCGGGTCAGCCACGCCCATCGCGGAGCCTCCGGGCCCGGAGTCGCCGTACTCCCGCGAGGCGGCACCGTCACCTTCTGGGCGCACGCGGCCGACGACGGCGAAGCCTCCGTCACCGTCGACGTACTCGGGCCCGGGGAAGGAGTGTTGAGCGTCAACGGCGAGGAGATCGGACGCGTCGAGCGCGGCGCCGTACCCCTCTTCCTGGCTGGCGGCGTCAACAAGGTCACCGTGACCGGGACCTCGGACCGACTGGTCGTGGACCGACTGCGGATCGCCCCTTCGCGCGGACTCCTGCCCACGAGCGTGTACGCCGCCGCGGAAGGCGTCCTGACCGGGACGGCGAGGGTGACCGGATACCCGTACGCCCACGGCGGCAAGGCGGTCGAGGGCGTCGGCGCCGGGCCCGCGAACGCGCTCTCCCTGACGGTCACCGCGGACCGCGCCGGACGCCACGCGCTGACCGTCCGCTACTCCAACGGCGAGCAGCCGCCCGCCACCCACTACAACCCGGACCCGGTCTGCCGCCACGCCGACATCTCCGTCAACGGCGGCCCGGCACACCGGGTCCTGTTCCCCACCACCTTCCACTTCAACAACTTCTGGACCCTGGCCGTGCCCGTCACCCTGCGCCCCGGCCTCAACACCCTCACCTTCACCGCCGACGAGCTCCCCGACTTCGCGGGCGACACCAGGAACGAGTACGGCCAGCGCTCCGCGTACGCCCCGGTCATCGACCAGGTGACGGTGACACCGCTGACCGCGGGGGACGAGCCGTCCTGACGGGAGGCCGGGCACCCCGTCGTGAGGTGCCAGGCGCTGAGAAACTTTCGTTGCACGCGGCGGAGAAATGAACATAAGGAAGCGTCAGTGGCCACAGGTGTGCCGACAGGGGGTGCCAGAATGAGCCGGGGCGTCCGTGGCGCCCTTCCAGCGGTTCGACGATCGGGAAGGTCACCTTGGCGGACAACGCAGCAGCCGGTCCGACCGATCAGGAGCGCGAGCGGAGCGAAGCGCCGAAGTCGGTCACCATCGCGTACATCGCCGAGACCGCGGGAGTGTCCGTTCCGACCGTCTCCAAGGTGCTCAACGGCAAGTCGGGGGTCTCGGCGGACACCCGCGCCCGGGTCGAGGAGCTGATCGAGCGGTACGGCTACCGCAAGCCCGGATCCCAGCGCAGCAAGGTCGTCGAGCTCGTCTTCCGTGAGCTCAAGGACATGTGGGCCGTCGAGATCATCCGCGGTGTGGAGCGGGTGGCCCGCCAACACCGCGTCGGCGTCATGGTGTCGGAGTTCGGCCTGCACGACGGTGCCGCACCGGCCTGGGAGGACACCGTGTCGCGGCGCCCGAACTGCGTGCTGTCCGTGGCACAGCTCTCGGAGGCCGAGCGCGCCCAACTGACCGCGAAGGGAATTCCGTTCGTCGTCCTCGACCCCATCGTGGAGCTGCCGGACGACGTCCCCTACGTAGGCGCCACCAACTGGTCCGGCGGCCGTGCCGCGACCCGGCACCTCACCGAGCTCGGGCACCGGCGCATCGCCATGATCAGCGGCCCCGAGGGCCAACTGTGCTGCGCCGCGCGGCTGGACGGCTACCGCTCCGCGCTCGGGGCCGCCGGACTGGCCGTCGATCCAGAGCTCGTCGTGCACACCGCGCTGACCCGCGAGGACGGCTGCGACGCGGCGCGCGCCCTGCTGGCCCGGCCCGAACGGCCCACGGCGATCTTCACCGCCAACGACCTCCAGGCCCTCGGCGTCTATCAGGCGGCGCGCGACGCCGGTCTGCGCATCCCCGACGATCTGAGCGTGGTCGGATTCGACGATCTGCCGGTCGTCGCCTGGGTGGACCCGCCGCTCACCACCGTCCACCAGCCCCTGACCGAGATGGCCGTGGCCGCGACCGAGCTGGCGCTCACCCTCGGCCGCGGCGAGCGGGCACCCCAGGCCGGCCTGGAGCTCGCGACCACCCTGACGGTCCGCGGCAGCACCGCCCCGCCCAAGAGCTGACGGCGCGGTCCACGCCGTACGGGACCGTTGACCATGGTCGAGGCGTCTCGCTAACCTCCGCTGGAAACTATCCGTCTGAAGGAGCGACAGTTTCTCCCGGTGCGAGCCGGGTGCGGAGAGGCCCACCGAAAGGACTCGCCTTGTCGAGCACGCCTGCGCGGACCGTCAGCAACCCCGTGATCCCGGGGTTCCACCCCGATCCGAGCATCTGCCGGGTGGGCGAGGACTACTACCTCGCGTGCTCCAGCTTCGAGTACTTCCCGGGCGTGCCCCTCTTCCACAGCCGCGACCTGGTGCACTGGACCCTGATCGGCAACGCGCTCGACCGGCCGGAGCAACTGCGGCTGCCGCCCGGCGCGGCCTCCTCCGGCGGGCTGTACGCACCCACCCTGCGCCACCACGACGGCCGCTTCTGGCTGATCGTCACCAACGTCAGCGCCGACGGCAACATGCTGTTCACCGCCACCGACCCGGCCGGCCCCTGGTCCGACCCGATCCGGCTGCCCGGGGTGCACGGCATCGACCCGGACCTCGCCTGGGACGACGACGGCATCTGCCGGTGCACGGTCGCGGGCGTCAGCCAGTACCGCATCGACCCGCTCACCGGGGAGACGATCGGCGAACCGCGGCGTCTGTGGTCCGGCGCCCCCGGCGCCAAGGCCCCCGAGGCACCGCACCTGTACCGGATCGGCGACTACTGGTACCTGCTCATCGCCGAGGGCGGCACCGAGCGGTGCCACGGGGTCTCGATCGCCCGTGGCCGCACCCCCGACGGGCCCTTCGAGCCCTGCCCCGACAACCCGGTCCTGACCCATCGCGGCACCGACCACCCCGTCCAGAACACCGGTCACGGGGACCTCGTCCAGGGTCCTGACGGCTCGTGGTGGATGGTGTTCCTCGGCGTGCGGCCCCAGGGCGGCACTCCCGGCTGGCACGTCCTCGGCCGTGAGACCTTCCTCGCCCCGGTGACCTGGGTCGACGACTGGCCGGTCGTCGGCGAGGTCGCTCTCGACATGGCCGCGCCGCCGTGGCCGCTGCACGAACCCGCGGTGGAGCCGGTCCGGGACGACTTCGACTCCGGTGAACTCGCCCACGGCTGGATCTCACCGCGCTCGCGTTCCACCGCGCACTGCACCACCGGGGAGCGGCCCGGCTGGCTGACTCTGCGCGCCCGCGGGGACTCCCTCGACGATCCCGAGGTCACCTTCCTCGGCCGCCGCCAGCAGCACCTCTCGTGCCGCGCCCGCGTCCTCGCCGACCCGTCCGACGGGCGCGGCGGACTGGCCGTCCGGCTCGACGAGCGGCACCACTACGAGATCGAGACGGAGCCCGGCCAGGTACGGGTGATCGCCCGCGTCGGCACACTGCGCACGGTGGTCGCCTCCCACCCGACGCCGGCCGGCCCGGTCGTGCTCAGGGTCGATATGACCGCCACCCGGAAGGTCACCGATCCACGTCAGGGACCGGACACCGTCACCCTCGGCGTGGAGGACGCGGACGGCGGGTACACCGAACTGGCCGCTCTCGACGGCCGCTACCTCTCCACCGAGGTCGCCGGCGGCTTCACCGGCCGGGTCATCGGCACCTACGCCACGCTCGGCACGGTCCGCTTCGACTGGTTCGACTACGAGCCGGTCGAGGACTGAGCCGCGCTGAGCAGGCGGCCCCGCCCCGCCTCACCCGCGTCCCGCGGTCGCCGCCAGTTTCCTCAACCTCCGCCAGTTCAGGCGGGGTTGTACCACCGGCACACCCGGTCGTCTCCGCGGCACGCGGACCCGTAGCGCCCCGGGGACGATGCGGCAGTGGACCGGCGTGGGCAGGGTCAGGGCCTCGCCGTCGACGCCGACCTCGATCTCCGGTCGGTCGGCGTCGACGACCGCCTCTCGCGCGGACAGCACCACGAGCCCCTGCGGATCGGGGGCGAGCAGCAGGGCCGCCGCCTCGGCCGCGCTGTCCACCTTCACGCCGAGCACGCCGAGCTGCCCGGAGTCGAGGCGTCGGCGCCGGCCGAGCCCCGCGGGGTCGCCGGTGCGGTACGCGTTGTTGCTCACCAGCACCGCCTGCGGCCCGTCGAGGGTCGTCTCACCGACCCGCGCGGTCAGATGCGGGCCACGCTGGCGGGTGAGGAGATCGGGCAGCAGCTCCAGCGTGGTGCCGATCTTGTCGTCGCGGTAGGCGGGACTCTGGACGACCGCCGCGTAGGCCCCGAAGGAGGCGTTGTTGACGAACGGATGGTCCCCGGCGAAACCCAGGTCCACCCGCAGCTCGACCCCGTCGGTGAGCGCGTCCAGGCAGGTCGAGGGGTCGGTGCGGTCGAGGCCGAGGTCCATGGCGAAGTGGTTGCGGGTACCGGCCGAGATGACCAGGAACGGCAGGTCGTGCTCCGCGGCGACGGCGGCGACCAGCGCCTGGGTACCGTCCCCGCCCGCGACACCCAGCAGGTCCGCGCCCCGGGCCACGGCCTCCCGCGCCAGCGCGGTCACGTCCTGCTGCTCCTCCGCATCGAGCAGCACGACCCCGGCCCCCAGCCGCTCGGCCTTCTCCTTCAGCCCGAACCGCTCGACCTTCCCGCCGCCGGAGCGGGGGTTCATGATCAGGAAGGGCCGCTCCACCGACCGCGCCCGGTGCTCCTTCATCCGCCGGGGAAGGCGGCCGGTGCTGCGCAGCGCGTACCGCCCGCTCCACACGGCCACGGCCCACAGCGCAAGCGACAGCAGGAGCGCCCAGCCCAGGGTCACCGCGAACAGCACGACGACGGCGGTGGGCGTGACGACCGCGACCACGGCAGCCAGCCAGCGCTCCGGACCGCGCCGGGTCAGGGTCCACCACAGCGCCGCCGCCGTGACGGCCGCGGCGGCCAATCCGGCCGCCAGCAGCAGCACACCGCGGAACCCGCCGAGGCCGAGCGGCAGCAGGACGGCGAGAGCGGCCGTCGTCAGCGACACCCTGGCCGCCCACCGCTGCCGGTGCCAGGCCGGGGCGTTCACGTCCACGCTCATGTGCTCCTCCACTGCTCGACGCCCTCGGGGGCGACAGCGGTCGGCGGAGCATATCCAAGGGAGGGGAACGGACGGCGTCGCGTGTGTGCAGGGCGGGTCAGATCCCGGGCCGGTACCGGATCGGATGGTCCGCCGGCACCTCCACCAGCACGATCGGCGTCCCGTCCGGGTCCGCCACCCACATCTCCACCAGCCCCCACGGCTCCTTCACCGGCGGCCGTACGATCTCGACCCCCTTGGCGAGCAGCTCCTCGTGGGCCGCGGTCACGTCCGGGACCTGGAGCCACAGCCGCACGTCCGCGGCGGGCGGGGCCTCGGAGCGTCCCGACAGTTCCAGGAAGCCACCGCCGAGGAAGTAGACCGTGCCCCGCTCCGGCCCCGTACCGAACTCGCGGTACACGGCGAGGCCCAGCTGATCGCCGTAGAAGACGCGGGAACGCTCCGGATCGGTGGGCCGCAGCAGGACGCGGCCGCTCAGTACGTGCACCATGCGGGCGAGCCTAGCCGGGGGGTTACTCTCAACCGTGCCCGAGCCGTGCCCCTGAAGTGGAGATGCGCCCCATGGAGACCACCACCGGACTCACCTTCCGTGACGCCACCGACGCCGACGTGGACACCCTCGTCGCGCTGGTCGAGTCGGCGTACCGAGGGGACGACAGCCGGGCCGGGTGGACCACCGAGGCGGACATCCTGGAGGGACAGCGCACCGACCCAGAGGGAGTGCTCGCGGTCATCAAGTCGCCCGACAGCCGGCTGCTGACGGTGGAGCGGGACGGGCGGATCGTCGCCTGCTGCCAGCTCGAACACCGGGGCACCTACGCCTACTTCGGGATGTTCGCGGTCAGCCCCACGCTCCAGGGCGGCGGCCTCGGGAAGGTGATCATCGCGGAGGCGGAGCGGATCGTCCGGGAGGCCTGGGGCGTCACCGAGATGCACATGACGGTGATCTCCGTGCGCGACGACCTCATCGCCTGGTACGAGCGGCGCGGCTACCGCCGTACGGGAAAGATGACACCCTTCCCGTACGGCGACGAGCGCTTCGGCATTCCGCAGCGCGACGACCTCCGGTTCGAGCTGCTGGTCAAGCCGTTGGTGTGACGTTCCTGCCCGGTCTCAGGCGGTGAAGCGGCCGGTGCGCTTGATCTCGGGGTAGTCGGTCGTGGCGCCGTCCAGCTCCAGGGCGCGCACCAGGCGCAGATGGTCCTGGGTGTTCACCACCCAGCCGATGATCTTCAGGTCCGCCTTGCGGGCCGCCTCCACGACCTCCAGGGTCAGCCGGCGGATGTTGAGGCAGACGGTCCCGGCGCCGGCCTCGACGGCGCGCTCCACGATGTCGGGGCCGAACCGGCTGCCGATCAGCGCGGTCCGTACGCCGGGCACCAGCCGGCCGATCTCGGCGATCGCCTCGTCGTGGAACGAGGACACCTCCACCCGGGAGACCAGGTCGCGCCGGATCATGACCTCGGCCAGGGCCCGGGCCGCCGCGATGTCCTTGATCTCCGCCTGGAGCGGCGAGCGGACGGTGTCAAGCACCTCCTCGAACACCGGCACCTGTTCCCCGCGCCCGGCGTCCAGGGCGCGCAGCTCGGTGAGGGTCTTCTCGGCGATCGGGCCGGTTCCGTCGGTCGTGCGGTCCACGTGGGTGTCGTGCATGACGACGAGGGCGCCGTCCTTGCTCAGATGCAGATCGAGTTCGATGACGTCGAGGCCGGCCTGCTGGGCGGCGACGAAGGAACGGAGGGTGTTCTCGGGTTCGGTACCCATGACTCCGCGATGACCGATGGTAAGGAAGTTCAAGGTTCAACTCGCTTCCGTCGACGGCGGCTCGGTGAGCCGCAGCCTAACGGCTACACCGCGTGATGGACCCGTGCGTACACGAGGGATCGCGGTGACGTGAGGGGAAGCGGTATCACCTACCCGGAATCGCGGTGTTCATGGCATGCGACGGGAAAAAGTTCGGTGACCATTGGGTTGGGCAGGATAACTTCCCGTAACCGCTCTTGCTGGGCGGAAGCTCGTATGTATACGGTCTTCGTACGCGAGCTTCTCCCGTGGAGGATGGGACATGACGGAAATTCTTGTGCAGGCGGCTTCGGGGGACCAGGTTCCTCCCGTGACCAGGGTGGTGGAGCACCCGGCATGGCCCGTGCTCAAGGATGCCGTGGAGCGGATCCGGCCATGGCAGTCCAAGGACGGGGCGATCGACTTCGAGGCCGAGGGCGCCCCCGGGCGCGCGGAGGCCGAGGACGCCGTACGGCGTGTCGTGGAGGCCGTGGAGGAGCTGTCCCCCCTGCTGCCGCACGACGCCGACTACCACGCGGCCCTCGTGAAGGACCTGAGGCGCTGGGCCGAGGGCGGCTTCGGGGTGCCCGACTTCCTGGACTCCCTGCTGGCCTTCCAGCCCGCCGCGAACCGCGCGGACGGCCTCCAGCACCTGGTCGTCTTCGCGATGTACACGCAGAACGGCAACCCCGACCGCAACCTGGAGGCGGTCGTGCTGCGCATGGTCTGGCCCGACTGGCTGGCCGAGCTGGAGCGCACGCGCTACGACAACCCGCTGTTCTGCGGCATCAAGTTCGAGGACTTCACGGCCGGCTACGACACCAACTCCGCCGTCCTCTTCCCGGAGACCATCGCCGTGCGCGAGGCGCCGGAACGCTTCTCCTGGGGCGGCATCTTCTGCGACCGCGAGGCCGCCCGCTTCCGCCGGGTCACCGACGCCGCGGTCGGCATCCTGGGCCTGGAGCTGCCCGAGGACATCGCCGCGATGGTCCACGACCAGAAGCGCTGCGAGGAGGCCTTCGTCCTGTGGGACATGGTCCACGACCGCACCCACAGCCACGGCGACCTGCCCTTCGACCCGTTCATGATCAAGCAGCGCCAGCCGTTCTGGATGTACGGCCTCGAAGAGCTGCGCTGCGACCTCACCGCCTTCAAGGAGGCCGTGAAGCTCCAGGAGGACGGCGTCCCGCAGGCCCGTGACGTGCAGTACGCGGTCCTCTTCGACCGCATGTTCCGCTTCCCGGTCACCGGCGAGCGAGTGCGCAACTACGACGGCCTCGGCGGCCAGCTCCTCTTCGCCTACCTGCACAAGCACGACGTGGTGCGCTGGACCGACAACAAGCTCTTCATCGACTGGCAGCGCGCCCCGCAGGTCACCAACCAGCTGTGCGCCGAGATCGAGGACCTCTACCGGGCCGGCATCGACCGCCCGAAGCTGGTCCACTGGTTCGCCGCCTACGACCTGGTCTCCCAGTACCTCGCCCCGCACCCGGGCTCCAAGTGGGCCAAGGGTCCCGACGCCCTCGACCTGTCGCTGCCGCCCCGGAAACTCGTCGATGACGTGCTTCCGGACGAGTTTCCGCTGAGCATGTTCTATGAGGCCCTCTCCAAGAAGCTGAAGAACGTGATCGCCTCCACTCGGGGCATCACGGCGGAGAGTGCCGAGCGGGTCGCCGCGTGAGCGACCGCACCACAACAGCTCAGGAGGCGAAGCGCATGGTGGGGAACGGAGCTCTCAGCGGTGCGGTGATCGCGGTGGCCGGCGCGGGCGGGCCCGCGGGCCGCGCGGCGCTGCTGCGACTGGCCGAGGCGGGCGCGACCGTCGTCGGCGCGGACAACGACCCGGAGCGGCTCGCGGAGGCCGTGGACGCGGCCCGCTACGCGTCCGGCGGCGCGACCGTCACCGGGGAACCGGTCGACCTGCTCGACCTGGACTCCACCCGCGACTGGGCCATGCACATCGAGAAGGACTTCGGGCGGGTCGACGGCCTGGTCCACCTCGTCGGCGGCTGGCGCGGCAGCGAGACCTTCATCAAGTCGAGCCTGGACGACTGGGACTTCCTGGAGCTGCTGCTCGTCCGCACCGTGCAGCACACCTCGCTGGCCTTCTACGAGGGCCTCCAGCGCAGCGACCGCGGCCGTTACGTCCTGATCAGCGCCGCCGGTGCGACGAAGCCGACCGCGGGCAACGCCTCGTACGCCGCCGCCAAGGCCGCCGCCGAGGCCTGGACGCTCGCCCTCGCCGACGCCTTCCGCAAGGCCGGGGGCGCTGACGGACCGACGTCCGCGGCTGCGATCCTGGTGGTGAAGGCACTGGTGCACGAGGCCATGCGCGCGGAGCGGCCCAACGCGAAGTTCGCGGGCTTCACCGACGTCAAGGATCTGGCCGAGGCCATCGCCGGTGTCTGGGAGAAGCCCGCCGCCGAAGTGAACGGAAACCGTCTGTGGCTGACCGAGAAGCCGTGAACCCGACCGCTTTCACGCAGGCGCGCCGCCGTCACGACCCGCAGGTCCGCGGCTTCGCCAGCGACAACTACGCCGGGGCCCACCCGGAGGTGCTCGCCGCCCTGGCCCTGGCCAACGGCGGGCACCAGGTCGCGTACGGCGAGGACGACTACACCGAGCACCTCCAGGGGATCATCCGCAGCCACTTCGGGGCCACGGCCGAGGCGTTCCCGGTCTTCAACGGCACCGGCGCCAACGTCGTCGCGCTCCAGGCGGTCACCGACCGCTGGGGCGCGGTGATCTGCGCCGAGAGCGCGCACATCAACGTCGACGAGGGCGGCGCCCCCGAGCGGATGGGCGGCCTGAAGCTGCTCACCGTGCCGACGCCGGACGGGAAGCTCACTCCCGAGCTGATCGACCGGCAGGCGTACGGCTGGGAGGACGAGCACCGTGCCATGCCGCAGGCCGTCTCGATCACCCAGTCCACGGAGCTCGGCACGCTCTACACGCCGGACGAGATCCGCGCGATCTGCGAGCACGCACACGCGCGTGGCATGAAGGTGCACCTGGACGGCTCCCGCATAGCCAACGCGGCAGCGTCCCTGGACGTCCCGATGCGGACGTTCACCAACGCGGTCGGCGTCGACATCCTCTCCCTCGGCGGGACGAAGAACGGCGCGCTGTTCGGCGAGGCGGTCGTGGTGATCAACCAGGACGCGGTCTCCCACATGAAGCACCTGCGCAAGCTGTCGATGCAGCTCGCCTCCAAGATGCGTTTCGTGTCGGTCCAGTTGGAGGCCCTGCTCGCCAAGGACCTGTGGCTGCGCAACGCCCGCCACGCCAACGAGATGGCCCAGCGCCTGGCCGAGGGAGTGCGTGCGGTCCACGGGGTGGAGATCCTCTACCCGGTGCAGGCCAACGGGGTCTTCGCGCGGTTGCCGCACGACGTGAGCGAGCGGCTCCAGAAGCGCTTCCGCTTCTACTTCTGGGACGAGGCCGCGGGCGACGTCCGCTGGATGTGCGCCTTCGACACCACCGAGGAGGACGTGGACACGTTCGTGGCGGCGCTGAAGGAGGAGATGGCGCGCTGACGAGCTGTGCATAGATATGCGGTCACCTGAAAAGTCATTGACTGTTGGGTGATCGCATTCCTATGCTCTGCCGTCATGGAGCTGATCCAGAACACCCCCGACCTTTCCGCGTACTTGGCCGCTGACGAGGCGATCGACCATCACCACCCGCTGGTGCGTGATACGGCCGCGCATCTCGCCCGGAAGGCCGATGACTCGTATGCCTATGCGCGGCTGGCCTTCGAGTTCGTCCGCGACACCATCCCGCACTCCCAGGACTCCGGCGATCTCCGCGTCACCTGGCGGGCGTCCGACGTCCTGGAGCAGGGCACCGGCATCTGCTTCGCCAAGGCCCACGCGCTGGCCGCCCTGCTGCGCGCCGAGGACATCCCGACCGCGCTCTGCTACCAGAAGCTCGACGTGGTGCACGGTCTGGTCGCCGTGCGGTTCAACGGCGCCTGGCACCGCCAGGACCCCCGGGGCAACAAGCCCGGGGTGGACGCGCAGTTCTCCCTCGACGGCGAGCGGCTGGCGTTCACGCCCGAACCGGAGTCCAGCGAGATGGACTACCCGGTCCTGTACGCTGAACCACACCCGACTGTCCTGGGCGTCCTGAAAGCGGCCCCGGACCGGCCGCACCTCTGGAAAGCGCTCCCCGTCGCACTCTGAGGCACCCCATGACCCTCTCCCTGACCGTGTCCGACGAGGTCCGGGTCCTCGCGCCCGGCTTCACGCACCTCGCCGTGGAAGCCCACGGACTCGTCAACGGGCCCAGTACCGACGCCAGTTCGGCACTCCTCGACGACGCGGCCGCCCGTCTCGCCGTACGACTGGACGGGCGCGCCCCGCACGAGGACCCGCACATGGCGGCCTGGCGGGAGGTCTACACGGCGTTCGGCGCGAAGCCGTCCCGTACTCGCAACTCGGCGGAGGCGCTGGCGAAGAGGGCCCTGTCGGGCGCGGGCCTGCCCCGCGTCAACCTCCTGGTCGACCTCTACAACGCGATCAGCGTCGCCCATCTCGTCCCCGTCGGCGGTGAGGACCTCGACCGCGTCCGGGGCGGCATGCGGCTCGTACGGGCCGGCGGTGACGAGGACTTCGTGACGGTGGCCGCGGGGGATGAGGTCGTCGAGCACCCGGAGGCGGGGGAGGTCGTGTGGTGCGACGACACCGGCGTCACCTGCCGACGCTGGAACTGGCGCCAGGGCCCCCGCACTCGCCTCACGGAGGAGACGGTCTCCGCCATCTTCCTGCTGGAGAGCCTGCCGCCGATGCCGGTGGCGGACGCGGAGAGAGCGGCCACCGAACTGGCGGAACTGCTGGAGAAGTTCAGCCCGGGGGCATGGATCGACCTGGTCCCGGCGGCCGACTGAGGCAATGGCTTGGCGGCGGGCACCGCTACCATCCGGGATGCGCACGGGACGATGGACGGAGTCAGGGTATGGGCGACGTGAACGAAGCAGAGCTCAAGCGGAAGTTGGGTATCCCGAACTGGCGGAACCTGTCGAAGGACAAGGTGATCAAGTTCGCGGCGGCGATGCCCGAGATGGCAACCGAGGTGCGGCTCAAGCTCATCGAGCAGTTCCCTGCCTTCAAGGACCTGGGCAAGGCCGATATCGATGCAGTGGCGGAGGCCCACAAGTCCACTCTCGCGGCCAACGAGAACAGCCAGAACCGCTTTTATCAGGCTTCGCAGGACCAGCGGGACGCGCTGCGCACCGACCTCGGCCGGGACGACCTCACCTGGGAACAGAGGGAGGCCCTTCATGACCGCCTCGACCAGAACGTGCGCCAGGTGTACGAGAAGGACAGCGAGAGCAAGCAGTTCCTGGGGGCCGGGATGAAGCTGGTGGCAGCCGCCGGTGCAGCCGCCCTCGGGCTGGGAGTGGTGTTCGTCGGCGGCAAGATCGCTGGAGGCAGCGAGGACGGCTCCGATGAATCCCGGTAAGTCCGATGACTACGCGAGGACCAGTGCTCGACTGACGGCCTGGGGCGCCATGGCCGGGCTGGCCGTGGCGTTGGCCATACCGGTGACCCTGGTGGTGGCCGTCCTCCTGTTCGGGATGCCGACCAGCTCTGGCCGGTGAGCCTGCACGGCCCTCGCGCTTGAGTGGTCAGCTCACGACCGGAGGCGCTCACTGCGGATCGAAGCAGAAGAGGCCGTGCTCGCGTGCCAGTGCGGCGGCGTACCTGGACACTTCCTCAGCTTCGCCGGTCGCCGCCAGCAGGTGCGCGGTCCTAGCGGGCCTCGGCCGCGCGGACCTCTTCGGGCGTGGGGGCCGTGCCCCCGAGGTGTGCCGGCATCCACCATGTGTCGGTCGGACCCTTCGGGCGGACGGGGTAGGCCCGCTGGGCGGCTTCCAGCAACTCGTTGACGCGGTCCCGTACTTGGCGGGTGATGGCTCCGGCGTACTTGTCCTTGGACGCCTCGATCGCCTCGCCGACCCGGATCGTGATCGGGATGTGGCTGCGCTTGAAGTTGCGCGGGTGTCCCTTGGTCCACAGCCGCTGGGTGCCCCAGACGGCCATCGGGATCAGGGGGACGCCCGCCTCCTGCGCCATCCGCGCCGCACCCGACTTGAAGCTCTTCAGGGTGAAGGACTGCGAGATCGTCGCCTCCGGGAAGACCCCGACGATCTCGCCCGACCGCAGCGACTCGAGGGCATGGGCGTACGCCGTCTCGCCCTGCTCGCGGTCGACCGGGATGTGCTTCATCCCGCGCATCAGCGGACCCGAGACCTTGTGGCGGAACACCGACTCCTTCGCCATGAAACGCACGAGACGCTTCTGCGGGAGCGCGGCCAGGCCGTTGAAGACGAAGTCCAGGTAGCTGATGTGATTGCTCACCAGCACGGCGCCGCCCGAGCGTGGGATGTTCTCCGAACCCTTGCAGTCGATCTTGAGGTCCCACGCCTTGAACAGCGCCTGGGCGAATCCGACGACGGGACGGTAGACAAGCTCTGCCATGGGCGGGGTGGGCCCTTCCTGCTCTGCCGGGGAAGGGAGTCCCGGCACTAAGTTACGCAGCCGTAGGTTTACGGCATCTCGCAGATCGTGCCCCAAGAACGGGCGGGGAGCCAGCCCTGGTGCCCGACGCGCGAGAGATTCTCGTCACGTCGTCCCTGTGATCCACCTCGGGCTTTTAAACCGCCTTTACTCCGCGCGTACCGTCACCCGCCGTACGAGCAGGTACAACTCGCAACCCAGGCAGTACCCGAACGTGGCGTTGAGAAAGGCCGCCGCGAGCGCCGCACCGGTGGCGGCGAGCCCGAGCCACTCCGGCCCGATCCCGTACCCCACCAGTCCCAGGCCCGCGAAGGCGAGGCCCACCGCCTGGGCGAACCGCGGCGGTTCGGGTGACTCGAACTCGGTCGGCGGTCCGATCCGCGGCCGTACCGCCGTGCGGAACAGCCAGCCGTACGGCGAACGCCCCACCCCACCCGCCGCGCCCAGCGCGAACGCCAGCGTCTGCCAGGCCAGCAGCCAGACACTGCCCGTGATCAGAACGGCCGCCAGGACGACGGTCGTCACCGCCGCGCCGAAGCGCGGCCCCCTTGCATCGATGTCCATGAATCAAGCATTCCGCAAGGGAAAGAATTAGGGGAGGTGGGAATCTTTGCAGTCTCGTGAATGCTTGTGCAGGTTATGACCGGACTTGTGGTGTGCGTGGCGGTGCTCGCGGCGGCGAGCGCCTACGGGGTGCTGCAACGGCGACGGAACGGGAGAGTACGGGTGCGCGGGCGTGATGAGGACAAGAGGCTCGGCGCGGCCGAGTTGGGCGAGGAACTCGGTGAACGCGCCACGCTCGTCCAGTTCTCCAGCGCCTTCTGCGCGCCCTGCCGGGCCACCCGGCGCGTACTCGGCGAGGTCGCCGGCATGGTCCCGGGAGTGACCCACGTCGAGATCGACGCCGAGAAGAACCTCGACCTGGTCCGCGAACTCGACATCCTCAAGACGCCGACCGTGCTGGTCCTCGACGCCCGCGGCCGGGTCGTGCGGCGGGCCGCCGGACAGCCGCGCAAGGCCGACGTCATCGCGGCGATCGGGGAGGCGGTTTGACGCCGCGTGTGCCGACGGTGAGGCAGCTCCCAGATGCCGGAACGTACTTGACTGTGCACGGCACCTATCGTCAGCCTGACCGTATGCCTACGGAACCCCTTCTGTACGGGCGGGTCCATGTCGACCTGGCCCGCACCGCGAGCGCGCGCTGTCCGGCTACTTGAGCAGCCACGGTCCCGCTCGCCAGCCCTCGCAGAAGGAACCCCGCATGACGGCCACCTCCGACCTCGGCACCCCTCAGCTCGCCTCTCCCGACCTCCTGCGCTCCCTCTTCCGGCGGCACGCGGCGGGAGTCGCCGTGATCACCGCGCGCGGAGACGCGGGTCCGGTCGGCTTCACCGCCACCTCCCTCGCCTCGGTCTCCGCCGAACCGCCCATGCTGTCCTTCGGGATCGGCACGGGCGCCTCCAGCTGGCCCGCGATATCCCGGGCCGAGCACGTGGGCGTGCACATACTCGGCGAGCACCAGGAGGAACTGGCCGCCACCTTCGCGCGCAGCGGCGCCGACCGCTTCGGCGCACCCACTGCCTGGCGCGAAGGGCCCGAGGGGGTCCCGGTCCTCGACGACGTCCTCGCCTGGACGGTCTGCCGGGTGCACACGCGCGTGCCCGCCGGCGACCACCGCATCGTGCTGGCCGAGGTGCGCATCGGCGACCCGGCCGGGTCGGGCCGGCCACTGCTGTACCACCAGGGGCGGTTCAACGGGCTGCGCGACTGAACCGGCGTCGAACGGATCGTCGGCCCTCCCGCTGGTGTGCGAGGCCGTCGAGTTCCGATTACGCTGCGTTGCGAAGGTCACAGTTCAAAGCGCTTGCTTAGCGGGCACGTACTGGGTGTACTGGCGAGTAATATTTCGCTCGGGAGCGCAGCCCGCCCCGACCGGGATCGGCCGCTTGGGGCGCCTATGCTGCCTGCAAGAGGCAGCCGAGAAATGACGATGCAGTAGGAGAGCCGGCGTGAGCTTGAGGATCGTTGTCACTGTGAAGTACGTGCCCGACGCCACTGGCGACCGGCACTTCGCCGATGACCTGACCGTCGACCGGGACGACGTGGACGGTCTGCTCTCCGAGCTCGACGAGTACGCGGTCGAGCAGGCGCTGCAGATCTCGGAGAACTCCGACGACGACGTCGAGGTCACCGTCCTGACCATCGGCCCCGAGGACGCCAAGGACGCGCTGCGCAAGGCGCTGTCCATGGGCGCCGACAAGGCCGTCCACGTCGAGGACGACGACCTGCACGGCACCGACGCCATCGGCACCTCCCTGGTGCTGGCCAAGGCGATCGAGAAGGCCGGCTACGACCTGGTGATCTCCGGCATGGCCTCCACCGACGGCACCATGGGCGTCGTCCCGGCCCTGCTGGCCGAGCGCCTGGGCGTCCCGCAGGTCACCCTGCTCTCCGAGGTCTCCGTCGAGGACGGCACCGTCAAGGGCCGCCGCGACGGCGACGCCGCCTCGGAGCAGCTGGAGGCCTCCCTGCCGGCCGTGGTCTCGGTGACCGACCAGTCGGGCGAGGCGCGTTACCCGTCCTTCAAGGGCATCATGGCGGCGAAGAAGAAGCCGGTGGAGTCCTGGGACCTGTCCGACCTGGACCTGGAGGCCGAGCAGGTCGGCCTCGAGGGCGCCTGGACCAAGGTCGACTCCGCCGCGGAGCGTCCGGCCCGCACGGCCGGCACCATCGTCAAGGACGAGGGCGAGGGCGGCAAGCAGCTCGCCGAGTTCCTCGCGAGCCAGAAGTTCATCTAAGGGTTCTGGCCCGCTGAGGCTCAACCCCCTTACCGCCCCTCAGACTTCGCAATCCGCAGGAGAGCATTCCCATGGCTGAAGTTCTCGTCTACGTCGACCACGTGGACGGTGCCGTCCGCAAGCCCACCCTGGAGCTGCTGACCCTGGCCCGCCGCGTCGGCGAGCCGGTCGCCGTCGCGCTGGGCAACGGCGCCGCCGACACCGCCGCCGCCCTGGCCGAGCACGGCGCCGTCAAGGTCCTCACCCACGACGCCTCCGAGTACGCCGACTACCTGGTCGTACCGAAGGTCGACGCCCTCCAGGCCGCCGTCGAGGCCGTCTCCCCGGCCGCCGTCCTGGTCCCGTCCTCCGCCGAGGGCAAGGAGATCGCCGCCCGGCTGGCGCTGCGCATCGGCTCCGGCATCATCACCGACGCCGTCGACCTTGAGGCCGGCGACGAGGGCCCGGTGGCCACCCAGTCGGTGTTCGCCGCCTCCTTCACCACCAAGTCCCGTGTCTCCAAGGGCACCCCGGTCATCACCGTCAAGCCCAACTCCGCCGCCGTGGAGGCCGCCCCGGCCGCCGGTGACGTGTCGGAGCTGAGCGTGACCTTCTCCGCGCAGGCCACCGGCACCAAGGTCACCGGCCGCACCCCGCGCGAGTCGACCGGTCGCCCCGAGCTGACCGAGGCCGCGATCGTGGTCTCCGGCGGCCGCGGTGTCAACGGCGCCGACAACTTCGCGATCATCGAGGCCCTCGCCGACTCCCTCGGCGCGGCCGTCGGCGCCTCGCGTGCCGCGGTGGACGCGGGCTGGTACCCGCACACCAACCAGGTCGGCCAGACCGGCAAGTCCGTCTCGCCGCAGCTGTACATCGCCAACGGCATCTCCGGCGCGATCCAGCACCGCGCGGGCATGCAGACCTCGAAGACCATCGTCGCGGTCAACAAGGACGCCGAGGCCCCGATCTTCGACCTCGTCGACTACGGCGTCGTCGGCGACCTCTTCGACGTCGTCCCCGCCCTCACCGAGGAGATCAAGGCCCGCAAGGGCTGATCCCGCCCCGGGCGTACGAGGCCCCCGCGACCGTGCCGACGGTCGCGGGGGCCTCGGCTCATCCCAGGGTCACGGTCGCCTGCACCGGCAGATGGTCGCTGGGGAACTGCCCGTGCAGGGCGTAGGTGTTGACGGCGGCCCGGTGGACGGTGATGCCGGGCGTGGTGAGGATCCAGTCGATCCGGTCGCCGCCGGGGACCAGTGGTTTGTATCCGTGGAAGGTGGCGTACGCCTTGGTGCGCTCGGGGGCCGCGTCCCAGGTGTCCACGAGTCCCGTGGCGAGCAGGATGTCGTAGGCCGGGTTGTCATGGGCCGCGGCGTTGAAGTCGCCGGTCACGACGACCGGCAGGGAGCGGTCGAACGCGGCGATCCTCTCGCCGAGGAACTGCGCCGACCGCTCGCGCGCGTACTGGCCCACATGGTCGAAGTGGGTGTTGACGACATAGAACTCCCGGTCGTGGGTGGTCCGGTCGCGGAAGCGGACCCAGGTGACGATCCGGGGGAGCGCGCCGCCCCAGGTGTTCGAGCCGATCACCCTCGGCGTGTCGGAGAGCCAGAGCGTGTCGTGCTCGACGGGGGCCAGCCGCCGGTTGTCGTAGAAGACCGCCGTGGACTCGTCGTGGCTGCCGCCCTCCCGGCCGGTGCCGATCCAGTCGTAGTGCGGTCCGAGGTCGGCGTGGATGTCGAGCAGTTGCCGGTACAGGCCTTCCTGGGTGCCGATGAGCGTGGGCGCCTCCCGGCGTAACAGGCGGCGCATCACCGGGCGGCGGGTGGCCCAGCTGTTGGGTTCGGTGGTGCCGGCGAAGCGCAGGTTGAACGTCATGAGTTCGAGTCGGCGGTTGGACGGTTTGGCGGCCGAGGCCGGCAGCGTGCCCATCAGCGGCACGGTGACGGCGGCGGCCACGGCGGTTCTGAGCCCCATACGACGCGTCATTCTGTGGGTGTCCGGCATGTGAGTTCCCTCCCGACGGACCAGGATGATTGTTCGAACCGGAGTGTGGAAGACGGCGTAGGGGTTCTCCGCCTCCCATATGAACGCGGTGGCTCATGCTGTGGACGGGGTGTTGACCATCCGGAAGCTTCACGGATAGCTTCGTTCTACGGATTGTTGATTCCGTAGAGCGGAAAACTGGAGGGTGCGGGATGGGTCAGGGCCAGCAGGAGCAGGTGGCGACGAGCCTCGCGGGCGCCGTCAGCGAGGAGATCAGCGCCTCCCTCGCGCCGGTCGACGCCGAACTGGAGCGCCGCTACCCCGGAGACCCCGGCACCCGCCAGCCCGTGCACACCGTCTACGTCCCCGGTGACGCCTTCGCCGCCGACACCGTCCGCTCCTGGGGCGACCAGGCCCTCGCCGCCCTGGACGAACACGCCCCGGACGCCACGTCCTTCGCCGCCGTCCTCGGGCTCTCCGACGAACTCGCCGAACCCGTGTACGCGCGCGTGCGCGCCAAACTGGAGCGCGAGCCGATCGAGGACCTGCGAGTCGACTTCGAGGACGGCTACGGCCCGCGCCCGGACGCCGAGGAGGACGAGACGGCCGCCCGCGCGGCCCGCCTGATCGCCGGGGCGTACGAGAACGGCACGGCGGCGCCGTACATGGGCATCCGCGTGAAGTGCATGGAGGCCGCCGTCCGGGACCGTGGCATCCGGACCCTCGACGTCTTCCTCACCGGCCTGATGGCGGCGGGCGGGCTGCCCGAGGGGCTGGTGCTGACCCTGCCCAAGGTGACGTACGCCGAGCAGGTCACCGCGTTCGTCCGGCTCCTGGAGGCCTTCGAGAAGGCGCACGGACTGGACGCCGGCCGGCTCGGCTTCGAGATCCAGATCGAGACCAGCCAGTCCATCCTCGCCACCGACGGCACCGCCACCGTCGCCCGGATGATCCAGGCCGCCGAGGGCCGCGCCACCGGACTGCACTACGGCACCTTCGACTACAGCGCCTGCCTCGGCGTCTCGGCCGCCTACCAGGCCAGCGACCACCCCGCCGCCGACCACGCCAAGGCGATCATGCAGGTCGCCGCCGCGGGCACCGGCGTACGGGTGTCGGACGGCTCCACCAATGTGCTGCCCGTCGGCCCCACCGCGAAGGTCCACGACGCCTGGCGGCTGCACCACGGCCTCACCCGCCGGGCCCTGGCCCGCGCCTACTACCAGGGCTGGGACATGCACCCCGGCCACCTCCCGACCCGGTACGCGGCCGTGTTCGCCTTCTACCGCGAGGGCTTCGAACAGGCCGCAGGCCGGCTCGCCCGGTACGCGGGCAGGGTCGGCGGTGACGTCATGGACGAGCCCGCCACCGCGAAGGCGCTCAGCGGCTATCTGCTGCGCGGGCTGGACTGCGGTGCCCTCGACATCGCGGAGGTCGCCCGGCTGACCGGACTGACCCGGGCCGACCTGGAGGGGTACGCGGCCCCGCGGCGCGGCGACCTGACCGTCTCCGGTCAGTAGCCGCACGTCGCGGCCCTGTCACAGTCGCAACCTCGCACTGGTGTGGTCACTTCGGCCCCGTAGTCTGTACCGCACGCATTGACGTGTTCACAGGAACGGGGCAGCGGTGTCTTCGGGGGAGACCAACGGAAAGGGCCAGGACGACGCCGGTCGGCTGCTGGCCGGGCGTTACCGGGTCGTGGGCCAGCTCGGCCGCGGTGGCATGGGCGTGGTCTGGCGGGCGGTCGACGAGGTGCTCGGCCGCGAGGTCGCGGTCAAGGAACTGCGCACCTACAACGACGCCGACGGGCCCGAACTGGAGGATTTGCGGCTGCGGATGCAGCGCGAGGCCCGCGCGGCGGCCCGGGTCCGGCATCCCGGGGTCGTCGCGGTGCACGACGTGGGCGAGGTCGAAGGGCGCCCGCTGATCGTCATGGAGCTGGTCGAGGGCCCGTCCCTCGACCAGGTGCTGCGCAAGAGCGGGCCGCTGGACCCGCGGGAGGCGGCCGGCATCGGCGCCAAGGTCATGGACGCGCTCGCCGCCGCGCACCGGGTCGGAGTCCTGCACCGGGACGTCAAGCCCGGCAACATCCTGCTCGACCGCTCCGGCCGGGTCCTGCTGACCGACTTCGGCATCGCCACCATGGAGGACCCGGGCGACGGTGCCGCCACCAGCCTCACCCGCACCGGCCACCTCGTCGGCTCGCTGGACTACATGGCCCCCGAGCGCGCCCAGGGCGCGGATCCGGGCGCGGCCTCCGACGTGTGGGCCCTCGGTGCCACGCTCTACGCGGCCGTCGAGGGGGCCGCGCCGTTCCGCCGCACCTCGACGTTCTCCACGCTCACCGCGATCGTCGGCGAGCCCCTGCCCGAGCCGCAGCGGGCCGGGCCCCTCGCACCCGTCCTCCGGCGCCTGCTCGACAAGCGGCCCGAGGCGCGGCCCGGGGCCGAGGAGGCACGCGAACTGCTCCAGGCGGTCGCGGACCCGCCCGGCACGGACAGCGCGACGACGGCTTTGCGCGGTGCGGAGGCACAGGCGACGCGGGTCCGGACGGAGCCGGACGGCCCGGCCCTGCCGCCGGGCTTCCGGACGGGGGGACCCGCGCAAGGGGCCGAGTCGCAGGCCGGGGCTGGGACGGCGTCCGGCGGTCACGCGGCCGATCCCACGGTGGTGCCCGGTCAGGGCACCGTGCTTCCGGCCGGGCCGGGGTTCGGGCCCGCCGGGCAGGGCCATGCTCCGGGCGCGGGACTTCCCGCCGCTCAGGGCGGGGCTCCAGGGCAGGCCGGGCCCCCCGCGTACGGATACGGGTCGCAGGTCTCCCAGGAGCAGCCCCCGACCGCCCCCTTGACCGCCTCCGGCTCGCCCCGCCGTAAAGGGCGTGTGCTGCTCGCCGCCGCGGCCGTCGCCGTCGTGCTCGCGGCGGCCGGGACGACCGCCGCGCTGCTGAAGGGCTCGGGTGATGCCGAGGCCGACGCCCGGCCGATCGGATCCCGTTCGAGTGCGCCGGCCTCCGCCACCGGTTCCGCCCGCACGGACGGCGACCGCTCCGGCAGCCCGAAGCCCACCGGCGAGGACGGGAAGAAGACACCGAGCGCGAAGGCGAGCTCCGGCGACAAGGGCGGTTCCGAACCCACGAGCGGTGCCTCCCCGTCCGCCAAGGCGACCTCCGGCGGCGGCACTTCGGGGGAGGACCACTCGGGCGGCGGCTCGGGAGACTCGGCGGGCGGCGGTTCGGCCGGCGGCGACCCCAGCACCCCGGCACCGGACCCGGCCTGCACGGCCATCGGCGGCGGCAAGTACAACTGCACGGTCTGGAAGACCGCCAAGTCCTACACGGCCTCCGGCGCCGAGGCCGGCGTCCTCTACGCGGGCACCAACTATTTCTTCTGCCAGTCCAACCTGGGGCGCCGCGAGACATCGGGGGAGTGGACCAACGTGTGGTGGGCGAGGACGGACGACGACAGCGGCAACACCGGTGTCTACGTCAGCGTCGTCTACATCAAGGGCGGCGGCAACGACGAGGCGGTGCCGGGACTCCCGGTCTGCTGAACCCTCAGGTACCGCTCCAGGCCGGACTCCGTCACGCGCTTGTCGTCGGCGAAGAACCGGGTGCCGGCCGCGCAGCGCTCGCGGTCGGCGCGGGCCCGGGCCACGAACTCCTCGGGCGTGACCCCGAACAGCTCCCTCAACCGGGGTGATCCCACGAGGAGTTCGGTGAGCAGCTCCCGCTGGCCGGGGTGGGTGCGGGGGGTGCCGGTGCCGGTGCCGTCGTGCAGGACGCCGTGGCGGTTGACGTACGAGTGCACGCCGGGCAGTGTCACGCCGTTCTCCAGCTCGACCCGCACCTCGGGCGAGGGCAGCCAGGCGCGGCCGTAGTTGCCGTTCTCCAGCGGCACGCCCTCGCTGGCGTCGATGACCGCGAGCTGCTCGGCGTCCAGCCAGATGACGAACAACTCCCTTGTGGTGTACGGGGCGTGGAAGGGGGACGCGGAGACGTATCCCATACGGCTCACATGCGCGGACACCCCGACGCCGACCCCGGTCACCCGTGCCCTGACCATCGGGACCGGGGAGACGATCCCGAACTCGGCCATCTTGTGCCGCAGTTGCCCGGGGCTGGCGTTGGAGCCGATCGCGAGGACGGGAGCGCGGTCCTCGTGCACCAGCCGGTCCAGCGGGAGCAGCCGGTCCCCGTGGAGAAGCGCGGAGTCCTCGGGCCAGGCACCGGGATAGAGCAGCGGACGATCCCGCGGAGCCTCGGCGAGACCCAGCGCCTCCAGCGTTCCGTAGCGCGGCGGCGTCTCCGCGGAGGCCCACCGCCGACAGTCGGGTGTCTCCGGCCGGGGGCGCCCATGGGGACCGTTCGGTGTCTCCGGCGCCCCCCACTCGCCGTCGCCCCTGTCCAGCCTCGTCACCTCGGTCACCCGACGATTCTCCCGCTCCCCGTCCCGCTCAGTCCGCCGGAGGCAACTCGCCCGAGCCCCGGGTGATCAACCGGGTGGGCAGTTCGATGCGTTCCGGGGTGAGGAGGGTGCCGTCCAGTTGACGGAAGAGGCGTTCCGCCGCCGTACGGCCCAGTGTCGCCGCGTCCTGGGCGACGACCGTGACGCCCGGCTGGAGGAGGTCCGCGAGCTCGATGTCGTCGAAGCCGACGAAGGCGACCCGCCGGGTGTGCTCGGCGAGGACCCGGACCACGGTGACCGTCACGCGGTTGTTGCCGGCGAAGATCGCGGTGACGGGGGAGGGGCCGGAAAGCATGTCCTCGGCGGCCCGGCGCACCCGCTCCGGGTCGGTGACGCCCAGAGACGTCCACGCGTCCTCGACCGCTATGCCGGCGTCCTCCATCGCGGCCCGGTACCCGCGCAGCCGCTCGGCGGCCGTGTGGATGCGGGGCATGTCGCCGATGAAGCCGATCCGCCGGTGCCCGTGGGCGATGAGGTGGGCCACCCCGTCCCGCGCGCCGCCGAAGTTGTCGGAGAGGACGACGTCGGCGTCGATCCGCCCCGCCGGACGGTCCACGAACACCGTCGCGACGCCCGCCTTCAGCTCCGGCTCCAGATACCGGTGGTCGTCCCCGGCCGGGATCACCACGAGACCGTCCACCCGCCGCGCGCACAGCGCCAGCACCAACTCCTGCTCCCGCTCCGGGTCCTCCGCGCTGGAACCGTTGATCAGCAGCGCCCCGTTGGCCCGGGCCACCTCCTCCACCGCACGGCTCAGCGGGCCGTAGAACGGGTCGGCGAGGTCCTCCAGGACCAGGCCGATGCTGGCGGTACGGCCCTTGCGCAGCACGCGCGCGCTGTCGTTGCGGCGAAAGCCCAGCGCCTCGATGGCCTCCCGGACCCGGTGCTCCGTCTCGGGGGTGACCCCCGCTTCGCCGTTGACCACGCGGGAGACCGTCTTGAGCCCCACGCCGGCCCGCGCGGCCACGTCCTTCATGGTCGGTCGGTTGCCGTACCGGGTGGCGGAGAGGCGGTCTGCTCGGCTGTGGGTGTCGGGCACGATACGGCGTCCTGTCCTGTCGGGATGAGGTCGTGGCAAAGGGGTGTGGCGGTCCATGATTTTGTATGAGGATGTGGCGTCGAGCATAGAGCCTGGACAACGTTGTCAGATGCGGGAGACACTGTCCACCGCAATCTGCTGGCCTGCGCCCCCACCGCGAGACCGGCCTGTCCATCCCTCAAGGTGACGGGGAGAACTGACACTGATGCACACCGACCTCGTGGCTGCGCTCGACATCGGCGGCACCAAGATCGCCGGGGCGCTGGTGGACGGCCACGGCCGGATCCTGCTCCGGGCCCAGCGCGCCACGCCCGCGCAGGAGGACGGCGAGACCGTCATGCGGGCCGTCGAGGAGACCCTCGGCGAGCTGACCGGCTCGCCGCTGTGGGGCCGCGCCGGTGCCCTCGGCATCGGCAGTGCGGGCCCGGTGGACGCGTCCACCGGCACGGTGAGCCCGGTGAACGTGCCCGGCTGGCGCGACTACCCGCTGGTCCGGCGGGTCCAGGAGGCGGCCGGCGGGCTCCCCGTCGAGCTGATCGGCGACGGTGTGGCGATCACGGCCGCGGAGCACTGGCAGGGCGCGGCACGCGGGCACGACAACGCGCTGTGCATGGTCGTGTCGACCGGCGTCGGAGGCGGTCTGGTGCTGAACGGCCAGCTGCACGCCGGTCCCACCGGCAACGCCGGTCACATCGGGCACATCAGCGTCGACCTGGACGGCGACCCGTGCCCGTGCGGCGCGCGCGGCTGTGTGGAGCGCATAGCGAGTGGCCCCAACATCGCCCGGCGCGCGCTGGAGAACGGCTGGCGGCCCGGCCCGGACGGCGACACCTCCGCCGCCGCCGTGGCCGAGGCGGCCCGGACCGGTGACCCGGTCGCCGTGGCCTCCTTCGCGCGGGCCGCGCAGGCGCTGGCCGCCGGGATCGCCGCCACCGCGACCCTCGTCGAGATCGACATCGCCGTGATCGGCGGCGGGGTGGGCAAGGCGGGCGACGTCCTGTTCGAGCCGCTGCGCAAGGCGCTCGGTGACTACGCCACCCTCTCCTTCGTCCAGCGCCTGACGATCGTGCCCGCGCAGATGGGCACGGACGCGGGGCTGGTCGGCGCAGCCGCGGCGGCGCTCGCCCGGCAGTCGGACACGCCGGCGGCCGTCTGACGACCCGGCCGGCGCTGGAGACCGTCGGCGTCGGCGTAGGCAGAAACGTTCACCTGGCGGCCGGGCCCCGAGACACAGGGCCCGGCCTCCGAACACGCTCAGCAGCTCAACAGGGCGTCACCCCAGTCCGCGTGGTCCGAGTCGATGCCGTCCCCGCCGTCGGTGACGACGAGCCGTACCAGCCGGGCGCCGGTGACGTCCGCGGTGAGCGACCGGGCCGGCATGGCATTGGTCAGCACGCCCGTGGACGCCACCTTGGTCCCGTCCGCCCACACCTCGAAGGCGACCGTGCCGTTGGCGCCCTTCTCGTCGTCGACGCCGACCTGCGCGGTCACCGCCTCGCAGGCCGCGCCCGTGTAGTACTCGACGGAACTCTCCGCGTGGACACCGAGCCCCTTGGCATACACCACCCCGCCGATGGTGATCGGATGACCGTCCCCAGCGGCGCTCTCCCCGTTGCTGGTGTTGCGCTCGACGGGACCGTAGCCGTTGGCGGCCGACAGCCACGGAAGGTCACCGAGCCCGGAAATGCCCGAGGGCGGCGGCACCACCACGGTCGCCGCGAACGGCAGTGTGTTCTCGACCCGTTCACCGGCCGGCGAGCGGTAACTGGCCCTGAGCGTCAGGTCGTACGATCCCGTCGGTGCCCCTGGTGGTGCGGTGACCGTCCACGTCGTGCGCAGCGAACGCCCTGTGGGCAGGGCCTTGTCGGTGGTCGGAGAGGTCGCCTTCACGGTCCAGCCTGCGGGGCCGGAGAGCCGTACCGAGACCTGCCTGGCGGGGGTGCGGCCCAGGTCGGTGACCGTCGTGGTCAGTGCGGCGGGGGTGGCCGCCTCGACCAAGGTGGTGCCGTCCAGGCCGAGTTCGACGGCGGGCGGGTGCTGCTGCCACCTGCGGTCGGGGGAGACCCGTACGAGAACCGTGCCGTGCGCCGGGACGGTCGCCGAGATCGCGCCCGCGGTGTTGTAGCTCCGGTGCTGCCACAGGTCGCGGAGCGTGTACGCGTCGGCGGCGGGCAGGCCGACGGCGGCCGCGGTGGTGGCGATGCGCTGGGGGCTGTTCGACTCGTTGAACAGGGCCACCGCACGGCTGCCGTCCTTCATCTCCTTGGCGACGACCCAGCGGCCGCCCTCGGAGGAGACCACGGCGCCCTGCTTGCCCAGCGGGTCCTGGTCGACGGCGATGACCTCCTTGTTGCCGAGGATCTCGAAGGTCTCGTCGGAGGCGGAGCGCAGGTCGCTGCCGATGAGCAGCGGGGCGGCCATCACCGACCACATCGAGAAGTGCGAGCGGTACTCGGTGTCCGTCATGCCGCCGTTGCCGACCTCCAGCATGTCGGGGTCGTTCCAGTGACCGGGTCCGGCGTGGGGCGCGAGGGGCAGGTTCTGCTTGAGGATCGACAGCATCGAGCCCCAGGTGTCGCTGATGTCGCCGGTGGTGCGCCACAGGTGTCCGACGTCGGCGGCCCACTCCCAGGGCTTGTTCTGGCCCCACTCGCAGATGCTGTAGACGATGGGCCGGCCGGTCGCCTTCAGGGCGTCGCGCATGGTCGTGTAACGCAGCTCGGCGTCCACGCCCTGGTTGTTGCAGTTGTCGTACTTGAGGTAGTCGACGCCCCAGTCGGCGAACTGCCGCGCGTCGCTGTACTCGTGGCCCAGTGCGCCCGGGAAGCCGGCGCTGTTGCAGGTCTTGGTGCCCGCGCTGGTGTAGATGCCGAGCTTGAGGCCCTTGGAGTGCACGTAGTCGGCGACGGCCTTGATCCCGTTCGGGAAGCGGGCCGGGTCGGGGACCAGCTTGCCGTCGGCGTCCCGGGCCGGCAGGGCCCAGCAGTCGTCGAGGTTGACGTACTGGTAGCCGGCGTCCTTGAGGCCCTTCTCGACGAAGATGTCCGCGATCCCCTCGACCATGGACTCGTTGAACTCGGCCCGGCAGTGGGTGGAGTTCCAGTTGTTGAAGCCCATGGGTGGAGTGAGGGCGAGGCCGTCGGCCAGTGCGGGTGCCTCGGGGGCCTGCTCGTCCGCGACGGCGGCGGGGGTCGCCGCGGGCACCGCGAACAGCAGCACGGTCAGTACGGCGACCACTCTTCGGCGGGTTGTGCGGGTGTGAAGGTGACGCATTGTGACGTTCCTCCGAACCAGCGGAAGGTGCGATGACTTCGCGATGACGGCATGTACGCGTCATTCAGTGTGCGTTAAAGGTAGGACGTGTTCGACTGTGATGGAAGGGAGGGGGTGAGCGTGACCCATCGCGGCCGGCCGCGTTGATCAGGCCATGAAGAAGCGCAGCATGCTCGCCATCGCCTCCCTCGCCACCGGCTTCGTCGTCGCGGCGGTCACCCCCTCGCACGCCGTGAGCGGAGCCCTGGGCGACCTCGAACTCGACAGGACGCTCACCGCCCTCGACCCCCACCACACCATCGCCGACGCCAGCCTGGACGGCGTCGAGGAGAGCGCGCTCGGGAAGAACGGCTGACGGGACCGACCTGAGCGAGGCCATGGCGCCGGAGCCCTCGGACGAGGGTCCCGGCGCCCCTTCGTGCGCCCTCAACTGCGGCTGGTTTCCGTGGCAGGGTGGAACGGGCAAGCCACAGGGGGCCAAACAGAAGAGGGGGAGTCCGTGATCGTCTGGATCAACGGCGCGTTCGGTGCGGGGAAGACCACCGCCGCACGGGAACTGATCGAACTGATCCCGAACAGCACGCTCTTCGACCCCGAGGACATCGGCGCAGCGGTCGTGCACCTGCTGCCGCCCAAGCACCTCGCCGAGGTCGGCGACTTCCAGGACCTGCCGATCTGGCGACGTCTGGTGATCGACACGGCGGCCGCGATGCTCGCCGAGCTCGGCGGGACCCTCGTGGTCCCCATGACCCTGCTGCGTCAGGAGTACCGCGACGAGATCTTCGGCGGCCTCGCCGCCCGCCGGATCAGTGTCCGGCATCTCCTCCTCGCTCCGGCGGAAACGATCCTGCGCGAACGAATAGCCGGGCGGGAGGTCACACCGACCCTCCCGCTCGCCGAGACCGGCCAGGGGCACTGGGCGTACGACCACATCGAGCCCTACCGGGCCGCCCTCGCCTCCTGGCTCACCGCCGACACCCATCTGATCGACACCAGCGCGCTCACCCCGTACGAGACGGCCGTCCGGATCGCCGAGGACCTCGGTGCCGGGACCGTGCCCGCGTGCGACATCGTGCAGACCCCCGAGCCCACCGCCGAGACCGTGGCCGCCGGGGTCCTCCTCTTCGACGAGCAGGACCGGGTGCTGCTCGTCGATCCCACTTACAAGGCCGGCTGGGAGTTCCCCGGCGGTGTCGTCGAACCCGGCGAGGCGCCCGCGCGGGCCGGGATGCGCGAGGTCGCCGAGGAGACCGGCATCCAGCTGGACGACGTACCCCGTCTCCTCGTCGTCGACTGGGAACCGCCCGCCCCTCCCGCGTACGGCGGACTGCGCCTGCTCTTCGACGGCGGGCGGCTCGACTCCGGCACGGCGCGCCAGGTGCTGCTGCCCGGCCCCGAACTGCGCGGCTGGTGCTTCGCCAGTGAGGAGGAGGCCGCCGAACTGCTGCCGCCGGTGCGCTACGAGCGGCTGCGGTGGGCGTTGCGGGCCCGGGAGCGCGGGGCCGTGCTGTACCTGGAGGCCGGGGTTCCGACCGGCTGATCAGCGCTGCGGCCCCGTCGGCGTCCACGTCGACGGGGCCTTCGTCGTGTTCGAGGTGATGTTCGGTTCAGGCAAGTGGAGTGCGAGAACCCGCCAAGGGAATCGTCGCGATACCTCCATGTCAGAGCTAACGGAACACCCCGCCCTCGTCAACCTTTGGCAACGAGCGCAAACAATCCCCTTTTCGGTCATTTTCCGTCTTGACCGGCCTCCGGGCGTGTTGCGACAGTCCCGCTCAGCCTCACGGCGCCGACAACGGCCGGCGACCGACGCCTTTCCTCCAGGGGACAGCCTCATGACGAGACCCCCGCGCCAGCTTCAGCACATACCCGGGACGCCCGCACGATGACGACGCAACAGCAGCCGATGCCCGCCACCGGTGCCACGCAAGCCCCCGGCGAACCCTCGCCGGCCCCGCTGAGCGACGGCACCGCCATCGCCGGGCGGTCACCCGCCCGCATGGCCTGGCGGCGCATCAGACGGGACAAGGTCACCATGGCCGCGTTCGTGATCACGGTGCTCTTCATCCTGATCGCGCTGCTGGCCCCGGTCCTGACCGCGATCACCGGCTGGGGACCGATCACCCCCGACGGCAAGGCGATCAACCCGGACACCGGCAACTTCCCGCGCGGCTCGCTGGGCGGCATCAGCCTCAACCACCTGCTGGGCGTCGAACCGGGCACCGGCTACGACCTGTTCGCCCGGATCGTCCACGGCCTGCGCACCTCGCTCCTCGTCGGCTTCTCCTCGGCCGTGCTGTCCACCGTCGTCGGTGTCGTGGCCGGACTCGCGGCCGGGTACTCCGGCGGCTGGGTCGACTCACTGCTGTCGCGGATCATGGACGTGATGCTGGCCTTCCCGCAGCTGCTGTTCATCATCGCGCTGACCCCGGTCATCCAGAACGCGATGCAGACCAACAGCCACGGCGGCACCGACGAGAACCTCCGGCTGCTGGTCCTCGTCCTGAACATCGCGGTGTTCGCCTGGGCCTACACCGCCCGCCTGGTCCGCGGACAGGTCCTGTCCCTGCGCGAGCGGGAGTTCGTCGACGCGGCACGGATCATGAGCGCCGGGAAGTGGCACATCCTCTTCCGGCAGCTGCTGCCGAACCTGTGGGCGCCGGTGCTGATCTCCTTCGCGCTCGCCGTCCCGCAGAACATCACCACCGAGGCGGCCCTGTCCTACCTCGGCGTGGGCGTCATCCCGCCCAACCCGGACTGGGGAGCGCTGCTCTCGGACGCCTCCCAGTACTTCCTCCAGGACCCCATGTACCTGTTCGTCCCCGGAGTCCTGCTCCTGATTCTCGTCCTGGCGCTGAACCTCCTCGGCGACGGCGTCCGGGACGCCCTGGATCCCCGCGCGGCACGCGGCTGACGCGGTCCCCCTCAACACCGGCGCGTGCGGCCCCACTTGAGCCGTCGTCGCCGAGCCGTACAAGAACGGAGTGTTACCTCATGACGCGCAGAAGGCGCACGATCGCGCTCACGGCCACCGCCGTGGCGATCGCCCTGGGGGCCACCGCATGCGGAGGCTCCTCCAGCACCAGCGGAAGCGGCTCCCCGGTCAAGGGCGGCACCCTGACCATCCTCGACCACGCCGACTTCGACCACCTCGACCCCCAGCGCGTCTACACGACCGAGGGTTCGAGCATGGACCAGGAGCTCGTGCGCACCCTGACCGGCTGGGACGAGACCGGCTCCCAGCCCAAGCTGGTCGGCGACCTGGCCACCGACACCGGAACGCCCAGCGCGGGCGACACCGTGTGGACCTTCCACCTGCGCAAGGGCGTCACCTGGCAGGACGGCACGGCGGTCACCTCGCAGGACGTCAAGTACGGCGTCGAGCGGACCTTCTCGCCCGACATCAACGGCGGCCCGCCGTACGCCAGTCAGTGGCTGGTCGGCGGCTCCTCCTACAAGGGCCCCTTCTCGGGCAAGGAACTCGCCTCCATCCAGACGCCGGACGCGTCCACCATCGTCTTCCACCTCAACCAGCCGGTCGCCGACTTCAACCAGACGACCGCGATGCCCGGCTGGTCGGGAGTGCCCAAGGCCCACGACACCGGTGCCACGTACGACACGCACGTCTGGTCCGACGGGCCGTACATGATCAAGTCGTACGCCAAGAACAAGGAACTGGTCCTCGTCAGGAACACCCACTGGAAGCAGTCGACCGACCCGATCCGGCAGCAGAACGTCAACGAGATCGACGTGAAGCTCGGCCAGGACCAGTCGGCGATCGACCAGCAGATCAAGTCCGACGCCGGAACCGCCCAGACCTCGATCATGCAGTGGCCGATCGCGGGCTCCGACCTGACGACGATCACCAATGACCCGTCCCTGAAGTCGCGGCTCTACAACATCCCGGCGCCCGGTATCAACTACCTCGCCATCAACACCACCCGGACCAAGAACCTGAAGGTCCGCCAGGCCATCGAGTACGCGATCGACAAGACCACCGTCCGCGGCGCGTTCGGCGGATCGGCGTACGGCGCCTACGCGAGCACCATGCTCAGCCCCGGCATCGGCGGCTACCAGAAGTTCAACCTCTACAGCGCCAACCCCGCCGGAGACCTCACCAAGGCCAAGGCGCTGATGAAGCAGGCCGGTGACCCCAAGCTCACCATGTCGCTCGCGGTCGAGAACACCCCGACCCTGGAGCACTTCGGTGACGCCGTGAAGACCTCGCTCGCGAAGATCGGCATCACGGTGAACATCACCCCGATCGACGCGGCGAACTACTTCAGCAACATCGACAACGTGAAGAACCAGTACGACCTCACCTGGGGCGACTGGATCGCGGACTGGCCCAACGCCTCCACCGTGCTGCCCGTCCTCTTCGACGGACGCCAGATCGCGAAGCTGCCGCAGTCCAACCAGGACCTGTCGTACCTGAACGACCCGGCCGTCAACGCCCAGATCGACAAGATCGCCAAGATGACGGACGTCAAGCAGGCCGACGCCGCCTACGGCGCCCTGGACCAGCAGATCATGAAGGACGCCGCCGTGATCCCGCTGATGTACATGAAGTTCAGCGATCTGTCCGGCTCCAAGGTCGGCGGTGTCATCCCGGACCCGATCCTCGCCGAGCCGAGCCTGGTCCACGTCTACGTCAAGAGCTGACGCACTCCTCCCAGCCCCGCCGGTGGTCCCGGCCGGCGGGGCACCCCCTCTCACGTCAGGGCCCAGCACAAAATGCTTCGTTACCTCATCCGGCGCCTGCTGGCAGCGGCCGCGATCCTGCTGGTGATCACCGTGATCACCTTCGTGATCTTCTTCGCGCTGCCGTCCGACCCCGCACTCCTGGCCTGCGGCAAGACCTGCTCGCCGTCCCGGCTGGCCGAGATCAAGCATTCGCTCGGGCTCGACCAGAGCTTCCTCAAGCAGTTCTGGGAGTTCTTCAAGGGACTCTTCATCGGCCGGGACTACGGCGACCAGAGCGTGCGCGTGCACTGCGGCGCGCCCTGCCTCGGCATCTCCTTCCAGACCGACACCCCGGTCCTGAGCACCCTGCTGGACGACTTCCCGGCGGACCTGTCACTCGGCCTCGGCGCCGCGGTGTTCTTCCTGATCCTGGGCGTCGGCCTCGGCACGGTCGCCGCCGTCCGCCGGGGCAGGGCCGCCGACAAGGCGGCGGTGGGACTCGCCCTGCTCGGTGTCTCCGTGCAGATCTACTTCGTCGGACTGCTGCTGCTCTACCTGTTCGTCGACAAGTGGCAGATCCTGCCCGCCTCCGGCTACACCCCGATCACCCAGGACCCGGGCGCCTGGTTCCAGGGCTTGATCCTGCCGTGGGTCACCCTGGTCATCGTCTACCTCGCGCTGTACACCCGGCTCACCCGCTCCTCCATGCTGGAGGTCTTCGCCGAGGACTACATGCGCACCGCCCGGGCCAAGGGACTTTCCACCAACAAGGTCGTCCTCAAGCACGGACTGCGGGCCGCGATCACCCCGATCATCACCATCTTCGGCATGGACGTCGGCTCGCTGATCGGCGGCTCCGCGGTCATCACCGAGTCGGTGTTCGGCATCAACGGCATCGGCAAGCTCGCGGTCGACTCGGTGCAGAACTCCGACCTGCCGGTCATCCTCGGCACCACGCTCTTCGCGGCCACCTTCGTCGTACTCGCCAACGTGGTCGTCGACGTGGTCTACGGCCTCGTCGACCCCCGCGTCCGCCTCGCCTGAGCCCCTCACACCGCAGCAAGGAAACCCCGTGTCCCTCCTGACCTCACCGCAACCGGCGGCCGCCGACGACGCGGCCGCCCCCTTCCTCGACGTACGGGACCTGCGTGTGCACTTCCCCACCGAGGACGGCATCGTCAAGTCCGTCGACGGCGTCTCGTTCTCCCTGGAGAAGGGCAGCACGCTCGGCATCGTCGGCGAGTCCGGCTCGGGGAAGTCGGTCACCTCGCTGGCCCTGCTCGGGCTGCACAAGGGCACGCGTGCCGAGGTCTCCGGCGAGATCCTGCTGGACGGCAGGGAGTTGGTCGCCCTGCCCGAGCAGGACATGCGCGCGCTGCGCGGCCGTACCGTCTCCATGATCTTCCAGGACCCGCTGTCCGCGCTGCACCCCTACTTCACCGTCGGCGCCCAGATCGCCGAGGCCTACCGGGTCCACCACAAGGTCTCCAAGAAGGAGGCCCGGGAGCGGGCCGTGGAGATGCTGAAGCGGGTCGGCATCCCGCAGCCCGAACGCCGGGTGCGGGACTACCCCCACCAGTTCTCCGGCGGTATGCGCCAGCGCGCCATGATCGCCATGGCGCTGGTGTGCGACCCCGAACTGCTCATCGCCGACGAGCCGACCACCGCCCTCGACGTCACCGTCCAGGCGCAGATCCTGGACCTGATCCGCGACCTCCAGGAGGAGTTCGGCTCCGCGGTCATCCTCATCACCCACGACCTCGGGGTGGTGGCCGACATCGCCGACGACATCCTGGTGATGTACGGCGGCCGCCGCATCGAGTACGGCACCGTCCACGACGTGCTCAAGGAGCCCCAGCACCCCTACACCTGGGGCCTGTTGGAGTCGATGCCGCAGATCACCGGTGACGTCGGACGGCGCCTGAACCCGATCGCCGGCTCCCCGCCGAGCCTGATCAACCCGCCCGGCGGCTGCGCCTTCCACCCCCGCTGCACCTACAAGGGCTGGGTGCCCGAGGGGCGTTGCGCGGTCGACCGGCCGGAACTGGTGGCCGTCCCCGGCACCGGCAGGCACCTCGCGGCCTGTCACCTCACCCCGCAGACCAGGAACGAGATCCGCGAGCGTACGGCGTCGGGGGCCGCGCAGTGAGCGCGGCGGACGAACAGGAGCATGCCGTGAGCACCACCCAGCCCGCCGGGGAGCCCTTGCTCGACGTCACCGGCCTCACCAAGCACTTCCCGATCCGGCACGGCCTCGTCTTCCAGCGGCAGATCGGGGCCGTGCACGCCGTCGACGGCATCGACTTCACGGTCGGCGCCGGACAGTCGCTCGGCCTGGTCGGCGAGTCCGGCTGCGGCAAGTCGACGACGGGCCGGCTGATCACCCGGCTGCTGGAACCCACGGCCGGGAAGGTGGTGTTCGACGGCGAGGACATCACCCACACCCCGGAGAACCGGATGAAGGAGGCCCGCCGCAACCTCCAGATGATCTTCCAGGACCCGTACTCCTCGCTGAACCCCCGGCACACGGTCGGCACGATCGTCGAGACCCCGATGCGGCTCAACGGCATCAACCCGCCGCAGGGCCACAAGAAGCGCGCCCAGGAACTCCTGGAGACGGTCGGCCTCAACCCCGAGCACTACAACCGCTACCCCAACGAGTTCTCCGGGGGCCAGCGCCAGCGCATCGGCATCGCCCGCGCGCTCGCCCTGCGCCCGAAGCTGATCGTGGCCGACGAACCGGTCTCGGCGCTGGACGTCTCGATCCAGGCGCAGATCGTGAACCTCCTCCAGGACCTCCAGCGGGAGTTCGGCATCGCGTTCGTGTTCATCGCCCACGACCTCGCCGTCGTACGGCACTTCTGCGAGCGGGTCGCGGTGATGTACCTCGGCAAGATCGTCGAGGTCGCCGACCGGCAGACCCTCTACACCCGGCCCCGGCACCCCTACACCCACGCGCTGCTGTCCGCGGTCCCCGAGGCCGACCCGGACGCCGTGGGGCGGCGCGAGCGCATCCGGCTCGCCGGGGACGTGCCCTCACCGGTGGATCCGCCCTCGGGCTGCCGCTTCCGCACCCGCTGCTGGAAGGCCCAGGACCGGTGCGCGACCGAGGAGCCCCCGCTGGTGCGCCTCGGAGGCAACCCGGAGGGCCACCTGACGGCCTGTCACTTCCCGGAGGAACCGAGCGTCGAGGCCCGCACCGAGGACATCGTCCTCGACCCGGCACTGACGACCCTGGGGGACAGCGCGTCCGCTTCCTCGTGAGGGTAGGGGGTGAGCCGGCTCGCCTGCTCCAGGCGGCGGTTGAAGTCGCCTATGACGACGGCGAGTCGGGCGTGGCGTGAGATGAGCGCGGCGGCGGCCCCGGGGATCCCCTCGGGGCGCCTGCCGTCGGCACACGCGCGGATGAAGTCCTCGCGTTCGTCCCGGGCGAGCCCGTACTGGTCGACGACCAGCCAGTGGACGAGGTACGAGAAGGCGTAGGCGCGGTCGTAGGCGCGATGCCGGTCGAAGAAGTCGCGTTCCTCGGGGCCGAGTTGGAAGCGACCGGACAGGGACAGGCCGTAGTCGGTCAGGTGGAGCCGGTGTCCGTCGGTGAGGATGTTGCCGAAGTGGGCGTCGAAGTGGACGAGTTGTCGTTCGCGGAGGAATCCGGTGACGGCGTCCAGGCCCTGCTCCACGAGCGCGCAGGCGGAGTCGGCGTCGCCGGTGCGCAGCTGTTCGTGGAGCCAGCCGTGGAGGGTGTGCGGCACGTACTCCAGGAACAGGGTCAGGCTCGCGGACGCCGTGCGCAGGGCCGCGAGGCGTTCCCTGAGTCCCGGTGAGCCACCCCAGTAGGCCACGGCCCGTTCCTCGTCGGCGAGTTGCTCCGGCAGCGGCTGCGCGGTGTCGGGCAGCACCCGCCAGTGGTGCAGGAGCGGGAAGCCCGGGAAACGGCCGGAGCGCACCCAGTTGGTCGTCATCTCGTGCACGGCCAGCTCACGCCAGGCACCGAAGCCGGGGCTGCCGATCGCGCCGATGCCGTAGTGGCAGTGGACCGGCAGAGCGAAGAAGTTCGCGGTGGAGCGGACGTGGTGCGGGCGGAGTTCGGTTTCGGTGAGTGGGACGCGCTTCACGAACACCCGCACCCCGTCCATCTCCACCAGCGTCGTCCGCCCGCCGATACCGGTACCGGTGGGCGTACCCGACGTCACGAGCCGCGCGAGGTCGTCGTCGCTCAGGAGGGCGAAGGCGGTGGAGAGGTCGGCGTGGGTGCGGAGACGCACGGGAGAATCCATCGCTCCATGATCGGGTCTCCGTGCCCGACCACGGGCGAGCCTCACGGACAGCTTCCCCGCCTCGTGAACTCACGCCGCCGCAGGTGTCATAGGGCTGCCGCGTGCACAGAGGCCCCCGCCCGGGGGCGAGGGCCTTCTGTCGGAGGCGGAGGCGGCGGGTCAGAGGCGGCGGGTCAGCTTGTCGCGTAGTTGCGCAGGAACAGGGCCTCCGTCACCGCGAGGCGCTCCAACTCCTCGGGGGACACGCTCTCGTTGACCGCGTGGATCTGTGCCTCCGGCTCGCTCAGGCCGATGAGGAGGATCTCGGCGTGCGGGTAGAGCGACGCGAGGGTGTTGCAGAGCGGGATAGAGCCGCCCTGGCCGGCGTACTGCATCTCCTGGCCCGGGTAGGCCACCGCCATCGCGTCGGCCATCGCCGCGTACGCCGGGCTGGTGGTGTCCGCGCTGAACGGCTGGCCCTGGCCGATCTGCTCGGCGCGCACGCGCGCGCCCCACGGCGTGTGCGTCTCCAGGTGCGCCTGGAGCAGCTTGGTCGCCTCGGCCGCGTCGATGCCCGGCGGCACCCGCAGGCTGACCAGGGCGCGGGCGCTCGCCTGCACGGACGGGGTGGCCCCGACGACCGGCGGGCAGTCGATGCCGAGGACCGTGACCGCCGGGCGGGCCCAGATGCGGTCGGCGACCGTGCCGTCGCCGATCAGTTCGACTCCGTCCAGGACCTTGGCGTCCGCCCGGAACTGCTCCTCCTCGTACTGGAGGCCGTCCCAGGACGCGTCCGGCGTCAGGCCGTCGATCGTCGTCGAGCCGTCCTTCGCGCGCAGCGAGTCCAGGACGCGGATCAGCGCGGCCAGCGCGTCGGGGGCGGCGCCGCCGAACTGGCCCGAGTGCAGGTTGCCCGCGAGGGTGTCCACCTGGACGCGCATCATGGTCATGCCGCGCAGGGTAGCGGTGACCGTCGGCAGCCCGGCGCGGAAGTTGCCCGCGTCGCCGATGACGATGGTGTCCGCCTCCAGGAGCGCGGGATGCGCCTCGGCGTAGCGCTCCAGACCGCCCGTGCCCTGCTCCTCCGAGCCCTCGGCGATGAACTTGACGTGCACCGGGATCCCGCCGTTGGCCTTGAGGGCCCGCAGCGCGAGCAGGTGCATGATCACGCCGCCCTTGCAGTCGGCGGCCCCGCGCCCGTACCAGCGGCCGTCGCGCTCGGTGAGCTCGAAGGGCGGGGTCGTCCAGCCGGCCTCGTCCAGCGGGGGCTGCACGTCGTAGTGGGCGTACAGGAGGACGGTCTTCGCGCCTTCCGGGCCGGGCAGGTAGCCGTAGACCGACTGCGTGCCGTCCGGGGTGTCGAGCAGGGCCACGTCCTGGAAACCCTCGGCGGTGAGCGCGTCCGCGACCCAGCCGGCGGCGGCCTCGCTCTCGCTCCTCGGGAACTGGTCGAAGTCCGCCACCGACTTGAACGCCACCAGTTCGGTGAGCTCCGCCCGAGCCCTCGGCATCAGGGAGGCGACGGTCTCGGCGACCGGATTCGACGACATGGGCACGCTCCTTGTGGGTGCGACGTTGTACCAGTGAGTGCCGTAGATCCTCCCACAGTGGTCTGCGGGCGGCCCCGCCGTAGGATGCGGGAGACAGGTGCGGCAGCGGCTTGATCAGGAGCAGTAGACCATCGTGAGCAGCGAGAACTCTTCGGCGGGCGACCCTTCGGCGGACGGCTCTTCGACAGCCGGCCCCTCGGCGGACGGCTCTTCGGCAGCCCATCCCCCGGCAGCCGTTCCCTCGGCGGACGACTCTCCGGCGGACGGCGCGCAGCGGGTGTGGGACGTCGTCGTGGTCGGCGCGGGACCCGCGGGCGCCTCGGCCGCCTACGCGGCCGCGGTCGCGGGACGGCGCGTGCTGTTGCTGGAGAAGGCCGAGCTGCCGCGGTACAAGACGTGCGGCGGAGGCATCATCGGCCCCTCCCGGGACGCGCTGCCGCCCGGCTTCGAGCTGCCCTTCCGGGACAAGGTGCACGCGGTCACCTTCTCGAACAACGGCCGCTTCACGCGCACCCGGCGCTCCAAGCAGATGCTGTTCGGGCTGATCAACCGCCCCGAGTTCGACCAGCAGCTGGTCGAGCACGCGCAGAAGGCGGGCGCCGAGCTGCGCACCGGCGTCACCGTGCAGCGCGTCGAGCAGCACGGCTCGGCGGTGCCGGACCGGCGCACGGTCGCCGTGGTCCTCCAGGGCGGCGAGACGGTGCTCGCGCGGGCGGTCGTCGGGGCCGACGGCAGCGCCAGCCGCATAGGGGCGCACGTCGGGGTGAAGCTCGACCAGGTCGACCTCGGCCTGGAGGCGGAGATCCCGGTGCCGGAGACCGTCGCCGAGGACTGGAAGGGCCGGGTGCTCATCGACTGGGGCCCGATGCCCGGCAGTTACGGCTGGGTCTTCCCGAAGGGGGACACCCTGACGGTCGGCGTGATCTCGGCGCGCGGTGAAGGCGCCGCCACCAAGCGGTACTTGGAGGACTTCGTCGGGCGGCTCGGCCTCGCCGGGTTCGAACCCAGCATCTCCTCGGGCCACTTGACCCGTTGCCGTGCCGACGACTCGCCGCTCTCGCGCGGGCGGGTGCTGGTGTGCGGCGACGCGGCGGGGCTGCTGGAGCCGTGGACCCGCGAGGGCATCTCCTTCGCGCTGCGCTCCGGGCGGCTCGCGGGGGAGTGGGCGGTACGGATCGCGGAGGCCCATGACGCGGTGGACACCCGGCGCCAGGCGCTGAACTACGCGTTCGCCATCAAGGCGGGGCTCGGCGTCGAGATGAGCGTGGGCAAGCGGATGCTGACCGCGTTCGAGCGCCGCCCCGGCCTGTTCCACGCGGCACTGACGGGTTTCCGGCCCGCGTGGAACGCCTTCAAGGAGATCACCCAGGGCGCCACCACCCTGGGCGAGCTGGTCCGGGGCCGGCCGATGGCCCAGCGGGCACTGGCGGCGCTGGACCCGCGTCCGGCCGGGGCCCCCGAGGGCGGGGAGGTCAGCTCTTGACCGTGATGCGGAAGACGGGGTGGTCGGGCGCGATGCGGCGCAGGTCGGCGTCGGAGGAGTCGGGGCCGACCCCCTTGAAGAAGACGCCGACCTCGGCCTTCCAGCGCTTGAGGTAGGCGCGCAGGAGCGGGACCTTGTCGTCATCGCCCACCTCGGTCGCGGTGAAGGCCTCCACGCGTTTGCCGAGGTGCAGTTCGCCGCCGCCGGCCGCGCGCATGTTGTGCGTCCACTGGACATGGCCGCGCGGCGCCACCAGGTACTGCCGGCCGTCCACCGTCAGCAGGTTCACCGGTGTGGTCCGCCACTCGCCGCTCTTGCGGCCGCGGACCGCCAGGACACGGGAGCCCCAGACGCTGAGGCCACGGCGGGTGAGCCAGGCCACCGTGCGGTTGAAGACGTTGACCGTGAACCAGCCGGGCTTCTGGACGTGCGTGGACACGAGGACCCCCATTGTCCGAGAGAGCGGTGCTCTCGCTTTCGGTGGGACCAGTCTGCACGGATCGGCGCACCAAAGCAAGAGCAGTGCTCTCGATTGTGTGCACTGCTCTGCCTCTGTGGGAGACTGACCCCTATGAACACCGCACAGGGCGCCCGGGCCCGCGCCCGGATCGAAGTCACCGCCGCCATCAAGGACGAGGCGCGTCGGCAGCTCGCGGCGGAGGGCGCGGCGAAGCTCTCGCTGCGGGCCGTGGCGCGTGAGCTGGGGATGGTCTCGTCGGCGCTGTACCGCTACTTCCCCAGCCGGGACGACCTGCTCACCGCGCTGATCATCGACGCGTACGACTCCCTGGGGGAGAGCGCGGAACGGGCGCACGAGGCCGTCGCCGGGGCGGGGCCGCTGGAGCGCTGGGTCGCGGTGTGCGAGGCGGCACGCCGCTGGGCGCTGAAGCATCCGCACGAGTACGCGTTGATCTACGGCTCTCCGGTCCCCGGCTACACCGCACCCCAGACCACGGTCCCGCCCGCCGCCCGCGTCGGCCTCCTTCTGATCGGCATCGTGCGTGACGCCCACCGGAGCCCGGGTCTCGTCGAGCTGCCCCCGGTCCCCGAAGACCTCCGGGCGGAGTCCTCCCGCATCGCCGCAGACCTCGCTCCCGACCTCCCGCCCGAGGTGGCCCCGCCCTTGGTGGCGGCCTGGTCCCAGCTCTTCGGCCTGGTCGGCTTCGAGGTGTTCGGGCAGTTCACCCGGGTCGTGGAGGACCGCGAACCGTTCTTCCGTCATGCGGTACGGCAGCTGGGGCGCGGGGTGGGATTGCGGTAGCGGTCTCGGCCGCACCGTGCCACAGCCCTCGTACTTCCCCGGGAGTACGTGTGATCACCCCGCTCAGAGGACGCCCGGGTCGGCCCGGGGCCCTAGCGTGGCTGTCATGGACGGTGTGCGGGGCGTGCGCGGAGGCGATTCGCCATGGCGGGGGCGGAACGGGCCGCCGTGGTGGCAGCGGTTCGGCGGTGAGCGGCCGGGGAGCCGGTGGCCGTGGCCGTCCACCCTGCTGCTGACCCTCTTCGTGCTCGCGGGCTCGAACTACGCGGCCCACCAGCAGGTCGGGGAGCGCGCCGAACTCGATCCGTTCGCGCGGGCCCTGCTGGTGATCGGCTCGGGGTTGCTGCTGTGGCGGCATCGGCGGCCGGTGTTCGTCGTGTTCGGGACCGCGCTCGCCGCCCTGCTGTACCTGGGCGCCGGGTATCCGTACGGGCCGGTCTTCCTCACCGTCGCCCTCGCCTGCTTCAGCGCCGTCGTGGCCGGGCACCGCAAGGCCGCCTGGACCGCCCTCGGGATGCTCTGGGCCGGGCACGTGCTGGTCGCCCACTGGCTGTACCAGTGGCTGCCGCCGGACGAGGACTCCGCCGCCCCCTGGGGGCAGGAGGGTGTGATCGCGGCCTGGGTGGTCGCGATCGTCGCCGTGTCGGAGCTGGTCCGCACCCGGCGCGAACAGTGGGCCCGGGAACGCGCCGAACGCGCCCGCGCAGCCCGGCGCCGCGCCGACGAGGAACGGCTGCGGATCGCCCGCGAACTCCACGACGTCCTCGCGCACAGCATCTCCGTCATCAACGTCCAGGCCGGTGTCGGCCTCGCCCTCCTCGACTCCGACCCCGAACAGGCCCGCACCGCGCTCACCACCATCAAGGCGGCCAGCAAGGAGGCGCTCGGCGAGGTCCGCCAGGTCCTCGACACCCTGCGCACCCCGGGCGACGCCCCCCGTACCCCGGCCCCGGGACTCGACCGGCTCCCCGAGCTGACGTCCCAGGCCGCGGACGCGGGCCTCACCGTCGAGGTGGAGGGCACGGCGCCGCCCCTGCCACCCGGCGCGGACCTCGCCGCCTTCCGGATCGTCCAGGAGGCGCTCACCAATGTCGTACGGCACTCCGGATCGCGGCACGCGCGCGTGCGGCTCGACCACGACAAGGACGCGCTACGGCTCCGTATCGACGACGACGGACCCGCGACCGGCGCCGACGCGGGCGGCAGCGGCAACGGTCTGGCCGGAATGCGGGAGCGGGCCGCGGCCCTCGGTGGCACGATCGAGGCGGGCCCGCGTCCCGACGGAGGGTTCCGGGTGCTCGCCGTACTGCCGCTCGGGGTGAAGGCCAAGGAGGACGACCGGTGATCCGCGTACTGCTCGCCGACGACCAGTCACTCGTACGGGCCGGCTTCCGGGCGCTGCTCGACGCCCAGCCGGACATCGAGGTGGCGGGGGAGGCCTCCGACGGCGAGGAGGCGGTGCGCAAGGTGCGTGAACTGCGGCCGGACATCGTCCTGATGGACATCCGGATGCCGCTGCTGGACGGCCTCGCCGCGACCCGGCGCATCACGGAGGACACCGCTCTCGGTGAGGTGAAGGTGGTCATGCTCACCACCTTCGAACTCGACGAGTACGTCTTCGAGGCGATCCGCTCCGGAGCCTCCGGCTTCCTCGTCAAGGACACCGAGCCGGAGGAACTCCTGCGCGCGGTAAGGGCGGTGGTCGACGGGGACGCGCTGCTCTCCCCGGGCGTGACCCGCCGTCTCATCGCCGAGTTCGCGGCCCGCTCCAAGGAACCCGCCGCCGAGGGCGCCCTCGCCGAACTCACCGAGCGGGAGCGGGAGGTGATGGCCCTGGTCGGCATCGGCCTGTCCAACGAGGAGATCGCCCGGCGCCTCGTCGTCAGTCCGCTCACCGCCAAGACCCACGTCAGCCGCACCATGGTCAAACTCGGCGCCCGCGACCGCGCCCAACTGGTGGTGCTGGCCTACGAGTCGGGGTTGGTGCGGCCGGGCTGGCTGGGCTGAGCGCCCTCGCGCCGGAACCGCACCAGGACGCTGATCACCCGGGCGACGAAGACCACGGGTGCGATCGTGAGGGCAACCCGTACCAGCAACTTCTCCACGGTGCCCGGCAGTTCGAACAGCAGCGCCGGTCCCGCCACCGCCCCGAACAGGATCGCCGCCGCGAACAGCGCGCTGCACAGCGCGTATCCGATCTCGACGGTCATGGCATCCCGCTCCGCCTGGTTCCGGCGTCCCCCGTACGTCTCCATCCTTCGAGTCTCACAGCCGTGTGCCCGGCGCAGCAAGCAGGCCGCGCCGGGCACACGGGGTCGGAGGCGTCCCCCTAGTCGCGTACGGTGACGCGCTCCGCCTCCCGCACAGTGGACTTGGCGACCACGACGGACTGCCGCGGCCGACGCGGGGTGCGCGCTCCCGTGAGGGTGATCAGCAGCCCGGCCGCAGCGATGGCGGTGACCACGATCAGTCCGGGGCGGTAGCTGTCGAGGACGGCCTGCGGGGTGGCGTGCTCGGGGGCGCCGGCGGTCACCACGGCGGTCACGACGGCCAGGAAGATGGCGCCGCCGACCTGGACCGAGGTGTTGAGCAGCCCGGAGACCATGCCCTGCTCGTGGTCCTCGACGCCGTTGGTGGCCTGGATGTTGAGCGAGGGGAAGACCAGCGCGCAGGCGGCGCCGATGAGCAGCATCGACGGCAGGATCGCGGCCGCGTAGACGGGGTCGAGGTCGACGCCCAGGAACAGCGCGTACCCGACGACCATCAGTGCGAAGCCCGCCGGGATCAGCCGGTGGGTGCCGAACCGGTCCACGATCGAGCCGACCTTCGTGGAGGACACCGCCACCAGCGCGCCCGCGGGCAGGAAGGCGAGCGCGGTGTGCAGCGCCGACCAGCCGAGCAGCGACTGCATGTACAGGGTCACCAGGAACTGGAAGCCGACGTACGAGCCGAAGAAGGCCATGGCGCCCAGCTGGGCCCGGATCTGGGTGCCGGAGCGCAGCACACCGAGCCGGATCAGCGGCCCCGGCGAGCGCCGCTCGACCAGGACGAACAGGCTCAGGAGGACGGCCACGGCAAGGAAGGACAGCAGGGTGCGGGCGGAGGCCCAGCCGGACTCCGGGGCCTGGACGACGGTGAAGACCAGCAGCAGCATCGAGGCGGTGCCGAGGACGGCGCCGGGGACGTCGTAGCCGTTGTGGTCCTTCTCGCGGGCGCTGCGCGGCAGCAACTTCAGGCCCGCGACCAGGGCGACCAGTGCGATGGGCGCCGGCAGCAGCATGGTCAGGCGCCAACTGGCCTCGGTGAGCAGGCCGGAGAGCACCAGGCCCATCGAGAAGCCGGTGGCGGCGCAGGTGGTGTAGATGGAGAGCGCGCGGTTGCGCAGCGGGCCCTCCGGGAACGTCGTGGTGATGATGGACAGGCCCGCGGGTGCGGTGAAGGCCGCGCTGAGGCCCTTGATGAAGCGGCTGGCGATCAGCAGCGGGCCCGAGTCGACGAGGCCGCCGAGCAGCGAGGCGACGGCGAAGACGCCGAGGGCGACCAGGAAGACCTGACGGCGGCCCAGCAGGTCGGCGGCCCGGCCGCCCAGGAGCAGGAGACCGCCGTAGCCGAGGATGTAGCCGCTGACGATCCATTGCAGCGTCGAGGTGGAGAGGTCCAGGTCGGCACCGATGGACGGGAGCGCGACGCCGACCATCGACACGTCCAGCGCGTCCAGGAACATGGCGGCGCACAGCACCAGCAGGGTGCCCCAGAGCCTGGGTGTCCAGCGGACCGTGGAGGACGGGTCCGCGGGGGTGGTGAGCGGAGAGGTCATGCCGAAGACACTACATGCGCATGCATCGAATGCAAGCGCATTTAATTCCAATGCAATAATCCGCTTTCTCTGCTACGGTGCCGCGCATGGTGGCGAAGAAGCCCGAACAGGCGCTGGCGGAGCAGTGGCGGGACATCCTGGCCCTGCACGCGCGCACGCAGTGCGAACTGGACCGCGCGCTGCACCGACACGGCCTGTGCGCAAGTGACTTCGAGGTACTGGACGTGCTGGCCGACGGTGGCTGCGCCTACCGCGTCCAGGAGATCTCCGAACGCGTCCATCTCAGCCAGAGCGCGCTGTCCCGGCTGATCGCCCGCCTGGAGAAGGACGGCCTCGTCGAACGCGGGATGTGCGCGGAGGACCGGCGGGGCGTCCGGGTCTCGCTCACCCCGAAGGGCCGCGCGCTGCACGGCGACGCCCTTCCCGTGCAACGCGCGGTCCTGACAAGGATGTTGCAACCCTCCTAGTCCACGGCGGACCGCTCCCGCCACAGCTCGGCGACCGAGGCGTCCCCGGTCACGCGGGGGAACGGCAGCCGGTTCCACAGCGTCAGATACAGCCGCGCGGCCGGCCCGGACACCTCGCAGTCGGCGTCCCCCTCCTCGCCGTACTCCGTCGCGGGCGGCTCCGCGGTCAGTCGTACGGTCCACACCGCGCCGTCCGTGTCGCTCGCCCGGACCCTGAGGACCCGGGGCTCGGCGCTGCGCACCTGGCTCTTCGCGCGGGCGTGGAAGCCGCGCAGCAGCTCGTCGATGCCGTCGGCCGCGAAAACCCGTCCGGGTTCGTCGGGGGTGCCGCCGCGCGCCGCCTGGGCGTCGAAGCGGTGCACGGCCGTCTCGTGCGCCTGGCGCCGGGCCCAGAACGCGAGCGGTGAGGGAGCGGGCAGGAAGTGCCAGCAGCGCACATCGGGTGCCGCGGAGTCGAGCGTGTCGACCAGGCGGCGGTGGCCGTCGCGGAACCAGGCCAGCAACTCCTCCCCGTCCAGGTCGGGTTCGTCGGGGAAGGGACGGAAGGCGGTGTGTCCCTCGGCCACGAACGCCGTCGCCCAGCGGTGCACCACCCCGGTGTGCCTGACCAGATCCCGCACCTGCCACCCGGGGCAGGTCGGCACCTTGGCGTCGGTGCCCGCCTGCTCGGCGGCCGACGCGAGCGACTGGCCTTCCCGCTCCAGGATGCGGATGAACTCGGCTGTCTCCATGGGGGGAGTGTGCCGTACGGCGACGGCCTGTTCGAGTTCCTTTCGCACCGCGGACGCTCGGCTCCCCGGTTGCGCGGGACTACCAGTCGCGGGCCGCCGCCAGCAGGTGGTCGCGGACCATGCCCACGTGCGGGTTGCCGGAGGTACCGGGCCGCTGGACCAGGAAGCTCGTGTTGATGGGCGGGTCGTCCGGGTCGTGGAGCAGGACCAGCGCCCCCGACGCCAGTTCCCCGGCGCACAGGTAGCGGGGGAGCACGGTGAATCCGGTGCCGCCGGCGACCGCCGCCTTGACCGCGTTCAGGTCGGGCATGGTCACCTCGGGCTGCCGCACCAGGCGCCTGCCGAAGACGTGCCGCCAGTAGCGGCGCACGATGGGCAGATCCTCGGCGTAGGCGACCAGGGGGACGCCGTGCAGGGCGGCTGGGAGGTGAGCCGGCGTAGCCAGCCGTTCGGCCCGGCCCGGCGAGCTGACCAGCACGAACTCCTCGTCGCTCAGGGGCACGGCCGTCAGGGTGCGGCCGCGGGGCCGGAAGGTGGCGATCACCAGGTCGTGGCGGCCCGCCCGCAGATCCCCCAGGAGGGGTTCGGTCAGGCCCGGCGTGATGCGCAGCCGTACCCCCGCGTCCACCAGGGGAGCGAGGCCCGGCAGCACGCAGCGCGACAGCAGCTCGGCCGGGCCGGCCAGGTGCACCGGCTCGGCCGGGGCGTCGTCCGCGCTGTCGGCGGGCCCGGCGACCGCGGCCAGCTCGTCCAGGGGCCGCACGATCCGGGCGGCGAGCTCGTCCGCGTGCGGCGCCGGGGTCACGCCCCGCGCCCGGCGCTCGAACAGCTCGTGGCCCAACTGCCGTTCCAGGGTGCGGATCTGGGTGGTGACCGTGGGCTGGGACAGGCCGAGAAGCCGGGCGGCGGCGGTGAATGAGCCGGTGCGGTGGACGGTCAGGAACGTCCGCAGCAGGTTCAGGTCCAGCGGGGCGCCGGGGCTCTGCCCGGACTCCCCGGAGCCATTGGTGTTCCTATCCCTCATATGCGTGAGCCTATTGGCCCGCTATGACAGGGCGGGACTACGGTTTCCCCATGTCGAAGATCCTTTTTGTGATGACCGGCGCCGACCACTGGACCCTGGCCGACGGTACCCGGCACCCCACCGGCTTCTGGGCCGAGGAGGCCGTCGCCCCGTACGAGGCCTTCAAGGCCGCCGGCCACGAGATCGTGGTGGCCACCCCGGGCGGCGTCGTGCCGACCGTGGACAAGGGCAGCCTCGCCGCCGAGGTCAACGGCGGGCAGGAGAACGCCGACCGTATCGCCGGGGTGCTCGCCTCGGCCGCCGAACTCCAGCGGCCCCTGCGGCTGGAGGACGTGCGGCTCGACGACTACGCGGCCGTCTTCTACCCCGGCGGCCACGGCCCGATGGAGGACCTCGCCGTCGACGCGGTCTCGGGCCGGCTGCTCACCGCCGCCCTGGAGAGCGGCAGGCCGCTGGGCGTCGTCTGCCACGCTCCCGCCGCGCTGCTCGCCGCGACCAGGGAGGACGGCTCCAACGTGTTCGCCGGGCGCCGGGTGGCGGCCTTCACCAACGCCGAGGAGACCCAGGCGGGCCTCGCCGACAAGGCCAAGTGGCTGCTCCAGGACCGGCTCACCGAGGCGGGCGTGCTGGTCGACGAGGCCGAGCCGTGGGCTCCGCATGTGATCGTCGACGACAACCTGGTGACGGGACAGAACCCGGCGTCCTCGGCACCACTGGCGGCGGAACTGCTGAAGAAGCTGGGCTGAGGCGGGGGTGTCCCTGCCCCGCCGTAGGCTTGGAGGGGGCGGGCGGGGTGGGGATCACCCGGGGCGCGCTCAGACGCACGGGCTCAGACGTCGAGCGCGGGCAGGACCACCGCGTCGATGTAGTCCCGGACGAAGGCGGGGTCGGCCGGTCTGTCCTCCGCCAGTTGGCGGGCGATCAGCAGGCCGACGAGGGTGTGTGGGACGAAGGGCAGGGCGGGGCTGTCCGCGGCGACCTCGCCCCGCTCGACGGCGTGGCCCAACATCCGGTCGAGGCTGGTGAGTTCAGGGTCGATGAGCAGCTCTCGCAACGCCTCGCGAAGGTCGGGGTGGGCGTGGGCGGCCGGCAGGAGCCCGCGGAGCAGCGCGGTGTCCCGCTCCATCCGCGGCTCGGTCAACTGGTCCACCACCGCCGCGAAGTCGCCGCGCAGCGAACCGGTGTCGATCCCGGCGAGGGCGACGGGCTTCTCGTGGCGCAGCGCATGGGCGACCAGTTGCGGCTTGCCCGTCCACTGGCGGTAGAGGGTGGCCTTGCTGCACCGGGTGCGGGTGGCCACGGCCTCCATGGTGAGAGCGTCGTAGCCGACCTCCCGCAGCAGGTCGAGGACGCTCGTGTACAGCTCCGCCTCCCGCTCGGGCGTCAGTCTGCCGCGTCGGCGGGCGCGGGGGGTGCACGGGGTTCGGGTGGCTCCTTTGCCGTCCATGTACGCCTCATCCAAACGAAACTGTTTCGTACACCTTCAGGTTACCCCGTGGCTGTTCAATCTGAAACCATCTCCATGGAGCGGTCGCGTGGACGGATCACGGTGCGAGTCTCTGATGCTCCTCAAGTCGCTTGGCCGGAGCGGGACATGACCGTCACCATGATCCGCATGTCGGGAATCGCGGGACTGAACAAGAAACACAACTTCGTGCTGCTGGTCCGGGACGCGGACGTGGTCGGCGCCGCCCTGCGTCAGGCGCTGGTCGAAGCCACGCCGGAGGAGCGACCCGGGCTGGAACGCGCCGCCGCGCTCGTCGAGTCCACCGCGGCCGCCACGGAGACGGAGCTGTGCGCCCGCTGGGTCCGCTCCCGCCTGGCCGCCGTCGGCTTCACGGGCGACATCACCTCGGTCGCGGCGGTGCGGGCGCTGCGCAAGGCGGAGCCGAGGCTGAGCCTGGTGGCGGCCGTACAGCTCCAGAAGCAGGCGGTGGCCCATCCGGAGTGATCCCGGGGGAAGCGGGCGACCGGGGCGGTGCGCCCGCGGCATGCCCGGACGGTGACCTGATCGCCGAACAGAGCGCGCGGACCAGCCGTTCTTTCGCGCAGAACGGTTACTTCCTGCCAAGCTCGGGGTGTGACGTACGTAGTGACTGTGGACACCCGCATCCCGGAGGGCACTCCGGAGATGGACCCCCTCCAGCGAGCCGGCGCCGTGGCGCTCCTCGAGGACGGATTCCAGTCCGTCAAGTCCCTGGAGGGGCCGGACGGCGTGGAGGCCGATCTCCTCGACAGCATCGTGGCCGTGCATCCGGACGGGGCCCTGCTGAAGGTCTTCGTGGACGCTCCCGCGCTGGAGTTCGCCGAGGACGCGGTACAGGTCCTGGTGGACGAACTGCTGGAGCGCTCCGAACTGCTGGCGGACTGGAGGATCGAACGGTGCGAGGTCGAACTGCACCAGGATCTCGCCAGGGAGAGCCTCGACGCCGCCGACGGCCCCGACGCCCCGCCCGACGACCCGGCCGTCCGCAAGGCCCGGCACGCGCAGCTCACGAGCGGTGAGCGCGCCGGCGAGGACTACGACGCCGACGTACGGGCCAAGTCCGTACGGAACCGGCTGCTGGAGCTGGCGGACCGGCTGCGCTCGTTCCCCCCTGCCGCCTTCGGCGTGCACCAGGACGAGGAGGGCGGGGAGGACCACGGGGGCGAGGCCGGAGGATCCGCCGTCTCCCCGGCGGGCGCCGGACTCGCCGCCGGTGCGCTCGTCCACGCCACCGACGTCCTGGTGGCCGAGCTGTTCGAGGACGTGCAGGTCCTGACGCAGGAGGACACCAGCGTCGCCGAATGCGAAGGGCCCCTGTGGCACCTGGAGCGGCTGCCCGACCGGTACGCCCTGCGCTACGACGCCCGGTTCGCCCGCCGCTTCCTGGTGACCGTGATCGCCCTGACCACCCGCTTCACCGACGGAGGTTTCCGGCAGCTCGGCTGTGTGGCCGAGGAACTCGCCCTGCGGTTCCTCCTGCGCGAGGCGACGGCGACCCTCGAGCTCTACGGGCTGCTCGACGACGACGTGTCGGCCGCGCTCGACGCCTTCGCCGACCACGTCTACGAGGACATGGACCACGAGTGGCTCTACGACGGCTCGGTGGACGCCGACGACGAGGAAGCGGCGGGTACGGCCCTCGGGATCGAGCCCGTGGCGTTCGGGGAGTGGTTCACGCCGTTCGACGAGGGCCGGTACGTCCATCCGTCGGTGGTGGACGGTACTGAGGGGGCGCAGCGGTAGGGGTCACGGTCCCTTCGGACTCGGTGTGGTGGTGCGGCTGGTCTCGGCCCGGTGTGCGAGCCGGGTGTCCTCGGGCCAGCTCTCCATCAGCCGCTCTTCGGCCCCGATCCGCTCGACCAGGCAGACGTGCGCGGCCGGCATCCTGCCGTACGCGCCGATCCAGTCCCGGAACTTGTCGCGGGCCGTGCTCTCCCGGGACCACCAGCCGTGCATCACCGGGCGGCCGGTGGCGGACACCGTGAGGCGGAAGCGCTGCGGATCGGGCGCGGGGCCGGTCATGTGAGTCTGATCCCGCGCGGTCTGTGCGGCTCCCGGGCGATGTAGCCGAGCGCCTCGATCCGGCCCAGGTGGTAGTGGACGGAGGACCGGCTGCGCATGCCGACCCACGCGCCGATCTCCCGCACGGTGGGGGCTTCGCCCCGCTCGGCGATCGACTCGCGGATGCAGCGCAGGATCTGCTCCTGGGTGCTGGTGAGGTAGTCGACCCTGTGGTTCGCCATGGTCGGATTAGATCGCGTGTTCGAATTGCGGGGCAAGTCGAGAACGCGTGTCGGAGTGGCGGTGACGTCGTCGCTAGGGCGCGGAGCGCAGGACGTCGGAGAGGGCCAGCCGGGAGGACACGTCGAGTTTGCGGTAGATGCGGGACAGGTGGGTCTCCACCGTGCGGGGGCTCAGGAAGAGGCGTTCGGCGATCTGCCGCGTGCGCAGACCCGACGCCGCGAGTTCGGCTATCTCCCGTTCTCGGTCGCTGAGCAGGCGGACCGGGTGTGTGGTACGGCCGTCCGCCGACAGCTCGGCCCGCAGGTCGGCCACCCTTTCCCGGACGAGCCCCGCCGCGTGCGCCCGTGCGATCGCCTCGGCCGCGTCGAGGTGGGCGAGTGCCGTCGCCTCCCCCCGGGACTCGTGCACGGACCGGACGCCCATGGCCAGCGTCCAGGCGTACTGCACGGGCATGTCGGTGGACCGGAAGGACTCCGCGGCCAGTTCCAGGAGCTTGGCCGCCGCGTCGTGCTCGCCGTCGGCCATGTGGATCCTGGCCCGGGCGCACTGCGCGTACGCCTCCTGGACCGGCAGCCCCAGCCGCCCCGCCTCCGCCTCCGCGGTGCCGACCAGGCGCCGCGCCTCCTCGTGGTCACCGCAGTCCAGTGTGGCGGTCGTCAGCAGGGAGAGCAGCAGGGGCCGGGAGAACGGCCGCACCAGCGGCAGCCGCCTGCCGCCCCCGCCGTCGAGGATGGTCCGCCGGCATCCGGCGGCGTCCCCCGCGAGCAGCCGCGCCTGGGCCAGCAGACCCGTCGCCGAGGCGGTCCACCAGGAGTGCCCGGTCGGTCCGGCGCCGGCCGCCTCCTCCACGAGCGCGACGGCCTCGTCGGCGTACGACCGGCCGCGGGCCCACACCAGTGCCGTCGCGCGGATCGCCTGGGCCAGGGTGACCGCGGGCTGCGCACCCAGCGCCCGCGCGAGCGCCTCGACCTGCCGGGCGTGCCGCTGGGACTCGTCCAGCCGGCCGGTCCACAGCTCGGCCGCGGCGAGCCCGAGCAGCCGGTGCAGCAGGATGGGCCGCTGCGGACGTGACTCCGCCGCGAGTCCCCGGCCCAGATGGCGGCCCGCGTCCGCGAACCGTTCCAGATAGAGCTCCGCGCTGCCGAGCAGGGCGAGGGTCTCCGGCGTCCGGCCGGCGAGCGGGTCGGGCAGCGCGTCGACGAGCCGGGCGCACCGGGTGACCTCGTCGGCGGCCTCGGCGAGGTCACCCGCGTGCGTGGCGCACAGGGCGTTGAGGACCCGCAGCACGACGAGGTCCGCGTCCGCCGTCTCGGCCGGGGTGCGCAGGGCTTCCCGGAGCAGGTCGCGGGCCTGGTCGTGCGTTCCGCGCAGGACGTGGACCAGGCCGTACTCGATGATCAGCTCGACGGCCTCGGCCGACAGCGGATCGGGCAGCGGCCGGGGCACCGCGCCGAGACCGGCACCGGCGATGGCGGCGGCCTCCGCGTACCGGCCGAGCTGCCGCTCGGCGTTCGCACACACGGCGTGCGCCTGGAGCGCCTGCCGCGCGTCGAGCGCGGCTTGCGGGTTGCCGAGCAACTCATGCACACGCGCGCGTGCCTCGTGCCACTGGCCGGAGGCGATCAGTGCGCGGCAGTAGGCGAGTTCCAGTTCGGTACGGGTGGGGGTGGGGGTGGTGTCCGGTGTGGGGGGCGTGGGTGTTGTGGGGAGCGTGGAGGCTGGGTGGGGCCGGGTCGTCGTGGCGGGGGCTCCGGAAGAGGTGGCGGCCGCCGTCGGCAGGGCCTCCAGTGCCGACCGCAGCCAGCGCGCTGCCGTCGCCGGTTCTCGTACGACGACCTCCGCGGCCCCCTCGGCCAGCGCGCGTACGGCGAGAGCCGCGTCCACGCCCAGCAAGTGCTCGGCGTGGCGCGCCCGTTCGTGGGCGCGGCCCGCGCGGCCGGCGCTCAGCTCCAGTGCACGGCGGTGCGCGCGCAGCCGGAAGGACACCCCGGCCCGCTCGTGCGCGACATGGCCGACGACGGGATGGCGGAAGGTGAGCCCGCCCGTCCAGCCGGCCGAACGCACCAGATCCGCCCGCTCCAGTTCGGCGAGCGCGTCGAGGGTGCTGTCCAGGCCCAGACCGGAGACCTGGGCGACGTCCTCGGGCCGGAACGGGCTGCCGACCACGGCGGCCGCCGACGCCGTGACCGCCGCCCCCTCCGTGAGCGCGTCCAGCTCCGCGACCAGCGCCTTCGCCTCGCGCAGCAGCCCGGCGGGGTCGGTACCGGCTCGGTCGGGCCAGTGCTCGGGCCGCCAGTCGGCGGCGACCAGCAGGCGGAGATAGCGGGGATTGCCGTCGGCCGCGGCGCAGAGGCGGGCGACGAATTCCTGCGACGGGGGGATCGCGGGCGCGCCCCTTTCGAGGCGCCTCGGGAGTCCGCCCCCGGGGTGCGCCGACAGACTGCCGCCAAGGCGCGCCGGCACGTCCGATTCAGGGCTGGCGGAAAGGTGCGGAGGCGGCCCAGCGGATGGGTGTGCGGGCAGACTCGCCGACGCGTCCGTGGGCAGGTGCGCTGACGTGTCCGGGGCTGGGTCCGCCGACGCGCCGGGAGGCAGGTCCGCGGACGCGCCGCGGGGCAGGTCCGCCGACACATCAAGGGGCATGCCTGCTGACGCGTCCCGGACCAGGCTCGCCGACGCGTCTAGGGACATGCCTGCTGACGCGTCGTCGAGGGCAAGGTCCGCCGACGCGCCCAGGGTCAGGCTCACCGACGCATCCAGAGGCCGGTCCACCAACGCATCGAAGGCCAGACCCGCCGACACATCCGGGGACAGCTCCGTCAACGCGCTTGCTGCGAGGCGCGTCGACGCGTCGATCCCCACTCGCGACGTCGACGAGCCCGCGGCCAGGAGACTCCCCGACGCACCCGCCTCCCCCCACGCCGCCGCCTCCGAAGGCAACGGCACACGCCACCCCGCCAGCAGCGTCGCCACGGACTCCCGGTCGAGCGGCCCCGGTTCGAGGCGGGTGACCGTGCCGGTCCGTACGCCGTCCTCCAGCGCTTCCCGCAGGCCGGGTGCCGTCTGACCGGGCCGGTGGACCAGGGTGAGCAGGAGCGGGCCGGGTACGACGGAACGCACCAGGCGGGCGAGCACCGCGGCCGAGTCGGGGTCGCACCAGTGGAGGTCGTCCAGCACCAGGACGCAGCCGCCGGCCCACTCGGCGATCCGGTCCCGGCCCGCGTCGAACGGCTCCGCGCCAGGCCCTCGCCGTGTCTCCCAGGCGTCCCTGAGGACCTGGAACGGCACGGTGTTCCCGCGGATCGCGTGCGCCCGGACGACCGGGACGCCCCGCCGGGCGGCGAGTTCCATGAGCGTCAGGGCCAGCCGGGTCTTGCCGATGCCCGGCTCGCCGGTGATCTCCACGATCGAGCCCCGGCCGTCCACCAGCCGCTCCGCGGCGCGCGCGAGCAGGGCGAGTTCGGCCTCCCGCCCGACGGGCCGCTCTCCGGCAGCCGGTACCGGCACCGCGGTCATGAGCGCCGTTCTCCCTCTCCGCAGGGCAATGTCATGGCAAACCATACAGAAGCAAAAGATGCTGATCGGACCGGATTTCGCACCCGCAGCAGCCCACGGCAGCGCACGGCAGCCCACAGCAGCACATCGCAGCCCACGGCAACCCACCGCGGCGCACCCGACCGGCCGGTAGTACGTACCTCGAATACGTGGTTCCCCGGATGCGTCAGCCCAGGTCAGACGGCTTGACTCGGCGGACGCCGGAGAGGTTCGCCCGGGTGATTGTCAGTGGCTGCTCGTAACGTTCCGCTCATCGTCACGCTGAGTGCCGGATCCCTGGCCGAAGTGTGTCGATCGTGAGTTTCCTTGATGCGGAAGGCGGGGGCCGGTGGGTTGGCTGGCAGCGGGTGAGGGGTACGAAGTCGCCCTGGTGGAGGGCCGGGTGACGGCCAGGGCCACGGCGGGCCGGGCGGCGGGGCGACAGCTGAAGTCACTGCCGAAGGCGCTCAAGGGCCATGCGGAGGTGGAGCGGCTGCGCCGTCTCGCCGAGTGGCTGGAGCGGCACGCGTCGGCCTGCGTGGCGCAGGTGGACACCTGGATGGTGTCCTCGCTGCCGGTGCCCACCGAACTGGTGGCCCGCGTCTGGCCCGACGAGGCCTGGCAGTCGGCGCTGCGTGACCTCGTGGTCGTCGGCGACGACCCGGACGAGGCGGGCTTCCTGCGTGGCGTCACCGACGCGGGCGAGCTGCGGGTGGTCGACCTCGACGGCGAGACCGTACGGCTGTCCCCGCGCGCCGTGACCCTGCCGCACCCGGTGCTGCTGCCTGACCTGGAGGACCTGCGCGAGTTCGCGGCCGAGCTCGGGATCGTGCAGCGCGTCGAGCAGATCCACCGGGCGACCTGGCACAGGCCGGCGGACCTGGACGAAAAGGCGTGGGAGGTCACCGAGTTCGCCGGGGGCCGCTTCTGGCGCTCCGCGCTCGCCGCGCGCGCCACCTCGCTCGGCTACCGGGTCTCCGGCTCCCGCGCCACCTGCCGGGTGCGCGACGGGGAGCGCGCCGTCGAGGCGGCCGTGTGGATCGGCGAGCCGTGGGACTACGAGGTCAGGACCGGCGGACTGTCCTGGCTGGATCCGCAGGGCCGCAGGCTGCGGCCGGTGGACGTCGGCCCGGTGGCCTGGTCCGAGGGGATGCGGATGGCTGCGGCGCTGTACGCGGGGCGCGAGGTCGAGGAAGGGCTGGGCGAGTGAGCGGGGGAGCAGAGGTGTCGTACGGGGAACTGCTGGCGGCGGGCGCGGTGCTGCCGCTCGGCACCGAGGGCGCGGGCGAGCGCGCGGTGCCGCTGACGGCACGGTCGTACACCCACCCGGGTCTCGACGACCGCGTGGTGGTGCGGCTGGTCGCCGGGGAGCTGGGCGCGGCGGAGGACCTGGCCGCAGGCTTCCTCGGCCTCGAACCGGCCGCGGAACCGGTCGAGATCGGACTGGGGGCGCGTCAGGCGCTCGGTTTCCCGGAGTGGGTGCTGGTGCACCACCCCGAGGACGGCCGGCACGCGCTGGGCGTCGTCCCGGAGCTGGAGCGGATCGCCCGCCAGGCGAAGACCAAGGCCAAGGCGGCCCTGGACGCCTACCGGGAGACGGCTCGGGAACTGGCCGTCGCCGTACCGCACTTCCTGCCCACCTTCTACGAACAGGCCGGACGGGTCTTCCTGTCGGTGGAGAACCCGACCTATGCGGCGCAGATGTTCGGCCGGGCCCGCGAGGCCGAGGCCCAGTACGGCCTGCCGGTGGACGAGGAGCGGCTGGACGCCGTGTTCCTGGAGTTCGCGCTGGCGGGCGCACTCACGGCGACCGCGCTCTCCGGGTACGCGAAGGAACTGGCCGCCCGGGTGCCGGCCGCCGAGGCCCTCGAGCGCTTCACACGGTTGTGCGTACGGCGTACCGCGGGCGGACTCGTGCCGTCCGCCCAACTGGCGCACGACGTCCGCAGGCTGGCCCGCGCTGCCGGCCGGGACGGCGGCGAGGTCGAGCAGGCGTACCTGGCCGACCTGCTCCAGCTGTCCGCCACGGCGAAGGCGGCGCCCGGCTGGTGGAAGTCCCACCGGGCTGCCGTCGTCGCACTGGCCCGGCGCGAGCCGGCGGTGCGCGGTGCGCTGCTGAACCTCATGCCGGACTCCGGCGACCACGCCGTCCTGCTGATGTGGCTGGACATCCTGGAGGAGTCCGGGGCTCTCGTGGGGCTCTGGGACGACACCCTGCCCGACCAGGAGCGGGCCCAGGACGGCACCGCGGGCTGGTTCGCCCGCTTCCTGCGGTTCCAGGAGCGGGCACAGGACTACCACGCGCCCACCCACCTTCCCGCCCTGTACCGGATCACGGAACGGTGCGCCCACCGACTGCGCGCCGAACTCGCTGAGTCCGGAGGGGAGTTGCAGGCGGGACACGACCTGGACCTGCTGGACCAGCTGCTCGCCCTGGACGTGCCGGCCGGCGTCTTCCACCGAATGGAACTTCAGCGTTGGGCGAAGGGCGAGGACCGGCGCGACCTGCTCGCCCTCGCCGCCGCCGAGCGGTTCCGGGACGCTTTCCACGAAGCGGCCGACATCTTCGGCGGCGACGAGGACGACCTGGACACGATCCGGGTCCTCGCCTCCTCTCCCGGCGGTCGGCCGATGCTGGCCGGCTGGGTGCGCGAGGTCGCCCGGCGCTCGACCGCCACCGGACTGCCCGGGCTGCCCCAGGCCCTGCGGCGGCTGGCATGGCTCCCCGGCGAGGCCCTTCGGCTCGCCGAGGACGAGATCCGTGAGGTGGCCGCCACCGACCTCGCCCCGCTGGTGGCCCGCACACTGAGGGCCGGAATCATCGACGAACTCGGCTGGCCCGCCTGGGAGGAGGCGGCCGGCGACCTCGTCCGCCGGCAGAACGTCGAGAGCCTGTACGTCGCCGACGCCTGGCCGTACCTCATCACCGCCGGATCCGCGCGGGTACGGGTGATCGGCCCCGAGGGCACCGTGCTCACCCATGACCTGCGCCTGCCGGACCACGGCACCTTCGGTGAGCCCGGCTTCCACTTCGTGGACGGTGAACTCCTCGTCCACTGGCGGACCCACGACCACGGAATGCGCGGGTACTGGCACCACAGCCCCGACCGGGTGGTGTCCCTGGAGGGCGCACGCACCACCCGGGGCGTCCTGATGGACTGGTACCGGGAGGAGAACGGCGTCCCGACCCTGCCGCTGCCCGACGGCGGACGGCTCACCGGCGGCGGCGTCCTGCACCGCGGAGACACCAGCGTCCCCCTGGAGGGCAAGCTCCTCGGCGACGGCACCTCGTACTGGACCTGGGGCGGCGACGGCTGGTTCGAGTACGACCCGGCCACCGGGCGGCTCGGCCGCAACCGCGCGCCCGCCTTCCTCGCCGACGCCTACGGCGAGGGCACCAGTGCGCCGGGCTCGCTGGCGCCCTACCCCTTCGACGAGGTCACCCCGGCCGGCGTGCCGGTGGACGGGCTGCTCGGCTGGCGCGCGGTCCTCCGTCCCGACCGCACCTGGCACGGCGAGGACCTGGCCGGGCGCCGGGTCACCGTGCCGGAGGAGGCGGGGCAGCCGTACGCCGCGGTGCGGTTCCCCGGCGCGGACCGGCTCATGGCCGCCGTCCGGGACGGCTGGCGCATCCAACTCGTCGACGCCGACGGGACGGTGACGGCCTCCGCGCGGGTGGACGGCCCGCCGGGCGACTTCGCGGAGGGCACTCCCATCCTGCCGCCGCTGCGGTACTGGCACTGCCTGCGGCCCCGGGACCCGCGGGGCTCCGCGGCCCTGCGCCGGATCTCCGACGCGACGGCCCGGATGCTGCTGCGTGCCCCCGAACCGGATGCCGCCGTACGGGAGTTGCTGCCCGAGGTCACCGACACGGCACTCCTCGCGGGCATCACCGGCGTGCTGCGGTACGCCGGTGAGCAGCAGAAGGTCCTCGACGCGGCGGCGACCCGGCTGACCTCGGAGCTCGCCGGAGCCCAGGAGGACGAGGGCCCGGCCGGCCCCTCCGACCGGCTGCTGCACGGCGCGCTCAGCGGCCTCGACGGCGCCCGCGGCGGCTGGCACCACTACACGGCCGACCGGGACGAGGTGTTCCGCAGGCTGCGGATCCTGAGGCGGGCGATGCGGGCGGGCGAGGCCGTGACCGGGGGCGAGGGCCATGGCGGGCCCGGTGGCGCCGGGGCGGCTCCGCGCCTGCACGTCGACGGTCCCGACCTGCCCGGCGGCTATCTGAGTCGCGCGCCGCTGCCGGACCTCTTCACGGCGATGGCGTTCCGGATCGCGTCGCCCACCACCCCGCCCGAGCACCGGGAGGCCTTGATCGCGCTGCTGCGGGAGTTCGACGCGCTGGGCCTGACCTCGGCCGCCGGGCCCGCGCGCTGGCGGCGGGTCTCCCTGCATCTCGACGCGAGCCATCTGCGCACCCCGGACGGCGAGTGGCGGGAGGGAAGTCTGAAGGGCGTGCTGCCACTGGACGGCGGTGCCTTCCTCGCGGTCACCGCGTGCACCTCGCGCGGTGAGCAGACCGGCTGTGACTTCGAGGCGCTCCACCACGATCCGTCCGGCCGCTTCGAGGTCCCGGCCCCGTACACGGCCGAGTCCTCCATCCCCGTCGGTGAGGACCGTGAGGCCGACTGGGTCACGGCGTTCCTCGCCGGCCTGGACGAGCGGGGACCGGCCCCGTGGATCCCGGCGGCCGCCGAGGAGTTCGCCCGGCTGACCGGCGTCACCCCGACCATGGCCCGCCTGGTCGTGGCGGGACTGCCGCAGGTGGACAGCAACGACCGGTCGTTCCTCACCGCCGAGGCCCGCGCCGTGCTCCGTGTGAAGGCGACGGAAGCCGCCCTGGCCAAGGACGAACTCCGCAGGACCGACGCCGAGGACCTCAGGGCCGTCGTCGCCGCACTGCTGCCCCGTGACCCGGCCCCGCTGTGGACGGACGGTCCCGATGCCGCGGCCGCCGCGGACGTCTGGAACAGCAGGGTCGGCAGGCGCAGGCCCCTGCCCGAGGCGCTCCTCGCCGAGGCGCAACGCGCGCTGCGGGCCAACCCGTCGACCCTGGCCGGGCTGCTCGACCCCGCCTCCGAGCCCAGCCTGAGCCAGGACCTCGAATGGGCGGTCACCGGGGACCGCGTCGGCCCGGTCGACGAGGACGCCGTCGGGTTCACCGCGGCCACGCTCATCGACACGGTCGTCCTGGCCGCCTGGCTCGCGCACCGGCTCCCCGTCGGCGCCCCCCTGCGGGCCGCGCTGCCCACAGCCCTCGGCGCCGTGCGGGACCGGCTGGCCCACCCCGGGTTGCTCCTCGACCTCGGCCGGTACGTGAACCTGCCCGACTTCCGCAAGACAGTCGGCCGCCCCACCGAGGTCGGCACGGGATTCGAGCGGTACGGCGCGGTGGTCATGGCCACCCAGGACGACATGCCGGCCCCCGGCCTGCGCGTGGCCTTCCTGGACGCGGACGGCCAGGACCCGTACCTGCCCGCGCTGCGCCTGGACGAGGACGGCGCCCCCTTCCCGGCCGAGGTGACCCTGCGCCTCGCCCGCGACGCCCGCTTCGCGGCCCTTCTCGCGGACCCGGGCGACCCGGTCGCGGGCGAACGCCTCAAGGACGGCACCTGGTATCCGCAGGACCCCGCCCGGTCCGCGCCGGAACTGGTGACCGAGGTGGCCAAGGAGTACGGCCTCGGCGAGGACGCCGCGGCGCTGTACCTGATGCTCCTCGCCCTGCCCGACCCCACCGACCGCAACACGGCCCGCTGGACCGGCTGGAAGCCCGCCCGCCTCAAAGCCGCCCGCGCCGAACTGGCCGCCACCGACCTGGTGGTGGAGGCGAGCCGCACCCGCGCCGGACGCTCCCTGTTCCTGCCCGGCGGCTGGGAGATACTCCCGTCCCCGCGGCTCCCCCTGGAGCAGTGGAAGCTGCCGCTGTACGGCGTACTCGTCGAGGCGGGCCTGCGCATCCTCGTCCCGACCGAACCGGCACCCGACCTGTACCGCAGGGCCTGGCAGCGGATCCGGGAAGGCGATGTGCCGCGCTTCGAGGAACTGAAGGCCAAGAGCGGCCGCCGCCGCTGAAGCGGAACTCCACGGCGCATGAAGGAGGGGGCCGCCGCCTGCCCGGCGCCCCCCCAGGGCCACACTCCATCCGTACCGAACCACCAAGGACGTCCATGAGCACCACTGCGGCCACGGCCGCGGCCCCGGCTCGGCAGATCCTGCCCGCCGAGGACCGCCACGCCACCGAACTCGCCTTCCTCGCCGCCCACGACGAGGGTCCGCGCCCGCCCGGCTGGGCCCTGACCCCGCGTGCCGTCGTCACCTTCATCTGCGGCAGCGACGGCAAGGAACTTGCAGCGGCGGGACAACGGCTCGTCATAGAACCGAAGTTCGTCGGCGAACGCGCCCTCGTGGAGCGGTGCGTGGTCACCCTCGCCGGGGAGCGCGGCCTGCTGCTCGTCGGCGAGCCCGGCACCGCCAAGTCCATGCTCTCCGAGCTGCTGTCCGCCGCCGTCTGCGGCACCAGCGCGCTCACCGTGCAGGGCACCGCCGGCACCACCGAGGACGCCTTCCGTTACGGCTGGAACTACGCCCTGCTGCTCGCCCAGGGCCCGAGCCGCCAGGCGCTGGTCGACTCACCCGTCCTCAGCGCCATGCGCACCGGCCGGGTGGCCCGCGTCGAGGAGATCACCCGCTGTCTGCCCGAGGTGCAGGACGCCCTGGTGTCCATCCTGTCCGACCGGCGCGTCAGCGTCCCCGAGCTGTCCGACACCGACGAGGCCCAGGTCGCCGCGGCCCCCGGCTTCACCGTCATCGCCACCGCCAACCTCCGCGACCGGGGCGTCTCCGAGATGTCCGCCGCCCTCAAGCGGCGCTTCAACTTCGAGACCGTGCAGCCGATCGCCGACGCCGACGCGGAGACCGCGCTCGTCCGCGGCCAGGCGGTCGCCGCCGTGCGGCGGGCCGGTGCGGCCTTCGGGGTCGACGACGCCGTGCTCGACGTCCTGGTCACCGTCTTCCGCGACCTGCGCACCGGCCGCTCCGCCGAGGGCTGGGACGTGGACCGCCCCGGCACCGTGATGTCCACGGCCGAGGCCGTCCAGGTGGCCACCTCCCTGGGCGTGGCCACCGCCTACCTCCCGGCCGGTGACACCCTCGACCTCGTCCCCGGCCACCTCCTCGGCGTGGTCCGCAAGGACGACCCCGCCGACCACGCCCGCCTCCTCGGCTACTGGGACGGTCCGGTCCGCCGCCGCGCCGAGGACGGCTCGGCGATGTGGCGCCGCCTGTGGGACCTGCGGGAGAACCTCCGGTGAGCACGCGCGAGGACCCCCGGGCGGCCGTGGCCGCCCTCGCGGATTCGGTACGGCCGTACCTCCTGGGCGTACGACACCACAGCCCCGCGCTCGCGGCTGCCGTGCCCGCCCTGCTGGACGCGGCCGGTGCCGAGGTCGTCTGCGTGGAACTGCCCGCCGACTTCCAGCCCTGGCTCGTCCACCTCGCCGCCCCCGGCACGGTGGCCCCGGTCGCGCTCGCCGGGGCCCGTGAGGACGGGCGGCTCGGCTTCTACCCGTTCGCGGACTTCTCCCCGGAACTGGCCGCGGTGCGCTGGGCACGGGAGCGCGGGGCCGAAGTCCATTGCTGCGACCTGCCGTTGACCGACCCCGCCTGGGACGCCGTACCGCCCGACGGGGACCGCGCGGCGCGGACCGTCTTCGCCGACGCCCTCACCGCCGCCGGTACCGGACGCGACGGCGACGACCTGTGGGACCGCGCGGTGGAGGTGCTCGCCCCGGGCAGCACCCCGGACGCGGTACGCCGGGCGGCCCTCGGTGTCGGCTGGGCACTGCGCCGGGACGCCGAGGCGTCCGGGGGAGTGGCGGCCGGCGATCTCGCGCGGGAGGCGTACATGCGCTCCGTGCTGGCGGAAGCCGCCGCGGGGGGTCGGAGGGTGGCGGCGGTGGTCGGCGCGTTCCACGCACCGGCGTTGGGGGGCTTCGACAGGGCGGTTCCGGATGTCGAGGCCGCCATGCCGGCCGTCACCGAGCGGGCTCCGGTCACCGGGGGTCCGACGTCGGCGATCATCGAGCGGGCTCCGTTCGCGGGGGTCTCCGCGCCGGTCGTCACCTCCTTCGTCCCGTACGCCTTCGAGCTGCTGGACTCGCGCTCCGGCTATCCCGCCGGCATCCGTGACCCGCAGTGGCAGCAAGCGGTGTTCACCGCGGCCGGACACCCGGAGCTGGTGAGCGACGCCGCCGCCCGCGCGATCACGGACGTGTGCCGGCAGTTGCGTGCGGCCGGACACACCGCCGGGACCGGCGAGGCCACCGAAGCCCTGCGGCTGGCCTGTGACCTGGCCCGGCTGCGGGGGCTTCCGGCGCCCGGGCGGGGCGAGTTGCTGGAGGCGCTGACGGCCGTACTGGGGCAGGGGGAACCGCTGGGCCGGGGCCGTGCGCTCGCCCGGGCCGCGGAAGCGGTGCTGGTCGGCGGCGGCTGGGGCCGGGTCGCACCCGGCACCCCCCGCTCGGGGCTCGGCCCCGCCGTGGAGACCGAGCTCGCCGCACTGCGACTGCCCGGCCCGGAGGATCCCGGGCCGCGCGAGATCCGGCTGGATCCGCTCCGGTCCGCCCTCGACGCCCGCCGCGAGGTGCTGTTGCAGCGCCTCGCGGTGTGCCACGCCCTCTACGGCGAATCCGTCGAGGTGGCCGGCACGGGCGACGGGACCGCGCTCACCACCCGGTGGAGGATGGCGTGGACCCCGGCGGTTCCTGTACGACTCGATCTGGCCGGCGTGCGCGGAGTCACCGCCGCCCTGGCCGCCGAAGGCACCCTCCGCGAAGCCCACCGCCATGAGACCGCCGCGACCTGCGCCCATGTCATCGGCGGACTCCGCGCCGCGGCCCGTTGCGACCTGCCCGCCCTGGTCGCCGAACGCCTCGCCGACGCCGCGGACATGCTGCCCTCGGCCGCGACCCTTCCCGAACTCCTCGAAGCGCTGGACCTGTTGGAGGCCCTGCGCCGTGGTCATCTGCCCGGTGGCACGCCCGAGCGCGACCGGGAAGTCACCGAACTGTCCGACACCCTGCTGGAAGCCGCCGTCCGCGCCCTGCCCGGCCTCGCCGGCAGCGACCGGCCCGAGGACGCCGCCGCACTGATCGCCCTGGTCGCCCGGATCGGCGCCCACCGGCTCGGTCTCGGCGTGGACGACGCCCTCGCCACCCTGGCCCGCACCGGCTCCCCACTCGTCCAGGGTGCCGCCCTGGCCGCGAGGGTCCTGCTCGACCTCGACGGCGCCGACACCCTGGGCACGCGGGTCGGCGGCTGGATCGACACCGCCACCGACCCGGACGGACGACGCCGGCTGACCCTGCTGCTGACCGGCCTGCTCGGCGCCGCCGGGCCCCTGCTGGAGTCGGCCCCGGCCGCCCTGGACCCGTTGCTCGACCGGATCGAAGCGCTCACCGACCAGGGCTTCCTGGACCGGCTGCCCGCGCTGCGCGGAGGCTTCGACACCCTCACCCCGGCCGGCCGCGGCCGCCTCCTCGACACGGTCACCGAACGCCTCGGCGACCGCCCCGACCTCACCCTCACCGCCCCACCCGACCTCCTCGCCCTGTGGACGGCGGCAGACACGGCCGGTCTCGCCGAACTCACGGCACTGGGGCTTTTCGTGCCGGCTTCCGGCAGTACGGCTCCGGACGCGGTCGTGCCGGCGCCGGTCTCCAGCGGTAGCGCCCCCGACGCCCTCGCGCCGGCTTCCGGAGCTGCCGTACCCGCCACCCGCCTCACCCCCACCGACCGCTGGCGCCTGCTCCTCGGCAGGGAGACCGACCGGCTCCCCGGCGCCGCCCGCCGCTACGCGCACGCCCTCGACGAGCTGTACGGATCCGGCCGTGGCGAGGGCTCGGTGGACCTCGGCCGGGACGGCGGCGGAGGGCAGGAGGCGTCCTTCCCCAGCGCCCGGGAGTGGGGCGAGGAACTCACCGCCCTGTTCGGTGCGGAGGTCCGCGAGGAGGTGCTGGCGCGGGCCGCCGAGCACGGCCGTACCGATGTCCTCGCCGAGCTGGATCCCACCGCCGTCCGGCCCTCGGTCGAGTTGCTGACCTCCGTGCTCTCCCTCGCCGGAGGCATGCCCGAGCGACAACTCGCCCGGCTGCGGCCGCTGGTGCGCCGGCTGGTCGACGAACTGGCCCGGGAGCTGGCCACCCGGCTGCGCCCGGCCCTCACCGGCCTCGCCACCCCGCGCCCGACCCGCCGCCCCGGCGGACGGCTCGACCTGCCGCGCACCCTGCGGGCCAACCTCGCGCACACCCGGCGCCTCGACGACGGCCGGACGGTCGTGGTGCCCGAGCGGCCGGTGTTCAGCACCCGGTCGCGCCGGGAGGCGGACTGGCGGCTGATCCTGGTGGTCGACGTGTCCGGTTCGATGGAGGCGTCCGTCGTCTGGTCCGCGCTCACCGCGGCCGTGCTGGGCGGGGTTCCCACCCTCTCCACCCACTTCCTCGCCTTCTCCACCGAGGTGATCGACCTGACGGACCGGGTGGACGACCCACTGTCGCTGCTCCTGGAGGTCCAGGTCGGCGGCGGTACGCACATCGCGGCCGGACTCGCCCACGCCCGCTCCCTCGTGACGGTCCCGAGCCGCACCCTCGTGGCGGTGGTGAGCGACTTCGAGGAGGGATACCCCCTGGCCGGACTCCTCGGCGAGGTCCGAGCCCTCGCCGACTCCGGGGTGCACCTCATGGGCTGCGCGGCCCTCGACGACACCGGTACGCCCCGCTACTCGGTGCCGATCGCCCGGCAACTCGTCGCCGCCGGCATGCCCGTCGCCGCCCTCAGTCCCCTCGCCCTCGCCCGCTGGGTGGGCGACCGCCTGCGCGGAGAAGTCCGGTGATCCCGATGAAGCCCCAACTGCCCCCGGCGGTACCCGAAGTGGTCGCCGCCGCCGTCGAGGGCCTGACCTCCCGGCTGCGCAAAAAACTGGACACGGCGGTCGAGTCCTACGCCGCCCTCCCGGTCGCCGAACTCGACGGCACCCTGAGCGTCAAGTGCGGCGAGGACGCGGAGGTCACGCTCACACCGGGACCGTCGGGAACGCTCACCGACGCCGAACAGGCCGTGTGCGGCTGCCTGTTGGCGCCCCGGTGTCTGCACCTCGCCGCGATCCTGAGCGCGTGCCCGGTGGCGGAGCCGACTGCCGCCGACGACGTGAGCGGCGCAGAGGCGGAGCCACCACCCGCCGACGAACCACCGTCCACCGAGCAAGGGGCATTCGCACAGGAGGCCCCGGCGACCGAGGTACTCCCCGGCCCCACCCGCGCCCAAGTCGCCGCCGCCACCGGACTCCGGGCCGCCGCCGCGGCCGTACTCGCCGCCGGGATTCCCACCGCCGGAGCCGTGCCACAGGCGGAGCTGCTCCGTGCCGCGCACACGGCCCGGCTGGCCGGACTGCACCGGGCCGAGGCGGCGGCGCTGCGGGTCGTACGAGGGGTGCGTGCTGCGCGGACCCGAAAGGACGGACCGCGGCTCGCGGGTCTGGTCGCGGACCTGCGGGAACTCCTGCTCACCACCCACCGGTTGGCGTCCGCGGACCCCGACCCGGCGCTGGTCGGCACGGCCCGCCGCACCTACCGTGCGGGCGGCGCGCTGAAGGTCTTCGGTGTCTGCCGGGAACCGGTGCTGAGCGCCACGGGTTACGGCGGTGTCGTGACCCATCTGGCCACCGAGGACGGCCGCTGGTTCTCCGTCGCCGACGTCAAACCCGGCGGCCCGGCCCGCGCCCGAGCCGCCGGCACCGCTCCCGTCGCGCTGGGTTCCGGCGCTCTCGACCACGCCCGGCTCGCCCGGGGCGGTCTGCTGATCTCCGGCGCGACGATCTCCCCGGAAGGCCGCCTCGGCTCCGGCAGGGGCGTCATGGCCACCCCGCTGGACGGCCTCCCCTGGACCTCGGGCCCACTGGCCGCCCTGTTCGGTCGTCCCTTGCGGGAGGTGGTGGCCGACCGGCTCGCCATGGCGCCGGAGGAACCGGGTGGCGCGTTGATCGGGTGCGACCTCGTCGTCGTAGGTGCGGCGGGGGAGGGGTTGCTGGCTCGCGAACTGCATCCGGACGCGCCGGAGGAGGGCCCGTTGATCCGCCTCCTGCCCGCCCACGCCCACCCCGACCTCGCCCACACCGCCAACTTCGCCCAGCTCGCGGCCCGTCCAGGTATCCGCGTCCGGGTGATCGGGCGGATGGACCCCGACCGCGCCGCCACCCTCCGCCCGCTCGCGGTCGGTCCGGTACCGGACACCGAGGCCACCCTGCGGCTGCCCGCGGACCGGCTGGACCGCGTCGACCTGGGCTACGACCGTCTCGGCGGCACGCACTTCCCCGACGTCCTGTCCCCGGTCGAGGGGCTCACCGGCGCCCCGGCCGACCCCCTCGCCGACTCGCCGCTGTGGCGGATGCGCCGGCTGGTCGAACTCGCCGTCGCCGGTGGGCGCCGGGCGGTCGCCGAGCCCGCCCGGGACGGTGACCGGCGGGGCAGTGCGGTCGCCCTGCGCCGCGGCGGATTCGGCACGATGGCCGACCTGGCCACCGCCCTCACCGCCGAGGCGGATCGCCGTACCCGTGACGTCTTCGGCCGCCTGGCCGACGCCGACAGCGACCCGTACGCCCTGGTCTGGCTCAGCGCGGCCGTCCATCTCGCGGGCGCGGAACGGGCGTTGGTGAAGGCGACATGGTGACCGCCCGCGCGCCCCTCACTTCCACTCACTCGGAGACACCGTGACCACCGCATACTCGCCCGTCGAAGAACTCAATCTGCTCAAGGACTTCCAGGACCGGGTCGGCTACGAGAATTTCGCCCGGGGCTTCGGGCTGACCGAGTACGGGGACATCTCCGGACTGATGGCGGGCTGGTCGCAGGACCCGGCGTTCACCGGCCGCCTGGTGCCCTTCGCCCAGGCCACCGGCGGAGGCTCCTTCTACGCGCTGTGGCGCATCGACGACCGGGAGGACCTGGCGACGCTTCCCGTGGTCGTCTTCGGTGACGAGGGCGGGGAGCACGTCGTGGCCCGCCAGGTGCGCGAGCTGTTCCAACTCCTCGGCTTCGACGAGGAGATCAGTGTCGAGCACGCCAAGGCCTACTTCTACCGGGACGAGGACGAGCCCCACACCGACTGCCACGACGAGTACGTGGCCTGGCTCGACCGGCACTTCGGCCTGCCGGTGGCGAAGGACCCGGACGCCGTACTCGCGGCGGCGCAGGCGGAGTTCGGCGAGCGGTTCGCGGACTGGATCCGCCCCTTCCTCCTCTGACCACCCCTTCCTCCTCTGACCACCTCTTCCTCATGTGACCACCCCTCCCGACTTCCCCTCCCCGACACGAATGAGACGAGGCAAGTCCCCATGCACGGAGTGCCGTTGACGGAACGGGTCATCGAGGCGGTCCGGCGCGACCCCGGGGCGAGCGCGCTGCCCCATCTGCTGCCGTACGTGGACGTGCCCTGGGTGGAAGGAGGCGTCCCCAGGCCGATGCCCGAGGCCACGCTTGCACGGACCAGGTTTCCGTCGGGGCGCCCGCTGTCTCCGAGCCTGCGCGCCTGGCTGGCGTACGACATGAGCCTGCTCGAACGCCACGGTTGGTTCACGGCGGACGGCGCCTTCGCGCCGCGACCGCTGGACCAGCTGGTCGAGGACGAGATGGGCGCCGCCTGGGGACCGGAGTTCGCCTGGCTGTCAGGGCGCTTCTCCGAGTGCTTCCTGCTGCCGGGCGGATCGGACTCGCGGCGGTTCCTGGCCGTGACCGACCCGGACGAGGAGGGTGAGTACCCGGTCTTCGCCCTCGACTTCGACGACCTGCCCTACCTCGGGCTCATGTACCCGGGCTTCGACGTCCACCTGGCCGACACCGCGGGCCTGCTGGACCTGGGCAGACGGAAGACCTACACGGACCTGATCGGCCACGGGACGTACGGCCCCCGGATGCGCCGGCATGCCGCCCAGTGCCTCGCGGGGAGGGCCGAGATCCAGTACCCCTTCGACTTCGAGCCGGTCTACCTGGAGCTGGCCCACGACTCGTCGACGCCGCCGAGAATGCCGTAAAGGCGAGGTAGTTGGGGAGTTGTCAGACTCCCGGGTCCTACTCGTCGCAGAGTAGGGGCTCCACTTCACGCCAGGCCGCGATCAGGTGGGGGTCGTCGAGGGCATCCCCCGCGGCCGCGAGGGCCTGGAGCGCGTCGATCAGCGGGATCTCGCGGAGCGGGACGGCGTCCGGGCCGGTCAGGCGACCGGTGCGGACCATGCGGCCCCACGTACGGCACGGTAGGCGTCGCCTGTGCACGTCCGGCCGTCCTGACGGCAGCTTCAGTAGCTGATCAGTAGCTGATCACGTAGGTCCACCGAGCTTCAGCCCGCCGCCCGGCGGGTCAGCAGGGCGATGGCCGCGGCTGTCGCGGCGAGTGCCGCCACGCTGGTGAGGGCGGCGGGGAGGGAGAACCAGTCGGCCATGAAGCCGATGGCGGGCGGGCCGAGGAGCATGCCGCCGTAGCCGAGGGTGGAGGCGATGGCGACCCCGTCCGGTCCGGCCAGCCTGCCCGCGCGCTCGACGGCGACGGGGAAGAGGTTGGCGAGACCCAGCCCGGTGATCATGAAGCCGAGGAGTGCCGCCCAGACGGAGGGGGCGAGGGCGCCGAGCAGCATGCCCAGGGCGGCGGTGGTGCCGCCGCCGACGAGGGTGCGGGTCTGGCCGAGACGTTCCAGCAGCCTGGTGCCGGTCAGCCGCCCGATGGTCATGGCGAGCGCGAAGCAGGAGTAGCCCACCGCCGCGACACCGGGCGCGGCGTCGAGGTCGTGCTCCAGGTGCAGGGCGCTCCAGTCGGCCAGGGCGCCCTCGCCGTAGGCCGTGCACAGGGCGATCAGGCCGAAGATGATGACGAGACCGCGGGTACGGGTGCTCGGCGGGTGGGGTGTGGAGGGCTGCCGGGGTGTCTCCTGCGGGGCGCTCGGGGGCTGGATGCGCAGCAGGGTGCGGCCCGCGGCGGCGGTGACGAGCAGACCGATCACGGTGAGCCCGAGCAGGTGCCGGGTGGGGGAGACGCTGCCCGCGACGAGCCCGCCGAGACCGGCGCCGATCATGCCGCCGAGACTGAAGGCAGCGTGGAAGCTGGGCATGATCGGTCGCCGCAGGGCGGCCACGAGATCGACCGCGGCGCTGTTGAACGCCACGTTGATGCTGCCGTAGGCCGCGCCGAAGAGCAGCAGGACGGCGCCGAGTGCCGCCGCGGAGTGGGTCAGTGGCGGCAGCGCGACACTGAGGGAGAGCAGGACGGCACAGACGACGGTGACCCGGTGGGTGCCGTAACGGCGGCACAGACGGCCGGTGAGCATCATGGTGATCACCGCGCCGGCCGAGACGCCCAGCAGGGCGAGACCGAGGGCGCTGGCGGAGGCGCCGGTCTGTTCCTTGATCGCGGGGATGCGGACGACCCATCCGGCGAAGACGAATCCGTCGAGGGCGAAGAAGACGGTGAGGGCGATACGGAGCCGGGTCAGGTCGCTGCGAGGGCCCCGCACGGCGCTGTGCGATCGGGCTTTGTTTATTTGCGGCACAAAGTCAGGGTAGGTGTGCGCTCGGTTGTGGGCAAGGGTGTTCGGTTGAGCGGTGGTGGAGGGTCGCCCACAGGTCGTAGCGGTACTGGCGCGCGAACCAGCTCCGCGCGCCCTGCCCCGCGCGGTGGGATGCCAGCCGTTGTGAGCATCGTCGCGAGAGGGCGTCCCGGCACGGGTCGGCGCAGTCGGGCGATCTCGTGGCAGCGTCATCGGATCCGCACTGATCTGCATGCCAACTTCACTTCCCTGCCGGTGAGTCGGCCGTGGCGGTGGGGATACTGGGGACCAGGTGGACGACCCGCCGCCCCCGCCCCACTGGAAGGCGAGGGCACGTCCTGTCCGGTCGGCCGCCGGTTCGAAGCGGTCCCTCGGGGGTGAGGGGAGCCTCTTGGTGGTTCTCGGTGTACGCGACGCCACGGTCGAGACCGGCGGTGCGGTCGAGATCGCGCGGCTCGGTGGCCTGTGGCGGGTCACGCGGCCCTGGCACCCCGGGTTACGGCCGTACCTGCGCAGTTACGTCGGCTACTGGGAGGCCGTGCCCACTCCGTACGAGGCGAGGCTGGTGCCGACCGGGCACGCGACCCTGCTGATCAGTCTCGCGGAGCCCTTCTCGCAGGTTCGAAGGCTGGGCATACCCGACGGCGGCACCGGGTCCATCGGATCGTTGGTGGTGGGACTGGAGGACCGGCCCGCGATCTGCACGCACCCGGGCGGCCAGGAGGCGATCCGGGTCGAGTTCACACCCCTGGGCGGCTACCGGCTGTTCGGCATGCCGATGAGCGAGTTGACGAACCTGGCGGTCGAGATCCGGGACGTGCTGGGCGCCGGGGCCGGCGTGCTGGTCGAACGGATGGCGGCCACCCGGGACTGGGCCGCCAGATTCGACCTGCTGGACGCCGCCCTCCTCGACCGGCTCGGCCTCGGCCCGGATCCCACTCCGGAGGTCGACCAGGCCTGGCAGCTGCTCTCCGGCAGCGCGGGAGCGATCACGATCGCCCGTATCGCCGACGAAGTGGGCTGGAGCCAGGGGTACTTGATCCGGCGGTTCACCCAGCAGATCGGACTCACTCCCAAGGCGTCCGCCCGGGTGCTGCGCTTCCGTCACGCCGTGGCCCTGCTCAGCCGTGGGACCGCGAGCCTGACCGAGATCTCCACCGCCTGCGGCTTCTACGACCAGGCTCACCTCAACCGTGAGTTCCGGGCGATCGCCGGCACCACGCCCGGACGTATGGTCGCGGCGCGGCGGGTGGAAGGGGCGATGGCGCTCACCCGGAGTGCAAATTCTTCCAAGACCGCGTCGACCGCCGGCCGATAGCGTCCTCGCTCGTACAGCCGATGACCGGTCGGATGGCGCGGGGGACCGTCCGACCGGCCGGAGCGTGCCGTGCGTGCCGTGTGTGCGGTGCGGGAACCGCTGGTGACGCACGCCGGACCATCGGGAGAGCCGCGATGGAGGGGCGGCACGCCCGAGCCATCATGAGCGCCGCGGTGAAGGGCAGCACGCCCGAGCCATCATGAGCGCCGCGGTGAAGGGCGACACGCCGGCCCGTCATAAGTGCGCTGCCTACGACGAGACGATCCGCTCGTCGGACTTCAGAACACGGAGCGTCCACAGCCCGTACAGGGCCAGCAGCGGTTTGACGGCCATCCACTCGCCGACGCGGTAGTCGTCCGCGCGCACCAGCTTCTCCGCCAGATCGGGGCGCTGCCGCCGCAGGTACGCCCGGGCCTTGAGCGCGTGAGCCGGCTGGGAGGCGATCTTGATGCGGTCCACGTCTTCGAGCAGGGGGATGACGTTCGTGATGTTCTCCCACGTCGTCGTGGACCGGTCCTCGAGGAGCACCGTGCCGTCGAACTTGAGGACCAACCGCGCGTAGTCAGCCATCAGTTGGGCCTCCGTGACGCCGGCGCCGACCCCCACCGCACCGCCGCTGAAGATCACGCGGCGTCTCCGCGCATCGTCGGCGGCGATGGAGCGGAGGCCCGCGCGGACCCGCCACCGGTTGACCAGGTTCGCTGTCGGCCGGGGATTCCGGTACCCCAGCACCACCACGGCCACCGAAGCGCCGTCACGGTGTCCCACGAGCACCCGGGACCAGCGCCAGTTCAACCACTCACCCCACGCGAGGGCGGCAACCGCAGCCACCGCCAGGCCTGTTGCTCGTCGCATCCGGCGACTCTAGGCCACATCGATCTCGCACACCCGTCGATCCGGGAGGGCCATCGATCTCGCGCACCTGTAGATCCCGGAGTGCCATCGATCTCACGCACCCGGAGATCCCGGGGCGCACCGATCTCACGCACCCGTAAATCCCGGAGGGCCCATCAATCCCCGCACACCCATGGCCCCCTGGAGAACACATAGATCGTGCACACCCATTGACCCCCGGCGATCGATGCACCTAGCCTCCGTCCTCATATGTAGACAGCGTCTCTGTATGGGGATCGCGTTCAGTGGGGAGAACCGCACATGCCGCTCATCGTCGTCGGGATCAGCGTCCTCGTTCTGCTCTTTCTGATGACGAAGCTCAGACTGAACGGCTTTGCCGCCCTCCTCCTGGTCGCCGTCGGGGTCGCCCTGGTCCAGGGGATCGGCCTGGAGGAGATCCCGGACGTCCTCTCCGAGGGCATCGGCGACCAGATCGGCGACACGATGCTCATCATCGGACTCGGTGCCATGGTCGGCCGGGTGCTGGGCGACTCCGGTGCCGCCCAACGGATCGCCGGCAGACTCCTCGACGTGTGCGGGCCGCGCTGGGTGCAGGTCGCCATGGTGCTGTCCGCCATGCTCATCGGCGTGACGATGTTCTACGAGGTCGCCTTCGTCATCATCGTCCCGGTCGCCTTCACGCTCGTCCGCGTCACCCGGGCCAACCTGCTCTGGGTGGGGCTGCCGATGTCGATCGCGCTGTCCACCATGCACAGCTTCCTGCCGCCCCACCCGGGCCCCACCGCCGTGGCCGCCACCTTCCACGCCTCCGTCGGACTCACCCTGTTCTACGGCCTGTTCATCGCCGTCCCGGTCGGCGCCTTCATCGCCCTGCTGTGGCCGCGCCTGCCGTTCGTCCGTCGGATGAACCCCGAGATCCCCAAGGGCCTGGTCAGCGAACGGGTCTTCGAGGAGGAGGAGATGCCCGGCATGGGCTGGTCGTTGGCGGTGGCCCTGCTGCCCGTCGTCCTGATCGCCGGCGCCGCGGTGACCGACCTGGCCGTCTCCGGGGACAACGCGTGGCTGCACTTCGTCGCCTTCATCGGCTCCGCGCCGATCGCCCTGCTGCTCACCCTGCTCGTGGCCGTCTGGGTCTTCGGCCCGCGCATGGGGCGCAGCCTCGCGGAGGTCAGCACCTCCTGCAAGGAGGCCGCCCAGGCCATGGCGATGATCCTGCTGGTGATCGGCGCGGGCGGCGCCTTCAAGAACGTCCTCGTCGAGGGCGGCATATCCGACTACATCAAGGACGCCACCGACGGCTGGTCCGTCTCGCCGATCATCCTGGCCTGGCTGATCGCGGCCGTCCTCCGCGTCGCCCTCGGCTCCGCCACCGTCGCCGTCGTGACCGCCTCCGGGGTGGCCCTGCCGCTGCTCGCGGGCGGCGGGGTGCACGCCGAGGTGATGGTCCTCGCCGTCTCCTGCGGCTCGATCGCCTTCTCGCACGTCAACGACCCGGGCTTCTGGATGTTCAAGGAGTACTTCAACCTCTCCGTCGTCGACGCGATCAAGGCGCGCACCACCTACACGACCGTGCTCGCGATCCTGGGCCTCGGCGGTGTACTGGTCCTGGAACAGGTACTGGACGCCCTGAAGGTCTGACACCCCCGACCCCTGATCAGAAGGACACCATCCCGCCATGAGCCAGCCCGTCGTCACGAAGTTCTCCGTCCATCCCGTGGCCGGCCGCGACTCCATGCTCCTGAACCTCTCCGGCGCCCACGCCCCCTACTTCACCCGCAACGTCGTCGTCCTGGAGGACTCCGAGGGGCGCACCGGCCTGGGCGAGGTGCCGGGCGGCGACAGCATCACGCGGACCCTGCGCGACGCCGAGCCGCTGGTCGTGGGGGCCCGGGTCGGCGACTACAAGCGCGTCCTGCGCACGGTCCACGACACCTTCGCCGACCGCGACTCGGGCGGCCGCGGCGCCCAGACCTTCGATCTCCGTACGACCGTGCACGCGGTCACCGCCGTCGAGTCGGCCCTCCTCGACCTGCTCGGACAGCACCTCGACGTCCCGGTCGCCGCGCTGCTCGGCGACGGCCAACAGCGCGCTGCCGTACGGGTCCTCGGCTATCTCTTCTACGTCGGCGACCCGGACCGCACCGACCTCGACTACCTCCGTGAACCCGGCGCCGATGTCGACTGGTACCGCGTCCGGCGCGAGGAGGCCCTCACCCCCGAGGCGATCGTCCGGCAGGCCGAGGCGACCTACGCCCACTACGGCTTCCGCGACTTCAAGCTCAAGGGCGGCGTCCTGCCCGGCAGCGAGGAGGTGAAGGCCGTACAGGCTCTCAAGGAGCGGTTCCCCGAAGCCCGGATCACCCTCGATCCGAACGGGGCCTGGTCCCTGCGCGAAGCCGTGGAACTGTGCCGTCCGCTGGTCGGCACACTCGCCTACGCCGAGGATCCCTGCGGCGCGGAAGGCGGTTACTCGGGCCGCGAGATCCTCGCCGAGTTCCGCCGGGCCACCGGACTGCCCACCGCGACCAACATGATCGCCACGGACTGGCGGCAGTTGACCCACGCGTTGGCCCTCCAGTCGGTGTCCATCCCGCTCGCCGACCCGCACTTCTGGACCATGCAGGGGTCGGTCCGGGTCGCCCAGCTGTGCCATGCCATGGGGCTGACCTGGGGCTGCCACTCCAACAACCACTTCGACATCTCGCTCGCGATGATGACGCACTGCGGAGCCGCGGCCCCGGGTGAGTACAACGCCCTCGACACCCACTGGATCTGGCAGGAGGGGCAGGAACGGCTCACCGTGGAACCGCCTCGGATCACCGGTGGTGAGGTGGCCGTACCGGACGCGCCCGGTCTGGGGGTCCGCCTCGACCGGGACCGGCTGCGGGCGGCGCAGGACCTGCACGAGGAGGTGGCCTCGGCGGGGCGTGACGACGCTGCCGGGATGCAGTACCTGATCGAGGGCTGGGCGTTCGACGCGAAGCGTCCGTGCCTGGTGCGCTGAGTGCTCGGGGACCGATGTTATTGACATGGTCAAGTCAGGTCATTAGCATCCGTGAAATCTCGGAAAGCGCTTTCCGGTTCAGTTCATGCCTCGACTTTCCCCCCACGGGATCCACCCCCCACGGGATCCACCCCCACAAGAGGACCCCACATGAACCCACGAAGGGGCGCGGTCGCCGCCGCGCTCTCCGCCCTCCTGCTGGCCGCCCCCGCCGTCGCCCAGGCCGCCCCGCCGTCCACGGCCCAGGAGCGGATCGCGGCCGCCGCCACCATCACCTGGACCCTGGAACGGGCCGGCAACCCCACCGCCGACCAGCAGTCCGCGTACACCCAGATCACCTCCGCGATGAACGCCGCGGTGAACCGCTACAACAACCTCACTGACCTGGGGAAGTCCATCACCGTCCGCTACGACCCGAGCGTGCCCACCGCGGACGGCAACCTCAACGGGACCATCCGCTTCGGCAGCAACCGCAGTTACATGACCGAGCGGACCGCACTGCACGAGATCGCCCACACCATCGGCGTGGGCACGAGCGCGGGCTGGTCCCGCCTCGGCGGCACCGGCACCTGGACGGGCACCCAAGCCACGGCGCTCGTCAGGCAGTTCGACGGATCCTCGGCCAAGTTGTCCACCGGCGGCGGGCACTTCTGGCCGTACGGCCTGAACTACGAGAACGAGTTCTCCGGTACGGCGGCGGACCGCCACGTGCGGATCGTGGACGCGATGGTGCGCGACGGGCTGTGAGCTGAGGGGTTGGGGTCGGGGCGGAATCCCGCTCCCGGACCCGGTGTTCGGGCGTGGGGGCCGTTCTCGCGGAGAGGGGCTTCGGGGCCTGGCACCTCACCCGCGCGCACCGCAGGCCCCCTTGGGCGTCCACGGCACCCCGACACCCTCCGGCCCGGTCCGCTCTCCCGCGCCGGATTCCTCCAGCCCCGCCGGCACCGCCGCCGTCTCGGTCGCCGGTACGCCTGCCTCGGCCGCCGTCCCCTCCTTGCGGCCCAGTGACTGCGGCAGCTCTGTTGTGATTGACCGTTGACCGGTCAGTTCCTCTCAGTGAGCCCCCGGAGGATGGGGAGGGGGGAGAATGGCCGTGTGACCATCTTTCGCTGTGTGAACTGCGGGGAGTCCATAAGCGGCGAGGTGATGCCGGGGGAGCCGTTGAGAGGTCCCGAGCGACCGCCTGGCCATGAAGTGGCTTCGCCACGGATGGCTTCGGGAACCTTCAAGATCAATTTCGATGGCAGCCTTCTGATCCTTCACCCGGATGACGTTCCAGGGGCAGTGCTTCACCCCGATCCTCGGCGCATCGCCGGGTGTTGTGGACCTGCGGGCCAAGACGGTCCCAACCTCGTTTGCGTCGGCTGCGGCGTCGAGGTCGCGACGAAAGAGTCCGACTGCTGGACCGACAACCTCGTGGCATTGATCGCCGCCGGAGTGGCTGAAGAGCCCAAGGTTCTGTAGGGCTGCATTCTGATGGGACCCAAGCGCGATCCCGTGAGCCGACGCTCGATCGGGTCGAGTTCCCGCCTCCACGTTGCCGAGCTCTCGATTGTGAGGGCTCCGTTGCGGCAGGCTCGGGGCGGGCACCCGCCATGCTCGGGGAGGGCTTCGCCTCGGCAGCGCATCGCAGAGCGCGGTTTGGTCGGGGTCGTGGACGCAGGTGATGTAAGTACCAGGTAGCGATTCGGAGCCCGCGTTCTGGGACGGATCGGCGACCGCGTTCCGGAAAGGGCGGCGCGAGGCAGGTCTGGCACCTGGGTGCCTGTGGGTCCCTGGATCTGACTTGTCCGATTCCTGCCCTGCGCGCACTCTGGGCTGTGAGGCACCTCACTGCGCGAATTGAGCAAGAATGGCCACTTTTGATCAAGGGAACGGTCACAGCGGGTGGTCAGGCGAGGTCGCGACGGTCACCCTCGGCGCGGACGGCACGATCACGGGGTGGAGCGAGGGTGCCCGGCGGCTGCTGGGCCACTCCGCCCGGGAGGTCGTAGGACACGCCGCGACCTCTCTGCTGCTCGGCGCGGGAGCTCCCGAGGCGACCGGGCTCTCCCTCACCGGCTCCCAGGAATGGCGGGGCACGGCGTCGCTACGGCACCGGGACGGTCACCGCGTCGAGGCGACCCTGCACGCCCAGCCGTCACTCGACGGCGACGGCCGCGTCCGGTCCTTCGTCGTCGCCCTGACTCCCGGGCCCGACCGGAGCATGATCGAGTGGGCGTTCGACCAGGCCTCGATCGCACTCTCCACCCACACGGCCACATCCGGCGCATGGCGCCGAAACGCGGTCGCGCAGGGCGGAACGGGCCCCGCGCACGAGGCCGGTCCCGAGGCGCGCCCCAGGTCCGATCACGAGGCGGGTCGCGAGTCCGCTGCCGAGGTCGGGCCCGCTCCCGATTCCGCGCCCGCTCCCCAGGCCGCCCCCGAGCCCGCCCCCGAAGACGGACCCGCGGCGGTCCCCGAGTCCGCTCGCGAGGCAGGACCTGGGTCCGCAACCGAACTCGCCCCCCAGGCCGGACCCGAGCCCGCTCCCCAGGCCGCCCCCGAGCCCGCCCCCGACGACGGACCCGCAGCGGGACCCGAGGCCACTCGCCAGTCGAGTCGAGAGCCCGATCCCGGAGCTGAGCCCAAGGCCGGACCCGAGCCCGCTCCCGAAGCCAGCCCCGAGCCCGCTCTCCAGACCGGCCCCAAGCCTGCCCCCGAAGCCCGCCCCAATCTCATCCCCCAAACCGCCCCCAACCTCCAGGCCACGCTCCCCCCCTCCTCCGACGACGGCTTCCTCCACTGTGTCCGGCGGGTCGCCGAGGAAGGCATCCCGATGCGCTACGAGTGTCTGGCGCCCGAACCGTCCTGTGCTCCCGGTGCCGTACCCGTCGCCGTCGGCCCCCTCCCGGACGCCCGCCACCGTGCCTGGGTCATCGAGCTCTGGCCCGTTCGTGAGCCCGCCACCGGTGAGGTCGTGGGTGTGGGGACCGCCGCCTTCGACAGCAGTGACCAGCACGCCGCCCGGCAGCGGCTGGTCCTGTTGCAGGAGGCCGGGGCCCGGATCGGCACCACCCTGAACGTGACCCGCACCGCCCAGGAGCTCGCCGACCTCGCCGTACCGCGGCTCGCCGACTTCGTCAGCGTGGACCTCCTCGACTCCGTGCTGCGCGGGGAGGAGCCGGTGCCGGGGCCGGTCGACGCGGCCGTGGTGCTGCGCCGCGTCGCCCACCAGTCCGCCGCCGAAGGGGAAGCCGTGCCCGAGGCCGCCATCGACCTCGGCGGCATGGACACCTACCCGCCGTTCTCGCCGCCCGCCCGCTGCCTGGCCGAAGGGAAACCGGTGCTCAGCGGTGCCGACGACCCCGACTTCGCGCGCTGGATCGCCGACCACGAGGCCCGCACCGCGCGCAACGAGGAGTACCGCTTCCACTCCGTCATGGCCACCCCGCTGCGCGCCCGGGGCATCACCCTGGGCGTCGCGGTCTTCAGTCGGATCGGCGGTTCCCCGCCGTTCGAGGCGGACGACCTGATCCTCGTCGAGGAACTCGCCGGCCGGGCCGCGGTCGGCGTCGACAACGCCCGCCGCTACACCCGCGAGCGCACCAACGCCCTCACCCTCCAGCGCAGCCTCCTGCCCCGGGACCTGCCCCGGCAGGCGGCCGTGGAGGTGGCGTACCGCTATCTGCCCGCCGGCAGCGGCGCCGGGGTCGGCGGCGACTGGTTCGACGTCGTGCCGCTGTCCGGCACCCGCGTGGCCCTGGTCGTCGGGGACGTGGTCGGGCACGGCATCCACGCCTCCGCCACCATGGGCCGGCTGCGCACCGCCGTCCGCACCCTCGCCGACGTGGACCTGCCCCCGGACGAGCTCCTCACCCACCTCGACGACCTCGTCACCCATCTCGCCAGCGACAGGGAGGACATCGCCCCCGACGAGCCCTACCTCGTCAGCGGCGAGATCGGCGCGACCTGCCTGTACGCCGTCTACGACCCCGTGTCCCGGGTGTGCACCTTCGCCAGCGCGGGGCACGTCCCGCCCGTCGTCCTGCTCCCCGACGGCACCGCCCGGGTGGTCGAGCTGACCCCGGGGCCGCTGCTCGGCGTCGGCGGGCTGCCCTTCGAGTGCACCGAGGTGGAACTGCCCGAGGGCAGTCTGCTGGCCCTCTGCACCGACGGCCTGGTCGAGGCGCGCGACCGTGACGTCGGCCTCGGCCTGGAGCGGTTGTGCGCGGCGCTGGCCGGCCCGGTCACCTCGCTGGAGGCGACCTGCGACACGATCCTGCGGGCCCTGCTGCCCGCGACCCCCGCCGACGACGTCGCCCTGCTCCTCGCCCGCACCCGCGCCCTGCACGCCGACCAGGTCGCCGCCTGGGCCCTGCCCTCCGACCCGTCGATCGTGGCCGACGCCCGCGCCCAGGCCACCCGCCAGCTCACCGCCTGGGGCCTGGAGGAGGCGGCCTTCGTCACCGAGCTGGTGGTGAGCGAGCTGGTCACCAACGCCATCCGCTACGGCGCCGTACCCATCGGCCTCCGGCTGATCCGCGACCGGACCCTGATCTGCGAGGTCTCCGACGCCAGCAACACCGCGCCCCACCTGCGCCGCGCCCGCACCTACGACGAGGGCGGCCGCGGACTGCACATGGTCGCCCAGCTCACCCAGGGCTGGGGCACCCGCCAGGGCCCGTTGGGCAAGACCATCTGGGCCGAACAGTCCCTCCCGGCCGGCTGACCATGACCCCGCACACCAGAAACGACGAGCCGGGCCCCGACACGCCAACGCCGGGCCCCACCGGCGAACCCACACCCACGCCGGGTCCCACCGGCGAACCCACACCCACGCCGGGCCCCACCGGCGGAGCCACACCCACGCCGGGCCCCACCGGCGGCCGCACAGACACGCCAGGTCCCACCGACGGAGCCACGCCCACGCCAGGTCCGACCACCGGTGGCACGCCCACGCCGGCCCCCGCCGACGGAGCCACGCCCACGCCGGGTCCGACCGACGGAGCCACGCTCACGCCGACCCCCACCGGCCGACCCACGCCCACACCCCCACCCGCCCCCACCACCGGCGGCACCCACACCCTGGGACTCCTCTACCCCCCCGCCGGCCGCCTCCGCGACTACACCACCATGCAGCTCGCCTTCGTCGGTGGAGTGGCCGAGACCGCCGCCGCGCACGGATACGACCTGCTGCTCGCGCCCGCCGGCGACCAGGACGACCCCTCGTTCCGGCGGATGGTCGACGAGCGGCGGGTGGACGGTGTGATCGTCATGGAGATCCGCCGCGAGGACGACCGCGTCGAGCGGCTCGCCGAGGCCGGCTTCCCCTTCGTCGCCATCGGCCGCAACCACCGGGCCGACGTCTCCGGCTGGGTCGACCTCGACTTCGCCGGACTGGCCGGCGGCTGCGTCCAGCACCTCGCCGACCTCGGCCACCGCAGGATCGCCTTCGTCAACCGGTCCGAGCAGCTCTTCAACAGCGGCTACGGCTTCGCCCGGCTCGGCGACGAGGGCTACACCGAGACGATGAAGAAACTGCTCCTCACCCCGCGGACCTACCTCTGCGGCGACGACCTCGCCTCGGGCGAGCGGGTCGTGGAGCGGATCCTGGCCGACGACCCGGCGACGACCTCCCTGGTCACCCTGAACGAGGCCGCCCTGGAAGGCGTCTACCGCGGCCTCACCCGCAACGGCCGCAGCGTCCCCCGCGACTTCTCCGTCGTCGGCGTCGCCGCCAGCCCCTGGGCCGAACAGGTGAACCCGCCCCTGACCGCGGCCGACATCCCCGCCAAGGAGATGAGCCGGGTCGCCGTCGACCTGATGCTGCGGCGGCTGCGCACACCCGACGCGCCGCCCCGGCACGTCCTGCTGAAACCCCTGATCACCCTGCGCGGGAGCACGGGCCGCTGCCCGTCGGTACCGGGCTCGGAACCCGAGACCGACCTCCCGGATTTCCCCGATATAGACCTAGATTTCTGATACGCCGGTTTCTGTGCCCGATCATCGAACCTCTGGGAGCAGACCATGTCGTACCCCGTCGACCGCCGCGGTTTCCTGCGGGTCTCCGGCGCGGCTGCGGCCACCGCCGCCCTCGGTCTGACCTCGTGCAGCTCCACCGAATCGGGTCCGGTGACCCTGCGCTGGTGGGACTACTTCACCCTGGACAACTTCCAGCCCGGAATGAACCGCCTGATCAAGGACATCGAGGCCGGCGTCCCGGACGTCAGGATCGAGCGCCGCAGCTTCCCCTTCGCGGAGCTGGAACGCCAGATCACCCTGGGCGCGATCTCCGGCGACCTGCCCGACCTCGCGATCGTCGACAACGTCTCCATGAACACCCTCGGCGGCAGCCGGCTGCTCGCCGACCTCACCGCGAGAGTCGAGAAGTGGGGCCAGGGCGACCAGTACTACAAAGGCCCCTGGGACGGCTGCCAGGTCGGCGGAAAGACCCTCGGCATCCCCAACAACAGCAACTGCCTCGCCCTGTACTGCAACACCCGCATGCTCAAGGCCGCCGGCGTCGAACCCCCCACCACCTGGGACGAACTCGCCTCCGCCGCCCAGAAGCTGACCAGCGGCGACCGCTACGGCCTGGCGCTCAGCGCGATCAAGACCGAGGAGGGCGTCTTCCAGTTCCTGCCGTTCCTCTGGCAGGCGGGTGGCGACCTGGACACCTTCCGCACCTACGGCGCCACCGCCCTGGCCTTCCAGGACGAACTGATCGCCAAGGGCTCCCTGTCCGAACAGTGCGTGGGCTGGACCCAGCAGGACGTCAACACCCGCTTCCTCAACCAGCGCGCCGCGATGCAGATCAACGGCCCCTGGCAGATCCCCACCCTCAAGAAGGCCGACTTCGACTGGGACGTCGTCGCCCTGCCCCGCGACAAGGAGGCCGCCACCTGCCTCGGCGGGGAGAACTGGGTCGTCATGGCGAGCAGCAAGCACATCGACAAGGCGTGGGAGGTCCTGGAGTACACCCAGCGCCCCTCGGTCCTGGTGCCGTACCTGGTGTCCTTCGGTGAACTCCCCGCCCGCAAGGACCTCGCCGACCGGGGCAGCTGGGCCTCCGACCCGGCCCTGCGGCTCTTCCTCAGCCAGCTGCCCCTCGCCCGGCCGCGCCAGTACGGCGCCCACTACGCCGAGGCCTCGCAGGCAGTCGGAGAGGCGCAGCAGGCCGTGCTCACCGGCTCCGCGTCGCCGGCCGCGGCGGCCAGGACCGCGGCCGGGAAGATCGACAAAGCCCTGGGCGAGCAGTGAGACAGCCCTCGGCGCGCCGCACCCGCACCGGCTACCTCTTCTGTCTGCCGGGCCTGGTCTTCCTCGCCCTTTTCCTGGCCTACCCGCTCCTCTACAACGTCTGGACCTCCGTCCACGACGTCGACCTCGGCCAACTCCTGGGCGGGGCCGAGCGGTTCAACGGACTGGACAACTACCGCAGCGTCACCGACGACCCGGCCTTCTGGCACTCCGTGCGCCTCTCCCTGGTCTTCACCCTGGCCTCGCTGCTGCTCCAGTTCACGATCGGCTTCGCCCTGGCCCTGCTCTTCGCCCGCCCCTTCCCCCTGAACGGCCTGCTGCGCTCCCTCCTGCTGGTCGCCTGGCTGCTGCCCCCGGTGGTCAGCGGCACCCTCTTCCGCTGGATGCTGGACGCGGAGTCCGGCGCCTACAACGCCCTGCTGGAACCGTTCGGCCTGTCCCACGACTGGCTCACCGACCCGTCCACCTCGATGGCCGGAGTGGTCTTCGCCAACGTCTGGGTGGGCGTGCCCTTCAACATGCTGCTGCTCCTGGTCGGCCTGCACACCATCGACCCCGTGCTCCACGAGGCCGCCGAGATCGACGGCGCGAGCGCCTGGCAGCGCTTCCGCCACATCACCCTTCCGCTGATGCGGCCCGTGTCGGTGACCGTCCTCCTCCTCGGCCTCCTCTACACGTTCAAGGTCTTCGACCTCGTCTTCGTGATGACCGGCGGCGGTCCCGTCGACGCCACCCGCGTCCTCTCCCTCTACGTCTACGAGGTCTTCTTCACGTTCTTCCGGTTCGGCCGGGGCGCGGCGGCGGGCCTGCTGCTGCTCGTCGTACCGCTGCTCGTGGGCGTGTGGTACGTACGACGGCTGCGGCGCGAGGAAGAGCCGGCGGGAGGTGCCGTATGAGAGCCCCCCGCCACCCCTGGCTGCTGACCGCGGCCGCCACGGCCGTCACCGCGGTCTTCCTGCTGCCGGTGTACTGGATGGTGAAGACCAGCCTCACCCGCCCGGAGCGCATCGAGGCGCCGGACCCGCAGTGGGTCCCCGGCCCGGTCACCGGCGAGAACTACTCGGCGGCCCTGGGCTACGAGGGCCTGACCCGGGCCCTGCTCAACAGCCTGGTCATCTCCAGCGGGGTGGTCGCGCTGACCCTGCTGCTCGGCGTTCCGCTCGCCTACGCGCTCGCCCGGGTCCGGATGCGCGGCTCGGGCGCCATGGTGCTCGCCCTCCTCGTCGCCCAGCTGCCGCCCGCCATCGTGCTGGCGGCCCCGCTGTTCATCCTCGAACGCCGGGCCGGGCTCACCGACACCTATCTGGGCCTGATCGCGGCCGACACCACCCTGACGCTGCCCTTCACCGTGATCGTGCTGCGGCCGGTGATGCGCGGGGTCTCCCCGGAGCTGGAGGAGGCGGCCCTGGTGGACGGCTGCGGGCTGCCCGGTGTGCTGCTGCGGGTCGTCCTGCCGCTCATGGTGCCCGGTGTCGTCGCGGCGGCCGGGCTGTCCTTCCTGATCGGCTGGGGCGAGTTCCTGTTCGGCCTCACCCTCGCCCAGAGCCCGGACGTCCAGCCCGTCACGGTCCTGCTGAACGCCTTCGTCGGACAGCACGGGACGTCCTGGGGCGCCCTGATGGCGACCGCCACCCTCATCAGCGTCCCGGTGGTGTGTGTCTTCGCCCTGTTCCAGCGCTTCATCGTCGGCGGGCTCACCACGGGCAGTGTGAGGGGCTGAACACCATGCATCCGCGCGACCGCACCCCCTGGGTGGCCCCTCCTCCGCCCCTGGTCCCGGTCGCGCTCGACCCCCTGGCCGGCGCCCGTGTCACCCGGGCCGGTGAGGACGGGGCGACCCTCGACGTCCGCACCGCGTCCGGCCGTACCGGAACCCTCCTCCTGCGCCCCGCCACCGCCGACTCCCTGCGGATCACCCTGCGGTTGGACGACGTACCGGCGACACCCCGGGTGTCCGTCGTCACCGCCCCGACCGACACCCGCTGCACGGTCGAGCAGTCACCGGACACCCTCACCCTTCGCCTCGAGTCCCTGTGCCTCGTCGTCCATCTGGCGCCTCTGACGGTCGAGTTGGCGGACTGTCACCTGCTCCAGGCGACGGAGGTGAGCGACCCCAGCGACCGCACGACCGTCCTGCCCCTCGGTGTCACCACCCTCGCGGACGGCCGACTCGCTTACCACGACAGCTGGTTGACCGAGCCCGACGAGCACTTCTACGGGCTCGGCGAGCGTTTCACCGGTCCCGACCTGCGCGGCCGGCGAGTCGACTGCTGGGTCGAGGACGCCCAGGGCTCGACCGGCACCCGCTCCTACAAGGCCGTCCCCTTCCTGCTCTCCAGCCGGGGCTACGCCGTCCTCGTGGACACCACCACGGCGGCCTCCTTCGACCTCGCCCACAGCAACACCGGCGCCTGGTCGCTGACGGTCCCCGACGAGGAGCTCGACTACTACCTGATCTCCGGCACCCCCGCCGAGTGCCTGCGCACCTACCGCGACCTGACCGGGCCCGCCCTCCTGCCCCCGGGATGGGCTTTCGGCCCCTGGATCTCGGGTGGGTTCCGCCCGGACAGCGCCGCCGAGGTGCGCGAGCGGGCCCGCCGGATCCGTGAACTCGGCTTCCCCTGCGACGTGTTGCACATCGACACCTACTGGCAGCGGCACGGCTGCTGGTCGGACCTGGAGTGGGACACCGAGGCGTTCCCCGACCCGCGCGGACTGCTGGCCGACCTGGCCGGGCAGGGCTTCCACGTCTCCCTCTGGATGAACCCGTACATCAGCGTCGACAGCCCGTACTTCGCGGAGGCGGACCGCAACCGCTGGTTCCTGCGCACCACTTCGGGCGCCACCTGGACCGGCCAGGTCTGGGGCGGGGCCCACCCGGACTCGGCCGTCCTCGACCTGACCCACCCCGACGCCGCCGACTGGTTCCGGGACCGCGTCCGCCGGGTCCTCGCCGACGGGGTCGCCGTCCTGAAGACCGACTTCGGTGAGGCGGTCCCCGCGGCGGCGGTGGCGTACGACGGCATGACCGGCGACCGGCTGCACAACCTCTACCCCCTCCTCTTCAACGACCTCGTCGCCGAGGTCACCCGGGAAGTGGCCGGCCACGGACTGACCTGGGGCCGCTCCACCTGGACCGGCGGCCAGCGGCACGGCGCCAAGTGGACCGGCGACCCCAACGCGAGCTGGCAGGACCTGGCCTCCACCCTGCGCGCGGGCCTCTCGCTGTCCTTCTCCGGGCACCCTTTCTGGAGCCACGACATCGGCGGCTTCCACGGCACGCCCGACCCCGAACTCTTCGTCCGCTGGGCCCAGTTCGGGCTGCTGTCGCCGCTCAGCCGGTTCCACGGCATGACGTCCCGGCTGCCCTGGGACTTCGGCGAGGAGGCCTACGCGGCCGTCCTGCACGCGGCCCGGCTGCGCGCGAGCCTGCTGCCGTACGTCCGCTCGGCCGCCGCCGACGCGGTCCGCACCGGGGAGCCGCTCGCCCGTCCCATGGCCCTGGACCACCCCGGCCGCCCGGACGCCCACGCGGCCGACCTCCAGTACCTGCTGGGCCCCGATCTGCTGGTCGCCCCGCTGTACGCGCCGGGAGGGCGGCGGCAGGTGTGGTTCCCGCCGGGGGAGTGGCTGCCGTACGCGGGCCCGGGAGGGCCGGTCACCGGCCCCGCCTGGCGTGGGGTGCGCATCCCGCTCGGCGCCGCCCCCCTCTGGCTGCGCGGCGGGGCACACGTTCTGTGAGCGGCGCGTCGCACACCGCCCGCCGACTGTTTGGGGAGCCTCTTTGGTGGGACCCTGGGACGGAAGAGGTATCCGCCGAGGGCACTCGGGAGGGCCCGATGGGACGTGACGTGCCGGCCCTGGTGTTCACGCGGGAGGACCGCCGACGGTACCGGGACAAGATGCACACCTGCCTCGACGTCCTCGCGCAGATGCTGCGCGAGTCCGGGTTCGAGAGCGAGCGGCCGCAGGTCGGGCTGGAGATCGAGCTCAACCTGGTGGGTGCCGACGGCCTCCCCGCCATGCGGAACACCGAGGTGCTCCAGGCGATCGCCGACCCCGCATGGTCGACCGAGCTGGGCCGCTTCAACCTGGAGATCAACATCCCGCCCCGCCGGCTGCTGTCCGGCGGCCCCGGCTCCTGGGAGCAGGAGATCCGGGACGCGCTCAACCACGCCGAGGAACGAGCCGCGGCGGTCGGCGCGCACCTGATCATGGTGGGCATCCTGCCGACGCTGGGCGAGTCGGACGTGGACGAGACCGCCCTGTCCGGCGATCCGCGCTACCGGCTGCTCAACGAGCAGATCTTCGCGGCCCGCGGCGAGGACCTGCGCATCAAGGTCGACGGCGTGGAACGCCTCGCGATGTACGCCGATGCCATCACCCCCGAGGCCGCCTGCACCAGCACCCAGTTCCATCTCCAGGTCGCCCCCAAGGAGTTCGCGGCCTACTGGAACGCCGCCCAGGCCGTCGCGGGCGTCCAGATCGCCCTCGCTGCCAACTCGCCCTACCTGTTCGGCAAGGAGCTGTGGCGTGAGACCCGCATCCCGCTCTTCGAGCAGGCCACCGACACCCGCCCCCAGGAGATCAAGGCCCAGGGCGTACGGCCCCGGGTGTGGTTCGGGGAGCGCTGGATCACCAGCGTCTTCGACCTGTTCGAGGAGAACGTCCGCTACTTCCCGGCCCTCCTGCCGATCTGCGACGAGGAGGACCCGCAGCGGGCCCTCGACGGCGGCGGGGTTCCGGAACTGGGCGAACTCACCCTGCACAACGGCACGATCTACCGCTGGAACCGCCCGATCTACGCCGTCACCGAGAGCGGCCCGCACCTGCGCATCGAGAACCGGGTGCTCCCCGCCGGACCCACGGTCGCCGACATCATCGCCAACGGCGCCTTCTACTACGGCCTGACCCGCGCCCTCGTCGACGAGGACCGGCCGGTGTGGACGCGGATGTCCTTCTCGGTCGCCGAGGAGAACCTGCACACCGCGTCCCGCGACGGCATCGACGCCCGCCTGTACTGGCCCGGAGTGGGCGAAGTGCCGGTCACGGAACTGGTGTTGCGGCGCCTGCTGCCCCTCGCCCACCGGGGTCTGGAACTGGCCGGCATGGACGCCGACTGGCGCGAGCCCCTGCTCGGCGTCATCGAACAGCGCTGTGTCACCGGCCGCAACGGCGCGCTGTGGCAGGCGGAGACGGTCCACCACCTGGAGAAGGCGGGCTGCGACCGCCAGGAGGCGCTGCGGCGGATGACGCTGATGTACATGGACTACATGCACCTCAACGCACCCGCGCACACCTGGCCCGTGGACTGATCAGCGCCACTTCTCAGCGGGCGTCAGCGGCACCGCGACCGGTCGCTCCACCGACGTCGACAACTCGATCCGGCGCCCCTCGGCCGAGGAGCGCAGCAGCGCCGTCATCGTCTCCAGGACGTGCAGGGCGAGTTCACCGCTCGCCCGCGCCGCCCGCCCGTCGTCGGCGGCGACGAAGTCGAGCAGCCCGACGCCCCGCGTGCCTCCGACGTACCCGGCCGAGGGCGGGAGGCCGCGCCAGTCGGCCGCACCGAGCTCCAAGAGCCGTACCTCGCCGTCGAAGTGGTTGGGATCGGGGACCGTGAGGGTGCCCTTCTCGCCGTGCACCTCGATCGGCGCGGCCGTGCTGGCCACGCCGTCGAAGCTGGTCGTGATTGTGGTCAGGGCCCCGCTCTCGTGTTCGAGGACACCGGAGACATGGCTGTCCACCTCGACCGGGATCCGCTCCCCCGCGCGGGGTCCCGAGCCGATGACCCGTTCGGAGCGCAGCCGGCTCGACGCCCCGATCACGGCACGCACCGGGCCCAGCAGATGCACCAGCGAGGACAGGTAGTACGGCCCCATGTCCAGCAGCGGGCCGCCGCCGGGGGCGTAGTAGAAGTCGGGCTGCGGATGCCAGCGTTCGTGGCCCGGGGTGACCATGACGGCCGAGGCGAACAGGGGGCGGCCGATGGCACCGGCCTCCACCGCCGCCCGTGCCGTCTGGATCCCGGTGCCGAGGACCGTGTCCGGAGCGCAGCCCACCCGTACGGACGCCTTCGCCGCGGCCTCCAACACCGCTTGGGCGTCGGCGAGTTCGGCGGCCAGCGGCTTCTCGCCGTAGACGTTCTTGCCGTGCGCGACGGCGCCGAGCGCGATCTCCGCGTGGGCCGCGGGAATCGTCAGGTTCAACACCGTGTCCACGTCCGGGCTGTTCAGCAGCTCCTCGACGGACAGCGCCCGGACGCCGGGCAGTTCGGCGGCCACGGCGGCCGACCTGGAGGCGTCGAGGTCGGCGACCGCGGTGACCCGCACCGCGGCACGGCCGACGAGCGTGTCCAGGTAGGCGCGGGAGATGACGCCGAGCCCTACGACGCCGATGCGGTGCGCGTCGCCCACAGCATGCCCCTCTCGATGACGGTACGGACGTTCGGGTTCTCCAGCACGTCGAGGCTGTGCCCCGGGGTCGTCACCACGACCCGTCCGGCGCCCCACTGCCGGGTCCAGACCGCCGGTGAGGTGACCGGGCGGTGCCAGGGCTGCCAGGACCGCGCGGGATGGGTGGTGGTGGCCAGCACGTCGATCAGGTCGTCGTGCAGGACCCAGTACTGCTCGGTGTGCAGCTCGAAGTCCTCGATCCCCGCCGTGATCGGGTGTTCACGGCCGAGCTCGGTCACGGCGATGGTGTGCGGGAGGAAGTTGTCGGCCTCGCCTCCCTGACGCTCGCACGGTTCCTTGCCGGGGTGGGTCGCGAACTGTCCGCCCACGAGGTGGAGATAGTCGGAGGAGGCCCGGAAGGAGTCGGCGATCCCGCCGTGCCAGCCGGTGAGGCCGGTCCCCGCCACCACCGCCGCGGTCAGCCCCGACAGCTGCTCGGGCTTGATCTCCGACATCGTCACGCACTGCACGACGAGGTCGGTCTCGGCCATGGCGTCGGCGTCGGCGTACACGTCGGTCGACTCCTCGACCCGGACGTCGTAGGCATGGTCACGGAGGAAGGGCAGGAAGAGCTCCGTGGCCCGGACCGGCTGGTGCCCCTCCCAACCACCGCGAACCACCAGGGCTTTCTTCCGCGTCATCGCTTTCCTTCAGGTGCGGGGAGCAAGGTCCCCCTACTATCGCCCGCGATCTCCGCCCGACAAAGGGGTGCCGGGTACACGAAAATTTCGCGCTGAAATTGGTATGGACCTGACAGGAAGGTGCGGTTAGGCTCTGCCGGGCCACACCACTGAGAGCGCTCTCAGAGAACACTGCCATCCCGTTGGTACAACGAAGGGCAATCTCCATGAGACGCACCCGCATCCTGCGCGCGGGCCTGGCCGTCCTGCTCCTGCTCGGCGCCGGCGCGACCGCCGCCACGACCCCCGCGACCGCCGAGGAGAAGGCCCCCGCCTCCGCCGGCCTTCTCACCGCGATGCAGCGGGACTTCGGCCTCTCGCGCCAGCAGGCCGAGGCGAGGCTCGCCGCCGAGAAGCAGGCCACGGCCCTGGAGCCCGTGGCACGCAAGGCCGCCGGCGAGTCGTACGGCGGCTCCTGGTTCGAGGCCGACCGGGGCACCCTCACCGTCGCCGTCACCCCCGGCGCCTCCGCCGGAACCCTCCGGGACATCCGCGCCACCGGCGCCACCGTCCGCACGGTCGCCCACAGCGCCCGCCAACTCGCCGCCACCCAGGCCAGGATCGACAAGCTCCCCGCACCGGACGCCGTCAGCAGCTGGCACGTCGACCAGAAGGCCAGCACGGTCGTGGTGAACGTCGTCCGCGGCCGACAGGGTGACAACGATGTCCGCGCGTTCGTCGCCAAGGCCCGCAAGGCAGGCCCCGTCACCGTGCACGAAGTGGCCTCCGCGCCCACCACCTTCGCCGCCGGCACCGTCGGCGGCGACCCCTACTACACCGGCAACGTCCGCTGCTCCATCGGCTTCTCCGTCCACGGCGGCTTCGTCACCGCCGGGCACTGCGACCAGCACACCGGCAGCGTCTACGGCTGGGACCGCAGCTACGTCGGCAACTTCCAGGGCTCGTCCTTCCCGGGCGACGACTACGCCTGGGTCAACGTCGGCAGCGGCTGGTGGACCGTCCCGGTCGTGCTCGGCTGGGGCACCGTCTCCGACCAGCTGGTGCGCGGCTCCAACGTGGCACCTGTCGGCTCCTCCATCTGCCGCTCGGGCTCGACCACCCACTGGCACTGCGGCACGGTGCTCGCGATGAACGAGACCGTCAACTACAGCCAGGGCGCGGTCTACCAGATGACCAAGACCAGCGTCTGCGCCGAACCCGGTGACTCCGGCGGCTCGTTCATCAGCGGCGACCAGGCCCAGGGCGTCACCTCCGGCGGCTGGGGCAACTGCTCCAGCGGCGGCGAGACCTGGTTCCAGCCCGTCAACGAGATCCTCAACCGCTACGGGCTGACCCTGCACACCTACTGATCCGTCCGACAGGCTGTGGGCCGGGCACATGTGCCCGGCCCACGCCCTGCTCCCTGCCCGGCCCACGTCCTCCGCTCAGGTGACGCACGTCCTCCGCTCAGGTGACGTCGGGCACCGAGAAGACGCCCGGGCCGGTGACCCCGTACAGCACATCGCCAACCAGCAGCGGTGGCACCGAGCTCGGGGACAGCTCCTCGAAGGAGCGGCCCGCCGTGTCGAAGGACGGGGACGTGCGGCCGATCTCCTTCCCCGTCCGCGGGTCCAGCGCCAGGATGCTGGTGTCCGGCATCGTCACGTACAACCGGCCGTCGTGGTAGGACGGTTCGCTGAAGACGCGCAGGTCGCGCGAGCTGGACCACAGGGGCTTGCCGCGCTTGACGTCGAGGGCGAGCAGCGTCTCGTTGCCGTAGTCGAAGATGTACAGCGTGTCGCCGTGCACCAGCGGGGGTGCCTCCGGCTCGACGCTCCAGGGGAAGTCGATCCGGCGGGTCTTGCCGCTGCCCAGGTCCTGGACGAAGAAGTCGGCGGAGACGCCCGAGTCGTCCTGCCAGCGGGCGTAGTAGGCCGTGCTGTCATGGATCGTGGCGAGCCAGAGGTCGCCCTTCGGGGCCGTCACACTGCTCAGCGTCCGGCCGGTCCGCGCGTCGACCCGGGCGATACCGCCGGAGCCGCCGCGCAGGTCCGCGTAGAGGGTGCCTCCGGGGCCCTCGTAGAGGGGGCTCGGCGAGGAGGTGCTCAGCTCGCGCCGCCACAACTCCTTGCCCGTGCGCGGCTCGTACGCCGCATAGCGCGCGGAGCCGGGGGAGTCCAGCGGGTCGAGGCGGACGAGCAGGGCCCCGCCCAGGTACTCGAAGTCGCCCAGTGGGCCCTTCAGTTGCCACAGGAGCTCGCCCGTTCTCGCGTCGTACGCGTCGACGCCCTGCGAGCGGTCCGCGCCGTAGACGAACACCGTGCCGTCCCGGACCACGGGCTGCCGCAGCGTGAAGCCGTCGACCTGCTTGCGGCTCATGGGCTTCGTCCAGTCGGTGTTTCCCGAGGCCGGGTCCAGCCGCATCAGCGCGACCTGCTCGGAGGCGCAGAAGACGCCGAGCGCGTCGGGAGTGCACGAGGGACCGAGACCCATCGGCTGGTCCTTCCCGTCCGAGCCCAGCGCGTTGTGCCAGGGCCGCCAGCCCGCCGGGGCCGTGCCGGCGGAGGGTGTCCGCGGGGCGGCCGGCACGGCATCGTCGACCGTGCTCACCGGGTCGTCGGTCACCACGGCGACCGCGGCCGCCCCGGTCCCGCCGAGGACGGCCACCACGGCGACGGCGGCCCACAGCCTCCGTCCGCGATGCCCTCGGTCCGTGCTGTCTCGGAGAAGCCGGGCGCGCCTGAGACGCCCGGGCCGGACCGCCTCGGTGCCGCCGAGCGGCGAGGTCACTGTCTCCGTCAGCGGGATCTCGGGGGCCGGGGTGGGCTCTTCGGCCGGTGTTCCGTCGGTCAGCTCCTCGGGCAGCGCTGCCAGTGCCTCCAGCACCTCACCCGACGTGGGCCGGTCCGCGGGCTCCTTCGCGAGACACCGGGCGATCAACGGGCGCATTCCGCCGGGCAGTTCACCCAGGCGGGGCTCGCCGTGCACGGTGTTGTACGCGGCCAGGTAGGCGTTCTCCGCCTCGAAGGGGCTGTGCCCGGTGGCCGCGTACACGAGGACCGCGCCCAGCGAGAAGACGTCCACGGCGGGCCCGACCTCGTGCGGTCTGCTGAACTGCTCCGGCGCCATGAAGGGCGGCGATCCCATCACCATGCCGGTCTGGGTGCGCACATCGCTGTCGGCCGCGCGGGAGATGCCGAAGTCGATGACCCGGACCGCCCCGTCGTCGCCCTCGCCCTCCAGCAGCAGCACATTGCTCGGCTTGAGATCCCGGTGCACGACCTCCGCGCGGTGGATCTCCCGGAGCGCCTCGGCGAGTTCGGTGCCGAGGCGGCGCAGCGCGGGCCACTCCAGCGGTCCCGACTCGTCGACCCGGTCGGCGAGCGTCCGGCCGGGGACGAACGCCGTGGCCATCCACGGCCGTGCCGCCTCCGGGTCGGCGTCCACGACCGGTGCCGTGAACGCGCCGCTGACCCGCCGGGCGGCGGCGATCTCCTGCCGGAACCTGGCCCGGAACTCCGGGTTGTCGGCGTAGCGGGTGTGCACGACCTTGACGGCGACGGCCCGTCCCGACGCCGATCGGCCGAGATAGACGACACCCATGCCGCCGGTCCCGATCCGCGATTCGATCCGGTAGCCGCCGACGGACTCCGGATCGTGCTCGCGCAGGGTCACCGTGTCTCCCTCACCGCTCCTGGCCTGGACGGCTGCGGTCCGGACCCTTCTGACAGGGACCCCTCACTCTAGAGGGGCGCCGATCCACGCGGGACGCCGATCCCGGCCTTGCCCCGTGCCGAACCGGGAGCCTCACGGTTCGCGAAGGAACCCAAGGGGTCAATCCCGGCACGGGGCCCTATTCTGAGGAGGCATGAAGGGGGCTGGGGGCGGGAGTGCGTTCGGTGAAGTTCCGGAATCCGAGGGGTCGTTCGGTCCGCTCGTCGTCGCCGGGCAGCCGATGTACCTGAGGACCGCGCAGGTGGAACTGCCCGCCGAGAACCCCGACCCGACCGTGCTGCCCTCGATCGCCCTGCTCGGCCGCGGCTGGGGACCGAACGGCGACACCGGGGAACTGCCCCTGCCCCCGGGGCGGTTGCTCGCCGGTCAGTACCGGCTGATCCGGCCCCTCGGCTACGGCGGCATGGGCGAGGTCTACCTCGCGCTCGACACCAAGGTCGACGACCGCGAGGTCGCCATCAAGATGCTGCGCCCCGAGCGGGCGGGCGCCGCGGCGGGCGCGCTGGCCCGGGAGCGGCGGGCCCTGGTCGACCTCGGCCACGACGACATCATCCGCGTCTTCAACTACGGCCACCATCCCGAACTCGGCGACTTCCTCGTCCTGCAGTACGTGGACGGGCTCACGCTGGAGGAGGTCCGGGCGCGGGCCCGGCTGAACCCGGGGGAGTTCGGCGACCGGCGCTTCCACGAGTTCGTGCTCGCCTACGGGGTGCGGATCCTCTCCGCCCTCGCGTATCTGCACGCCGACCGGCCGGGCAAGGTCTACGGCGATCTGAAGCCCGACAACGTCATGCACGACGGCACCACCACGAAGATCATCGACGTGGGAAGCGTACGTCCGGTCGGGGCGCCGGGAATGACGACGGACGGCTTCCGCTCCCCGACCGTGGGCCCGAACGGCGAATCCAAGGGACAGGACGACCTGTTCAGCCTGGGGGAGACCCTACGGCGCCTGTGCGGGCTGGGCCGGTCGGCGGAGGACCTGGCGCGGTTGGGGGATCTGCGGACGCTGGGGGAGCTTCGGGGGGCGGGGGAGCGAGACGGTGAGCGGGGGTCGGGGCGGGAGCCGAAGCTTGGGGCGGGGCCAAAGCCGGAGCCGGAGCGGGGGGCGGGGCCCGAGTCGGGGGCGAAGCCCGGTGTCGGGAAGGCGCTGGGTGCCGAGGACGCGCCGGGGGTTGAGGACGCGCCGGGCGTCGGAGGGGCGTCGGATCTCGGAGGAGCCCCCGGCCCCCGCGTCCCGTCGGGCTCCAAGGACACCTGGTCCGTCGTCGACGCCACCGCCCCCGTGCCCCGCGGACTCGGTCTGCTCTCGCTCGCCCGGGTGCTGCGTCGCGCGACCCTGCGTGTCCCCGCCGCGCGGTTCGCCGACGCTCGGGAGATGGACGAGCAATTACGGGGCGTGTTCCGCGAGTTGAGATCCCTGCGGACCGGCACCGAGACCTTCGAGCCGTCCCCGCTCTTCCTCCAGTCGCCCTACGCCCTCGACGGCGCCCTAGGCTCCGCCCCGCCGCTCGCCCACTGGGCCGCCCCCGACGCCCCGTCCCCCCTCGCCCCGCCGTCACCCGCCGAGGTCGCCCAGCGGTTGCCCGTCCCGCGCCCCGACCCGCACGACGAGCACCACGCCGAACTGAGCCGGCTCGCCGACGCCGCCCCCGAGGCCCTGCTCCAGCACATAGGGGACTGGCCGGACTCCACGGAAGTCCATCTCCTGCGCTGCCGACTGCGGTTGCGGAACCCGGCGGACGGACCGGACGCAGCCGAACGGGAGTTACGGGCCGCCGAGGCACGGATCGGCCCCCGACGTGCCCCCTACGACTGGCGGCTGGACTGGCACCACGGCCTCCTCGCCCTCGCCCGCGACCAAGTCACCGCGGCCTGGGGCCACTTCGACCGGGTGTACGCGGCGATCCCCGGCGAGTACGCCCCCAAGCTCGCCCTCGGCCACTGCGCGGAACGCCTCGGCCACCGGCACGAGGCCCTGACCTTCTACGAGGCCGTACGGCTGCGCAACCCGTCCCTCGGCAGCGCCGCGTTCGGCGCCGCGCGCGCCCGCCTCGCGCGGGACGGCGAAAGGGCGCGCGAGGCGGCCGTACGCGAACTGGACGCCGTACCACAGCACTCGCGGCACCGGACCGCCGCGCGGACCGCGGCCGTGCGGATCGGCGTCGAGTACGTGCGCCGGGCCGAGCGCGACGACGACGTGCCGCAGCGGCTGCGGGAGGTGCTGGACCGTCTCGCCCTGCTCTTCCACGCGCACGGACTGACCGACGAGGCGGCCAGGGTCCGGATGACCGTCGAGGTCTGGGAGGCCGTACAGGGCGCCCTCGCCCGCGGTGCCCTCGACGCGGAGGGCCTCGCGGCCCTGTCCGCCGACGCCGACCCCCGGCTCGGCCTCCCGGCCGACGAACACGGGCTGCGCGAGGACCTCTCCCGCCGTTACGTCACCCTCGCCCACCAGGCCGCCCGCTCCGCCGCCCCCGAGGACGCCGCCGTGGCCGAGATCCTCCTGGACCGCGCCTACGAGATCCGCCCGCTCGCCTTCCGACACCACAGGGACAGCCCATGGCTCGGCAAGAGAATCGCCGACTGGCTCCGGACGGCCGCCCACGCGTCCTCGCGCAGGACACCCTCCGCCTCGCGCGCGCCGGAGCCGCCGTAACCGCCGAAGTCGCCCGCCGGGTCCGCCGCTACGCCTGGCCCTCCACCGCCGGCCGACCCAACCGCGGATATCTGCGGGACCGGCTCGTCGCCCTGCCGTTGCTCGCCGTGGTGGCCTTCGGGGCGCTCGGCTGGGCCTACGCGGGCGCACGCGGCGACTCCGCCTACCTCCGGGACCGGGCCGCGCCCGCCCTGGTCGACCTCGCGGACGCCCGGGCCTCGCTGCTCATCGCGCAGGGCGAGGCCGAGCGCAACCTCGACGAGGGACGGGCGGCCGAGCTCAGCGGGCTGAGCGACCGGTACCGGACCCGGATCGCCCGGGCGACCCAGAGCCTGAACCAGGTCACCCGCAGCGGGGCCCTCACCGTCGCCGAGGAACAGGAACTGCGGGTCGTGTCCGCGCTGGTCGTCGACTACACCAGCCGGATCGGCCGGGCCCAGGGACATGCCGGCGACCCGGTGCTGCGCGACGCCGAACTCTCCTACGCGCGCAGCATGCTCTGCTCCCAGGCCACCGTCGCCACCCGCGGCAACCCCTACCCCGAGTGCCCGGCCGCGACCGGCTCCGCCGCGACCTCGATCGTGGACCGGGTGACCGGCCTGGAGGGGCGGCTGCGCGAACGCCTCGCCGACCGGGCCGCCTGGGGTGCGGGCGGCATCACCGCGGTGGTCGTGGCCGCGCTCGCCCTCGGCCTCCTCGCCGCCGGACTGTGGCGCACGGTGGCCTTCCTGCGCCGCCGCTTCCGGATCCGGCTGAGCATCCCCCTCGCGGCCGCCGCCCTGCCCCTGCTCACCGTCCCCTTCCTGACCGCCGACGCCCTGCTCGCCCTGCACGCCCAGCACGAGACCGTGCTCGGCGCGAACGTCCTGGCCGAGCGGACCTCGCCGACGATCGAGATGATCGCCGAGGAACGTCCCTTCTCGGGGCCGAACCCGAGGGCCGTCGAAACGCTCCGGGCCCGGATCGACGAAGACCTCGCGGACGGACGGCTGGCCGCCCTCGACGGCATCGCCCCGTTCGTGTTCCCCGCGGGCCTGCTCGCCGCGGCCGTCATCGCGGGCACCCTGCACGGCTACCGCCGTGAGTACCTCGTCGTCACCCGACCGGGAGCCGTCGCATGAGCCGCTTTCTGCGCGCCCTCCTCGCGGTCTGTCTGCTCGCCCTCGTTCCCGGCTGCGGGGCCGACGCCCGCGACCCGCTCGTCGTCCTCGGCCCCTGGACCGGCGAGGAGGGCAAGGCCTTCGAAGCCACCCTGGACAAGCTGGACGACGGGACGGGACGGACGTACACCTATGAGGGCACCCGTTCGCTGCGCGAGACGCTCGTCTCACAGCTGGAGGCCGACGATCCGCCGGACGTGGCGGTCCTCAACAGCATCGGCGAACTCACCGAGTACGCCCGGCGCGACAAGCTGAGGCCCCTTGTCAACGAGAGTTCCGAGCGTGCGTTCGCGCCCTGGGCGCCGACCCTGATCGTGGACAACAAGCAGCGCACCTACTGGGTGCCGTTGAAGGTCGATCTCAAGAGCCTGGTGTGGAGCAAGCGGGGCGCGCCGGGCGACCGGCCCACGTGGTGTGTCGGCCTCGCCTCGCAGGCCACCTCCGGCTGGCCGGGCACCGACTGGATCGAGGACCTCGTGCTCCACCAGGCGGGCCCCACGCTCTACGTCCAGTGGGCCACGGGCCTGCTCGACTGGCGCGACCCGGCCGTCAGGAACGCCTGGACCACCTGGGCGCGCCTGCTCGGCAAACGCTCCCCGGACGCGGTCCAACGGTCCCTGACCACGTCGTTCGAGGGCGCCTCCACGGCCGACGGAGAGCCCCGCGGACTGCTCGACTCGCCCCGCTTCGGCTGCACGCACGAGCACCAGAGCGCCTTCATCCGGTACGTCTACGCGGGCGACGACGTGAAGGTGGAACCGTCCGCCCGCTATCTGGGCGGGAAGTCCGCGTACCGGGACGCCTTCGAGGTCGCGGGTGACATGGCGGCCGTCTTCAGCGACGACCCGGACGCGCAGGAACTCGTGGCGCGGCTGTCGAGCCGGGCCGGGCGGGAACTCTGGCGCGCCGAGGCGGGTCCGGCGGTGCGGCCGCTCTTCCCGGACACCGCCGGGCTGTCGCTGCCGGGGTCCGCGACGCCGGTCGAGCGCGAGATCGAGTCCCTGCTGACGTCCCGCGCCCGCACCCTCTGCTTCGACGCGTCCGACGTCATGGCACCCGAACTCCGTGACGCCTTCCACCGAGCGGTCCTGGAGTTCTTCCGCGACCCGACGGAACGCCAACTCGACTCCCTGCTGGACCAGTTGGAGACCATCCGCATCCACACGAACACCGACTCGGGCACCGACCGCTCCTTCCGCCCGCCCAGCGCGATCTGCGAGCCGCAGGGGGCGGACGACCCGGAGAGCGGGAGGACTCAGGGTGCGCCCCCTGGGGGGTGAGGGGGCCGCAGGGTGAAGGGTCCGCAGGGGAGGGGGACGTGAGAGCAGGGCTGTCGAAGGGTGCGGACCGGGCCGGGCCGCCGGGGGTGTACGGGCCGAGGCCGCCAGATGCCGGGTCAGTGCGGGGGCGGGGCGTCGAGGCCGGTGAGGCCAACTCCGCGGCATCCCTGCGTCGTTCGCCGAGCCGAGGCGCGCGAGGCATCGGCGTGGATTCGGCAGGGTGCCCGGCGCGCTCGCATCCGGAAGGGTGCCGCGTCGGGACGCATCCGGGGCAGGCCGGTCCGCGTGTCCTCACATCCGGGATGTCAGCACGTCGACCTCGCAGCCCGGGGCGAACGGGTCGAAGCCGTGCTCGCTCAGCCAGCGGACGATCAGCAGGCTCCGCAAGGACCACCACGCGTGGATCACGTCGAGGTCGATGTCCCTGCCGTAGCCGGCGAGGACGTCGTCGAGGTGCTCCTCGTGTCCGAGCGTGAAGGTGGCGAGGTCGTACAGGGCGTCACCCCGGCCCGCCTCGGACCAGTCGATGATGCCCGTGACCTCGTCGCCGTCGACGAAGACGTGCTCGATCTGCAGGTCGCCGTGGGTGAACGACGGCGCCCACGGCCGGAGCGCGGCCTCGGCGACCTGCCGGTTGCGGGTGACCAGGTCGGCGGGCAGGACGCCGTGCGCCACGAGCGCCGCGCACTCGGCGTCGAGTTCCGCCGCCAGCGCGACGACGTCCCGGCCGGCCCGACCCGGCCGGGGCGGCAGCGGAGCGTCGTGCAGCTTCCGGATGGTGGCGCCCGCCGCAGCCCAGGCCGCCGGCGACCCGGTCGACGGCCCGCCCAGGCGCCCGAGCGTCGTCCCCGGGAGCGCGGCGACCGCGAGCACCGGCGGCTTGCACCACAGAACCTCCGGAGTCGGGACCGGCGCGAGGGACATCGCCTCGGTCTCGCGCTCCAGGCGCGTCCGATCGGCGTCCACCTTCAGGAAGACGTCGCCGACGCGCAGCGTCGCACGTTCGGAATGGGCGACGACGACTGCGACCTCATCCATGGGCGACCAGTATCCCGGCGATGTTCTCCGCCGTCGCCGCATTTGTCGCGGGCGACGACGCCCTGCACCCCACACCCCCGGGCCGCCCCGTCCTCCTCCTCGTCCTCCCCTCGCCGTGCCGGATTTCCCGGGCCCGGCCGCGGCTGACATGGTGGTGTCATGTGCTGGAGTGCGACAGCCGACCTCGTGGCGGGTGCGGCCATCACCTCCGTCGGTGTGGCCTGCGTGGCCCGGACCCGACGGCCCCGGGATCTTCCGCTGGCCGCACTGCCCCTGCTGCTCGGCGCCCACCAACTGGTCGAGGCCCGGGTCTGGCACACCGGTGGCGGAACCGGCGCGGCCACCCTCGCCTGGGCCGTCATCGCCCTTCCCGTCCTCGCGCTGTGGGTGCCCCTCGGGGTGTGGTGCGCCTCCGCGCGCCGAGCGAGACGCCGGGTGACCGCGACCGTGCTGGTGGGGACGGTGACGGCCGGGTTCCTCGCGTACGGCCTCGCGACCCGCCCGGTCCGGGCCGAGATCCGCGGCCACACCATGGCCTACGTCATCGGACTGCCCCAAGCCCAACTGCTCGTCGCCGCCTACCTGGTGGCCACGGTCGGCGCCCTGCTGCTCTCCGGCGACCCCCGGCTCACCCTGCTCGGCGTCCTGGCAGCAGCGGGCGCCCTGGTGTGCTGGCTGCTGTGGCGGCTGGAGTTCGTGTCGACCTGGTGCGCGCTCGCGGCGGTCTGCTCGGTGGTGCTGTACGGCTGGGTGCGCCGAGGCCCGGCACCGCGGGCCCTTCCGGCGTGGGACGCCCGGCACTGATCGGCACGTTCCCGCACGGGGCTCGGCATGACAAGGGAGTCAGGCCGACGGCCGCCCCGAGCTCTCCCGGACCACCAGCTCCGGTACGGACACGGGATGCGGAGCGATCGGCGCGGACTCCTCCAGGACGCCGTGCAGCAGGGCGAACGCGGCCCGGCCCAGACCGGTGAAGTCCAGGCGTACGGTCGTCAGGGACGGCGTCAGATAGGCGGAGTGCGGGGCGTCGTCGAACCCGGCCACGCTGACCTCGCCCGGCACCGAACGGCCCGCCTCGTGCAGCGCCCGCAGCACACCGAGGGCCAGGTCGTCGTTGCCGCACAGGATCGCGGTGACCGACGGGTCCTTCGCGAGCTTGAGGCCCGCCGCGTGACCGCCCGCCGGACCCCAACTGCCCTGCACGGGAAGGGGTTGCGCGGCGCCGGCCTCCTTGAGGGCCTGCCGCCAGCCGCTGGTGCGGGCGCCGGTGCGGCGGGTGCTGGAGGGGATGGCGACGTAGTGCACGGTCTCGTGGCCCAGGGACAGCAGATGCCGGGTCGCCTCGTACTCGGCCTCGCGGTCGTCGGTCCACACCCACGGCCGGTTGTCCGTGGGCGGGCTCGCCGGGGTCTCGACGATGCCGACGACCGGAACCCCGGCCGGGACCGCCTCCAGGGCCCGGACGCCCGCCGGGTCGTAGGCGATCACCACGAGCCCGCCGCCCGCGTCGGCGGCGCGCTGCACCTCGGCGGTGACGGCGGCCTGGTCGGCGGACTCGAGGACGCCCACGCCCACGGAGTAGGCTGCGGCGCGGGCGGACTCCTCGACGCCCTGGAGGATCGAGGCGTAGCCGTAGTGCGTGGTGTTGGCGGTGAGCACGGTCACGGCCCTGCTGCGTCCCCTGGCCAGGGCGAGCGCGGTGGCGTTGCGACGGAAGCCCAGCTCGTCGATGGCGGCGAGGACGCGTTCGCGGGTGGACTGCTTGACGCTCGGGTGACCGTTGATCACCCGGGAGACCGTCTGGTAGGAGACCCCGGCGGCCGCGGCGACATCACGGATGCTTGCCGGACTGCGGGTGTGACCGGTCACATTCATGTCTGGAGTGTCGCTGCTGACCCTGGTGGACGTCAAGCGGACAGGGCGACGGGTTCACGCGGCCGGACGCCTCGACGTGTCGGTACCGCGTTCCTCCGTCAGCGGGGCCGGTACGGCCGGGGCAGCCGCATCCCGCGGTCGGCCATGATCTGCCGTACGCGATTCGGATAGTCGGTGATGACGCCGTCGACGCCCATGTCCATGAGCGCCTCCACGGTGGCCGGGTCGTCGCAGGTCCACGGGATGACCTTCAGGCCGCGGGCGTGGGCCTCCCGGACCATCGTGCGGTCGGCGTAGAAGCGGAAGCCGGGGTCGCCGACCTTGCCGTTCTGCGGGAACCCGTAGTTGGGGGAGAGGGCCCTGACGCCGGGGACGGTCGCGGCGGCCCGCACGAAGTCGCCGCCGTAGTCGTCGGCGTCGATCCCGCCGAGCCAGGGGGACGCGCCCGGTCGGCCGACCTGGAGGAAGTCGTAGTTGGTGAGCGCGACCAGGGGCCAGGTCGGGGCGAGCGCGTGCATCGCCTTCAGCGCGCCCCAGTCGAAGGACTGGATGGTGACCTGGTGCTCGATGCCGGAACGGTGGATCTCCTCGTACACGCGCCGCACGAACAGCCCACGCGCTGCGGTCTGTTCGGGAGCGCCCGCCTCGACCTTCGTCTCGATGTTCAGCGTGACCTGGTGGGCGCGGTACCTCTTGACCAGGTTCAGGACGTCCTTCAGCTCCACCATCCGGAAGCCCTTGACGACCTGCTGCTCGGGGAACCCGGGCAGTTGCTGGTATCCGCAGTCCAGTGTCCTGATCTGAGCGAGCGTCAGATCCTTGATGTACTTGCCGACATACGGATACATCGGGTCGTCCGGCGTCACCGGCCCCGTGTCACGGCACTTGACCGCGCTGATCTGCCGGTCGTGATTGACGACGACCTTGCGGTCCTTGGTGACATGGGTGTCCAGCTCCAGCGTGGACACCCCGAGCCGCAGCGCCTTGCCGAAGCCCTCCAGGGACTCCTCGGTCGTCATGCCGAGGCCGCCGCGGTGGGCCTGGAGATCGAAGTACGGCTTCGGCGCGGGCAGTTGGCGGCCGTCGTACGCCGTCGCGGGCGCCGCCACCGAGAACGCGAGCACCGGCGCCAGCGCCAGGCCGGCGAGGACATGTCGTGCGGACATCGACACCTCACTCGTGTGGGACGGGACGCCCACAGACGCTAGCGAGGACACGCACCCGTTCAACCCCTCGGACGTGATCCCACGATGAATGGCCGAGGAACGTGGTGTTCGGACCGCTCGGCCAGGCCCTTCGGCCGGCGACCTTCCCTGGGCGACCAGTGCCGCGTCCAGGAAGGACATGAGCGCGGGGTGGCCGTCCGCGAGTCGTGGCGGCTCGGCCTCGCCCACGGGATCAGGCCGGCCGTGCTGGAGACGTACGCCCGCCACGCAGTCGTACGGCCGCCCCCCCAGTCGTACGGCGGCCACCGGACCGTATGGCCCGGCGGCCGCCGTCGGTGCGGGCGTCGTCAGGTGCGGCGCCCCGCCGGATCCTGCGCGAACGTGTCCCGCTCGCCGCCCGAGACCGGTGCGGGGGAGCTCGGCGGCTCCTTCGCCCGGTCTGCGTGTCCCGGCCACCAGGCCGCGTGGCCGATCAGGGCCGTGAGGCTCGGGGTGAAGAACATCGCCATGACGAACGCGGCGACGGCGATACCGAAGGACACCGCGAAGCCCATCTCGGTGAGCAGGGCGTTCCCGGCCAGCATCATCGTGGCGAAGGTCGCCGCCAGGATGAACCCGGCCGCGGCCACCGTGGGACCGGCGTGCCGCAGGGCCATGCCCGCCGCCTCACGCGGCTCGCGGCCCTCGCGGGCCTCCTCCCGCAGGCGGGCGATCATCAGGATGTTGTAGTCGGTGCCGATGGCGACCACGAAGAGATACATGATCACCGGGAGCATGAACATCAGGCCCGAGTGACCGACCGCGCCCTGGAAGATCCAGACCGTGGCACCGAGCGTGGCGCCGAAGCCCAGGCCCACCGACGCGATCAGGTACCAGGGGGCGACCACACTGCGCAGCAGCAGCCCCAGGATGAGCATGATCAGCAGGGCGGCCACGGGGAAGACCGTCTTGTAGTCGTGGGTGACCGCGGCGTCGATGTCCTTGTAGATCGAGGACATGCCGCCGACCAGCGCCTCCGTGTGGGGCGGCGCGTCGTCGTGCGCGACGTCACGGACCCGGCCCACCGTCTCGATCGCCTTGTCCGTGGACGCCTCGTACTTGAGCGTGACCTGGAAGTCGATCGTGGTGCCGTCCTTGTTCAGCTGGGCCAGCCGCGCGTTCGCGACCCCGTCCACGGCACCGAGCTTCTTCACGTACGCGTCGAAGACCGTCGTGTCGATCGCCTTGCCGTCGGTGCTGGAGAGGTAGACGTCGGTGGGCGCGGCGGCTCCCGCCGAGTACGCCTTCTGCATCTCGTCCTGGACGACCATCGACTCCTTGGTCTTGGGCATGGAGCCCGAGGCCAGGTCGAAGGTGGCGTTGAAGCCGAGGGTCCCGAGCGACAACACGACCAGGACGAGGCCGGAGAGCGCGGTGGTGAGCGCCGGACGCTTCTGCACGCCACGGCCGAGTGCGGCGAACCGGGCGTTCTCCGGCTCGTGCCGCCAGGACTTGGACGGCCAGAAGACCTTCGGGCCGATCAGCGAGACGACGGCCGGGATCAGTGTCAGGCCCGCGATCAGGGTCACGGTGACCGCGATCGCGAGCGCCGGGCCCATCTGCTTGAGGAAGCCCAGCGTGGACAGGACCAGCGCGAGGAAGGCGATGATGACCGCGCCGGCGGCGGAGGCGATGGCCTCGCCGACCCTGTCGACCGCGTTGACCATGGCCTGTTTCGGTTCGTCGCCGAGTCGCAGGCGTTCGCGGTAGCGGAACATCAGGAACAGGAAGTAGTCGGTGCCCACACCGAACAGCACGACGATCAGGATCGACGAGATCGAGCTGTTGGCCTGGAGGTCGAACAGCTTGGTGGCGTACGCGATCAGCCCGTTGGCGATGGCGGACACCAACCCGATGGTGATCAGGGGCAGGAAGGCCAGGATCGGCGCCCGGAAGATGATCAGCAGGGTGACCAGGATGATGACGAAGGTGCCGATGCCGATCAGCGCCTCGCCGCGCTTGGACGAGTCCTGCTGGTCGAGCGCCTGCGCGGCGGAGCCGCCGAGCTTGACCTCGAGGTTAGTGCCCTTGACGAGTTTTTTGACGTCGTCGCGCAGCACCTTGGCCGCGTCGGCCTGCACGGGCTGGCCGGCGTTCTTGCTGTCCATCTGGACCAGGGTCATGGTGTACCTGCCGTCCGTGGACGCCTGGCCGGGGACCACCTTCTGCACCTGGTCGATCTTCTTCTCGCCGAGCTCGGAGCTGATCCGCTCGACGTCCTTCTTGTCGGCGGCGGTCAGTTTGCCGCCGTCGGTGCGCTGGTAGAGCGCGATCGCGGACGGGGTGAAGGCGGCGGGGAACGCCTTCGCCTGGATGTCCGCGGCCTTGATGGACTCGTAGCTCTTAGGGAGAAAGCTGCTCTCGTCACTGTTCGAGGGCAGGCCGGGGGCGGTGGCCACGATCGCCACGGCGGCGATGAGCCAGGCCACGATCGTCCACACGGGATGTCGGACGACTACGTTGCCAATACGTCGGAACATGCGGGGGCGTCCTCCTGGACAGGAAGATCACCGCAGCCCGGGGAGCGGTCCCTGGCATCGGCGACCCCGGCCGCCCCGCAGGGCACTCCCCCCGTCGGACGGCCGGATGGTTGTCTTGGGCTCATTTCGTTGAGCCCTCATCGTAGGGATCACGAACGAAGATCGCTCGCGAGTTCTCCCTCGGAACTGTGATGCCGTCGTCGTAACGCCTGAAACGGCCACAGCTTCTCGACGACGTAGCCTGCCACTCGGCTGCGCCGGGCCGGGGCGGGTGGGGCTGCGCAATAACGCCCGCCCCCACCCACCCCGTGGCCGACCCGCCACTGCGGGACCAACCACGACGGACCCGCACCCGCCCGACAACCGAACCCGGCACCCTTCCAGCCCCGCGGCGCGGCGGGTGCTTCTTCAGGACCCCGACCCCTGATAATTTAGTAGGACGTCCTAGTATTTTCTCAGCCCGCGCTCTTCGTCGTGTCTTGGGAAGGCCTCGCCATGAGCGATCTGCACCGCCCCGTCCATCCTGTCCGCCTGGTCACCGCCTCGGCACTGTTCGACGGGCACGACGCCTCGATCAACATCATGCGGCGGATCTTCCAGTCGCAGGGCGCCGAGGTCATCCACCTCGGCCACAACCGGTCCGTGCGGGAGGTCGTGGACGCGGCGCTGGAGGAGGACGCGCACGGTGTGGCGGTCTCGTCCTACCAGGGCGGACACGTCGAGTACTTCGAGTACCTCGTCGCCTCGCTGCGCAAGCAGGGCGCGGAGCACATCCGGGTGGTGGGCGGCGGGGGCGGGGTCATCGTGCCCGACGAGATCGCCCGGCTCCGGGAGGGCGGGGTGACGATCTTCTCGCCGGAGGACGGCCAGCGGATGGGCCTCGCCGGGATGGTCAACACCGTCGTACGGGACTGCGACTTCGACCTGTGGGACGGCAAGCCCGCCGACCTCACCGCGGTCCTGACCGGCGACCGGTTCGCGGTCGCCCGGGCCATCACCGGCGCCGAACTCGGCAAGCTTCCCCCGGAGTTCCTCGCGGAACTGCGGACCACCGCGGCCGCGCGGCGCGTGCCGGTGCTCGGCATCACCGGCACCGGCGGCTCGGGCAAGTCGTCACTGACCGACGAGCTGGTGCGCCGGTTCCGGGTCGACCAGCGGGACGCCCTGCGCGTCGCCGTGATCGCCGTGGACCCGACCCGGCGCCGGGGCGGCGGCGCGCTGCTCGGCGACCGGATCCGGATGAACTCCCTCGACGGCGAGCGGGTGTTCTTCCGCAGCCTGGCCACCCGCGGCAGCCGCGAGCTGCCCGAGCACCTCTCCGACGTCATCGACGTGGTGAAGGCCGCCGGATTCGACCTGGTGATCGTGGAAACGCCCGGCATCGGCCAGGGCGACGCCGCGATCGTGCCGTTCGTCGACGCCTCGCTGTACGTGATGACACCGGAGTTCGGTGCCGCCTCGCAGCTGGAGAAGATCGACATGCTCGACTTCGCCGACGTGGTGGCCATCAACAAGTTCGAGCGGCGCGGCGCCAAGGACGCCCTGCGGGACGTGGGACGCCAACTCGTGCGCAACCGCGAGGCGTTCGGGCAGCGGCCCGAGGACATGCCGGTCTACGGCACCTCCGCGGCCACCTTCAACGACGACGGTGTCACCGCGCTCTACCAGCACCTGAAGAACACCCTGGTGGAGAAGGGGCTGGCGCTGTCCGAGGGGGCGCTGGACCCGGTGGACGTCCGCCACTCCTCCGGAATCCGCCAGGTGGTCCCCGCGGACCGGGTGCGCTACCTCGCCGAGATCACCGACGCCGTCCGCGGCTACCACGCCCGGACCCTGCAACTGGCCGAACAGGCAAGGCGGGTCCAGCGGCTGGAGACCGTCGAGGGCGAGCTCGCCGACGCCGGACTGGATCCCGAGGACGTGCGGTCCCTGCTGTCCGAGGCGCGCCGGCAGCTGCCGTACGAGATCACGGAACAGATCGCCAACTGGCCCGCCGTGATCGCCTCCTACTCCGGCGACGAGCAGATCGTGAAGGTCCGCGACAAGGAGATCCGCACCAAGCTGACCCGCGAGTCCCTCTCCGGCAACAAGATCCCCCGGGTCGCCCTGCCCCGCTTCGCCGACCACGGTGAGCTCGTACGGTTCTGGCGGAACGAGAACCTGCCCGGCCGATTCCCGTTCACGGCCGGGGTGTTCCCCTTCAAGCGCGACGGCGAGGACCCCGCGCGCATGTTCGCCGGCGAGGGCGACCCCTTCCGCACCAACCGCCGCTTCAAGCTCCTGTCCGAGGGCCAGCCGGCGACCCGCCTGTCCACCGCGTTCGACTCGGTGACGCTGTACGGCCGCGACCCCGACGAACGCCCCGACATCTACGGCAAGGTCGGCACCTCCGGGGTCTCCGTCGCCACGCTGGAGGACATGAAGGCGCTCTACGACGGCTTCGACCTCGTGGCGCCCACGACCTCCGTCTCCATGACGATCAACGGCCCGGCACCGGCCGTCCTGGCGTTCTTCCTCAACACCGCGATCGACCAGCAGCTGGAGCGGTTCCGCGCCGAGGAGGGTCGCGAGCCCTCGCCCGAGGAGGCGGCCGGACTGCGCGCGCACGCGCTGGCGAACGTCCGCGGCACCGTGCAGGCCGACATCCTCAAGGAGGACCAGGGCCAGAACACCTGCCTGTTCTCCACCGAGTTCAGCCTGCGGATGATGGCGGACATCCAGGAGTGGTTCATCCAGCAGCAGGTCCGCAACTTCTACTCGGTGTCCATCTCCGGCTACCACATCGCCGAAGCCGGCGCGAACCCCATCAGCCAGCTCGCCTTCACCCTCGCCAACGGATTCACCTACGTCGAGGCCTACCTCGCCCGCGGCATGGACGTCGACGACTTCGCGCCGAACCTGTCGTTCTTCTTCTCCAACGGCATGGACCCCGAGTACTCGGTACTCGGCCGGGTGGCCCGCCGCATCTGGGCGGTGGCGATGAAGGAGAAGTACGGCGCCGGTGAGCGCTCGCAGAAGCTGAAGTACCACGTCCAGACCTCCGGACGCTCCCTGCACGCCCAGGAGATGGACTTCAACGACATCCGCACCACCCTCCAGGCGCTCATCGCCATCTACGACAACTGCAACAGCCTGCACACCAATGCCTACGACGAGGCGGTGACCACCCCCACCGAGGAGTCGGTGCGCCGGGCCCTGGCCATCCAGCTGATCATCAACCGGGAGTGGGGCCTGGCGATGAACGAGAACCCCCTCCAGGGGTCGTTCATCATCGACGAACTCACCGACCTGGTCGAGGAGCAGGTCCTCCAGGAGTTCGAGCGCATCAGCGAACGCGGCGGGGTGCTCGGCGCGATGGAGACCGGCTACCAGCGCGGCCGCATCCAGGACGAGTCGATGCTCTACGAGCAGCGCAAGCACGACGGCACCCTGCCCCTGATCGGCGTCAACACCTTCCGCAACCCGCACGCCGACACCGCCGAGCCCGGCGTCGTCGAACTCGCCCGCGCCACCGAGGAGGAGAAGCAGTCCCAGCTGGAACGCGTACGGGACTTCCACACCCGCCACCAGGACGAGGCCCGGGCCGCCCTGGACGCCCTCAAGGACGCGGCGGTACGCGGCGAGAACGTGTTCGCGGTGCTCATGGACGCCACCCGCGTCTGCTCCCTCCAGCAGATCACCGAGGCCTTCTTCGAGGTGGGCGGCCAGTACCGCCGCAACGTCTGAGACCGGGCTCGATATGACAGTCGTTATAGCGGCGGGGTAGCCTTCCCTCCCTGTCTATAACGACTGTCATAGGAGCATGCCGTGACCATCATCACCGTGAACACCCCCAAGGGCCGCCTGACCCTGGAGCAGCGCCGCGAGCTGGCCGGGACGCTGACCGACGCGGTGCTCGTGCCCGAGGTGGGGCAGCTCGCCCCGGCCGCGCGCGTCGGCTTCCAGGTGCACTTCGTGGAGCGCGAGCGGGACATGATGGCCATCGGCGGGCGGCTGCTCGCGGACGCCGGGCCGGAGCTCGACGTGATGGTGATCGACGTGGCGGTCATGGACGCCGCCTGGCACCCGGACGTACGCGCCGAGGTCATCGAGCGGGTGCTGGCCGCGCTGGCCGCGGCCTGCGGGCTGGAGAAGCCGGCGCCCGCCTGGTGGGTCACCTTCCGTGTGATCGACGAGGGCAGCTGGGGATCGTCCGGCGGAGTGCTGTCCGTCCTGCCTTTGCTGGACAGCGGGGTGTTCACGCAGGAGCGGGCCGATGCCGTCCGTGCCGCGCTGGGCGGCTGAGGCCCGGTCAGCCCTTGATCGTGGCGAGGATCAGCGCCTGGAGCTGATCGGCCGTGTGGTCCAAGGGCTGGGTGCTGCGCTTGGCACGGCACATCGCCACCGTGCCCTCCACGGCCGCGACGACCAGCGTCGCCAACTGCGCCGCCTGCTCGGGCCCGACGCCGTGCTCGCGCAGGGAGTCGGCCAGCAGGCCCTCCCAGCTGTCGAAGACCTCCGCCGCGGCTCGCACCGGGGCGGGGACCTCCTCGGTGGCGGGCTCCTCGATGGACACGGCGAGTACGGGACAGCCGGCCCGGAAGTCGCTGTCCACGACGATCTTGCGCCACAGGGCGAGGAACGCCCGCAGTCCCTGCACGGGTCCGGCCCGGAGTTCCCTGCGCAGGACGCGCGCGACCCACTCGCCCGTGTACCGGACGGCCTCCGTGGCCAGCTGCTGCTTGCCCTCGGGGAAGTAGTGGTACGTCGAGCCGAGCGGCGCCCTGGCGTGCTTGGCCATCTCGCGGATGCTCGTCGCGTTCAGACCGCGCCGGCTGATCATGTCGGCGGCTCCGACGACGATCCGCTCACGCGGCGTCGGGGTGGGCTTGGTCACGTACGCATCCCTTCCGGTCTCCTTGGCTATAACGGCCGTCATAGTCTACCGTGGCCGGGGTTTATAACGACCGTCATAGGCGTGACGGCCGTAGACGCGACCGCCGTAGCCACGCCTGCCATAGCCCGAAGAGGTGCATGCCATGCCGATGATCCGCCTCACCGCCCCCGCCGGTGCCCTGACCGTGGAGGGTCGCGCCGGCGTCCAGAAGGACCTCGCTGCCGTACTGCTCCGCTGGGAGGGCGCACCCGACACCGCGTTCTTCCGTGCCCAGGCCTGGAGTTACCTCGTCGAACTGCCGGAGGGCGCCCAGACCACCGCCGAGGACGACGCCCCGCGCTTCCTGGTCGAGGTCACCGTCCCGCAGGGCGCCCTCTCCGAGCGCCGGAAGTCGGGCCTCGTCGAGGAGGCGACGAAGACGGTCCTGGCCGCCGCCGGACTCTCGGCGGAGGAGGCCCCGCGGGTGTGGGTCCTCGTGCACGAACAGCCCGACGGCACGTGGGGCGCGGGCGGTTCCGTGATCCGTTACGCCGACCTCGTGGCCTTCGCGCAGCAGGGGAGGAACGATGCGTGAACTGACCTACGTGGCCAAGCGCACTGTCGAGTGGCGCGAGGTCCCCGACCTCAAGGTGCGGTCGGGCGGGGAGGCGATCGTCGCGCCGGTGGCCGCGACCCCGTGCGACGTCGACTCCTCGATCCTCGCCGGGCACGGCTTCATCGAGCCGCCGTTCGCCCTCGGCCACGAGTGTGTCGCCCGGGTCGTCGAGACCGGTGACGCCGTCACTGCCGTGGCGCCCGGAGACCTCGTCGTGGTGCCGTGGTCCATCAACTGCGGTGTCTGCGGCCGCTGTCGGGCCGGACTGACCGCCCACTGCGAGGCCATGCCCTACATGGCGATGTACGGCGCCCCGATCGGCGGAAGTTGGGGTGGACTCTTCTCCGACCTGGTCCGGGTGCCGTACGCCGACGCCATGCTGGTCCCGCTGCCCTCCGGACTCGACCCCGTGGCCATGGCCTCGGCCAGCGACAACTGGTCCCTGGCCTGGCGCCTGGTGGCCCCCCATCTCCAGGCCCGCCCCGGCGCCCGGGTGCTGGTCGTGGCACGCGGCAGCATCGGCCTGTACGTGTGCGACATCGCCCGGGCACTCGGCGCCTCCGAGATCCTCTACGTCGACCCGGCCGCCGAACACCGGGAGCTCGCGCGGGAGTTCGGGGCCATCACGGCCGAGTCCCTGGAGCCCGCCCCGGTCGGCTACGACATCGCCGTCGAGGCCACCGGTCGCGTCGACCAGCTCGCCCTCACCGTCAAGTCCCTTGCCCCGGAGGGGATCTGCGAGAGCGCCGGCAACCACTTCCGGCCCGGCGAGCTGCCCCTGCTCGACATGTACCTCACCGGCGTCACCCTGCGCATCGCCCGCGACAACGTCCGCGCCCACATCCCCGACGCGCTGGCCCTCGCCGCCTCCGGCAAGGTCACCCCCGAGAAGGTCGTCTCCCACGTCATCGACTGGGAGGACCTGCCGACGGCGCTGCCCGAGAAGCACCTCAAGCCGGTGTTCGTCCGGGCCGACGACTGAGCCCGCCCCCGCTGCCACCCCGTACCGAGAAAGCCGCGATGCACACATCCCTGCCCGAACCACCGACCACCGGGTCCACCGGAGCCACCGGGCCCATCGCCGAGGAGCTGGAACTCCGGAAGGCCGCCATCACCCGCCTCGGCACGGAACTGCGCGCCCTGGTGGAGGCCACCGTCCGCACCGACACCACCCCGGACACCCTCCGCCGGGTGGCCGACGGTGTGCGTCACCTCACCGGCGAGCTGACCGGGCGGCGGCGGGCGCGCGCCGAGATCCCCGACGTGGACGAGTTCCCGGCGGGGGCGCGGATGTACAGCCCAGTCGTCGGAGCGGGCAGCCCGCTGGCCCCGCCCGTGGTCATCACGCCCACCGGTGACGGGCTGCTGGGCCGCTGCACCCTCGGCATCGCCCACGAGGGCCCGCCCGGCTACGGCCACGGCGGCATGAGCGCGATGCTCCTGGACGAACTCATGGGCCGCGCCTGCGCGAACGCAGGCGCTCCGGGCCTGACCGTCTCCCTGGAGATCCGCTACCACCGCCCTGTCCCGCTGGAGACACCCCTGCGGATCCACGCCCGCGTCACGGGCAGGGAGCACCGCAAGATCCAGGTCACGGGCTCGATCACCACGGAGTCGGCCCCCGCCGTACCACTGGCGACGGGCGAGGCGCTCTTCGTCACGCCGGATCCCGAGCAGGCGCGCGTGCTGTTCCCGGGAATGCGGGAGGAAAAGTAGTCGGCCCACTCTGCCCGCGTGTTACTCCACCTTCCTCGACGGACTCGGCTCGTCGCCGTCGACCGTGACGCGATAGCGGCGGAACCCAGGGAAGACCAGGAGCAGCACGACAGCCGCCACGACGGTCAGGACACCGCCGCCCGTGACGGTCCACGTGACGCCGAGGGCGGCGCCGACCGAGCCGTGCAGGAGGTCACCCACCCGTGGCCCGCCGACGGCGACCACCGTGTCGATCCCCTGGAGCCGGCCGCGCATCCCGTCCGGGACGGCGGTCTGCAGCACGGTCTTCCGGAAGACGCCCAGCGCGAGGAGCGCACCGCCGGCGAGCAGCAGCCACGCCACCGCCGAGACCAGCGAGCGGGCCAACCCGAAGCCGGCGACGGCCGTTCCCCACACGCCGACCGACACCGCCACCGCGACACCGTGCCTGCCGATCCGGGTGAAGGCCCCGGAGAACAGCCCCGCCAGCACGCCACCGGCCGAGACGGCGGCGTACAGCACTCCGACGTCCGAAGGGCGGAAGGTCTCCGCGACGAGCTGCGGGAAAAGCGCCGTGGGCAGACCCAGGGACAGCGCGGCGAAGTCGGCGACATAGACCACCAGCAGCACCTGACGGCATGTCATCACCCGTACCCCCTCGGCAATCTGGCGCAGCCCCGCTGTCCGCCGCCGTTCTCCGTCGCTGTAGGGCGGAAGGGCGGGCAGCCGCCATACGGCCCACACCGTCGCGCAGACGGCGACGGCGTCCGCCAGATACAGCGTCCCGCTCCCGACTACGGGCAGCAGGCCGCTCGCCAGGACGGGGCCGACGATCCCGGCGGACAGGAGGACCGTCGACTGGAGGGCGTTGGCGGCGGGAAGCAGCTCGGGTCGTACCAGACGGGGTGTGACGGCCCTGCTGACCGTGGAGTTGGCGCCGAACAGCGCCTGTTGGACACCCACGACCACGAGCAGCACACCGACCGACCGCAGGTTCGCCCACGCCTGCGCCCACAACAGCAACGACGTCCCGCCGATGCCGATCGTGGTCACCAACAGCACCCGCCGCCGATCCCGCAGATCGGCGAGCACCCCTCCCCACAGCGCCGCAGCGGCCATCGGAACGAGCCCGACCAGAGCGGCCAGCCCCACATAGGCCGACGAACCGGAGAAGCCGTAGATCTGCAACGGCACGACCACCGCGGTGAGTTGAGCGCCCAGAGCGGTCACGATCCCGCCCACCCACAGCCGCCGAAACGCACCCACCCGCAGCGGCCGCACATCGACCAGCATCCGTTTCCCATGCACCATGACCCGAGGCTGCGGCTTCCCCCAGGGCCAAGGTCAACCAACCCGAGCAAGCACCTGACCGGCCAACTCCCCGGGACTCGACCCGCCGTCCAGGAACACCGTGTCGCCCGGGAGGGTGTCGACCGCGGCCGTACACGGCTCGATCCGAGCCTTGCACCAGGCGCGCACCCGCTCCGCCTTTGAGGAAGAAGTGGTGGGCGACGACGTCGGAGTCCCTCAGAGCGCCGAAGATCTCGCGCAGATGGCCCGGGTGCACCAGCGTCATGGGCACGAGCGCTGGGCGCCGGTACTCCTCGACCAGGCCCACGGCCAGGTCCGCGACCTGCCGCCGCCACAGCCGCAGGTCCTGGAAGTCGCCGGTCGGCACCTCCACGATCTCCCGCAGCACATAGCCGACCATCTCCGGGTCGAAGACCAGTGCCCGTGCCCCGGGCCACCTCGGCCGCAGTTCCTCCAGCGCCCCGAGTTCCTTGCGATCACCGACCCGTCAAACGTCCCGTTCAGACCGACGGCGCCCCCGTGCTCCCCCTCACCACCAAACTCGTCGGCACGAGGTCGGTGCCCGGCTCCGCGCCGCTGCCCGCGCGGATCTGTTGGAGGACCTTCTGGACGCAGCGGTGCCCCACCTCGGCGAAGTCCTGGTGGACCGTGGTCAGGGGCGGTACGAAGAACGCCGCGTCGGGGATGTCGTCGAAACCCACCACGCTGACGTCGTACGGCACGGACAGCCCCCGCTCGTGGAAGGCCCGCAACAACCCCAGCGCCATCTGGTCGTTGGCGGCGAACACGGCCGTGCAGTCCGGCGGTTCGGGAAGCACGAGGCCGGCCTCGTAACCGGACTCCGCCGACCAGTCCCCGTACAGCGCGGGCGGCACCGGCCGCCCCGCCTCCCCGAGCACCGCCCGCCAGGCCTGTGCCCGCCGCTGCCCCGCGTAGGACTCCTGCGGACCCGTCACATGCCACACGGTCCGGTGCCCCAGGTCGAGCAGATGCCGTACGGCCTTCCGGGCGCCGTCCGCCTGGTCGGTGTCGACCACGCTGTAGCGGTCGCCGGCGTCCGAGTCGACCACGACGACATGCACCCCGGGCGGCAGCTGCACCGTCCCCGTGTCGAGGAGATGGATCTCCATGATGACGATGACCGCGTCCACGGCCAGCTCACCCATCCGCGTGAAGGCGCCCAGCACGTTGTCCTGGGTCGGGACGTCGATGGGGATCAGGGTGATCGCGTACCCCTCGGCCGCCGCGTGCGTCGCGATCGCCTCCACCGTGCGGCTGTTGCCCGTCGAGGACAGGCTGAACAGGATCACGCCGATGGTGTTGAACTGCCCGTACCGCAGCGCCCGCGCGGCACTGTTGGGGCGGTAGCCCAGCTCCCGCATCGCGGCGAGGACCTGCTCGCGCGTCGAGTCGATCACCCCGGGATGGCCGTTGGCGACCCGCGAGACCGTCTGCGAGGAGACGCCCGCCCGCTGGGCGACGTCGGCCATGGACACCCGCTGCTTGCGCCGCCCGCCGGGGACACCGGAACCTCCCCGCTCCACCACTGCTGCCTCCTTCACACGCACACGAACGCGTTGCGCATCGCACCGGATGTTACGTGGGGGAAACCTTGACGGCCGCCGGAGCGGATGCCACGATTCCGGCGCCGTCATGTTTACGTAAACATGCTGTCATTCGAAAAGGGTTTGGTCGATGCGCAAGACCCCCACCAGTTCCCGTCGCGCCCCGAGGCTGCGTGCCTCGCTCGTCGCCGTCGCGATCGCCGCGATCAGCGGCGCCACCCTCACCGGCACCCCCGCGTCCGCCGCCCCCACCACCGACACGACCCAGTTCAAGGGCGTCAACTGGGCGGACCCGCGTGACAACTTCGCCGACGACGAGCTCCAGCTGTCGGGCCTGTCGACCTCGGACACCTACGCCCAGACCTACACCAAGGCGACCCGGATCATCGCGGCCTTCCGTGCCAACCTCGGCGCCAACACCGTCCGGCTGCCGATCAACCCGTACACCGTCAACGGCACCTACTGGAAGTCCTACCGGGGTGTCATCGACGCGGCGACGGCCCAGGGCTTCAAGGTCATCGTGTCCTACTGGGAGGGCACCGGCGACCGCAAGGACGGCTTCATCGACGACGAGGCCACCTACTGGCCGATGTGGAACACCGTCGTCAAGGCCTACAAGGGCAACTCCCGGGTCTACTTCGAGCCGATGAACGAGCCGCACGGCTACACCGACGCCCAGTGGGCGGACGTCGCCGCGAAGTGGCTGGACACCTACAAGTCCGTGCCGCGCAACCGCGTCTTCGTCAGCGGCGCCGGCTACAACGACCACGTCACCACGGTGTGCGCCGACCCCCGCCTGAAGGGCACCTACCTGTCGCTGCACGACTACGGCTTCTGGAAGTCGTACGCCACCTACGACGAGTGGGTGGCCGACGTGAAGGCCCGCATCGGCGACTGCGCGAACCGGACCGTGGCCGACGAGTTCGGCGCGCCGATGACGACGGGCCTGAACTACAACGTGAAGACGCCGGACGACAACTTCGTCAACTTCATCCAGGCCGCCACCGACACCTTCCGTGAGCTGAAGATGGGCTCGGTGTACTGGCCGGGCCTGCGCACCGACGACATCTACTCGATGCAGCAGCTCGTCGGCCCGGCGAACCGCCCGTGGCTGGAGACCACCAACCAGTCCGGCGCCGACCGCCTCGCCTGGGGCTGGGGCCGCGGCAGGCCCGTGAAGGGCTGACCCGTTCCCCGGTCGGCCGCGGTGCCTTGAGGCGCCGCGGCCGACCGGCTCGCACGGCGGCCGTCCGGACATGGCCGACTCGCGCCCTTCTCACACCTCCCCGAGCTGCCCAGACTCGGGGAGGAGCGCAGGGGGGGGAGGCCGCCGTGGCCAGGCGTCGAAGGGGTACGGCCGCTCGCGGACGGCGAGCGCAGCGGATCAGGTGGGTGGCGGGAGGCGGCGCGGTGGCGCCGGCCCTCCTGGTGATGTTCTGGACGAGCGTGTGGCCGTATCTGCTGGGCCTCCTGCTGGTCGGTGCCGCCGGGCTGCTCGGTTGGCGGCTGTGGCGCACGGACCGCCTCCTGCGCGGCCGTGATCGCCGCTGGCGACAGGAGGACGCGGTGGCGGCGGGTCGGCGGACCCTCGCCGAGGTGGACGTCATGACGGGCACCGAGTTCGAGGAACTGGTCGCGGGACTGTGCCGACGGGACGGGTGCACGGAGGTCCGGCGGGTGGGCGGTGCCGGCGACAACGGCGCCGACGTCCTCGGGCGGCTGCCGGACGGCCGCACGATGGTCGTCCAGTGCAAGCGCTACGCCCCGAACAGGGCGATCCCCAACCGCGAACTGCGCGAACTGCTGGGCGCCCGGCTGCACTTCGGCGCCGACGTGGCCGTGTTCGTGACGACCTCCCGCTTCACCGGCCCCTCCGAGAAGTTCGCGCTGGAGCACGACATCCTCGCCGTGCACCGCGACCACCTCGGCCTGTGGAACAACGGGGCGTCCCTGCTGTCCCTGAGCGACGTGAACGGCCGCGGTCAGGGCGACGCCCGCCACCGCAGGCGCTGGAAGCAGGCCTACGGCGACTAGGAGACGCAGGTCACATTCGGGCATGTCACAAACCGGCGGTCCCATCAGTCATAGGTGTGTAGCCATCGACCACGGCAGAAGGAGCACACCATGGAAGCCCGACTCGACGTCTTCACCAGCCCCCTGGCCGGCAAGCTGCTCAAGCACTTCGCCATGGCGGGCAAGGTGGTCACGGACTCGGGACTGCCGATGACCACCCAGGAGCTGGTGAAGATCCGCGCGAGCCAGATCAACGGCTGCGGGTTCTGCCTCGACATGCACACCAAGGAGGCGGCCGCCGCGGGGGAGACCGCGCAGCGCCTGCACATGGTCGCCGCGTGGCGTGAGGCCAAGGTCTTCACCGAGGCCGAGCGCGCCGCCCTGGAACTCGCGGAGCACGGCACCCGCCTCGCCGACGGGAGCGGCGTCTCGGACGAGGTCTGGGAGAACGCCGCCAAGCACTACGACGAGGAGCAACTCCTCGCCCTGGTCTCCCTGATCGCCGTCATCAACGCCTTCAACCGGCTGAACGTCATGACCCAGCAGCCGGCCGGCGACTACGTGGTCGGCCAGTTCGGCTGAGACCGAGGCTGAGCCGAACTGACGGCCGGTGGGCCGACCCGGGGGCTGCAGACCCCGGGCGCTCAGCCGGCCAGCGGGTAGTGACAGGCCACGTGGCGACCGGAGACCGTCGCCGTGAGCCTCGGACGTTCTACCGCGCACAGCTCCCGGGCGTAGGGACACCTCGTGCGGAAGGGGCACCCGGTCGGCTTGTCCGCCGGACTCGGCACCTCCCCGGTCAGGACGATGCGCTCCCGTGACGGACCGTCGTCCGCGAGCGTCCCGTCATCGATGTCCGGCACCGCCGACAGCAGGGCCTGTGTGTACGGATGGGCCGGGGCCGAGAACAACGCCTCCGTCCCGCCGAGTTCGACGATCTCACCGAGATACATGACGGCGATCCGGTCCGAGACATGACGGACCACACCGAGATCGTGCGCGATGAAGACATAGGTGAGGCCGAACTCCTCCTGGAGGTCCGCGAACAGGTTGAGCACCTGCGCCTGGATCGACACGTCGAGCGCGGACACCGGCTCGTCGGCCACGATCAGCTTCGGCTGCGTCGCCAACGCCCGCGCGATCCCTATGCGTTGTCGCTGACCGCCGGAGAACTCGTGCGGATACCGGTCCAGATGAGCTGCCGCCAGCCCTACGACGTCGAAGAGCTCCCCGACCCGGCGGCGGACCGCGGCCGCGTCACCGTACCGGTGCACCAGCAGCGGTTCGGCCACGATGTCCCCGGCGCGGCGGCGGGGGTTGAGCGAGGCCTGCGGGTCCTGGAAGACCAGCTGCATACCGGGCCGCACCGGGCGCAGCCGTCGCGTGGACAGCGTCGAGATGTCCTGCCCGTCGAACTCGACTTTCCCTGAGGTGAGTTCGGTGAGCCTGACCAGGCAGCGGCCCAGCGTGGACTTGCCGCAGCCGGACTCCCCGACGACGCCGAGGGTCTCGCTGCCGCGCACCTCCAGGGAGACCCCGTCGACGGCGCGGAGCACCTGGCGCCTCCCGCGGACGGGGTAGTGCTTGGTGACGTCCGTGGCCCGCAACAGGACCTCGCCACCGCCGGGAGGCAGGACCTCGGCACCGTCGGGAGGCAGGGCCTCGTCCACCGTCACGATCTCCTGCCCCGTCATGACCTCACCTCTCCGTTCACGTCCTCACCGGCCCGCAGCCGCAGCCCCGCGCGGTCCCCGGAGGGCAGCCAGCACGCGTCCAGATGCGCGGTGTCACCGCTGCCCGCGGTCAGCGCCGGCCGCTCCTCGCACCGCTCGTGCCGCAACCGGCAGCGCGGCGCGAACGCGCAGCCCTCCGGGACCGCGCCCGGTGCGACGGGGGTGCCGGCGATGGTGGGCAGCCGCCGCAGCCGGGCCCCGCTCACCCGGGGCACCGAGTCGAGCAGACCCCAGGTGTACGGGTGCCGCGGGCCGTGGAACACCGCCTGCCGCGGGCCCTGTTCGGCCGCCCGGCCGCCGTACATGACCAGGACCCGGTCGGCGATCCGGGAGACCACGCCCATGTCGTGGGTGATGAGCACCATCGCGGATCCCCGTGCGTTGAGCTCCCGCATCAGATCGAGGATCTGCGCCTGTACGGTCACGTCGAGCGCCGTCGTCGGCTCGTCGGCAATGAGAAGCGAAGGATTGCAGGAGAGCGCCATCGCGATGACCGCGCGCTGACGCATCCCGCCGGAGAACTCGTGCGGGTAGGCGTCCGCCCGCGAGGCCGCGTCGGGGATGCCGACGTCCGAGAGGAGCTGGACCGCCCGGGCCCGCGCCTGTCTGCGGGAGACCTGTTCGTGCGCCCGGATCGCCTCGGCGATCTGCCAACCGACGGTGTGGACCGGGGTCAGGGCCGTCATCGGATCCTGGAAGACCATCGCGATCTCCCGGCCGCGCACCGCGCGCATCTCCTTGTCGGGCAGGGTGAGCAGGTCGCGTCCGCGGAAGAGGACCTCGCCCGACACGGTCACGTTCGGGTTGGTGAGCAGCCGCAGGACGGCCAGCATCGACACGCTCTTGCCGGAGCCCGACTCGCCCACCACGCCCAGGACTTCACCGGGGGCGACAGAGAAGGAGACCTTGTCGACCGCGGTGACGGATCCCCGGCGGGTGCGGAAGCGGACGCTCAAGTCACGTACGTCGAGGAGCGGTTCAGGCATGGCGGGCCCTCGGATCGAGTCGCGCGTACAGGATGTCCACCAGGGCGTTGGCGAGGACCACGAAGAACGCCGCGTACAGGACGGTCCCCATGATCACGGGCAGGTCGAGGTTCTGGAGGGCGTCGAAGGTGAGCTTGCCGATGCCGGGCAGGCCGAAGACCACCTCGGTGAGGAGCGCGGCCCCGCCCACCAGCGCGCCGAAGTCCAGGCCGAACAGCGACACGATCGGGATCAGCGAGCAGCGCAGGGCGTGCCGGAGCAGGATCCGCCGCTCGGACAGGCCCTTGGCGCGGGCCGTACGGACGTAGTCCTCGTTCAGCGCGGTGACGATCTCGCCGCGCAGCAGCCGGGCGTAGATCCCGGCGTACAGCAGGGCCAGGGTCAGCCAGGGGAAGAGCAGGTGCAGCGCCCACTGGCCGGGGTCCTGGCCGAGGCCGACGTAGCCGGGCGGGGGCACCCAGGAGAAGAGCGAGTCGTGCAGCTGCTTCTGGGTGAGGAGGTTGACGACCTCGCCGAGCCAGTAGGCAGGGAGGGACACCCCGACCACGCCGACGAGCATGATGATCGGGTCGGCGGCCTTCCCGCGCAGGGTCGCCGCTGCCGTGCCCATGAGGATGCCGGCCGTCATCCAGATCAGGGCCGCGCCGACGACCAGGGACAGCGTCACCGGGGTCGCCTGGACGATCTGCGGGATGACCCGCGAGCCGCGGTTGACGAACGACTCCAGGTCCCGGTCGATCAGCAGGTGACGCATCATCAGCAGATAGCGGACCGGCATCGGCCGGTCCAGGCCGAAGGAGTGCCGTACCTGGTCGAGCGTGGCCGGGTCGGCGTTGCGGCCGGCGATCCGGGCCGCGGGATCGACTCCGGGGGTGGCGAAGAAGATCAGGAACACCAGCACACTGATCGCGAACATCACCAGCAGGGCCGAGCCGAAGCGCTTGAGGGCGAAGACGAGCATGGTCACACCCCTCCGCGCAGCCGGGCGCCCGGGTCGAGCGCGTCCCGCACCCCGTCGCCGAGGACGTTGAGCGCGGCCGTGGTCAGTGCGATGAGCAGGCCGGGCGCGATCGTCACGGCGGGCCGGGTGTAGAGGAGCCCCAGACCGTCCTCGATGATCGTGCCCCAACTGGCGTCGGGCGGCTGGACACCGACGGACAGGAAGGACAGTGCCGACTCCGTGAGCATCGCCAGCGCGGTCATCAGCGGGACGAACACGATGGCCGTCGGAACCACGTTGGGGAGGACCTCCCGGCGCAGGATCCGCGAGGTGGGCGCGCCCGAGCCCACGGCGGCCTGGATGTACTCCTTGTTGCGCAGCACCAGCACCTGACCGCGCAACGGCCGTGCGATGTACGGGACATAGATCGCCGCGATGATCGTGACGGGCAGCCAGAGACTTCCGGCGTCGACGGTCACGGGGCCCAGTCTGAGGCCGTTGGTGAGCAGCACCACCGACAGGCAGATGGCCAGCAGGTACACCGGGAACGCCCAGATGACGTCCAGGAGCCGGGAGATGACCGCGTCCACGACTCCGCCCGCGTATCCGGCGACGACCCCCACCACCGTGCCGAGGAGGCAGGTGAGCAGTGCCGCCGTGAACCCGATGAACAGGCTCGTACGGCCGCCGTACAGCAGCCTGGCCATGACGTCGCGGCCCTGGTTGTCGGAGCCGAGGAAGTAGTGGCCGGGGTCCCAGGTCGGGCCGATCGGGGTGACGCCGAGGCCGAGACCGGTGCTGCTCGGGGTGAGCACCGGCACCGTCTTCCCGTCCACGACCGTGGTGCCGGAGACATGGGACTGGAACGGGTCGCTGTGGGCGATGTGGTCCGCGTACAGCGGGGCGCACAGGCTCGCCAGCACGACGAGGAGCAGGACCGCCGCCGCGGCCAGGGCCGACTTGTTGCGCAGCAGGTCGCCGGCGGCGGTCCGCCAGGGGCCCGGCGAGCGCCGGGCCCCTGGCGACGGGGCGAGGGTCACTTCACCCACAGCTGCCCGACCAGCATGTAGAACTGCTTGCTGAACCGGTAGTTGCCGACCCGCGTCGACGTGAAGTCGATCATCTTCGGGTTGATCAGCGGGACCACCGGGGACTCGCCCATGATCTCCTGGTCGACGGCACCCCACTGCTTGTCCGCGCTCGCCTTGTCGGTCTCCGAGGTCTTGATCGCCGCCTGCATCTTCGCGTCGATCCCCTTGTCGCAGAACCCGGAGATGTTGATGCTGGAGTCGCTGCCGGGGTGGTAACTCGCGCAGGACAGCAGCACGTTGAGGAAGTCGGAGGCCGCGGGATAGTCCTGGTACCAGGACGTCAGGGCCAGCTGCACCTTGTTCTTGGTGTTCTGGATGTAGGTGAACTGGATGTTCCCCGACAGCGGCTTGAGGGTCGCCTTGTAGCCCAGCTGCGTGAGCAGGCTCTGCAGGTACTGCCCGATCGACTTGTTCACGTCGTCGTCCTGCGTGACGATCCCGACCTCCTGACCCGCCGTGCCGGACTGCTTCACCAGTGCTTTCGCCTTGGCGAGGTCCGCGGCCTTCCAGGTCGTACCGCCGCCCTTGGTGTAGTCGCAGGAGTCGACGTGCCCGGGGAAGCCCGGCGGCAGGATCGTGCACGCGGGCGAGGCGAGGTTGGTGCCGCCGTACAGCCGCACCACGGCGGAGCGGTCCACGGCCCAGTTGATCGCCTGGCGCGCCAACTTGTTGTCGAACGGGGCCATGTTGACGTTGAGCGTCGCGTACCAGAACGCCGTCAGCGGGTTCACATGCGCCTGGGAGGCGTACTTGGTGCCGATCTCGCCCAGACGGTCGGCGGGCGGGGCGTCGAACATCCAGTCCGCCTGGCCGTTCTCCACGGCGGTCACCTCGGACTCGACCGTCTGCCCGAAGGTGTAGTCGATGACGTCCGGGTAGCCCTGCGGCTCCGCCTCCCGCGACCACTCCTTGAAGTGCGGGTTGCGCACCAGCTTCAGCGCCCGGTTGGGGTCGTACGACGCCGCCATGTACGGGCCGGTCGACGGCAGCGGCTTGGTCCCGGCGTCCTTCGTCGGCGAGTCCTTCGGTACGACGACGGCGTGCGGGACGGCCAGCTTGTACTCGAACTCCGGGTCCGGGGCGGTCAGGTTGACGGTGACCGTGTTGGCCTTGGCGTCCCCGATCACGCCCTTGGACAGGGTGCAGGAGGCGGGCGTCTTCAGACAGGCGTCGGCGCCGACGATCCCGTTGTAGAAGGTGCCCGCGGTGGGGCTGGAGACCTTGAAGATGCGCTGGAAGGACGCCACCACGTCGTCCGTGGTCAACGGCTTGCCGTTGGAGAAGGTGATGCCCTTGCGGAGCGTGAAGGTGTACGTCCTGCCGCCGTTGGTCACCTTCGGCATGGCGGTGGCCAGGTCCGGGACGACGGTGAAGGACTCCTGCCCGTCGACCTTCTTGAAGGCGAGCAGGCCGTCGTACATCGACTGGAACAACTGCCAGTACTGGAGCGTGTAGTTGACCTGCGGGTCGAAGCTGCCCGCGGCCGCGTGGGCGACGAGTTTCAGGGTGCCGCCCTTGTGCTGGGCCTGGAAGGCGGAGGACCCGGAGGTGGAGGCGCTGGGGCCGGAGGAGGAGCCCGGGTCCGAGGAGGACGAACAGGCGGCGGCGGAGAGTGCGAGGGCGACGGTGGCGGCGGCGAGCGCGCCCCGTCTGGTGGCGTGGGACATGGCGGACAACTCCCGGATCAGTCGGTGGAGTCGAGGAACTCGCCGACGATCCGGAGGTAGAGCTCCTCCTCCTCGACGTGCGGCATGTGGCTCGAGTGCTCGAACATGTGCCAGCGCACATCGGGGATGTGGTCGGCGAAGGGGCGGACGGTCTCGGGGGTCGCCTCGTCGAAGCGTCCGGACACCAGCAGGGTCGGCACCTCGATCAGGTGCAGCCGGTCGATGACGGACCAGTCCTTGAGGGTGCCGACGACATGGAACTCGTTGGGGCCGTTCATCGTGTGGTACACGGTCGGATCGGCCGCGATGTTGTCCCAAGTGGCCTGCACTTCGGGCGGGTTGGGGGTCAGGCGGCACACATGGCGTTCGTTGAAGACCTGTTCTGCCGCCCGGTAGTCGGGGTGGTCCGTGGTCCCGGCGGCCTCGTGGGCGTGCAGAGTGTGCTGCACCTCCTCGGGGAGCCCGGCGCGCAGCTCGGCGGCCGCCTCCAGCCACAGCCCCATGGACGCGGGGGAGTTGGCGATGACCAGTCCGCGCAGTCCGGCGGGACGCCGTACCGCGTGCTCGGCGGCGAGCATGCCGCCCCAGGACTGGCCGAGGATGTGGTAGCCGTCGGCGATGCCCAACGCCTCCAGCAGGTTGTCCAGTTCGTCGAGGAAGAGCTGGACGGTCCAGAAGTCGGCGCCCCTGTCGGGCAGATGGGTGGAGTACCCGGTGCCGAGCTGGTCGTAGTGGATCACGGGACGGCCCTGCTCGGAGATGCCCGCGATGCTGAGCGTGTAGTGGTGACCGGCGCCGGGCCCGCCGTGCAGGACCACCAGGGGTGTCCTGCCCGGTTCGCCCGTGATCCGGTACCAGGTGGAATGACCGTGGAAGTCGACGGTTCCGGTGTGGTGCGGTTCGGGGATCGCCACGCGAGAGCCTCCCAGACCGGTCGGAACCAGCCGACCGCTGTCTGAAAATAGTTTGGGTGTGACGGATGGGTGAGATAGTGGAGCGGTAAAAGGTCAGTCCACAAGACCTTTTAGGTGGGGCAGGGCAAGACGTAACGGCGGGTTCACACAGCCCGTTTGCGTTTACAGAAACGGCGACTTACGGGAGGACAACTGACATCCGCACCCGAACCCGGTGACGAGTTCTCGCGCGTCCTCGACCGTGTGCTCCTCGGCGACGGCCCGACGGCCTCGCTGCGCCCGGTCCGGGTGACCTCGGCGGTCGACGAGGTCACCGACCGGCTGCTCACCGCCATCGCCGTCGGGGACTTCCTGCCCGGCGAGCGGCTGCCCGCCGAACGCGAACTCACCGGTCTGCTGCACGTCAGCCGCCCCACCGTGCGCGAGGCCGTGGCCCGCCTCCAGGCGCTGGGGGTCGTCGAGATCCGCCGGGGACGCAACGGCGGCACGTTCGTCCGCGACAGCTGGACCGACTCCTCCGGCGCCGCGGTCCGTCGTACGCTGCTACCCCGCTGGGAGGAGTTCGAGCAGCTCTTCGACCTGCGCGGTCTGGTGGAGGGCATGGTGGCCGCGACGGCCGCCCGGCGCCGCCGGCCCGAGGATCTGGAGCCGATGCGCGAGGCGTTGTCCGCGCACCTCTCGGCGAGCACGCCCCGCGAGGAGCAGGCCGCCGACAGCGCCTTCCACCGGGCGATCTGCGCGGCCACGCACAACCCGCAGATCGCCCAGCTCAGTCAGGACCTGCTGACCCGGATCAGCCTCGGCTTCCCGGTCGAGCCCTGGGGAAAGGGCGAGCGGTCCCACCACGAAAGGGCCGGGCACGGACACACGGCCCTCTACGAGGCGGTCGCCGCGGGCGAGCCGGAGCGTGCCGAGGGGATCGCCCGCGAGCACTTCATGATCAGCGCGGAGATGATCCGGGAGGTGCTGGCACGGGTACGGGCGACGGAGACACCCTGAGCGCGCTCGGGCGATGAGCTCCTGACCGCGCCCGCGCCCGCCCCCCTAGACCTCCCGGTGATCGATCCCCAGCAAACTCGCCGCCGCCCCGAAGTCGGCGCCGTGATGGCCCACCGCCAGCGACCAGTGATGCCCCACCCCCGTGGCGCTCCAAGCGTCGACCCACTCTCCCGGGTCCCGGCCGAAGTCCACCCGGCTGGTCGTGTTGCCGATCTCCAGCACCGGCCCGGGGACGACCGTGCCCTCGGACGTGATGAAGGACAGGCTGCCGTCCGCGTCCTGGCCGAGACCGAGCAGGGTGACCGGCCCCTGCCGGACGTCGAACTCCACGCTGACGCCCCAGCCGCGCTTGCCGTGATAGACGCCGAGCCCCCGCAGCAGCGGATCCCGGGAGCTGAGCGCCAGGTGGGCGGGCCCGTCGTGGCCCATCTCCACCACCCCGTCCTCGAAGTTCAGCGCCTGGATCTCCGTGAAGGAGCCCCCGGCACCGACGCTCTGCGAGGCCAACTGGGCGATACTGGTGCGCAGTTCGAACTCACCCGCCGCGGGCACGCCCCGCGCGGTGAGCAGCGAGGCCCCCAGGATCATCCCGGCGCCCAGCCGCTCGTGCAGCTCGCCGTCGAGCCCCCGGTGGTAGTACGCGAGCGAGTCCAGACCGAAGTCCTCCACCAGCCGGTCCAGGGCCACCGACACGGTCGCGCCCCAGGCGAAGTCCTCGTCGACCACGCTGTCGTCGACGGTGAAGATCCTGCGCGCCAGAGCCACCCGTTCCCGGGTCTCCGCCTCGGTCACCCGCTCCACCCGGTGCCGCAGGTCGTCGAACTCCAGCACCTCGACATGTGAGCCGAACGTCGCCGACAGCAGCGTCGGATCGGTCTGCACGTCGAGCATCCCGGGATACACGTGCCCCATCAGCCCGTGCCGGGCGTGCCGCAGCGCCGCCCGGACGTGCGCGGCCCGCACCCACCGCTCGACGCGCCGCCACGCCGACTCCTGCCGCAGCCAGCCCGACACCGACCGGAACGGGATCCCGGCCCGCCGGAAGACATTGCCGACCTCCGGCACGGAGCACTGCGAGCAGTACGCCAGCCAGGCGCCCGTGTCGAAGGAGGCGTGGTCCATCCGCTCGGACGGCTGGAGGTCGACGACCAGCACGGGGGTGTGGGTGCGCTGGGCGATCGGCAGCACCATCGACGAGGTCAGGTACGTCGTCAGGAACAGCACGATCAGATCGCAGTCGGCCCGGCGCAGCCGCTCGGCGGCGGCTGCGCCCTCCTGCGCGTCGGAGACGAACCCGGCGTCCGTCACCTCCGCGTCCAACTGCCCCAGCCGCTCGGCGACATACGCCGCCGACTCCTTCAACTGGGGCAGCAGGCCCGGGAACTGCGGCCAGTACGTGCCCAGTCCGCCGGAGACCAGCCCGATCCGCGGCCGGCGACGGGTCACGGGCGGGAGCAACTCGCCCAGCACGGCTTCCCGTTCACCGGCATACGTCGTGAGGGGTTCGGTCGTCGCCATGGTCGGCGCTCCTTCGGTGTTCGGTTCAGGTCTGCGCGACCTTGACGTCCGCCGGAGCGGTGGCGGCCGGGGACGCGCGGGGAACGAGGACACGCACGATGTAGACGCCCGCGACCGCCGACAGCGCCATGCAGCCGGTGATCACCCACAGCAGCAGACTGGGGCTCCTGTCGAGCAGGGCGGGCGTGACGAACGCGACGCCCGCGAAGACTCCGCGGGAGACGGCGTAGGTGATCCCCTGCGTGGTGCCCCGGGTGTCGGCGGGCAGCGTCAGCTGCGACCACACCTTGTAGTTGGCCTCGCCCGCGAAGGGATAGGACAGCTGGTAGAGGACGTAGAAGACGAGGAATCCGACGATGGCGCCGAGGGTGAGCGTGCCGATCGCGAAGGCCGCGATCTGCACGACCGTGGCGACGTAGAACATGCGGTCGCGCCGGGGGCCGTCGGCGATGCGGACGAAGGCGAGCGTCAGCAGCAGACCGATCGGCAGACACGCGAGGTTGATGCCGGTCGCCACGCTCTGCGAGGCACCGCTGACGGTGACCAGCAGATACGTCGTGAACTGGCCCATGGTGTTGGCGCCCAGGCCCCAGGTGACGTAGAAGGCGAAGGTCGCGAGCATGGGCACCAGGGCGGCGCGGGTCCAGACGTTCTTCAGCGCCACGCCCTGCTGCTCGGCCGGCTTCTCCACCGGGAGCCGGTCCTGTTCCGGATCCGGCCCGGTGGCCAGTTCCAGCCGGGAGCGCAGATGCCAGGTGAGCAGCGCGGCCACCGCCAGATGGCCGGTGATGAGCCGGGCCCCGAGCATGCCGGTGTCCGACAGGGCGAACCCCGCGAAGACCACGACGATGATGCCCATCATCCACATGACCTGCGTGAACGCGATGAGCCGCCCCCGGGCGTGATCGGGGGCCGCGTCCGAGACCACGGCCAGGGACGTCGGCAGGTCGGCGCCGGCCGCGAGACCCGCGAGCAGGACACCCACCAGAAGGGTGATGTCGTCGGGCGCCAGCGTGATGACGACCGCCCCGACGGCGTAGCAGAGGATGTCGAGGTTGTAGAGGCGGCGACGGCCGAAGACGTCGGCGAGACGTCCGCCGACCAGGGAGCCGACCGCGATGCAGATGGTGACGATCGCGCTGATCGCACCGGCCATCCAGACGCCCATGTCGTAGGCGTCGCGGTAGATGGCCAGGTTGACGCCGATACTGACGATGAGTGCGGCGTCCAGGTAGGACGCCATGCCGGAGAGCGTCGCGACCTTCCACAGGCGCTTCTCGATGGGCGGTTCCGGCTGGTTCGGGGCAGGCGAGGTTCGGGCCATGATGCGGCTCCGTCTGGGGAGAGTGGGTCCGAGCGGAGGGGGACGTCGCTGTTCTCGGCCGATGTCCAGCGACTATAGGAGGGTAAAAACGTTCCAACAAGACGTCATGCGGCCATCCGTGGCAACGACCTGACGGCCCCGCAGCTCTGGTGGGTGCCTCGGGACTGTCCTACGGTGAGGCTGACGTAAAACGTTTTTGATCCGTGAGAGTGTCCGGGCCGTAGTCGGAAGGACCTATCCGTGATCTCTCCAGCTCTGCGACAGCTGTTCGACAACCCGCCCCGGGACTTCGGCCCCACCCCGCTGTGGTGGTGGTCCGGCGCCCAGGTCACCCGCGACCGCCTCGCCTGGCAGCTGCGCCGGTTCGCGGACGGCGGCGTCCACAACCTCGTGGTGATCAACCTGGCCCCGGCGGGCCCGACCTTCGGCGCCCGCACCGACGACCCGGTGTGGTTCGGCGAGGAGTGGTGGGCCCGCTTCCAGGACGCCTGCGAGATCGCCGGGGACCTGGGCACGCGCCTGTGGTTCTACGACCAGATCGGCTTCTCCGGCGCCAATGTCCAGGGGAGCATCACCCGACGGCACCCCGAGGCGGCGGGCCGGGCCCTGCGCTCGCGCACCGCCGTGGTCTCCGGCGGCACGGTCGCGCTGCGCGGCGCGGAGATCCTGCTGGGAGCGTACGACCGTTCGGGCGCGCGCCTGCCGGTCGGCGGCACGGACCCCGCCCGGGCCGATCTCGCGCGGATCGCGGCCCCCGACGGCACCGAGGCACGCCTGGTCCTGGCCGTCCCCACGGCCTTCGACTACCTGAACCCCCAGTCGGTCGGCCACCTGTTCGACGCCATTCACCGTGAGTACGACCGGCGGGTCCCCGAGTACCTCGGCAACGTCATCGCCGGCAGCTTCCAGGACGAGCTGCCCGCCACCAACACCTGGACCGCCCGCTTCCCCGAGGAGTTCCGGACCCGGCGCGGCTACGACCTCCTCGACCACCTCCCGGCCCTCTTCACGGGAGACGACACGACAAGGGCGCGCAAGATCCGCGCCGACTACTACGCCGTCCGCGCCGAACTCACCGAGGAAGCCCTGTTCCGCCCGCTCGCCGCCTGGCACGAGGAGCGCGGCCTGCTCCTGGGGTGCGACCAGAGCCACCCGGCCCGCTCCGGCTTCCCGGCCCAGTCGACACAGCTCTACACCGACTACTTCCGCACCCACCGCTGGTACAGCGCCGCCGGCAGCGACCACCACGGCGACGCCAAGGTGCACTCCTCCATGGCCCACCTCTACGGCCACGAGCGCGTCTGGATCGAGTCGTTCCACTCCTCCGGCTGGGGCGGCACCCTGGAGGAGACCTACGACTGGCTGCTGCCGTTCCTGCGCAGTGGCGCCAACCTGTACAACCCGCACGCCAGTTACTTCGGCACCGCGGGCGGCTGGTTCGAGTGGGCGCCCCCGTCCACCGACTGGCGCCAGCCCTACTGGCGCCAGTACCCCGCCTTCTCCCGGGCCGTCGCCAGGATCTGCTCGATCCTGTCCTGGGGCACCTACAGCGCCGACGTGGCGGTCCTGCACCCCACCGCCACCATGCAGTCCCTCATCCCCCTCGACGCACCTGTCCAGCACTTCGGCGACGGCCGCCTCGGCGGACCCCACACCGACGCCGACGAGACCCAGCGCCACTACCTGGAGCTGTGCGGCACCAACAACTGGCTCGAACCCGCCGTCGGCGCCCTCGACCGCCATCGCGTCTCCTTCGACGTCATCGACGACGCCTCGGTCCAGGGCGCCAAGGCCGGTGACGGCGCCCTGCGCGTCCGGGACCTGGCGTACACGGCCGTCCTGTTGCCCTCGGCGAGCGTCCTGGAGCACGAGACGGCCCGCCGACTGGCCGAACTCCTCGACGCGGGAGGCCGGGTCGTGGTCGTCGGCCGACCGCCGGCGCACGCCTCGGGTCTGTCCGGTGACGACTCCGTCGTGGCCGCGCTGCTGGACCATCCGCGCCTGGAGCGGGTGCCCGACGCCGAGGCCGGCGCGGCCGCGGTCGCCGACGCCGCCGGATACGCCACGGGAGAGGTGCCGCTGCTCGTCCGAAGGCAGGGCGGCATGGCGGTCGCACTGGTCACGGCAGCCTTCCCCGACGCCCGTACGCATCCACCGAAGGGCCGTCACGAGATCGACCCCGCCCGCTACGCCCGTCACTCCACCGTCACCGTGCGGGGCCCGGTCGCCGAGGCCGAGATCTGGAACCCGGCGACCGGCAGCCGCACCCCGGGACGCGTCACGGTCACCGACGGCGTCTCCACCATCGAGGTGCCCCTGCACGGCGCCCCCGCCGCCCTCGTCGTGTGGCGCGAAGGAACTCAGGCGGACGGCGCCCCCCTGCCCTCGCCGCCCGGGTCGTCGGAGTCTGTCGACCTGTCGACCGGGTGGGAGGGCCGCCTCGTCCCCACCATGGACAACACCTGGGGCGACCTGGCGCTGCCCGCCGGATCGTCCGTCGCCGAACCGCAGATCTGGACCATGCGGTGGAGCGAGGGCGACGGCCCCTGGGAGACGGCACGCGTGACCTACGGCAACCGGGTCCGCGTCCTCCCGCCCGTACCGTCCGCACAGGCACCGGATCCCCTCGATCCGGCCGCCGTCGCGCAAGTCCTCGCCGGGGAAAGGGAGTTGGCGCCCGCGCACTGGGATGTCTCGCTGTACTCGTCGAGTCGCGGCATCCCGGACCCGGACGGGCTGCTGGGCAACAAGGGGCTGGTGCCCGAGGAGTTCGTGCGGGTGGCGGTGCCGGGGCCCGGCTCCGTCGCCCGCGTCAGGACCGTCGTGGAGACCGACCACCGCGGGCCCGCCGACCTGCACATCGGCGCGGCCGCGGCGAAACGTGTGTGGTGGAACGGGAGCGCGGTCGAGACCGGTGGCGGTCATCTGGCCTCCGCCCGGGTGGAGGTCGAGCGGGCGCGTAACGTCCTCGAGTACGAACTGACCGATGCCCAGGACCGTCCGCAGACCATCTCCGGTGCCACAGGCACCCCGCTGGGCAGCTTCTTCTGCCTGTCCCGTCCGGACGGGTTCGCCCCGCGCCCGCTGTTCATGCGGGTCCCCGACGGTGTACGGCCGGACGGCAGCGTGACCTACCGCGGCCGGATCAGTACGCCGGGCCCGGGCGCGGCGGCGGTCCTCGTCGTGGGTGCCGCGGTGGGTGTGACCGTCCTGCTCGACGGGGCCGTCGTGGCGCGGCAGGAGAAGACGGAGTACTACGAGTCCGACTGGGGCGCGGTGCCGATGTTCTTCCGGCACGAACTGACGCTGAGCGGCGGCGACCACGTCCTCGACGTCGTGGCCGACAGCGTGGACGCCCGGGACGCGGTGTTCGTCGACCTGGTGGCGGACGCCACCGCCCTGGTCAGCGGCCCCGGTTGGGAGGCCAGGACCGGGGAGTGGGCCGGGCTCACCGTCGAACACGAGGGCCGTTGGGGGGAGTTGCAGCACTGCGGCGCCGTCGTACGACCGCACCCGCTGCCCGAGGCCGAGTGGCTGGCCGGAGCCCCGGTGCTCGGCTCCAATGTGCTGCCGCTGCGGTCCACCGACGACGTCCGGGAGGCCGAGCAGCGCTTCCGGTTCACCGTGCCGGCGGGGACCGTCTCCCTGGACCTGCCGCTGGAGCTGCCCGCCCGGGCGAGGATCGACGGCGGTGATGAGATCCGGCTGGACGGATCGGAGTTGACGCTGAATCAACCACTGGGTGTGGCAACGGAGTTCGAGGTGATCACCGCCCCCTCCGCCGTCCTGCGCGGCGGTTCGGCCTGGCGCGGGCCGGTGCGGGTGCGCACGGTTCCCGCCCCCCTGCCGCTGGGGGAGTGGGGTGAGCTGGGGCTGGGCGGCTGGAGCGGAGGCGTGACCTATGCGCGGACGCTCGAGGTGCCGGCCGGAGAGGACCCCGTGCTGGATCTGGGCCGGGTGCGCGGCAGCGTGGCGGTGTCCGTCGACGGCGACCTCGTCGGCGAGGCGTTCTGTGCGCCGTACCGCTTCGAACTGCGCGGCAGCGCCGGGCGTACCGTGCGTCTCGAGGTGACCGTCCACAACACCTTGGCGCCCTATCTCGCCGAAGCCACCCCGACCGCCTGGGCGTTCCCCTCGCAGCTGCCGTCCGGTCTGCTGGGCCCGGTGACGCTAGAAAGGCCCGTCCGAGGCTGAGCGGGTGGAGTCCCGCAGGACCAGGCCCGGCGCGAACACCCGTGCCTCGTGGGCGTGTTCCGCGCGGGCCTCCACCTCGTCGAGGAGCATCTCCACGGCCGCCCTGCCCAGGTCCTCGACGGGCTGGCGGACCGTCGTGAGGGTCGTGCCCACGAAGCTCGCGATGTCCAGGTCGCCGTAACCGACCACCTGCACGTCCTCCGGGACCTTCACACCGAGCTCTCCGAGTGCGCGGCACAGTCCCGCCGCGAGGAAGTCGTTGGTGCAGAAGACACCGTCGGGCAGCTCGTCGAGACTCCGGGCTATGGCGGTGCCGTACGCCACCGTCATCTCCTCGGCGACGACCTGGCCGAGGCGGGCCTCGCGCCGGGTGCGCACGGCCTGGCGGGCGCCCTGGTAGCGGTCGGCGCACTGGCGGATCGTGCGGTCGCCGTTGACGACGAGGATGTCTCGGGCCCCGCGGTCCAGCAGGTGCTGCACGGCCATGCGGCCGCCCGCGATGTCGTCCACCGAGACCGAACAGCCCTCCTGGGCGGGCATCGCGCGGTCCGCCAGGACCAGCGGGATCCCCCGCTCGCGCAGCCGCGACAGCCGGGTCGGGTCGGCGCTCAGCGGGACCACGACCGCGCCCACGGCCCGCTGCTCGACCAGCATGGTGAAGTAGCCCTGCTCGCGCTCCGGGGCGTCGCCGCTGTCGCAGAGCACGAGGGAGTAGCCGTGTTCGTACGCCGCGTCCGCGGCACCGCGCGCGATGCGTGAGTAGAACGAGTTGGCCACGTCCGGCAGCACGAGACCGATCGACGAGGAGTGACCGGTGCGCAGACCGGCGGCTCCCGGGTGCGGGACGTAGTCGAGCGCGGCGACCGCGTCACGGACCCGCGCGGCGGTGCGGGCATTGACCCGCTCCGGCCGGTTCAGGACGTTGGACACCGTGGACACCGAGACTCCGGCGGCGGCGGCGACGTCCTGGATACGGGCGGGGCGAAGCGAAATGGCGTCCACCCCCTCGCTGTTGCGGCCGTTCGACCGGGCGACGCAAGTCTACCCTCGCGGAACGCGAAACGTTTTTCGAATGGGCGGGAAAGGGGCCGCGACCTGGCCGCCATCGAAAATCCGGTGAACCTGCACACCGTTCCGCGCTGGGTCGCGACCGGGGTGAAACGCGGCCGCGGTTGTGCCGTCGCACACCTTTTGCGTGTCGGTGCGACGGCGAAGTCTGTGAAGGAACCGACGTGTTCGGTGAGCGGGTTGCGACGCTGGTGAAGCCGACCGTGCCCGTCGGCAGGGAGCGACTGGCAGCGCTGCCCCGGGCATGCTTCGATCCGGGAGCCGTCGTTGGCATTGCTTCCGCGAAAGGAAACGCGCGCATGAACTCCGCCCCCCGCTTCGAAACCACCGAGATCCACGACGCGGACCTCGACACCATCTCCGGTGGTGTGGCCGTCGCCGCCGCCTCCGGTCTGCACATCGAGGCCGGGCCGCTCACCGTCTGCGCCGACCTCGGCGCGTTCGTCTCGGCCAAGGGTGTCGCCGCGCACGCGAACGCCGACGTCGTCCTCGGCTGAACCGTCACAGCACGCCCGACGGGCCCCGGATCCACCGATCCGGGGCCCTTGGTGTCTCCTCCGGAGGAGGAACGCGTCCCGGCCCTCGGCGAGTGGGCCGGTCAGGTCCAGTCGGTGACATGCTGGCAGCCCCGGAGCGTTTCAGGAGGCCCTCATGCACGAGCAGCCGTCCGTCCTCACCGCGCTGGTGTCCGCCCTGCGCGGCGGTTCGATCGAGGTCGTCGACCTCACCTCACCGCTCTCCTCGTCGACCCCGGTGATCCAGCTGCCGCCCCAGTTCGGGCAGACGGCGGTCTTCGAGCTGGAGGAGATCAGCCGGTACGACGACCGCGGACCGGCCTGGTACTGGAACAACTTCCGCAGCGGCGAGCACACCGGCACCCACTTCGACGCCCCGAACCACTGGGTGACGGGAAAGGACCTCGCCGACGTGGCCTCCGTCCCGGCCCACCGCCTGATCGCCCCCGCCGCCGTACTGGACTTCACCGCCGAGGCGGCCAAGGACCCGGACTTCCTCGTGGAGGTGGACCACGTCAAGGCCTGGGAGGAGCGCAACGGACCGCTGCCGGACGGCGGTTGGCTGCTCCTGCGCACCGGCTGGGACGCCCGCTCGCACTCCCAGGAGGCCTTTCTGAACGCCGACGAGGACGGCCCCCACACCCCGGGCCTCTCCCCGGAGTGCGCCCGCTGGGTGGCCGAGGAGTCCCCCGTGCTCGGCCTCGGCGTCGAGACGGTCGGCACGGACGCCGGACGCGCACACTCCTTCGACCCCGCGTTCCCCTGCCACTCCTATCTGATGGGCAGCGACAAGTACGGGCTCACCCAGCTCCAGAACCTCGCCGCGCTGCCCGCGACCGGCAGTGTCGTCATCGCGGGACCGCTGCCCATCGTCGCGGGCTCCGGCTCACCCGCGCGCGTGCTCGCGCTGGTGGAGCGGTCATGAAGGTCGCCGAGGCCGTCGGACGGGCCCTGCACGCGGCGGGGGTCGAGCAGGTCTTCGGGGTCGTCGGCTCCGGCAACTTCCACCTGACCAACGCCCTGGTCGCGGCCGGGGCCCGGTTCGTCGCCGCCCGCCACGAGGGCGGTGCGGCGACGATGGCCGACGCGTACGCGCGCGTGAGCGGTACGCCGGCCGCCGTCAGCGTCCACCAGGGTCCCGGGCTCACCAACGCGCTGACGGGCATCGCGGAGGCGGCCAAGAGCCGTACCCCGCTCCTTGTGCTCGCGGCCGAGGTGACCCGGCCGACCTCCAACTTCTACGTCGACCAGGAGGCGCTCGCGCGAGCGGTGGGCGCGGTGCCGATGCGGATCACCTCGGCCGAGGACGCCGTAGGACAGGCATGTGCGGCGGTGCGGCGGGCCCTGCACGAGCGGCGCACGGTCGTCCTCAACCTCCCTCTGGAGGTACAGGGGTTGGACGCTCCCGAAGCTGCCCTCGCGCAGGTGTCACCGCCGCCGCCACGACCGGCGGTTGTGCCGGCCGATGCCGAAGTGGCGGCCCTGGTACGGGTGTTGGGGCGGGCCGGGCGGCCGGTCTTCGTGGCCGGTCGCGGCGCGCGCTCACCCGGTGCCCGGGACGCCCTCGAAGCCCTCGCCGAACGCTGCGGCGCGCTGCCGGCGACCTCGGCGGTGGCGCGCGGACTGTTCCACGGCAACCCCTGGTCGCTCGACGTGTCCGGCGGCTTCGCGACCCCGCTGGCGGCCGAACTCATCGGCGGCGCCGACGTGATCGTCGGCTGGGGCTGCGCCCTGAACATGTGGACCATGCGGCACGGAGCGCTGATCGGCGCCGACGCGACCGTGGTCCAGGTCGACGACGACCCGTCGGCACTGGGCGCGCACCGTGACCTGAACCTCGGGATCACCGGTGACGTCGAACTCACCGCACGGCACGTGCTGGAGTCCTTCGGCGGGAAGCGTGAGGGCCTGCGCACCCCGGACGTCGCCGAAGCCGTCGCCACCCGCGGGCGCTGGCGTGACGTGCCCTACGAGGACACGAGCACCCGCGACCGGATCGACCCGGTCACCCTGAGCATCGCGCTCGACGACCTCCTCCCCGCCCAGCGGGTCGTCGGCATCGACTCCGGCAACTTCATGGGGCACCCCAGCATGTTCCTGTCGGTGCCCGACGAGGACGGGTTCTGCTTCACCCAGGCCTACCAGTCGATCGGGCTCGGCCTGGCCACCACGATCGGCGCGGCCCTGGCCCGCCCGGACCGGCTGCCGGTGGCCGCGCTCGGTGACGGCGGGGCGCTGATGGGGGCCGCCGACCTCGACACCGTACGGCGGCTCGGGCTGCCCATGGTGGTCGTCGTGTACAACGACAACGCGTACGGCGCGGAGGTGCACCACTTCGGCCCCGACGGACACCCGCTCGACACGGTCGAGTTCCCGCCGACCGACATCGCGGCCGTGGCCCGCGGCTACGGCTTCGAGGCGGTGACCGTACGTACCCACGTCGACCTGAAGGCGGTGGCGGACTGGGTCGCCGGGCCGCGGTCGGCGCCCCTGCTGATCGACGCGAAGGTCGTGCGGGACCGGGGCGCGTGGTGGCTGGAGGAGGCCTTCCGGGGGCACTGACCGGCCTCCCCTCGGAAGGGTGAGGGCCCGGCGCGGGACGCCGGGCCCTGGCAGGCTCAGGCCGCCGACGGGTACGTCGGGTACTCCACCCCGGAGACGTGCTGTACGACCCGGATCACCTGGCAGGAGTAGCCGAACTCGTTGTCGTACCAGAGGTAGAGGATCGCGTTGTCGCCGTCGACCTTGGTGGCGCCCGCGTCGATGATCGAGGCGTGGCGGGAGCCGACGAAGTCCATGGAGACCGCGTCCGGGGCCGTCGTGAAGTCGATCTGCCGCTTGAGCGGGGAGGTCAGGGAGACGTCACGCAGGTAGTCGAGGACCTCCTCGCGGGTCGTCTCGCGGCCCAGGCGCAGGCTCAGGATCGCGATGGAGACGTCCGGCACCGGGACCCGGATCGAGCTGCCGGTGATCGGCGCCTTGAGGTCGGGCAGGGCCTTGGCCACGGCGGAAGCGGCACCCGTCTCCGTGATGACCATGTTCAGCGGCGCGGAGCGGCCCCGGCGGTCGGCCTTGTGGTAGTTGTCCAGCAGGTTCTGGTCGTTGGTGAACGAGTGGACCGTCTCGACGTGGCCGCGCAGCACCCCGTACTCGTCGGCCATCGCCTTCAGCGGCGGCACGATCGCGTTGGTCGTGCAGGAGGCGCAGGACAGGATCTGCTCGTCCGGCTTGATCGTGTCGTGGTTGACGCCGTGCACGATGTTCGGGACGTCGCCCTTGCCCGGCGCGGTCAGCACGACCTTGTCGATGCCGGGACGCAGGTGCTGCGAGAGGCCCTCACGGTCGCGCCACTTGCCGGTGTTGTCGATGAGGATGGCGTCCTTGATGCCGTACGCCGTGTAGTCGACCTCGGAGGGGTCGTTGGCGTAGATCACCTTGACGGTGTTGCCGTTGGCGACGATCGCGCCCTCGGCCTCGTCGACGGTGATCGTGCCCTGGAACTGGCCGTGGATGGAGTCCCGGCGCAGCAGCGAGGCCCGCTTCACCAGGTCCTCGGAGGCCCGCCCGCCGCCGCCCCGGACCACGATCGCGCGCAGCCGCAGACCGTTGCCGGAACCGGCCTTCTCGATCAGCAGCCGGGCGACCAGGCGACCGATGCGCCCGAAGCCGTAGAGGACGACGTCCCGCGGCTCGCGGCGCTCGATCTTGTTGCCGCCCGTCGCGCCGGCCACGGCCTCGGCGGTGAACTCGGCGACCGACAGGCCCCGGTCGTCGTCCTTGTAGATCTCGGCCAGCCGGCCGATGTCGATCTGCGAGGGGCCGAGGTCCAGCGTGGTGAGGGCCTGGACGAAGGGCAGGGTGTCGGTGACGGAGAGCTCCTCACCGGCGATCTGCCGGGCGAACCGGTGGGTCTTGAGGATGCTGACCACCGACTTGTTCACGAGGGAACGGCTGTGCAGGAGAACCGTTACGTCCCGCTCCCGGTGCAGCCTCCCGATCATCGGGATCATCGATTCCGCGATCTCCTCGCGGTTCTTCCAGTCGGTGAACGAGTCGTCCTTGACAGTCACAGAATTCTCTTTCGAGCTAGGCAGCGCTCATATGCTAACCCCCTGATCTTTTGATCGATCGTCGGGGTGTCACAGCTCACTGCCTGCACCTCACGGCCCCAGGATCCGGGGCGGCGGAGCGTCCGGGACCGGCCGCAGCAGCGAGGGGTGCGCGTCGGCCACCCGTTCCTTCGTGAACGCGGCCACGATCCTGCGGGCCAGCAGCGGATCGGCCGGCAGCGCGTGCGCGGCGAACCAGCGGGCGGCCGACGGGTCGGGGGAGGGCTCGACGAACTCCGCGCCCGCGTAGTCGTCCAGCGGCGGGTCGTAGAGGTAACCCGAGACCACGTCGTGCCGCACCAGCCGCTGCACCAGGGCGTCGCGGTCGTGCACCAGGAGCGGTACCCGGAAGAGGGGGAGGGGGCCGTCGTGCGCCGTACGGTCGCGGAGCGCGGGCGAGGCCCATGGGGTGCCCGACAGGAGCGCCACGCCGGCCCTGCGCCGGGCGAGGTCCTCGTCGAGGCGGGCCATCCGCAGCCCCAACTGGCCGCGGACCAGGGAGCCGTGCCGGGAGCGGTAACCGTGCAGATCGACCCGGATCCACCGGTCGTAGGCGGTCAGGCTCGGTGCCTCCCGGCCGGCGGCGGCCAGCCGCGGCGCCCGCAGGTCCATCCGGAACGCCTCGCGCTCCATGAGCCCCAGCCGCTCCATGGTCCGCCACACCGGCCGCACCAGGTGCAGCGACCGGACCGCGGACCGGGCCAGCGGACGCAGCGTCGTGGCCAGGTCCTCGCGCAGCCGGCCAGGGGTCAGCAGATCGTCCCGCAGCAGCTCCAGCTCGCGGCGGGTGCGGGCGTCCTCGACGGCGAGGAAACCGCCCGCCATCCCGGCCACGTGCTTGGACAGGCTGAAGGCCGCCGCCTTGCCGAAGGTCCCGACCGGCTGCCCGTCCACATGGCTGCCGATGGCGTGCGCCGCGTCCTCGAACAGCGGGATCCCCAACTGTGCGCAGCGGCGGCGCAGTTCGAGGACCCGGTCGGGCACGCCGTACAGGTTGGTGGTCAGGACCGCGTCGATGCCGCGCCAGGTCGACTCCGGTACCGCGGCCGGGTCGATGTTGCCGTCCCACGCGGACACGGGGGCCTGCACGGGGCGCAGCCCGGCCGCGAGGACCACGAACAGGATCACGTCGTCGTTCACCGGTGACATCAGCACCCGCGCGCCCGGCCGGCACCAGCGCCTGAGCGCCAGGTACAGGGCCAGCCGGGCCGACGGTGTGTAGACGCACTCGCGTCCCAGTCTCCGGGTCATCGTCGCGGCCAGCCGCGAGCCGTACGGCATCGGCACCCCTTGTGTCGACGGGCAGGGAAGGACCGTGCAGGAGCAGAGAGCCTCGCTGGGGACAGGGGGGTGAGCGGGCTCAGCTCGCCAGCGGTCCCGCGCTGCCGGAGTCCGAGTGGTGCCGGGAGGTGCGCAGGGTGCCGACGGTCTTCAGGAGGCGGTCCGCGGGCTCGCGCAGGGCCGGGTGCGCGTTGACCGTGTTGCGCAGCCCCCGCACCGGGCGGCGCCACATCCGGTGTGCGGTCGCCACCGGGTGGGGACGGGTGGCGAATCCTTCCGCCACGCGCAGCTCGCGGGTCTTGAGCCAGTCCTTCCACTCCTTGTCGCCGCGCCCCATGTCCATGAGCCGCGCCCCCCGCCGCCCCGCCGCCTCCGCCATCCGCAGATGCATGATCAGGCCGGGGGAGTAGTAGCGCAGCTCGGGGTCGTACGCGGTGAACCAGGGTGCGAAGACCGTGTGCGAGATCGGCCCGAAATGGGCGGCCACCGGCCGGTCACCGGCGTACACCACCGAGAGGACCCCGGTGAAGTGCTCCTCGCGGACCTGGAAGAGGTCCTCCACCAGGTGCACGATCCACGGCCTCGCGAACCGGTCCATCCGGCCCGTCCTGCGGTACTGGGCGGACTTCCACCGCATCAGCGTGCGCAGCGCGGCCGGGTCCCGCTCGTCGAACACGAACCGCATCTCGCCCAGGTCGCGGGTGAGCCGGCGCTCCTTCTTGAGCGTCGTCTTGGCGAGGCCCGGGTAGGCGCCGCGCAGCCACTCCGGGTAGCTGTCGCTGCCGACCTTCAGATCGATCACCGGGGAGGCGAAGGTGCCCGTGACGTAAGGGGCGAAGGGCTTCTGCTCCTCCACCAGGTGGTCGAACTCGAAAACCGAGAGCCCGCAGGCCTTCAGCAGGGCGCGGGTGTCCCAGGTGACCCCGGGGCGGTGCACCAGGCCCTGGCAGTCGGAGAGTCCGAGGCCGACGGCCCGCCCGACGCCCAGGGTGCCCCGCTCGTACGGCAGGAAGCCCACGGCCTCCCCGTGCTGGTGGAGGACCGCCACCCGGGTGCCGGTTCGGTGTCTGCCGATCCCGGCCGCGAACTCCGGTGCCAGGAAAGGGTTGGCGTAGTCGGGGGACTCGTCCATCGCCCGGTGCCAGGCCCCCCGGAGCGCGGCATCGAGTTCCTCGGGTCTGTGGATCGTGATGTCCGTGTCACTGCTCATCGATCGCATGGGCGACCGCACCCCCCAATTCCCCCACTGCCGATCGAACTGTCGGCAAGGATCAAACGTCGCGAAACAGTACGCACGCTGTCAAGGGTGCCTGCTGTAACGGAACAACGCGGAAAACGCGCATATGGTTCCCGCGGGCGGTCACGAAAGCAGCCGCCGCTCCTTGGCCACGGCCACCGCGCCCGCACGGGTCTCGACGCCCAACTTGCCGTAGATCCGGCCCAGATGGGTCTTCACGGTCGCCTCGCTGATGAACAGGGCCCGAGCGATCTCCCGGTTCCCGAGGCCGAGGGCGAGCTGCGCGAGGATCTCGTGCTCGCGCGCGGACAGGGTGGGGCGTGGGCTGCGCAGCCGGGTCAGCAGCCGGTCGGCCACGGGGGCGGAGAGCGCGGCGCGGCCGGTCGCGGCGTCACGGATCGCCGCGAACAGCTCTTCCGGCTGTTCCGCCTTGAGGAGATACCCCGTGGCGCCCGCCTCGATGGCCCGGGTGATGTCGGCGTCGGTGTCGAACATGGTGAGCACCAGCACGCGCGGGCCCCTCGCGCCCCGGGCGGTCAACTGCCGGGTTGCCGTCACCCCGTCCGTCCCGCCGTCGAGCTGAAGATCCATCAGCACGACGTCGGGGCCGAGATGGGCCGCCATGGCCAGCGCCTCCTCGCCGGTCGCGGCCTCGCCGACCACGTCGATGCCGTCGGCACTGGAGAGCAGGGCGCGCAGTCCGGCGCGGACGACGGCGTGGTCGTCGCAGAGCAGGAGCCGGACGGGTGGGGAGGGGGCGGTCGTACGCCTCACCGGGGCTCCTTGATCGGTCACTGGGACTCCTTGAACAGCCGCCGGGGTTCCTTGACCAGTCGCCAGGGCTCCTTGACCAGCCGCCGAGGTTTCTCGATCAGTCACAGGGTGGCCCCCTCGACCACGAGCGGGACGGCGACCGACACGACGGTGCCCTCACCTGGTGTGGACTCCACGGTGAGGGCACCGCCCGCCTGGCGGGCGCGGATGCGCATGGCGGGGAGGCCGTGTCCACGCGTCGAGGGCCGGTCGTGGCCACGAGGCGAGGGCTGGCCGTGCCCGTGCGTCGAGGGCCGGTCGTGCCCGTGCGTCGAGGGCCGGTCGTGCTCATGCGTCGAGGGCCGGGGCTGCGCGGACCCGGGCGGTGTGAACCCCCTGCCGTTGTCCGCGACGTCCAGGGAGACCTGGTCGTCCAGCCAGGTCAGGGTGAGCGCGGCCCGGGTCGCCGCCGCGTGCTCGCGTACGTTGGCCAGCGCGCCCTGCGCGATCCGCACCAGCGCGCCCGCGACCCGCTCCGGCAGGGGACCGGGGTCCCCGTCGAGCCGGAACTCCACCGTCAAGCCTGGACCGCTCTCCCGCCTGGCGAGTTCGCGAAGCGCCTCGGCCAGGGAACGGTCCGCGAGGTCGGCCGGGGCCAGGTCGTGCACGAAGCGACGGGCCTCGGCGAGGCTGTGCGAGGTGATCTCCGCCGCCGCCCGCACATGGTCCCGGGCCTGGTCCGAGCCCCACACCCGCTCGGCGGCCTGGAGCAGCATCCGCTGGCTGGACAGATCCTGCGCGAGGGTGTCGTGGATCTCCGCGGACAGCCGCTGCCGCTCCGCGAGCACACCGGCCCGCCGCTCGGTCGCGGCGAGTTCGTGCCGGGTGCGCACCAGGTCCTCGATGAGGACCCGCTGCCGGGCTCCCTGCCGTTGCAGATGCACCAGTACGGCGGTGGCGACCGCGGCGACGGCCGGCGGGGCCACGACCATGTTGGGGTTGAGGGGCCCGTCGGCCACCCGTATCTCCGAGAGCACGACCAGCGTGGTGAGCACGGCAGCCGACGGCACCGCGATCCTCGGCGGCAGCGCGTGCAGCCCGGCGAAGAGCAGGGGCATCACACACCAGGTGGCGCTCGGAGCGAGGGCCAGAAGCACAACCCAGACGGTGGTGACCGAGCCCAGCCAGAGCAGATGGCGCCGGGTGGGCGGCAGTCCGGGGCGGGTCGGCGGGGCCAGCAGATGCCCGAGGACGTAGAGGAGACAGAAGAAGCCGAACAGCGCCACCACCCAGCCGGTGCGCGTCCCGCCCTGGTCACGGCTCAGGAATCGGGCGAAGGACGAGCCCAGCAGCAGGAAGAACGCGCCGTGCACGATCACGCCCAGCCAGCGCTCTTCCGGATCGGTGTGGTTCATGCTCCGTGTCTAACGCCCCCGGCGCGGCCGCGCATCAACCGATCGGCTGACATGGCGGTCGCCCGAACCTCCCCGGGGAAGGCACCTGTCGACCGAGCCCGACGCCCGGCCGCCGCACCGAGGCTTGGCAGCACAGCTTCTTCCTGACGAAAGGCGTCGGCATGCCCGCCAAGAACCTCACCGCCAACCGTGCCGCACTCGGGCACCGGGTCGGCTACGCCCTGCGCCACCCCGACCGGGTGCCGCGTCATCTGGCGCGGGCCGCCCGGGACCTGTGGCTCAGCCGTCGCCACCCGGACCACATCGCCTACTACCGCGCCGTGATGCGCTCCGACACCCGCACCGACCCGGACGCGGCCGTGGGCAGTCGCAACCGGGAGCGCTGGCTGGCGCTCGGGGCGATGCAGTTCGACTACCTGCTCGGCCACGGCCTGCGGCCCGAGCACCGCATGCTGGAGATCGGCTGCGGCAACCTGCGCGGCGGCTGGCGCTTCATCCGCCATCTGGAGCCCGGCCACTACTACGGCATCGACATCTCGCCGGACATCCTCTTCGCGGCGCAGGACACGGTCGTCGCGATGGACCTCCAGAAGCGACTGCCGACCCTGACCCCGGTCCGCGATCTGACCCTCGGCTTCCTCCCGGAGTCCCACTTCGACGTCGTGCACGCGCACAGCGTCTTCTCGCACTCGCCGCTGCCGGTGATCGAGGAGTGCCTGGCGCATGTCGGCCGGGTCCTCGCTCCGGGCGGCTGGTTCGACTTCACGTTCGACCGCACGGAGGGCGAGGAGCACCACGTACTCCGGGAGGACTTCTACTACCGCGTGGAGACACTCGTCACCCTGGCCGAGAAACACGGCCTGCGGGCCCGCTTCATGACCGACTGGGAGAAGCTCCCGCACGGCCAGTCCAAGCTCAGGCTGACCCACGCCGAGCCCCAGCGGACGTGACTGGCCTTAGCCACCGGCCGGGGCCGAAACATGGCCCGGCGTACGTTGTTCGGTCGCCCCACGCCGGCTGGCGCCCCGGCCCTTGGTCCGCGCGCGGCCCGGGTGCCGTCTTGGGTCCGCAAGTGGGCCGCGCGCCGTGTCGTGGTCGGCCCGTCAGCGCGATCAGCACTGTCCGGCGGTCGGCGAGTAAGCCGGGTGCCCTCCGGCATCCCGCACGCCGACGAGACCAGTGCCATCCCGCGGTCCACGCGTCCGGGCGCCGTCCCGGACTCCGCCCGCGGGCCGGACCAGCCCCGCCCCGCTCCGTCCCCCGGCAACTCGGCCAGGCGCCCCCCGCCCCCGCTCCGTCCCCCCCCACAACTCGGCCGAGCGCCCGCTCCCGCCCCGCCCCCTCGGTCACCCCACCCCCAGCCGCCCCCCTTTGCATGTGTCACGCAAACAAAACCCCCGCCCCCCTCCTCAATAACCACCCCCGGGGTCTTGTTCGGACAATCTCCGGGGATCTAGGGTCACTCCGGGGAGCAAGCGCTTTCCCCGCACGTCAGCGTCCCGTCACCGGACGCCCGAGGAGGACCGCATGTCCCGTCCAGCCCGTCGCCGAGTCGCAGTGGTCGGCACCGGCGCCATCGTCAGCGGCAGCCACCTGTCCGCGCTCAGGGCCCACGCCGAGCGGGTGGAACTGGTCGCCGCCGTCGACGTGGACCAGGGCAGACTCGACGCCTTCCGCGAGCTCGCGGGCGACGAGGTCGCCGGGTTCACCTCGGTCGACGAGATGCTGGACGCCGTACGACCCGACCTGGTCCTCATCGGCACCCCGCCCTCGCTGCACCGCGAGCAGACCGTGGCCGCACTCAAGACCGGCGCCTGGGTGCTGTGCGAGAAGCCGCTGACGCTGTCGCTCGCCGAGTACGACGAGATCGCCGCCGCCGAGGAGGCCTCCGGGGCCTACGCCTCCGTGATCTTCCAGCACCGCTACGGATCCGGCGCCGTCCACGCACGCGAACTCATCACGAGCGGTGAGCTGGGCGCCCCCCGGGTCGCCCACTGCCAGACCACCTGGCACCGCGACGCCGCCTACTACGCCGTACCGTGGCGCGGCACCTGGGCCGGCGAGGGCGGCGGTCCGACCATGGGCCACGGCATCCACCAGTACGACCTCCTCCTGCACCTGCTCGGCCCCTGGGCGGAGATCCGCGCCATGGCCGCCCGGCTGGTCCACGACACCGAGAGCGAGGACGTCTCCACCGCCCTCGTCCGGTTCGAGAACGGCGCCCTCGCCACCGTCGTCAACAGCGTGCTGTCACCCGACGAGGTGAGCCGCATCCGCATCGACTGCGCCGACGCGACCGTCGAGCTCACCCACCTCTACGGCCACCGCAACGAGGACTGGACCTACACGCCCGCCCCGCACGTCGCCTCCGAACGGGCCGACGCCTGGCGCACCCCCACCGCCGACGTGCCCAGCTCGCACGCCGCCCAGCTCGGCACGCTCCTCGACGCGTACGACAACGGTGTCAGGCCTCCCGGCAGCGGCGCCGACGCGCGTGCCACCCTCGAGTTCGCCGCCGCGCTCTACAAGTCGGCGTTCACGGGGCACCCCGTGCTCGCGGGTGAGATCGCGCCCGGCGACCCCTTCTACCCGGCCATGCACGGCGACCACCCCCACTGGGCCCCCAAGGAGCGCGTATGAGCATCCGCGTCAGCCACGTCCACGGCGAGCACATCGCCGTCGAGGCGGCGAACGGCACGGAGATCCTCCGCTACGTCTACCGACCCGACCCCGAAGCCTTCGAGGCCCAGAAGCCCTACGCCCACCCCGTACGCACCCTCGACGGCCGCACGGTGACCGGCTACCGGCCCAACGACCACCGCTGGCACAAGGGCCTGCAGATGACGGCGAGCCATCTGTCCGGGCAGAACTTCTGGGGCGGCAACTGCTACGTCCACGGGCAGGGCTATCTGCCGCTGCCCGAGCGCGTCGGCTCGATGCGGCACGACGGCTTCACCGCGTTCACGGCCGCCGCGGACCGGCTGGACGTCACCGAGGCCCTGACCTGGGTGGAGAACGGCGGCGAGGAGTGGGCCCGGGAGGAGCGGGGCCTGGCCGTCCACTCGGTCGACGAGGCCACCGGCTCCTGGGCGCTGGACTGGTCGATCCGGCTCACCAACCTGCGTGCCGAGCCCCTCGCCTTCGGCTCCCCGACCACCGCGGGCCGGGAGATGGCCGGCTACACCGGACTCCAGTGGCGCGGCCCCCGCGACTTCACCGGCGGCACGGTCTTCGCCCCCGACACGGACGCCGACGCGGACAAGCTGATGGGCACCCAGGGCCCCTGGCTCGCCTTCACCACCGAGCACGACGACGTGGACGCCCACTCCACGCTCGTCTTCGCGCACGCCCCCGAGAACCTCGACCCCGGGACCGCGGTCCACGAGTCGCACTGGTTCGTGCGCTCCGAGCCCTTCCCGACGGTCGCGTTCTCCTGGGCGTTCTTCGAGGAGTTCGAGCTGCCGCCGGGGGAGTCCTTCGCGTACCGCTACCGGCTGGTCGTGGCCGACGGCGCCTGGGATGCCGAACGGGTCGGTGAGCACCTGGAGGGGCTGTCGTGGTGACCGGACCCGCCGACGTGCCCAAGCCGGAGCTTCCCCACCCGCTGCCCGGTGCCGTCGGTCTGTCGCACCTCAGCGCCTACGACTGGGAGGCCGCCGACGGCGTCTGCGGCGGCAGCCCGCATCTGCACCTGGTGTGCACGGAGGCGTACGTCGTCACGGGCGGCCGGGGCGCGGTGCAGACGCTGAGCCCCGACGGCTACCGGGAGATCCCCCTGGAGCCGGGGGCGATCGCCTGGTTCACGCCCGGCACCGTGCACCGCATGGTCCAGGGCGGCGATCTGCGCATCACCGTGCTGATGCAGAACAGCGGCCTGCCCGAGGCCGGGGACGCCGTCTTCACCTTCCCGCCGGAGGTCCTCGCCGACCCCGCGCGGTACGCCGCGGCGGCCCAACTCCCGCCCGGGACCGGGCCGGAGACGGCCGACGCGGCCCGGCGCCGCAGGGACCTCGCCGTCGAGGGCTATCTCGTCCTGCGCGAGTCCCTGGCCGCCGGCGACAGCACCCCGTACCTGGAGTTCCAGCGCGCGGCCGCCCGCCTGGTGCGGGAGAAGGTGCCCACCTGGCGCGAGCTGTGGCAGACGGGGGCACTGGCCACCGCCGAGCGCACCGGCGCCCAGCTGGACGCGCTCGCCTCCGGTGAGCCGTCGTACCTCGGGGAGGCGACCGCTCACGAGGCCGCCCCGACCCGCCTCGGCGGCTTCGGCATGTGCGGCAGACGCGACGAGTACAACCTGCCGGGGACGACACTGCCGTACCGCGGCGAGTAACACCCGTTGTCCCGGGGGGAGTTCCGAGGGGGGCCGTAGAAAGTCCGAGGAAGGGATGAGGTGACCTCGGCATGCCCGGAAACAGGACAAAGGGGTTCTGCGCTTCGGCCGTCGCACTCGCGCTCTGCGCGCTGGCGGCCGCTTGCGGGGGATCCGGGGAAACGGTCGGCGGCGGCAAGGTCGTGCTGCGCTACACGTGGTGGGGCAACCCCGACCGCGCGGAACGCACCGAGCAGGCCGTCGCACTGTTCGAGAAACGGCACCCGGACATCCAGGTGCGGACGTCGTTCTCGGGTTACGACGCGTACAAGCAGAAGCTCGCCGTCCAGGCCACCGGCGGCGACGCACCCGACGTGATGCAGCTCGACTACCGGCAGATCGACCAATACGCCTCCGGTGGCGTCCTGTTGGACCTGGCGAAGCAGAAGTCCGTACTGCGCACCTCCGAGATCGACCCCGGACTGCTCGCCACCGGCCGCGTGGACGACACCCAGTACGCGATACCGCAGGGCCGGGGCACCGAGACCGTCGTCCACGACGTCAGGACCTGGAAGGAGTCGGGGGTACCGCTCCCCCGCCAGGGCTGGACCTGGTCCCAATGGGCGGCGACGGTCCGAGAGTTGGCGAAGAAGGCCGGCAAGCCCGGCGCCACCGACCCCGGTCAGAGCGAGGACGCCTTCGAGGTCTGGTTGCGCGGCCAGGGCAAGTCGCTCTACACCGAGGCCGGCGGGCTGGGCTTCACCGCCGACGACCTGACCAAGTGGTGGACCTTCACGGACCAGTTGAGGCGCGAGGGGGCCGTCTCCCCGGCCGAACAGACCACGCAGCTCGACGGCTCCGTCGAGAACACCCCGCTGGGCCGCGGAAAGGCGGTCTCCGACTTCAACTGGGACGCTCCGTCGAGCGGTTACCTCGCCCTGATCCCCACGGGCACGGCCCTCGCGCCGATGCCCTCGGGCGCCGACGGCACTCCCGGCCAGTACTTCAAGCCCTCGATGTTCCTCGGCGTCTCCGCCCACACCGGCCACGCGAAGGAGGCGGCCCGGCTCGTCGACTTCCTCCTCAACGACCAGGACGCGGCGAGGATCCTCGGCGCCACCCGCGGCATCCCCGTCAACGAGACCATCCGCGAGAGGACCGCACCGCTCCTGAAGGACTTCGACAAGACGGTCGCCGACTACCAGGCCTCCCTGGAAGGCAAGTTGAAGGATCCCCCGCAAGCCCCGCCCTCCGGCGACAACGCCCTGCAGAGCACCTTCCAGCGCGACTACGACCAGGTCTCCTACGAGCGCATGTCGCCCCGCGAGGCGGCCGAGAACTACATCACCGAGGCGAAGGCGGAGCTGAGGTCATGACCACCACCACCGCGATCCCCACGGCCCGGCAGCGCGCCGCCACCCCCGCCGAGCGCCGCCCCAAGCGTGAACGCGAGGGCCCCGCCTGGGTGTTCCTGTCCCCGTGGGTCCTCGGCGCGACCGTCCTCACCCTGCTGCCGATGGCCGTCTCGCTGTACCTGTCCTTCACCGACTACAACCTCTTCGACCCACCGCACTGGATCGGCCTGCGCAACTACACGCAGATGTTCACGGAGGACCCGCGGTACTGGCGCTCGGTCGTCACGACCCTGACGTACGTCGTCATAGCCGTGCCCCTCCAACTCGCCCTCGCGCTGGTCGTCGCGCTCGCCCTGAAGTCCATGAAACGCGGCAAGGCCTTCTACCGGTCCGCCTTCTACGCCCCCTCGCTGCTCGGCGCCTCCATGTCCATCGCCCTGGTCTGGCGGGCCCTCTTCAACGACGGCGGCACGGTGGACAACCTGTTCGGCACCGGCGGCTGGGTCAACAGGCCAGGCTGGGCGCTGCTGGCCGTCGCACTGCTGACGGTATGGCAGTTCGGGGCGCCGATGGTGATCTTCCTCGCCGGGCTCCAGCAGATCCCGGCCGAGCTGTACGAGGCGGCGGCCGTGGACGGGGCCGGCCGGTGGCGGCAGTTCCTGTCGGTCACCGTGCCCATGCTGTCCCCGGTGCTCTTCTTCAACCTGGTCCTCCAGACCATCCAGGCCTTCCAGGTCTTCACACCCGCCTTCGCGGTGAGCGCCGGCAAGGGCGGCCCCGCCGACTCCACCCTCGTGTACACGATGTACCTCTACGACCGGGGCTTCGTCGCCTCCCACATGGGTTACGCCTCCGCCATGGCCTGGGTGCTGCTCCTCGTCATCGGTGTCGTCACGGCGGTGCTGTTCCGCACCTCGCGTTCCTGGGTCTTCTACGCGTCCGAGGGGGACCGATGACCACAACTGCTCTGGGACGTAAGCCCGTTCGCTGGAGCCGAGTCGCTCTGCACCTCGGCTGTCTGGCCGCCCTGCTCGTGATGCTGTACCCGCTGGCCTGGCTGCTGGCCACCTCGCTCAAGCCCGCCGACGAGGTGATCGCCAGTCTCGACCTCCTGCCGAGCCACCTGGAGTGGTCCAACTACGAGACCGCCTTCGAGGGCGTGGGCGACGTCTCCGTCTGGCGGCTGCTGTCCAACTCCCTGCTGATCGCGGGCGGCGCGGTCCTCGGCAACGTCATCAGCTGCTCGCTCGCCGCGTACGCGTTCGCGCGGCTGCGGTTCCGGTTCCGCGGTCCGATGTTCGCCTTCATGATCGCCACGATCATGCTGCCGCACCACGCGATCCTGATCCCGCAGTACATCATCTTCAACCAGCTCGGCATGGTGAACACCTACTGGCCGCTCATCCTGCCCAAGTTCCTGGCCACGGAGGCGTTCTTCGTCTTCCTCATCGTGCAGTTCATGCGCGGCCTGCCCCGTGAACTGGAGGAGGCCGCCCGCATCGACGGCTGCGGGCCCTTCCGCAGCTTCTTCCGGATCGTGCTGCCGCTGACCCGGCCCGCGCTGATCACCACGGCGATCTTCACCTTCATCTGGACCTGGAACGACTTCTTCACCCAGCTCATCTACCTCTTCGACCCCGACAAGTTCACGCTCACGCTCGCCCTCAGGTCGTTCGTGGACGCCTCCAGCCAGTCGGCGTTCGGCCCGATGTTCGCGATGTCGGTGATCGCGCTGCTGCCGATCGTGCTGTTCTTCCTCGCCTTCCAGCGCTTCCTGGTGGAAGGCATGGCCAGTTCGGGACTCAAGGGATGAGCGACATGCGCACACGTGAACCCGGAGAGGTCTTCGGCCCCCGGATGACGCTGCTCGCCGACACGCTGAGCGTCGGCCTGGCAACGGCCCTGGTGTGCCTGCCCGTTGTGACGATCCCGGCCGCCGTGTCGACCGCGTGCGCGGTCCTGCGGGGCGCGGGGGAGGGGCAACCCGCCACCGCGGGGCGGTACTTCGCGGTCCTACGACGACGGCTGCGGGCCGGCGACCTCGCCGCGGGCGCCGTGGCACTGGCCGGTGTGCTGCTGTTCCTGGTGGACCTCGCTCTGGCCGGTGCGGGGCTGCCCGGAGCACCGGTGTTCGCGGTGGTGGCAGCCGGCGTCGGCGCCGCCGCCCTGGTGGTGGGCCTGCGCGCCTGCGCCCGCCCCGAGTCACTCACCGACTGGCCGGCCGCCGTGCGCGAGGCCGCCCGGGACGCCGTACGGGACCTCGGCGGAAACGCCCTGGTGCTGCTCGCGGTGGCCACGGCGGCCCTGTGCGCCTGGATGCTGGTCCCGCTGGCGTTCCTGGTGCCGGGACCGCTGGCACTGGCGCTCACCGCCGTCCATGTCCGACAGGGCACCGCATTCGAGTGAGGTTTCGGCCGCGCCCCTGAGCGAGCCGGAGGCTCGTCCAGGGGCGCGGGGCTGTATTCATCTGCGGCTTCGCCGCGTGGGCGCGACGAGCCACGAACCACCCGCAGCCGCCCGCGACACAGCACCTACCGAGCTTCCCGGCCCACGGCATGGAAGGACCGCAGCCGCAACGAGTTCCCCACCACGAAGACCGACGAGAACGCCATCGCGGCCCCGGCCAGCATCGGATTCAGCAGCCCCGCCGCGGCCAGCGGAATCGCGGCCACGTTGTACGCGAACGCCCAGAACAGGTTGGACCGAATGGTCCCGAGGGTCCGCCGGGCGAGCCGGATCGCGTCCGCCGCAGCCCGCAGGTCGCCGCGCACGAGGGTGAGGTCGCCCGCCTCGATCGCCGCGTCCGTGCCGGTGCCCATGGCGAGGCCCAGATCGGCCTGCGCCAGTGCGGCCGCGTCATTGACCCCGTCACCCACCATCGCGACCGAACGACCCTGCTCCTGAAGCCGCTTGACGACGTCGACCTTCTCCTGAGGCAGCACCTCGGCGATCACCTGGCCGGGGTCGATACCGACCTCGCGGGCCACGGACTCGGCCACGGCCCGGTTGTCACCGGTGAGCAGGACCGGGGTGAGACCCAGCGCCCGCAGCCGGGCGATCGCCTCGCGGCTCGTGTCCTTGACCGCGTCGGCCACCTCGAGGACGGCCCGCGCCTCGCCGTCCCAGGCGACCGCGATCACCGTACGGCCGTCCGACTCCGCCGCGTCCTTCACGCGCCGGAGCTCCTCGGGCAGCGCGATCGCCCACTCCGCGAGCAACCGCTCACGTCCGACCAGCACGGCGTGTCCCTCGACGACGCCCTGCACACCGAGCCCCGGCACGTTGGCGAAGTCCTCGGGCACCGGCAGCACGCCCAGCTTCTCCAGCGCCGCGTCGGCGACCGCGCGGGCGACCGGGTGCTCCGAGGCGTGCTCCAACGCGCCCGCCAGCCGCAGGACTTCGGTCTCGTCGGTGCCGGGTGCGGTGTGGACGGCCAGCAGGGTCATCCGGCCGGTGGTGACGGTGCCGGTCTTGTCCAGGACGACGGTGTCGACGCGCCGCGTGGACTCCAGGACCTCGGGTCCCTTGATGAGGATGCCCAGTTGGGCGCCTCGGCCCGTGCCGACCAGCAGCGCGGTCGGGGTGGCGAGGCCCAGGGCGCAGGGGCAGGCGATGATCAGTACGGCGACCGCGGCGGTGAACGCGGCGGCCGTACCGGCGCCGTTGCCGAGCCAGAAGCCCAGGGTGCCGAGCGCGAGCGCGATGACGACCGGCACGAACACCGCGGAGATCCGGTCAGCGAGCCGCTGGGCGGCAGCCTTACCGTTCTGCGCGTCCTCCACCAGCCGGGCCATCCTGGCGAGTTGGGTGTCGGAGCCGACCCGGGTCGCCTCGACGACGAGCCGGCCGCCCGCGTTCAGGGTGGCGCCGGTGACGGAGTCGCCCGGGACGACCTCGACCGGCACGGACTCCCCGGTGAGCATCGAGGCGTCGACGGCGGAGGAGCCGCCCTCGACGACGGTCCCGTCAGTGGCGATCTTCTCCCCGGGACGGACGACGAAGCGGTCACCCACCTTCAACTCCGCCACTGGCACGGTCTGTTCGTGCCCGTCCGCGCGCAGCACGGTGACGTCCTTGGCGCCCAGCTCCAGCAGTGCCTTGAGCGCGGCTCCCGCCCTGCGCTTGGAGCGGGCCTCGAAGTACCGACCGGCCAGGATGAACGCGGTGACGCCGGCCGCGGCCTCCAGATAGAGGTTCCCGGTGCCGTCGCCGCGGGCGATCGTCAGCTCGAAGGGGTGCTTCATGCCCGGGGCGCCCGCGGTGCCGAGGAACAGGGCCCACAGCGACCATCCGAAGGCGGCCGTCGTACCGACCGAGATCAGGGTGTCCATGGTGGCCGCGCCATGCCGGGCGTTGGTGAACGCGGCCTTGTGGAAGGGCCATCCGGCGTACGTCACCACGGGCGCGGCGAGGGTCAGCGACAGCCACTGCCAGTACTCGAACTGAAGGGCCGGGATCATCGCCATCGCGACGACCGGGACGGCGAGGACTACGGCGGTGACCAGCCGCTCGCGCAGGGACCGCAGCTCGTCGGGCTCCTCCTCGTCGGGGGCGTCGGGCTCCGGCGGTGCCGGTTCGCGGGCCGTGTACCCGGTCTTCTCGACGGTCGCGATGAGGTCCTGGACCGAGACCCCGCCCTCGTAGGTGACCTTGGCCTTCTCGGTGGCGTAGTTGACGGTGGCGGTGACCCCGTCCATCCGGTTGAGCTTCTTCTCGATACGGGCCGCGCACGAGGCACAGGTCATGCCGCCGATGGCGAGTTCGGTCGCGGCGACTGCGGTGGTGGTGGTCATCACTGCTCCTCGTGGATACCGGGCAGGGGTATGCTTGGTTGCGTCTCCTGTATACCCCGGGTGGGTATCCGGGGCAAGTCGCGGCGACCGGTTGACTTGATACCCCCCAGGGGTATCGTGAGGTGCATCGGGAAGCCAGATCGAGCCGGAGGAGCCGACCATGCACGCTGGACTGAGGATCACCGCATACGCCGCCGCGCTGGCCGCGACCTTCGGTACCGCCTACGGCGTGGGCCAGGGCATCGGCCCCGTCGTGGACGACGCGGCACCCGTCCGTCATGACGCACACCCGGGTGACGGCGACCCGGAGCGCGCACCGGATTCGGGGGGCGCCGGGCACTCGGGGCACGCCGGGGACTCCGGGCAGGAATCGCCCCCGGCCGGCGGGCTGCAGATCTCCGAGGGCGGCTACACCCTCGACCTCGGAACCCCTCGCCTGGCGGCCGGACGCACCACGGACCTCCGCTTCACGATCCGGGGCGGCGACGGCCGCGCGGTCACCGCCTTCCGTACGGAGCACGACAAGGAGCTCCACCTCATCGTCGCCTCACGCGACCTGAACACCTACCGTCATCTGCACCCCACCCGGGCCGCCGACGGCACCTGGAGCATCCCCGTGGCACTGCCCCGCGCGGGCGGCTACCGGGTCTTCGCCGACTTCACCCCCGAGAAGAAGGGCGCCGAGAACCTCACGCTGGGCGCCGACCTGGCGGTCTCCGGCGCCTACGACCCGCAGCCCGTCCCCGCGCCGAGCACCACCGCCGAGACCGACGGCTACGAGGTGAAGCTCGGCGGAGCGCTGCGCCCCGGCACGGCCCGCGCACTGAAACTGACGGTCTCCCGCGACGGCAGGCCCGTCACCGACCTCCAGCCCTACCTCGGCGCCTACGGCCATCTGGTCGCCCTGCGCTCCGGCGACCTCGCCTACCTGCACGTCCACCCGAACGGCGAGCCCGGCGACGGCACGACCCGGCCCGGCCCGACCGTCACCTTCACAGCCACGGCGCCCAGCGCCGGCACCTACCGGCTCTTCCTGGACTTCAAGCACGAGGGCAAGGTACACACGGCCGCGTTCACGGTCAGGGCCGGAGGCGGGGCAGGCGGGACCGCCGAAGAGACTCCCCACGAGTCCTCCGACGCGCACGGCCACTGACGGTGGGCACGGTGAGGGACAGCGGGCACGGCGAGGGACGGGCGGGCCCGGCGATGGACAGTGGCCGCGGGCCCGGCGATGGACCGCGAGCGCGACCGCTGACCTCAGCCTATGCGGGCCCCGCGCCGGCTGAGGTGACATGGGCGGAGGCGCCCCACGGGTCCCCCGGCGAGCGCGGCAAACCCCGGTGGCGCGCGGCCGCCGACCTCAGCCCAAGCCTGCCCCCGCGCCGACTGAGGCGACCTCGGCGATGGCGCCTCACGAGACCCCCGGCGAGCACGGCCCTCGGTCGCGCGTACGGCCGCCGACCTCAGCCGATGCGTGCCCCCGCCCCGCTCACCCGAACCCGCCGGTCGCCCGCGTGCAGGGTCACCGTGAGTTCGCCGGGGCGGCCCAGGTCCTCGCCCTGGTGCAACGTGAGGACGGAGTCCTCGGGGGTCAGGCCCAGCTCACGGGCGTAGGCGCCGAACGCGGCGGCCGCGGCGCCCGTCGCCGGGTCCTCGACGACACCGCCGACGGGGAACGGGTCCCGGACGTGGAAGACGTCGGCCGACTCCCGCCACACCAGCTGGACCGTGGTCAGGTCCAGCCGGTGCATCAGGGCTTCCAGGCGGGCGAAGTCGTACGCCAGCTCAGCGAGCCGAGCCCGAGTCGCCGCCGCCAGTACGAGATGACGGGCGCCGGCGAACGCGATCCGGGGCGGGAACGCCGGGTCGAGATCGGTGGCCGACCAGTCGAGCGCGTCCAGTGCCTCGGCGAGGTCGGCATCGGCGACCTCCTCGACGTGCGGTTCGACACTGGTGAGCGTCGCCCGGACCGTCCCGTCCTCCTCGGCCACCGCCACCGGCACGGTCCCGGCGGGCGTCGCGAACACCAGCTCCCCGGGCCCGATCCGCTCGGCGAGGGCGACCGCGGCGGCGACGGTCGCGTGGCCGCAGAACGGCACCTCGGCCTTCGGGCTGAAGTACCGGATGGTGAACACCCGTCCCTCCGGTCCCTCGAGCCCCTCCGGCGGCGCGGTCAGGAACGCGGACTCCGAGTAACCGAGTTCTGCCGCGACGGCCAGCATGCCCTCGTCGTCCATGCCGGTGGCGTCTAGGACGACCCCCGCGGGGTTTCCGCCCTTCGGGCTGTTGGAGAAGGCGGTGTATCGCAGGACCTCGGGGCGCGGCGCGTTCGTCGTCATGCTGACGGCAACAGGGGACGGCGCCACGCCTATTCCGGCCGGGTGCTCAGCTTCCGGCCCGGTGCTCAGCCCAGCGCCCGGTCCAGGTTGAAGGCCGCGCTGATCAGGGCGAGATGCGTGAACGCCTGCGGGAAGTTGCCCTGCTGCTCGCCCGTGTTGCTGATCTCCTCGGCGTACAGGCCCAGATGGTTGGCGTAGGTGAGCATCTTCTCGAAGGCCAGCCGGGCCTCGTCGATCCGCCCGGCGTGCACCATGGCCTCGACGTACCAGAACGAGCAGATCGAGAACGTGCCCTCGTCGCCGCGCAGTCCGTCGGGGCTCGCCATCGGGTCGTAGCGGTAGACGAGCGAGTCCGACACCAGCTCCTCGGTCAGCGCGTCCAGGGTGGAGAGCCACTTGGGGTCGGTCGGCGCGATGAACTTGGTCAGCGGCATCATCAGGACGGCCGCGTCGAGCACATCGCCGTCCTCGTGCTGGACGAACGCCTGCCGGGTCTCGGACCAGCCGTTTTTCATGATCCGCCGGTAGATGGTGTCGCGGCACTCCCGCCAGCGGTTCAGGTCGGCCGGCAGTCCGCGCCGGTTGGCCATCCGGATCGCCCGCTCGATCGCGACCCAGCACATCAGCCGCGAGTACAGGAAGTTCTTGCGGCCGCCGCGGGTCTCCCAGATCCCCTCGTCCGGCTGGTCGCAGTGCGCGCACACCCAGTCCACCAGCGTGCACACGTCGTCCCACTGGCCGCTGGAGATCGGCTTGGCCCACTTGTCGTAGAGGTAGATCGAGTCGATCAGGGCGCCGTAGATGTCGAGTTGGAGCTGGTCCGCGGCGGCGTTCCCGACCCGGACCGGCGCCGAGCCCCGATGCCCTTCCAGATGGACGAGTTCACGCTCCGTCAGATCGGTGCGGCCGTCGATGCCGTACATGATCTGAAGGGGCCCTGAGGGACCGTGGCCCTCCGGACTGACGTGCCGGATGAGGAAGTCCATGAACTGCTCGGCCTCGCTGGTGAATCCGAGCCGCAGCAGGGCGTACACACAGAACGCGGCGTCCCGCACCCACACGTACCGGTAGTCCCAGTTGCGCTCGCCGCCGAGCTGCTCGGGCAGGCTGGTGGTCGGCGCGGCCACGATCGCGCCGGTGGGCGCGTAGGTGAGCAGCTTCAGGGTGAGGGCGGAGCGGTGCACCATCTCCCGCCAGCGGCCACGGTACTTGGAGGAGGACAGCCAGTGCCGCCAGTAGGCGACCGTGCTGTTGAACTGCTCCTCGGCCTCGGTGCGCGCGCACCGGCGCGGGGTCACCTCACCGCCGACCTGGTCCAGCGCGAACACCGCCGACTCGCCCTCGGCGAGCTTGAAGTCGGCCCGTACGTCCGGGCCTTCGGTCTCCAGCGGCACCGTCGCGGTCAGCCCGAGCGACAGCTTCGGGGACTCGAACACGGCGACGTCCCCGACCATGCGCAGGGTGTGCGGCTGGGAGCCGTAGTCGAAACGCGGCGCCACGCGCGTGCGGAACGGGATGGAGCCCCGCACGCACAGCACCCGCCGGATCAGCCGGTGCCGCTCGGTCTCCACGGTGTCCCCGTCGACCGGCATGAAGTCCTGGACCTCACCGACGCCGTCCTCGGTGTAGAAACGGGTGATCAGCACATTGGTGTCGGGGAAGTAGAACTGCTTGGTCCTGGCGGGCACGGCTGCCGCCAGCTCGAAGCGGCCCCCGCGCTCCGCGTCCAGGATCGACGCGAAGACGCTCGGCGCGTCGAAGGAGGGGCAGCAGTACCAGTCGATGGTGCCGTCGGTCCCGACCAGCGCCACACTGCGCAGGTCGCCGATCAGGCCGTGCTCGGCGATCGGCAGGTAGCCCGTGCAGTCCCCAGGTGATCCGCTCATGGCAGCCTCCTGCCGATCAGCCTAAGCAGGATCGGCCACGGGTGTCAGCGGAACGGCCGTGACTCCGCGAGGCCCCCCCTTCGTCACGCCGTGATGACCCGCACCCCCGTTTCCTCGAACCGCCCCACCGTCTCCGGTGCCGCCGCCGAGTCCGTGACCAGCGTGTCGATCTTCTCGGCGGCGCAGATCCGGGCGAACGCCCGCTGCCCCAGCTTGCTGGAGTCGGCGGCCACCACGACCCGCTCGGCGCGCTCGCACAGCAGCCGGTTGATCGCGGCCTCCGCCTCGTCGTGGGCGGCGGCGCCGTGCGTCACGTCGAGGGCGACGACGCCGAGGACCGCCACGTCGAGGGTGATCTGCCCCAGCACCCCGTCCGCGAGCGGCCCGACGAGCTCGTACGACTGCGGGCGTGCGACCCCGCCGGTCAGCACGATCTTGAACTGCGGACGCACGGCCAGCTCATTGGCGATGTTGAGCGCGTTGGTGACGATCGTCAGCGCAGGGGAACCGCTGGAGAGGTCCCCGCGGACGGCCAGCGCCCGCGCCACCTCGGTGGTGGTCGTGCCGCCGGTCAGCCCCACGGCCTCGCCGGGCGCGATCAGCTCCCCGACCGCCTTCGCGATGCGCTGCTTCTCGGAGGCGTGGCGGGCCGTCTTGTAGCGCAGCGGCAGCTCGTACGACACGCCGTGCACGACCGCCCCGCCCCGGGTGCGCACCAGCATCTGCTGCTCGGCCAGCTGGTCGAAGTCACGGCGGATCGTCGCGGCCGAGACGGCCAGCTCCGCGGCCGCCTCCTCGACGTCCAGCCGTCCCCGCTCCACGAGCAGCTCAAGCAGCGTCTTCCAGCGGGCGTCCCGCGACATCCGACCCTCCGTCCCTCGACCTCCCGGCGACCTTAGCGCACCCCTCCTGCGCTCGAATGCTTGATTGTGCTCGAAAGAGAGCTATATCTTGCAGAAACAAGCAATCAGGGGAAGGGTGGCGGCATGACGCATGTCGAGGACGAGCTGACCAGCCAGCCGGAGTGCTGGGCGCGGGCGGCGGCGGAGGCCGGTCGGCACTCGGGGGCGCTTCCGGCGCCGGGGGAGCGGGTCGCGATCGTCGGGTGCGGCACGTCGTACTTCATGGCGCAGGCGGCCGCGGTGCTCAGGGAGAGCGCGGGGCAGGGCGAGACCGACGCGTTCGCCGCGTCGGAGTTCCCGGCCGGCCGCTCGTACGACCGTGTCGTCGCCCTCACCCGCTCCGGTACGACCACCGAAGTCCTGGACCTGCTCGGCCAGTTGAAAGGCCGTACGCGCACGACCGCGCTCACGGCCGACCCCGCCACGCCCGTCATGGCCGCCGCCGACGAGGTCGTCGTCCTCGACTTCGCCGACGAACGCTCCGTCGTCCAGACGAGGTTCGCGACCACCGCCCTCACCCTGCTCCGCGCCCACCTCGGCCTGCACACCGACGCGGCGGTCGCCGACGCCCGCACCGCGCTGTCAACTCCCCTGCTCGAAGGGCTCGTCGGGTGCACGCAGTTCACCTTCCTCGGCAGCGGCTGGACGGTCGGGCTCGCCCACGAGGCCGGACTGAAGATGCGCGAGGCCGCTCTCGCCTGGACCGAGGCCTACCCGGCGATGGAGTACCGGCACGGCCCCATCAGCATCACCACGACGGGCACCGCCACCTGGATGCTCGGCGAGGCTCCCGAGGGCCTGGCGGCGCAGGTGCGGGAAACAGGCGGACTGTGGGTGCCGGGCACCCTCGACCCGCTCGCCGAACTCGTCCGCGTCCAGCGCCTCGCGGTCGCCGTCGCCGCGGCCCGCGGCCTCGACCCCGACCGGCCCCGCCACCTCACCCGCTCGGTGATCCTCGCCCGCCCCTAGGAGTCGTCGTGCCCCTGGTCACCACCGGCGAGCTCGTCACCCGGGCCGCCACCAGCCGCTCCGCCGTCGCCGCCTTCAACATCATCACCCTGGAACACGTCGAGGCCGTCATCACCGGCGCCGAGTCCCTGGAGGCGCCGGTCGTCCTCCAAGTCAGCGAGAACGCCGTCAAGTTCCGTCACGGCCGTCTCCTCCCGCTGGCCCGCGCCGCCGTCACCGCGGCCGAACGCGCCGCCGTACCCGTCGCGTTGCACCTCGACCACGTCCAGGGCGACAAGCTGCTCCGGCAGGCGGCCGACGCCGGATTCAGCTCGGTGATGTACGACGCGGCCCGGCTGCCCTACGCCGACAACCTCGCCGCGACACGGGCCGCCGCCGACTGGGCGCACTCCCAAGGCCTCTGGATCGAGGCGGAGTTGGGAGAGGTGGGCGGCAAGCACGGACAGCCGCCGCTGGACGCCCACGCCCCCGGCGCCCGTACCGACCCCGCTGAGGCCCGGGCCTTCGTCGCCGACTCCGGAGTGGACGCCCTCGCGGTGGCCGTCGGCAGCGCCCACGCGATGACCGAACGCACCGCCACCCTCGACCACGACCTCCTCAAACGCCTCGCCACCACCCTGGACGTCCCCCTCGTCCTGCACGGCTCCTCGGGGGTCCGCGACGACGAACTCACCGCGGCCGTCGCGGGCGGCATCGCCAAGGTCAACGTCGGCACCGCCCTCAACGTCGCCATGACCGGCGCCATCCGGGAGTTCCTGGCGGCTCACCCCGAGGCGGTGGACTCGCGCACGTACCTGAGTGTCGGCCGGGACGCCATGGCCGAGGCCGCCCGGCGGATCATCCGGATGCTCGGGCGGTGAGCACGGGCTGGTAGAAGCCGCTGGACGCGGGGTCGTGCCACCGGACGTCCACGAAACCGGCCCCGGTCACGAACTCCGTCAGCCGCGCACGGGTCAGGGCCCAGGAGGTCGTACGGCGGACCCGCACCGCCCAGCCCTCGTCGGCGGGCACGAGCTGGAAGTACTCCTGGTCGTAGCGCTCCCCGTCCTCGTGCCAGTGCCACAGCTGGAAGGTGATCACCCGGCCGTCGGGGCCCTCGGAGACCTGGGCGGGCGTCGCGTCGGGCCTGGTCCGGCGGATCGCGTCGTAGTCCCGCAGGGTGAGCAGCAGCAGCCCGCCGTCCCGCAGCACCCGCCGCATGCCCGCCAGTGAGGCCGCCACGTCCGGGGCGGTCAGCAGATGCGCCAGGGAGTTGTCGGCGCACACGACCACGTCGAAGACGGCGGAGGCGAAAGGCAGTTGCCGCATGTCCGCGGCCGCCGTCGGAACCAGCGCACCGCGGGCCGATGCCTCCGCGGCGGCCCGGGCGGCGGCGACGGGGCTCAGATCGCTGCCGACGACCCGGTGCCCGGCCAGCGCCAGCCCGATCGCCTGGGTCCCGATCCCGCACGAGCAGTCCAGGACCCGGTGGGGGCCGGGCCCCACCAGCGCGCCCAGCGCCGCGGCCTGCCGCGCCATGCTCGCGTCCCAGTCGGCGAAGATCCGGTGGTAGTCGGGAGCCAGCGAGTCGTAGAAGTCCCGCGTCGAGGAATCAGTCACCCGACCGTTTTACCGCCTTCAGCACCACGAACTTCGGGTCACTGGCCACCAGTTGGCTGTTTCCGAACAGCTTGCGCAGCTTCACGTGGTACCCGAGGTGCCGGTTCCCGACGACCCACAGCTCGCCGCCGGGCCGCAGCGCCCTGCGCGCCCCGGTGAACATCCGCCAGGCCGTCGCGTCGGTCGTCGCCTGGTGGGAGTGGAACGGCGGGTTGTTGAGCACGACGTCGACGCTGCCGTCTGGAACCCCGGCCAGACCGTCCCCGACGCGGAACTCGGCGTGTCCCGGTGCGCCGTTCGCCTTGTACGTCCCCTCCGCCGAGGCCACGGCCTGGAACGACTCGTCGACGAAGAGCACCTCAGCCTCGGGATCGGCCAGCGCCACCGCCGTACCGACCACTCCGTTGCCGCAGCCCAGGTCCACGATCCGCCGAGCGCCCCGGTCGGCCGGGAGATGCTGGAGGAAGAAGCGGGTGCCGATGTCCAGGCGGTCGGCGCAGAAGACGCCCGCGTGGTTGACGACGGGACGCCCGGAGACGGCCCCGATGCCGTCCGGGAGCGAGTAGCCGTACGGCCAGGGGTTGGCGGGTCGTTCCAGCGACGGCTCCGGGGTGCAGAAGATGAGCCGGGCCTTCTTCTCGGCGAGCGAGGTCCGGGTCGGCCCGAGGTTCCGCTCGAACAGCTGGAGCGTCGAGGTGTGGATCTCCTTCACCATGCCGGTACCGACCACGACCGTGCCCTCGTGGACCGCGGGCGCGAGGCGCAGCAGCTGGTCCTCCAGCAGGGCCAGGCTCTTCGGCACCCGCACCAGCAGGACGTCGATCCGGCCGGGCGGCGGGTCCTGCGTGGTGAGCAGGCGCACGGTGCCCGGCTCGACACCGGCGCGCGCGAGGTTCGCCCGGGTCGCCTCCTGACTGAGGAAGGAGTCGGTGATCTGCACCGGCCGGTGCGCCGCCAGTGCGGTGACCAGCGCGCCCCACCGGTCCCCGAGCACCACGACCGTGCCGGACAGCGCCACCTGCTCCGCGGCGAGATGCCTCAGCAGATACTCGTCGGAGGCGTCCCAGGCACGCAGCCGGTCACGCGGGTCTTCGGGAAAGCGGGTGAGCGTGAGCTCGCCCCAGGGGCTCGTCATACGGTCGTCCATCGTGCCTCCAGGCTAGCGGAGCCGCAGTTCAGGCCCGCTCGGGCAGGATGGAACCCATGGATGCCGAGCTGTTCCCCCGGGCGCGCACCGAGGTCGCGCCGGGCGCGGTGCACGTCCCGGACTGGCTGGCGCCCGCCCGGCAGCGCGAGCTGCTGGAGGCCTGCCGCGCGTGGGCGCGCCCGCCCGCCGGACTGCGCACGGTCCGCACCCCGGGCGGCGGCACGATGACAGCGCGGCAGGTGTGCCTGGGCCGGCACTGGTACCCGTACGGCTACGCCCGCACGGTCGTCGACGGCGACGGGGCACCGGTGAAGCCCTTCCCGCACTGGCTGGGCGAGCTGGGCCGGGAAGCCGTCCGGGACGCGCTGGACCTCGACGTGTCCGGATACGACATCGCGCTGATCAACTTCTACGACGGCGACGCCCGCATGGGCATGCACCGCGACAGCGACGAGAAGGCGGACGCCCCGGTGGTGTCCCTGAGCCTCGGCGACACCTGTGTCTTCCGCTTCGGCAACACCGAGACCCGGACCAGGCCCTACACGGACGTCGAACTGCGCAGCGGCGACCTGTTCGTGTTCGGCGGCCCGGCGCGGCTCGCGTACCACGGGGTGCCGCGCGTGCATCCGGGCACCGCGCCGCCCGAGTTGGGGCTGACCGGGCGGCTCAACATCACGCTGCGGGTCAGCGGCCTGTAGGCCGTGTCGGATACGGATCATGGGAGACTCGCCCTCATGAGCGGCAAGGCGGACCCCCGGCCGGCGGGGGAAGGGACCACCTCGAGGGCGCGGCTGGACCGGGGGCGCGGTGCGCTCGGGCCCGCGCTGGAGCTCGTGCACACCGGACGCGCGCCCACCCGGGCCGTGCTCACCGCCGAACTCGGGGTGACCCGGGCGACGGCCGGCGCGGTCGCCGCCGAGCTGGAGGCGCTCGGGCTGATCCGCGTCGACGCCCGGCCCACCGCGGCCGCCGGCTCCCAGGGCAGGCCCTCGCACCGGCTCGCGGTCGCCGAGGACGGCCCGGTCGTGCTGGCCGCGCAGGTCCACGCCGACGGCTTCCGGGCCGCGCTGGTCGGCCTGGGCGGCCGTATCGTCGCCACCGCGCCCGGCTGCGAGACCGTCGACGCCGACCCGGCGAAGGTCCTCGGCTCCGTCGTGGAGGCGGGCGCCGACCTGCTGCGCACGACCGGCAGGCGTTGCGTCGGCGCGGGACTCGCCGTGCCGTCCGCGGTCGCCGAACCCGAGGGGCTCGCCCTCAACCCCCTGCACCTGGCGTGGCCCGCGGGCGCGCCCGTCCGTCGCATCTTCCACGAGTGCGTGCGTGCCGCCGGCATCAGCGGACCGGCCTTCGCGGGCAACGACGTCAACCTCGCCGCCCTCGCCGAACACCGGCACGGCGCCGGCCGCGGCGCCCGCGACCTGCTGTGCGTGGCGACCGGACACCGGGGCGTGGGCGGTGCGCTGGTGCTCGACGGCCGCCTGCACACGGGCAGTTCGGGCCTGGCCCTGGAGGTCGGCCACCTCACCGTGAACCCCGAGGGCCGCCCCTGCTACTGCGGCAGCCGCGGCTGCCTGGACGTCGAGGCCGATCCGCTGGCCCTGCTCACGGCCGCGGGACGCGACCCCGGCCCCGAACCGTCCCTGCTCCAGCAGGCCAACGACCTGATCCGCGACCACTACGACGACCCCACCGTCCGTACGGCCGCCGAGGCGCTCATCGACCGCCTCGGACTCGGCCTCGCGGGACTGGTGAACATCCTCAACCCGGACCGCGTCATCCTCGGCGGCCTCCACAGCACCCTCCTGGACACCGACCCCGCGCGGCTGCGCGCTGTCGTCGCCGACCGCAGCCTGTGGGGACAGAGCGGCGGTGTCCCCATCCTGAGCTGCACCCTCGCCCACAACAGCCTTGTCGGAGCGGCCGAGTTGGCCTGGCAACCGGTACTGGACGACCCGCTCGGGACCCTGACCCGTGACTGAACTGCTGGAGGCCGGAGAGCTCCGTCTGGTCGAGGTGGCACCACCGGCGCTCCCCGCCGAGTCGAGGGCGGCCATGAACCGTGAGTGGGACGAGGCCGTCCTCGCCAACCCGGCGCTCTTCGACGGCCCGGTCGTGCTCTGCGCGGGCCTGTCGCGGGACGACGGTGACGCCCTGCTCGTCTCCTGGTCCCGCACCACGCTACCGCTACTTCGCCCTGCGCCGCGTCCCGGGCGCCACCGCCCTGCGGTCCCTCTTCGTGAGCGTGATCCAGCCGACGGACGACGGACGCGTGCTTGGTCGGCCGGATGTCCCGCTCCACCGCCGCGCCCGGCCGCTGGCAGTTCCCCGGCGGATCGGTCGAACCCCCCACGGGCGACGAGCCCCTGGACGAGCGCGCCCTGCGCCGCCATGCCGCCGTGGAGCTGGCCGAGGAGACGGGCGCCGACACCCCGGCCGCCGCGCTCACCCGCTGTCTGATCACCTACGGCGACGACGGCCAGGTCGGTGTCCACTACCTGGCGCCACCCCTGCCCGTGTCCGGGCTCCGGGACTGTTTCGACAACCTCGCGGCCGCCGAGAGGGCACAGGGACGCGACCCGGAGTTCGACCGGATCGCCTTCGTGGGCTCCCCGGCCGAACTGCCCGGCCTGGAGGGCCCGCACGTGGTCTACCTGGAACCCGTGGTCCGGTGGACGAGCCGCCGAGTAGGCTCGTGACATGCGGATCTCCGTCTCCTCGGACATGGACGAACCTGTGGCGCGCGCCCTCATTGACGAACTGCGCGCTCGTGGCCACGAGGTGGTTCCGCACGGTGCACTGAGCCCCGGCGCCGACCCGCAGTGGGCGGTCTGCTCCGAGGCCGCGGCCCGAGAGGTGGCCGCGGGGACGGCCGACCAGGCGGTCGTGTGCTGCTGGACCGGCACCGGCGCCTCCATCGCCGCGAACAAGGTGCCCGGCGTACGGGCCGCCCTGTGCGCCGACGCGTACACCGCGGACGGCGCCCGCCGCTGGAACGACGCCAATGTCCTGGCCCTCAGCCTCCGCCTCACCTCCGAGCCCCTGTTGAAGGAGATCCTCGACGCCTGGTTCGCCGCCACGCCGAGCGAGGACACCGAGGACCGGGAGAACGTGGCCCGGGTGGACCGCCTGGACGCCGGTCGGGCCTAGCGTTCAGCCACAGTTCATTGCAACGATGGTGTATGGCTGTCGTTGCGTTAGGTGTGCACTCGTTGCAACGATATTAGGCCCATGAACTGCCATCATGGCTAATCTGTGCAATAAATCAGTTGCCCGATCCTTGAATGCAACGTAGCTTTCCATCATTGGAAAGCGACGGATGTGAGGGAGACGGGGGGTGGGCCGCATGGCCTTCATACGGTTCGTGATCTTTGGAGGCGGGGTAGGGATCCTCGCCGGCTTCGCGGTGTCGCTGCTGGCCGTGTTCGTGCCCTGGGCACTCGCCAACGCGATCGTCACCGTCGCCTCCACCGCCCTCTGCACCGAACTCCACGCCCGGTACACCTTCCGCAAGGGCCGGGGCGCGGGATGGCGCGAGCACTGGCAGTGCGCGGGCTCGGCCACCGCCGCGTACCTGGTCACCAGCTGTGCCGTGGGGGTGCTGCACCTGGTGCAGCCCGCCGCCGGCACGGCGACCGAGCAGCTGGTCTACCTCGGTGCCTCGGGTCTCGCCGGCGCGGGCCGGTTCGTCGTCCTGCGCCTGTACGTGTTCGCCACCCGGAGCAGCCGCCCCGTGCGGCGCCCCGGGGCGAGTGCGGTGCCCGTCCAGCTCGCGGCCTGAGGGGGGTCACAGAGAATCACAGGGCACGGCCATCGCAGGGCACAGGGCGTCACGGGGCACGGGGCGTCACGGGGCACGGGGCGTCACGGGGCACGGGGCGTCACGGGGCGGGCGGGCGGGCCACCTCCAGCTCGCCGTGCTCGATCAGCCGGCGCACGGATTCGAGCACGGCGGCCTCGGGCTCGTAGCGGGGCGCGTAGCCGAGGACGGTCCTGGCCTTCTCGATGCTGAAGCACTGGCTGCGATGCAGATGCTCCCAGCTCGCCTCGGCGTGCTCCGGGGCCGTGGTCTCACGGAACCGGTCCCAGGACACCGGTTCCAGAGACGCGGTCTGCCCGAACCAGCCGGCCGCGATGTGGGCGTAGCCGCGGACGTTCAGCGCGGTGGGGGCGACGATGTTGAAGTCCTCGCCGGCCGCCGCGTCCCGGCGCTCGATCGCCCGCTCGAAGCCCTGGGCGACATCGTCGGCGTGCACATGGTGCATCGACTCGACCCCGCTGCCGGGGATACGCAGCGGCTTCCCGGCGGACAGCGTGGACCAGACGGCGGGGTCGAGGTTTCCCAACGGGCCGATCGGATGCCAGCCGGGACCGACGATGTGCCCGGGGTGCAGGGACGTGGTCACCAGCCCTCCGAAGGCGGTCTCCTCCTTCAGCATCCGGGCGATCCGGTCCTTCTGGACGCCGTACTCCCCGACGGGCGGGGTGCCCGTGCTCTCGGAGATCGGCAGCTTGTGGCTCGGGCCGTGGCGCCACACGGTGCCGCAGTGCAGCAGGTGCCCGACCTCGCCGCGCAGCCGCTCGACCAGCGCGGTCGCCGCCTCCAGCGTGAAACAGACCAGGTCGACGACGACGTCCGGGGCCAGTCCGGCCACCCGGTCGCCGAAGGTGCCGGCACTGTCCTCCTGCTCCCGGTCGGCCACGACCTGACGCACCTGCTCCCATTCGGGGGCGTCGACGTAAGCGCTGCGGCTGCCGCGGCTGATGTTGATCACTTCATGGCCGGCTCGCACCAACCGGGGCACGAGGAAGGTGCCGATGTGCCCACTCCCGCCGATCACGACGACTCGCATACGTTTCCCATCAGCTCGACTGTCCAACAGTAGATCTTCGAAAGCCGGCGCGTCAGCCGCACCCCCACGTCCCGTCAGCCGGCACTGACAACGCCCTTCGCGTCCCCCGCTTCCGCTCCCTCCGGCGCCGTCAGGCTCCACAGCGCCGCCACCAGCGGCCGCCGCAGATCGGCCCGCCGCACGCACAGGCCGATCGGGAACCGCTCGGGCCCCGGCTCGGCGGGAATCTCCGCCAACCGCTCGCGCACCGCGCTGTGTTCCAGTACGAGGCGGGGGACCACGCCCGTGCCGCAGCCCAGGGAGACCAGGGCCAGCAGCCCTTCGTGACCGTCGGGCTCGCATGCCACCTCGGGAACCGTCCCCCGGGCCCGGAACCAGCGGTCGGCGGCCTCGCGGACCAGACCCCGGTGGGGGAGGACGAACGGCCCGTCCAGGCCGGGATCCGGGCGGTCCCGCGCGGTGACGAGGACCAGCTCGGTCACCGCGACCGTCCGGCTCACCAGCCCCTCCGGCAGTCGCGCCGGGATCCCCGCGACGGCCACGTCCACCTCGCCCTCGTCCAGCCGGGCCAGCGCCGCCGCAGCGTCACCGGTGCGCAGGTCCAGCCGTACCTGAGGATGGGCCGCGCGGAACGGCGCCAACAGGTCGGGCAGCAGGGCCTGGCAGGCCGTCACCGTCGCGAACACCGCCAAGCGGCCGGTCAGTTCGGCAGGATCGGGATGCTCCTCGCGATAGGCGCGCCACAACTCCAGGGCCTGTACGGCGTATTCGCGGAAGCGGTGACCCTGCGCGGTCAGCGACACCCCGCGCGGGCCGCGGTCGAACAACCGGTGCCCCAGCTCCGCCTCCAGCCGCTGCACGGTTCTGGTCAGCGTGGCCGGGCTGACATGGCAGTCGAGGCTCGTCCGACCGAAGTTCAGGGTCTGCGCGAGGTGCAAAAACAGCCGGAGCTCCCGGTGATCATCCATGTGACCTGCCCCTTTCACTTCGCGCAACAGCCCGATGCAGAAGTTGCGCTTGCTGCAACACCTGCCCGGACCCTACAACTCGACCATGACCTCCACCTCGTACGCCTCCCGCGTCTTCGCCCTCGAAACCATGGACGTCCCCGGCGGCACCGAGACCGTCCTGCGCGGCGGCCGGCACCTCTTCCCCCTGCTGCCCCAGGCCTTCGCCGGAGTCCGTCGCATCGGCGTGCTCGGCTGGGGCCCCCAGGGCCGCGCCCAGGCGCTCAACCTGCGCGACTCCCTGGCCGGCTCCGACATCGGGGTGACCGTGGGACTGCGCCCCGGCTCCCGCTCGGCCGCCGACGCGCGCGCCCACGGCTTCACCGAGGAGGACGGCACCCTGGGCGACTGGCTCACGGTCGCCGCCGACAGCGACCTGGTCGTCCTGCTGATCGCGGACGCGGCCCTCGCCGCCCACCACCAGGAGATCTTCGGAGTGCTGAAGCCCGGCGCCGCGATCGGACTCTCGCACGGCTTCCTCCTCGGCCATCTCCGGGAGAACGGCGGCGAGTTCCCCGCCGGACACCCCGTGATCGCCGTGTGCCCCAAGGGCATGGGCGACTCCGTGCGCCGCCTCTACCAGCAGGGCGCCGACGTCAACGGCGCCGGGATCAACAGCAGTTTCGCCGTGCACGCCGACCCCGACGGCCGGGCCGTCGACCTCGCGCTCGGCTGGTCGGTGGCGCTCGGAGCGCCGTACACCTTCCGCACCACACTGGAGAGCGAGTACCTCTCGGACATCGTCGGCGAGCGCGCCATCCTGCTCGGCGCGGTCCACGGCATCGTCGAAACCCTGTACACGCGCTGCCGTCTGACCGGGGACGACGAGGTGACGGCCTACGAGCGGTCCTGCGAGAACGTCACCGGCCCGATCGCCCGGACGATCTCCCGCTCCGGACTGCGAGCGGTCCGCGACGGCCTCGCGCCGTCCGACCAGGACGTCTTCGACCGCGCGTACACGGCCACGTACGGGCCCGCGCGCGAGATCGTCGCGGAGATCTACGACGAGGTCGCCGACGGCACCGAGCTGCGCAGCGTGATCCTGGCCGAACGACGGCTCGGGGCACGCCCGATGAGCGAGATCGGCGGCTCCCCGATGTGGGCCGCCGGCGAGCGGGTCCGGGCCCGCCGCGGGGCACGCGAGCTGCCCGTCGACCCGTTCACGGCCGGAGTGTTCGTCGCCACCATGCTCGCCCAGATCGACGAGTTCGCCGAGCGCGGCCACCCCTGGTCGGAGATCGTCAACGAGTCCGTCATCGAGGCCGTCGACTCACTGCTGCCCTACATGCACGCGCGCGACGTGGCCCACATGGTCGACAACTGCTCCCGCACGGCACGCCTCGGCGCCCGCCGCTGGGGCCCGCGCTTCCAGGCGGCCTACGAGCAGATCGCCTACCCGGCCGCCGAACACCCGGCGAACCAGGCCCTGTTGACGGCCTTCGCGAGCCACCCCGTCCACGAGGCGCTGGCCGCGGCGGCGAAACTGCGGCCGTCGGTGGACATCTCGGTGGCGTAGGGCCACCGGCGGGGTGCGGCAGGGCTGTCGGCGGCGGTGGTGCGGCACCGGCCGAGAGCCTTTCGCCCAGGACCCAGAGCTCAAGTGTCTGCGAGGTCCGGCCACTCCACGGCGAAGGCCCGCCCGGGATTGTCGGTGAGGATCCGCCGCACCAGTTCCCCGCCCAGCTCCACCGTGAGCCGCGGAGCCACCCGGCGCAGCAGATACGGCATCCCCGGGCCCCCGTTGACCGACCGCGCGGCCGCGGTCGTGGTGTCGCCGCCGAGGAGCAGCCGGTCCCCGTGTCCCGCGTCGGCGAGGGCCCGTACCGCGTCCGGCATGCGCCAGTCCGTGGCGTGGTGGGCGCGTGAGGGCCCGTCGAAGGCGAGGTAGCAGCCCGACGCCGCGGCCTGGCGGTGCACCGTGAGGTCGGGGGAGCGGTTGAGATGGCCGAGGATCACCCGGTGCGGCGGGACCCCCAACTCACCGCACAGCAGGTCGAGTACGTCCAGCGCGCCGGTCCCCAGCTCCAGATGGACGGCGACCGGCGCGCCCGTCGCACGATGGGCCTCGGCGGCCGCGGTCATCGTCCAGCGGGCGTGCGCGTCGAGGGCGTGGAATCCGCCCGCCACCTTGATCAGCCCCGCGCGGACCCCCGATGCCCCGATGCCCTCGGTGAGTTCGGCGACGAACACCTCGGCCAGCTTGCCGCCCAGTGCGGCGAGCGTGCCGTCGTCGTAGTGGACGGCCTGGTGCAGCCCGGTCGCCGCGACGATCCGCACCCCGCTCTCCCGGGACAGTGCCGGCAGATCCGCGGCCCGCCGCCCCAGCCCGTACGGCGTCCACTGCACGACGGCGCCACCGCCCTGCGCGGCGAACGCGGCCAGCTCGGCCTGTGCTGCCGACCTGCTCCGCAGCTCCTGACCGGGCAGCTGGGGGCTGCCGAAGAACAGATGGTCGTGCGCGTCGCACACCCCGAGCCGCTCCCCGGGGACGTCCCCGGTCACCGTGCGGACCGCGCTCACCACTGACGCCCCCGCGGCAGCAGCTTCCGCCCCGGCGCCGACACATGCAGCACCTCGAACACGTCCCCCTCCGTCCTCGGCGCCTCATCCGCCCACAACGAGAAGCGCACGAGCTCCCAGCGGGCCGTGTCCACGGCGGCGGCCGCGAACACCACCCCGTCCGCCCCGGCCAGCCGCTCCGTCTCACCCACCGCGTCCGCCATCACCTTCGCCAACTCACCGCCCTCGGGCACCGGTTGACGCAGCCGTACGGCCGACCGGGCGGGGGAGTCGGCGGCGCCGCCCTCCTCGTACGACAGCCCTGTCCACTGCCGCACCGACGGCCGCCCGAAGTCGTTGCTCAACCCCTGGAAGGCGCCGCCCCAGAGAAAGGTGTTCATGCCCTCCACGGTGTTCCAGAGGTAGAAGGGCGCGTACTGGTTGACCGGCGAGCCGTGCACCCCGCGCTCGCGCATCAGGTACGCCTTGTAGCCGAGGCCCTCCCAGTCGTCGAGCAGATGCCCGACCCGGGCGACCCGGCCGCGGATGACGGCCATGTCGTAGTCGGCAGGCAGGGTGAGCGCGTACTGCATCGCGTGCATCGGTCGCCTCCTCAGGCGGAGTGGTCCTCGGCGGTGATGTGGGCGGCCCACTCGGTAGTGGTGCAGTCCTCCACGACCCCGGCTCCCTTACGACGCTTGGGGAGCGAGCAGCGACAGCAGCCCCCGCACGCCGGTGTCGAACGCGGCGGGGGAGCCGGAGGCGCGGGCGAGGACATAGCCGCCCTGGACCGTCGCGAGGACGGTCGCCGCGATCTCCTCGGGGTCCAGCGAGGCCACGAACTGGCCCTGCTCCTTGCCCTCTTCGACGATCCCGGCGATGCGCTCACGGATCCAGTCGATCGTCTCGTCGACAGGTGCGCGCAGTTCGTCGCTGGCGATCACGTCAGGGTCCATCGTGAGCCGGCCGACCGGGCAGCCGCGCAGCACATCGCGCTCGCGCCGCAGATACGCCTCGATGCGCTCGTACGGTGTGCCCGGCCCGCCGAGCACATTCTCCGCGGCGGCCCGCAGCTCCTCGGCGGTGCGCCGGATCGCGGCCAGAGCGAGGTCGGGCTTGCCCTTGAAGTGGTAGTACATGCTGCCCTGTCCGGCGCCAGCCCGCTCCAGGATGGCCTTGGGGCTGGTGCCCACATAGCCGCGCTCCCACAGCAGCTCGCGCGTGGATTCGATCAGTCGGTCCGGGGTGCTCATGGACGCACTGTACATACTAGTAGTTACAGAAGTCGAGGGGCTGTGGATCTCTGCGGGGAGCAGGCGGAACAGGCCCGCGTACTCCCCAGGAGGTACCCGGACTGCCGCTGGCCGTACGACGACCCGCCCCCCTCTCCGGAGCCAGTCTCGAAGCAGCACCGAACGACAGGAACTCCAGGGAGATGAACCGACATGCAGACGCTCGCGAACTGGGACGGTGGCCCCGGCCCGTGGATCCTCTTCTTCCCGCTGATCTGGGCGGCCGTCGTGCTCGGCGTCGTCACCGTCCTGCGCCGCACCGTCTGGCGGGGCCGCCGCGGACCGTGGCGTGCCATGGCCGACGCCGGTCCCACCGGTGACTCGCCGATCGCCGTGCTCGGCCGCCGTTTCGCCTCAGGCGAGATCGACGAGGACGAGTACTGGCGCCGACTGTCCGTCCTGGACGAGCAGTTCGGCCGCACGGTGGGCAAGGGCGGTGCGGCATGACCGCCGGAACCGTCCCCTCACAGACGCTCCCCGCCGCCCGGGTCGTCGACGCCGTCAAGGTGTACGGCAGCGGCGACACCGGCGTGCGGGCCCTGGACGGGGTGAGCGTCGACTTCCCGGCCGGCCGCTTCACCGCGATCATGGGGCCGTCGGGCTCCGGCAAGTCCACGCTCATGCACTGCGCGGCAGGCCTCGACACGCTCACCGCGGGCGGCGCCTACATCGGCGACACCGACCTGAGCGCACTGGACGACCGCCGCCTCACCCTCCTGCGGCGCGACCGCGTCGGCTTCGTCTTCCAGGCGTTCAATCTGGTGCCGACGCTGACCGTCGAGGAGAACATCCGGTTGCCGCTGGACCTCGCGGGCGGCAAGGGGGATGCGGAGTGGATCGACGCGCTCGTCGACGTCGTAGGCCTGCGCGACCGGCTCCACCACCGGCCGAGCGAGCTGTCCGGCGGACAGCAGCAACGCGTCGCCGTGGCCCGGGCGTTCGCCGGCCGGCCCGACGTCGTCTTCGCCGACGAACCCACCGGAAACCTCGACTCCCGCTCGGGCGGCGAGGTCCTCGGCCTTCTCGGCCGGACCGTACGCCAGACGGCCCGCACGGTCGTCATGGTCACCCACGACCCGGTCGCCGCCGCCCACGCGGACGAGGTCGTCTTTCTCGCCGACGGCCGCCTGGTGGACCGTATGGAATCCCCGACCGCCGACCGGGTCCTGGACCGGATGAAGGCGTTCGAGGCGACTTCACGGACGGGAGCGGGGGTGAGGACGGGGGCGGTCAAGCCGACCGAGGCCTCGACGTGGGCCGAGCCCCCCGCGGCGGCCGCCGCAACCAGCACGTCCCCACCGACCGGAACCCCCTCCCGCCCCCGGAAGGAGGGCCCCTCGTGAACGCCACCCTGCGCCTCAGCCGCTCCTCCCTGCTGGCCCACAAGCGCCGCTTCGCCGGGACCTTCCTCGCCGTCTTCCTCGGTGTGGCCTTCCTGGCCGGGACCCTCGTCATGGGCGACACCCTGCGCGCCGGCTTCGACACCATGTTCGGCAACGCGACCAGTGGCACCGACGCCGTGGTCCGCAGCGCCGAGGCCATCACCACACCGGGGGAGAGCGAGGGCGTCCGCGCGCCGGTCCCCACCGATCTGGTGCGGACCGTGGAACAGGTGCCCGGCGTCGCGGCCGCCGCCCCCGACATCCAGGGCGCCGGTCAGCTGATCGGCGCGAACGGCAAGCCCATCGGCGGCCAGGGCCCGCCCACCCTCGCCGGCAATTGGATCGACGATCCGAAACTCAACCCGTACCGGCTGGCCGAGGGCCGCGCCCCGGAGAGGTCCGGCGAGGTCGTCGTCAACCGCGGCACCGCCGACCGGGGAGATCTGAAGATCGGCGACACCACGACGCTGCGCACCCCCGACCCCGTCGAGGTGAAGATCGTCGGCCTGGCGACCTTCGGCGGCGAGGACGGCATGGCCCAGGTGACGTACACCGGCATGACCCGCGCCGACGCCGAGAAGTGCCTCACGGCAGAGCCGGGCCGGGCGTCGAGCATCCTGGTGCGCGCGGGCCCCGGCGTCAGCCAGCAGGAGCTCGTCGACCGGCTGACTCCCTTGCTGCCCAAGGGCGTTGAGGCCATCACGGGTCAGGAGTCGACCGAGGAGAACACCGACATGATCTCCAGTCAGTTCCTGACGATCTTCACCATCTTCCTGCTGGTGTTCTCGGGCGTGGCCCTCCTGGTCGCCACTTTCTCCATCCACAACACCTTCGCGATCGTCGTCGCCCAACGCACCCGCGAGAACGCCCTGTTGCGAGCCCTCGGTGCTTCCCGCCGACAGGTCACCGCATCGACCCTGACCGAGGCGAGCGTCGTGGCCCTGACCGCCTCCGCCGCCGGCCTGGCGGGCGGCATCGGCGTCGCCGCCGGCCTCCAGGCCCTGTTTCCGGCCATCGGATTCCCCTTCCCCGAGGGCGACTTGGTGGTCAGCACACTGTCGATGGCACTGCCGCTCGCGGTCGGCGTCGCGGTCTGCCTGGGCTCCGCGCTGCTGCCCGCCGTACGCGCCGGACACACCGCACCCCTCGCCGCGCTGCGCGAGACGGCCGTAGACCAGTCCGGCGCCTCCCGGGGCCGGGCCGTCATCGGGGCCGGCCTGGCCGCGCTCGCCGTGGCCGTCACGCTCACCGGCGTCCTGGTGTCCCCGTCCCTCTGGCTGGCGGGAGCCGGTGCCGTCCTGGCCCTGTCCGCGTTCGTGGTCCTCGGCCCGGTCGCCGCCACGGCAGCGGTACGGGTCCTCGGCCGGCCCCTCGACCGACTGCGCGGAGTCACCGGCGGGCTCGCCCGGCGCAACGCCCTGCGCAGCCCACGGCGGACGGCCGCCACCGCGAGCGCACTGATGATCGGCGTGGCCGTGGTGTCGCTGTTCACCGTGTTCGGGGCCTCCTTGAAGGCGACCATGGACCAGACCGTGTCCCGGTCCTTCGCGGGCGATGTCGCCGTCAGCACCCCGTCGTTCGGCGCGGGCGGCAGCGGTCTGAGCCCCCGGCTCGCCGCAGCGGTGCAACGACTGCCCGAGGTGGACACGGCCGTGGGACTCGGCCGCGGGGTCGCCGAAGTCAACGGCAGCGGACGGGCGTTGACGGTCACGGACCCGCTCGCGCTGCAACGCACCTTCGATCTCGGCACGGTCCGCGGCTCCCTGAGCGAGCTGGGCACCCACGACATCGCGATCACCGAGAAGGAAGCGGAGAAGCAGGGCCTCGCGCCCGGGGACAGGGTCCGGCTCGGCTTCACCGACGGCGAGACGGAGACCTTCACGGTCCGCGCGGTCTACGGACAGTCCGAGCTGGCGGGGGAGTACGTCATCACCCGCGCGGCCTGGGCCCCGCATCGCACCCAGGACTCCGACACCCTCGTCGCCGTCTCCTTCAAGGACGGGGTGAGCGCCGACGCGGGCAAGGCGGCGGTGGAGAAGGTGGCGGCGCGCTACGGCAACCCCGAGGTGCAGACCCGGGACGAGTACGCGCAGTCCTCGGCCGGCGGGATCGACATGATGCTGACGCTCGTCTACGCCTTGCTCGCCCTCGCGGTCCTCATCGCCCTGCTGGGCATCGCCAACACGCTCTCCCTGGCCATCCACGAGCGCACCCGCGAACTGGGCCTGCTGCGGGCCGTCGGCCAGACCCGGTCCCAACTGCGGGCCATGGTGCGCTGGGAGTCGGTGCTGGTCGCCGCCTTCGGCACGGTCGGCGGGCTCGGCCTCGGCGCCTTCCTCGGCTGGGTCCTGGTGGAGGCCTCGGACGGCGCGAGCGACAGCACCTTCGCCTTCGCGATGCCACCGCTGCAACTCGCGGTGGTCGCCCTGGTGGGCCTCTCGGCGGGAGCCCTCGCGGGCCTGCGCCCGGCCCGACGCGCGGCACGGCTCGACGTGCTTCGGGCGATCGCCACGGAGTGAGGCTCCGCGGGCGCGCCGGTCGCCGGTGCCCCGGAGGGCCGCGTCGACCCCGGGAACCCGATCGCACGAAGCCCTCGAGACCTGAGCGCGATCGGGCTCCCGACGCCGATGGAGAACGCGATCGGGCTCCCGACGCCAATGGAGGGCACCCTGCCGACGCAACCCCAGCCGGACCAGCCGAAGAGGCTGTCACCGCCCGGTCAACCGGCAACGGCGGACCGGGCGGGAGCGTGTTCCGGCCTGCGGACGTCGACCTCGGGGAACCTGAGCCCGGACGTCTCCGCGACCGCGACCTTCCGCCGCGGCGGACGCGTGGCGGCGGCCGGCCGGGGTCGCGCCGCGGCGGGCGTGGGCAGGGTGAACCACACGACCTTGCCCGACTCGCCGTCCGGCCGTACGCCCCAGCTCTCGCTGACCGCGGCGACCATCGCGAGCCCGCGCCCGCACGTGGCCAGCGGCTCGGCGTCCTCGATGTCGGCCACGACCGGCAGACGCGGGTCGTGGTCGCGCACCGAGACCGTGAGCCGGTCGAGCAGCAGCTCGATCTCCACGGTGCACGTCTTGTCGGGCTGGGCATGGCGGTGGACGTTGGTCAACAGCTCCGTCACACCGAGCGCGGCCCGGTCTATGAGGGGATCCAGATGCCAGTAGCGCAATTGCGCGGAAAGGATTCTGCGGACCTGGCCGATCCGCGACGGCAGAGCCTGGAGCTCCACCGCGCAGTGCCTGCTCGGATGACTGATCACGGCTGCGACTCCCCGACGTGAGGTCCGGAAGAACACGGAGTTCGGATCGATCCAGCAGGATGCCGGAGTGGAAACGGCCGCCTGCTGTCGTGCCCGGCGGGCTGGTTCGCAGCGTAATCGCCGGTAAACCGAGAGTGATGTGAGACCAGCGTGACGCAGGAGGCGCGGTGGCGCAACTCACAGTCCGCCGAGTCCGCCCGCGCCGTCGCGTGCCGGCTCAGTCGCGGCGTCCCGCCGCCCTGCGTACGGCCTCGATGAAGCGGCGCGCCGCGGGTGGCCCGGGTTCACCCGGGGCCGGGTCGTGCTCGCCCAGGGTGAGCGAGTACCGGTTCCCGTTGAGGTCCGCGAGGGCCCGGTCGTCGTTCGCGAACCAGGGCTTGGAGGCGCGCACCGCCTGCACCGGCGCGCTGTCGATCTCGCTGCCGTAACTGGTGAGCAGTTCCAGTCTGCCGTCGCTGATCCGGACCTGACCGGCCCGGGTGAGCGAGCGCAACCTCTTGCCGATCCGGACGCCCGTAGCCGTGAACTCCGGCTCCGCCATGCCGTCCCGCCCCCTTGTGCGCATCGGTGTGCCGGCCCGCGCTCCCGTGTGCGCCGAGATCCGGCTCCTGTCGTGATCCAGTGTGCGCCCCCGTTCGGGACCTCGTCCCGCCCGGTGCAGTCTGCCCGCCACGGGCGTCGAGCACCAGTGCGCATGACACCTCACCGGGAGCGTCGGGCGCACTCGCCCGAATGCGCCCCCACAGCCGTGCGGACGGCGACCCCAGGGGTGCCTTTGAGGCTCTCAAAGGTGCGTTTATGCAGGTGAGGAGCGTGCGGAAGGTGTCTATGATCGAGGTGTCGGCCGCGCGACCCGCCGTCGGCGCGCAGCGTAAGGAGCCCTGTCGTGAGCACCCCTCAGCAGACCCGGACCGGCGACACCCTCGATGTCGACCACAGCGACCCCGCCTACCGCGGCTGGCTGAAAGAAGCCGTCCGCAAGGTCCAGGCCGACGCCAACCGCTCGGCCGACACCCACCTGCTGCGCTTCCCGCTGCCCGAGAGGTGGGGCATCGACCTGTACCTCAAGGACGAGTCCACGCACCCGACCGGCAGCCTCAAACACCGGCTGGCCCGCTCGCTCTTCCTCTACGGCCTCTGCAATGGCTGGATCCGGCCCGGCCGCCCGGTGATCGAGGCGTCCAGCGGCTCGACGGCCGTGTCCGAGGCGTACTTCGCGAAGCTGATCGGCGTGCCCTTCATCGCGGTCATGCCCCGCACGACGAGCGCGGAGAAGATCCGCCTCATCGAGTTCCACGGCGGGCGGTGCCACTTCGTGGACGATCCGCGCACGATGTACGAGGAGTCCGCCCGACTCGCGGTGGAGACCGGCGGCCACTACATGGACCAGTTCACCTACGCGGAACGGGCCACGGACTGGCGCGGCAACAACAACATCGCCGAATCCATCTTCCGCCAACTGGAGTTGGAGAGATTTCCGGAGCCCGCGTGGATCGTCGCCACGGCCGGCACCGGCGGCACCTCGGCGACCATCGCCCGGTACGTCCACTACATGCAGCACGACACCCGCATCTGTGTGGCGGATCCGGAGAACTCCTGTTTCTTCGAGGGCTGGACCACCGGCGATCCGGACGTCACCTGCGACTGCGGCTCGCGCATCGAGGGCATCGGCCGGCCCCGGATGGAGCCGAGCTTCGTGCCCGGCGCGATCGACCGCATGATGAAGGTCCCCGACGCGGCCAGCGTCGCCGCCGTACGCGCCCTGGAGCAGGCCATCGGCCGGAAGGCGGGCGGCTCGACCGGCACCGGCCTGTGGAGCGCCCTGAAGATCATCGCCGAGATGGTGGCCGAGGGACGGCGGGGCAGTGTCGTCACCCTGCTCTGCGACCCCGGCGACCGCTACCTCGACAAGTACTACTCGGACACCTGGCTGACCGAACAGGGCCTGGACATCGAGCCGTACACGACGGCGATCGCCACCCTGCTGCAGACGGGCGTCTGGCCCGACTGAGCCTGCCATCGAGCAGACCCCGGGCCGCGTCACTCCCGCACCGCCCCGGTCACCAGCCCGTCCGGCCGGAGCGTCGGGCCCGGGCATGCGTGCCGGCGAACGCCGGATCGCCCGAACGGCCTGCGAAGGCGCGCCGGATGCCGGGGGAGGGATTTGCATGGACACCATGCCCCGACTCGACACCGCAAGCCGCCGGTCACTTCACTCCGCCGCAGCACTGGGCCTGGTAGCGGCGCTGGCCGTCGGCTGTACCGGATCCGACGCCGACACCGCCGCCGTCGTCGGCCGTGCGGCCGCCGCGACGTCGCCGCTGCCCTCCGTCCCGCCCGCCCAGCCACCGGCACAGCTCACCCGTGCCAAGGTCGAGACCGCGGTGGACCAACTGGACGACGTCGTCAAGGACGCCATGCGCACCACCGGGGTGCCCGGAATCGCGGTGGGCGTCGTCTACGACGACAAGGTGGTGTACCAGAAGGGGTTCGGCCTGCGGAAGGCGGGCAAAAAGGACCGGATCGGAGCGGACACCGTCTTCCAGCTCGCCTCGGTCTCCAAGCCCCTCGCCTCCACCGTCGTCGCCGCGGCCGTGGGCGACAAGACGGTCGGCTGGGACGACCCGGTCGTCAAGTACACGCCCGGATTCGCGCTGAAGGACCCGTGGGTCAGCCGCCATGTCACGCTGGCCGACCTGTTCTCGCACCGCAGCGGACTGCCCGACCACGCCGGAGACCTCCTGGAGGACCTGGGCTACGACCGCTCGTACATCCTGAACCACCTGCGCTACGAGCCGCTGGCCCCCTTCCGCGCCCACTACGCGTACACCAACTTCGGACTGACCGAAGCGGGCGTCGCCGCCGCGCGAGCGGCGGGCACCAGCTGGGAGGAGCTGTCCGCCGACAAGGTGTACAAGCCGCTGGGGATGGACTCCACCAGCTCCTCGTTCGCCGACTACGAGAAGGCGGGCAACAAGGCCACCTTGCACGTGAAGAGCGGGGACACCTGGAACGCCTCGTACGTGCGAAACCCGGACGCCCAGAGCCCGGCGGGCGGGGCCAGTTCCACGGTCCGTGACATGACGAAGTGGCTGCGCCTGCAACTGGGCAACGGGAAGTTCGAGGGGCGGCAGGTCGTCGACGCCGCCGCGCTGGAGCAGACCCACCTGCCGTACATGGTCTCCGCGCCGCCGCACACGCCCGCGGGCCGGGCCGGGTTCTACGGGCTCGGCTGGAACGTCAGCTACGACGACCAGGGCAGGCTGAAGCTCGGCCACTCCGGCGGCTTCGCGCTGGGGGCGGCCACCAACGTCGCGCTGCTGCCCTCGGAGAAGCTCGGCATCGTCGTCCTGACCAACGGCGAGCCGATCGGTGTGCCCGAGGCGATCTCCGCCACGTTCCTGGACACCGCGCAGACGGGCGGGCCGACCGTCGACTGGCTGAAGTTCCTCGGGCCGGTCTTCCAGCAGACCCTGCAGGCGGAACGCTCGGAGACCGACTACAGCAAGCCCCCGCCCTCGTCCGCGCCCGCAAAGGCCAACAGCGCCTACACCGGAACGTACGCCAACGACTACTACGGCCCGCTGACCGTCAGTGCCCAGGGGGACGAACTCAGCCTCCAGGTCGGGCCCAAGAAGCAACGGTTCGTCCTGACCCACTACGACGGTGACACCTTCAGCTACCGCACCACCGGCGAAATGGCCGTCGGCCTGACCGGGGTGACCTTCACCGTCGGCTCAGGCGGCCGCGCCGACAAGGTCCGGGTCGAGAACCTCGACACGAGCGGCCTCGGCACCTTCACGAGGAACGACTAGCGTCGCGTCCTCACGGGTGCTGTGGAGGGTCCGGCGGCCGAACGGGCTCCTGGTGCGCGAGCCGCCGGTCCAGCCGCTTGACCGCGTCACGGAAAGCCCGTCCCAGGCCGGCCCGCCCGAGCCTCGTCACGAGCCGGAACGCCGCCGTGCCGTCCGCGGCGAACGTCCACCGCACGCTCGTGCCCGTCCCGGCGGGCACCAGCCGCCACTCCTCGGCGATGGCGCGGGCCCCGGGCGCGTTGGCCACGTCGACCCGGTAGGCGTACACCTCGGGGTCCTTCGCCGCGATGACCGTCTCTTTGAAGCGCCCGCCGCCCTTGAGGTGGATCTCACGGGTCGAACCGTCCCCGGTGGCGCGGGCGAGGGTCACCGCGGCGAACCACTCCTGCCACCCGGGGACGTCCTCGGCGAGTGCCCGGTAGACCGCCTCCGGCGGCGCCGACATCTCCTGCACGAACACCATCCGGACCGGCGCGGTCCCGATGAAGTCGAGCCCCACCTCACGCAGTTGGTGAGCCACGGACACACCCCCCTGTGTCGGGTCAGGAGCTGCTCACCCTAGCTGACGCCCAGTCAACTGTCTTTACCCGCAACGGCCTCGTCGGCATCACCGGCCACCACGAGGCGCCGCAGATGCTCGGAGATCTCCGCGCGCGCCGCACCCGGCAGCCCCGCGTCCGTCACCAGCGTGTCGACCTGCTCCAGCGCGGCGAACGAACTCAGGCCCACGGTGCCCCACTTGGTGTGGTCGGCGACCACCACGACCCGCCGCGCCGACTGCACGAGCCGGCGGTTGGTCTCGGCCTCCGCGAGGTTCGGCGTCGACAGCCCGGCCTCGACCGATATCCCGTGCACCCCGAGGAAGAGCACATCGAAGTGCAGCGCCCCGATCGCCTGGTCGGCCACCGGCCCCACCAGCGAGTCGGACGGGGTGCGCACCCCGCCGGTCAGCACGACGGTCGCCGCGCCCTGACGCGGGCCCGTGGTGCGCTGCGCCGCGTGGAACACGTCGGCCACCCGCACCGAGTTGGTGACGACGGTCAGATCCGGCACGTCGAGCAGATGGTGGGCCAGCGCGTACGTCGTCGTACCGCCCGACAGTGCGATCGCCGTGCCCGGCGCGACCAGCTCCGCCGCCGACCGCGCGATGTCCTCCTTCGCGGTCAGCTCCAGACCCGACTTCGCCTCGAACCCCGGCTCGTGCGTGCTCGCCTCGACCACCGGGACCGCGCCGCCGTGCACCTTCTCCAGCACACCCTGGCGGGCCAGCGCGTCGAGATCGCGCCGCACTGTCATGTCCGACACGCCGAGCTTCCGCGTCAGCTCGTTGACGCGCACCCCGCCGCGGCGCCGGACCTCGTCCAGGATCAGGGCGCGCCGCTGCTCCGCGAGGAGGTTCTGATTCTCGCTCACGTACGCTCCGGTCCTTTCGCCTGGGGCCGTCCGACACGCCCTGCGCACCCACTCCGACTAGGATATTTTGCCCGTCCCTGGTGCGCGGACGTCCCATACTCGCACGGGCCCCCCACGGTCGCGCCACCGACCGCCCCGTCACGCTCATGTCCCCGGGTGTACACCTGCGCTCTCGCTGTCACTCGGATCGGGGAGATTCCGTGACGAGAGGTGCGCGAAACGCGGTCGGCGGAGATCCTTGTGCCCGCACGGACAGATGCCGACGGCGCGTCACGGGGGAAGTGCGAATCAGTGGAACGTGTTCCGACCAAGGGCACCGGCGGCTCGACCGCCCGTGCCGCAGCATCCGGCACCGCCCTGGAACTCCTGGTCCACGGAGTGGGCGGCACCACGCCGGACAAGATGCTCGACGACCCGCGCACGGTGCGGATCACCGGGGACGACGTCGCGGCCGTGTTCCGGCGCGCCGACGACGTCGACGCCGAGGCCCGACCGCACGACGGCCGCACCGGCCCGGTCCCCGAGGCGTACGTCTGGTGCAACCTCACCTCCGGAAACGGCACCCGCGCCCTGTGGCTGCTGTTGCTGCCGTTCATGGTCGTCAACCTCGCCCACTGGATGCGGCCCACCGCGCGCGGCCGCAAGAAGACCGTGAGGCTCTACGGCCTGCTGGTGCGGCTCGCCGGCCTGACCCTGACCGTCCTGCTGGTCGCCGCCGCCTGCGAGGTCGCCCTGGACCTGGCCGCCTGGCAGTGCGCGGGCACGCGCGCGTGCGCCGAGTCGCGCTCCTGGCTCGGCTTCCTGTCGCCCGACGTGTCCGACGACGGCTGGTGGAGCAGGCCCGGCCGCCGCCTCGCCCTCGCCGCCCTCGTCCCGACCGCGCTCACCGGCCTGCTCTGGTACCTGTCCCACCGCACCTGGAGCGCCTACGAGTCCCAGCAGCCCCTGCCCCACGAGGGCGAGCCCGAGGAGGACCACGGCCGCACCGCGCTCGGCCGCCCCGGCTTCTGGTACGGCCGCCGCCTGGTCGCCCGCCTGCGCGCCGCGCACACGGCCGCCGGTCTCCTGACGATCGCCGCCGCGGTCAGCTCGACGGCCGCCCGCTTCGACCGCGCACCGGGCGGTCCCGCACTGCTGGACACCCTGGGCCGTCTCCTTCAGCTGAGTCTCGTCCTCGCCGGGGCGACGGTCGTGTGGGTGGTGTGCCGCCGCGGCCGCAGCGAGCGGCGCCTGGACCGCCGGCTCGACGAGCAGCTCGTACGGCGCCTGCCGCTCGCCGCGCTCGCCCTGCTCGCCCTCGCCGCGGTGTACGCCGGCTGGGCCCGGCCGGGATGGCAGTCGCAGGGCCGGCTGTCGGGGGACGCCACCTTCGGCGGCATTGCCTTCGTCCAGGGCCTCCTGGTGATCGGACTGGCCGTCGTCGCCCATCTGCTGTACCGCACGCACCCCGACCCGCGCGCCGCCATGCGCGGCCTCGCCGGACCCGCAGTCGCGACGCTGGCCTGCGCCCTCGGCGGTGTGATGTCCGGAGGCGTGTCGCAGCGCGTGGCGGACTGGCTGGACGGCACCGGCGCCACCATCCCCGGCCCGCCGGTCCTGCTGACCTGGCAGGCTTCCGTGATCCCGCTGGTCCTTCTCGTGCTCCTCGGGCACCTCGCCTGGCTGGGCCGGCGGGCCTGGCGATCGGGCCGGGAGCAACGGGCCGTCGTGGAGAGCGAGTACCCCGGCGAGCCCAAGGACGCGGCCCGCACCCGGCGCATCGCCAGGACCCGCGCCATGGCGGCCCTGACGGACCGAGGGCCCCGCCTGCTCGGCGTGACGGCGGCCAGCACCCTCCTCCTCGGGTCCGGAGCGCTCGTCGGCGCCCTGACCTCCCGCAAGACCCCGGCCAGGGCCGCCGAGGGGGCGTACCCCTTCGTCGAGAGCGCCGCCGAGACCGGCCAGGCCCTCGGCTCCTGGCTGATCGGTCTCGGCTTCCTCCTGTTCGTCACCTGGGGCAGGCGCGCCTACAAGGACCCCTCCGCCCGCCGCACCATCGGCATCCTCTGGGACGTCGGCACCTTCTGGCCGCGTGCCGCCCACCCCTTCGCCCCGCCCTGCTACGCCGAGCGCGCGGTCCCCGACCTGACCTGGCGGATCGGGACCTGGACCCGGACCACCGGCGGCCGACTGGTCATCTCGGGCCACTCCCAGGGCAGCGTCCTCGCGGCCGCAGCGGCCTGGCAGCTGGAGCCGTCGGTCCGCAAGCGGGTCGCCCTGCTGACCTACGGCTCCCCGCTCGAGCGCCTCTACGGCCGCTGGTTCCCGGCCCACTTCGGACCGGCCGCCCTCACCGCCCTGCACCACGACGTGGACTGCTGGCGCAACCTCCACCGGCTCACCGACCCCATCGGCGGCCCGGTCCGGCTGCCCGGCGACTGCGGCCCCGAGGTGGACCGTGAGCCCCTGAGGGACCCCCTGGTCTACGGCCGCACCGATCTGCACCCGCTGCCCGCGCCCATCCTCGGCCACTCCGACTACCAGGCCGACCCCGCCTTCGCCGAGGAACGGGCGAAGCTGCTGGGCCGGCTCCAGCCGGACCTGCCGGGACCGCGCTCTCAGGACGAGCCGGGCAGATCCTCGGCGTAGAGCAGGGTCAGATCGTCCGTGGTCGGGTCGTCGACCTGAGCGACCCGGCTCGCGTGCCTCTCGACCATCGCCTCGAACGTCTGCCGCGCGGTACGGCCGTTGCCGAACGCGGGCCCCTTCGGCATCGCCGTGAAGTACTTCCGCAGGGCCTCGGGGGCACCCGGCGCCAGCCGGTACTCGTGCTCCTCGGCCTGCTGCTCCACGATGCTGAGGAGTTCGTCCGGGTCGTAGTCGCTGAAGGTGATGGTCCGTGAGAACCGGGACGCCACCCCCGGGTTGACCGACAGGAACCGCTCCATCTCGGCGGTGTAGCCGGCGACGATCACCACGACCGCGTCCCGGTGGTCCTCCATCAGCTTCACCAGCGTGTCGATGGCCTCCTTGCCGAAGTCCCGGCCGGAGTCCTCCGGCGACAGCGCGTACGCCTCGTCGATGAACAGCACCCCACCGCGCGCCCGGTCGAAGGCCTCCTGGGTGCGGATCGCGGTGGAGCCGATGTGCTCGCCGACCAGGTCGACGCGGGACACCTCGACGAGATGGCCCTTCTCCAGGACCCCGAGGGAGGCGAGGATCTCGCCGTAGAGCCGGGCGACAGTGGTCTTGCCGGTGCCGGGGGAACCGGTGAAGACCAGGTGGCGCTTGACGGAGGCCGCCTTGAGGCCCGCCTGCTGACGGCGCCTTCCCACCTCGATCATGTCGGTGAGGGCCCGCACCTCACGCTTGACGCTGTCCAGGCCCACCAGCGCGTCGAGTTCACCGAGGACGGCCTTGGAGGTGCGCGCCGGCTTCTCCGGCTCGGCGGGCGCTACCAGCGGCTCCTGCTCGGTGATCCGCTGCTCCGGGATCGCACCCAGCAGGCCGGCGGAGCGGGAGTCGGTCTGTACGGCCGTCTCCCGGGCCGCGGGCGGGGTCAGACCGCCGCTCTCGTCGCTGGTGCAGTCCTCGACGACGGGCCCCGAACCGGCCGCCGCGTCGGGGGCGTCGGCGAACTCGTAGCCCCCGCGCGCGCAGCGCTCGGTGCGGCACTTCCTGAGAGTCGTACGGCAGCCGTCTATGACGTGGAAGCCGTAGCCGCCGCTGCCCGTCACCCGGCAGTTCAGGAAGCTGCCGCGGCCGCCCGCCGACACGTAGAAGCCGGCCTCGGCGGGGGAGTCGACCGTGCACCGCTCGATCGTCGGGTCGGCGCCCTTGGTGACGATCACTCCGGTCTGGGTGCCGTCCACGGTGCAGTTGTTGAGGGTGCCGCCGCTGCCGTGGTCGCGGAACCAGGCACCGGTGGCCGCGTCCCGGATCCGGCAGTCGTCGAGCTGGGCGGTGGCGCCGTCGCTCACGGACACGGCCGTGTTGCGGACCTGGGAGATGTCGCTGTCGACGACGTCCGCGCGGGAGCCGCGGTCCAGGACGAACAGGGCGTCCGGCACGTCGTGCACCCGGCAGGAGTCGAGGACCGCGGTGGCGCCGTCGCTGACCCAGACCGCGGGGTAGTCGCCGGTGCTGTCGAAGATCTCGCACTGGTTGGCGTCCACGCGTGTGCCCGGGTCCCAGACCGACAGGCCGTTGCGCCCGAACTGGCGGACGGTGGTGCGGGTCAGGGTCAGGACCGAGCGGGAGCGCAGGTCGACCGCGTTCTCCGGGATGTCGTGGATACGGCAGTCGGCCAGGGTCAGCACCGCGTCGGTGTCCAGCGTGACGCCGTCGCCGGTGGTGCGGTGCACATCGCAGTCGGTGAGGTGCGCGGTGGCCCGGCCGGTGATCTGGACGCCGCTGCCGCGGACCTCGTAGATCTCGCAACCCACGGCCTCCAGCGCGGAGTTCTCGCCGGTCGCCGCCAGACCCGCACCCGAGGTGTGGTGGATCCGGCAGCGGTCGAGGCGGGGGTGGGCGCCGCCGCGCACCGCGACACCGGACTGGCCGGCCGCCACGATCTCGCACTCCTCGAACACCCCGCCCGCGCCCTCGAGTACGGCGATGCCGATGCCCGCCGGGTTGTCGACGGTGCAGCGCCGCACGGTCGGCCGGGCGCCGCCGCGCACCTCTATGCCGGCCGCGGACCGGGTGACGACCCTGATGTCGGCGAGTTCCGGGGTGCCCTCCTCGACGAGCAGCGCGGGCGCGGCCGCGTCCTGGCCCTCCACGTGCAGGTCCTGGACCACCGCCGAGGCACGGACCGTCAACGGCACCCCGTCCAAGGGCGCGATGCGCACGGAACCCGGCGAGCCCTCCGGGCCGCGCAGGGTCACCGCCCGCTGCACCACGAGGTTCTCCCGGTAGGTGCCGGGCGCGACGGTGAGGACGTCGCCCTCGGCCGCGGCCTCCAGGGCGGCGGCGAGCGACGCGTACTCACCTGTGCGGCGCCGCCACCGCGATGTGCCGGTGTGCGTCACCTGGACCGTGCCCTGTGCCATGGCGTTGCTGTGCCCCCACCTCGTAGTACGCGGGTTTGTGCTGCCGAAGAGGTTCGGCCGGTCCACCGTAGCGTGCGCGCGGGTGGTGGGTTGACCAGAGCCGTAAGGCCGTCAACTGCCGGTACCGGTCCGGCCCCAGTCCGGGCCCGCGCTGTCCCAGGCCCGGTCCCACCCCGCGTACCGGCGACGGACCATGCGCCACACGGCCAACCGCCGGGTGCCCTCGATCAGCCCCGCGGCCAGCAGGGCCGCGCCGGTGCCGGCGAGCACGGCATGGGTGGTGGCGGTGGCGGAGTCCAGCGGCCGGGCCGCTATCCGCCCGTGCAGGTCCGTCCAGATGTCGAAGTGGTCGCCGCGGTGCGGGGTCTGGAGGGCGGCCATGACGGAGCCCTGGTGGGTGGTGCCGTCCGGCGCGGTCCAGTCGGCCAGCACCCGGCTTCTGACCTCCCGCCCCGAGGACGTCTCCGGGTCGGCGTCCAGTGGGGAGCGGTCCAGCTTGCGGATCACGGTCGCCGTCACCAGCTGCCGGGACTCACGCTGCTCCCGCACCGCCTCCTGGAGCGCGTCCTGAGCCACCCCGCCGACGACCGAGCCGACCACGGGTGTGACGACCAGGATCAGCAGCAGGGCGACGAGGGCCACCCAGGCCTCGGCCAGATCGGTCCCGCGCCGCAGTGGGTTGTGCCGCCACCGCCAGAGTCCGCTGATCGCTCGCACCGTCCGCACCCCCTTCCGCTCCGTGATAACCCTCTGTCGAGGGATTCACGCGCGGGACCGGCCGAAGAGAGAGCGAAATCACCTGCGGCCGGGTCCTCTCATGAACTCCTCATGAAAGGACCAACGTGCGGGCCACCGGGCGGGGTTCCCGCGGGACGGATCCGGGTGGATCTTTGACGGAACCCCGCCCGGGGTCCGCCCGGCCGCTCAGTCGAGGATCCTGACCGGATCGCCGACCCGGATCGTGCCCCGGGACTGCGGCACCAGGTTCTGGCCGAAGACCAGCTTGCTGCCGAAGCGCCGGTGGCGGCCCAGGGTGTGCAGGGGCTCCTTGCCGCGCACCGCGCTGGACTGGTCGGTCGTGGTCACCACGCACCGCCCGCACATCTTGACCACGCGGAACGTGACGTCGCCGACGGCGATCCGCGACCAGTCGTCCTCCGCCCAGGCCTCGGTGCCGCCCACGACGACGTTGGGCCGGAAACGGTTCATGGGCAGCGGCCCTTCGGCGGCGTGCCGGCCTTCGGCGATCAGGGAGTTGAGAGCGTCGAGGGAGGCCGCGGAGGTGAGCAGCAGCGGATATCCGTCGGCGAGGGAGACGGTCTCGCCCGGCAGCGCGTATTCGGGGTCGACCGGGCGGCGGGTGGCGGGGTCGTCCAGGTGCACGAGGCGTGCGCCGACGCCCAGGTAGTCGCTGCACCAGGTGTGCGCGGCCGCGTCGGCGGCGGGCACCCCCTCGACCTTCTCCCCGAAGAGCTCCAGCGTGAGGGTCCCGCCGGGCTCGGGGGCGGGCACGGTCAGCGGCTCCATGCCGGGCGCGGACAGCACGACGCCGCCGCCGGGCAAGAGCTCGGCGGCGGCCAGTGCGAGACGTGGCTGCTGTCGCTGTGTGACGACCTTTCCCCCGTCGTCGACCAACGCCCAGCGCCGGTCTCCGGCCAGCCCCCAGGGCTCCACCTCGGCCTCCCGGGGCGCGAGACCCCGGAACGCCTTGACCGGATGGACGTGGATCGACAGCAGCTGCGCATTCCCCATGGGGCCATCGTGCCAGGCGGCACCGACAGCCCGGGAGGGGAATCAGTACCCGCGGTACTGCTGGTTGTTGTACGGATCCTGGTAGGGAGCCGCCTGGGCGGGCCGCGGAGCCGCGGGACGCATCGCCTCGTAGCCCGTGTTCATGCCCATCCCCATGCCGGGAGCGGCCGGGCGCGGCTGCTGCTGCGGCCCGGGATAACCGCGCGGCGCGGCGGCCTGCTGCGGGATGTACGCGGCGGGTGCCTGCTGGAGCGGAGAAGGCTGTTGCGCCTGCGGATAGCCGTAGGCGGACTGGGAGGGACCCGCGGGCAGGGCGGGCAGCGAGGACGGCAGTGCGGGCAGGTGGCTCGCCGGGACGTCGTACGCGGCAGGGACCCGGATCGGGGCGATCTGCGGGGTGCCCCGCTCGGCCACGAGCGAGTCGTAGATCGGAGTGTCCGGGAAGGAGGCGGAGTAGTAGCCGCCGCCATAAGTGGAGCGGGGGGAGGTCATGGCACATAAGTTAAGCCCACGATGTGCTGGTTGGGGAGACCGATAAGAGGGTTGTTTTCCGTGTCGGCAGTGACGCCGGATCCCCAATGCGAGCGAACTCGGCAAAATAGGACGCGAATCCGGGGTCACTTCGTGTAAAGCCCGAGTTCCCAGGGGGTTACCGGTGGTTGACCGGCGATCTTGCTGTGCGCGGGATGGGAGTTCGCTGTCCCGTGGGAATAGGTTGTGCGGGTAGAACACGAAGGGCCGCCGGGGCGCGTCCTGGCCTGCCGACACCTGATGGGGGCGGACATGTCAATGCCGAAAGGCTCGAACGTTCCGGTGCCCACGACGGCACTGCGCGTCGAATTGGGCTGGCGTTCCGGACCGGGGGTCCCGGACGCGGATGCCTCGGCCCTGCTGCTCGTCGGCGGAAAGGTCCGTTCCGACGCCGACTTCGTCTTCTACAACCAGCCCGCGCACGCCTCCGGCGCGGTCCGTCACGAGGGCAAGCGGACCGACGGCGGCCGGGTGACCGACACCCTGCTCGTCGACCTCGCGCGCGTGGAGCCGTCGATCGAGACCGTCGTGCTCGCCGCCTCCTCGGACGGCGGCACCTTCGCGCACGTCCCGGACCTCTACATCGAGGTACGGGACGCCGCTCAGGGCACCGTGGCCGCCCGGTTCGACAGCACCGGCGCCACCGTCGAAACCGCTTTCGTGCTCGGGGAGTTCTACCGCCGGCAGGGAGCCTGGAAGTTCCGCGCGGTGGGACAGGGCTACGACAGCGGACTGGAAGGACTGGCAACAGACTTCGGGATCACCGTGGACGAGCCCCAGCAGGCGGCGCCCCCGGCGAGCGCGCCCGCACCGGTCGCCCCACCGCCCGCGCCCGCCCCGCAACCGGTCCGCCTGACCAAGGTCACACTCACCAAGGCGGCCCCCTCCGTCTCCCTCACGAAACAGGGCGGCACCTCGGGCGCGATGCGGGTGAACCTCAACTGGCAGGTACGCAAACAGTTCTCGGGGTGGGGCAGCAAACGCGGCCGCGCGGTGGCCATGCACGCGGACCTCGACCTCGACCTGTGCGCCCTGTACGAGCTCGCCGACGGCCGCAAGGGGGTCGTACAGGCGCTGGGCAACGCCTATGGAGCCCTGCACCAGCCGCCGTACATCCATCTCGACGGCGACGACCGCACCGGGGCGGTCGCCGACGGCGAGAACCTCACCGTGAACCTCGACCACCAGCGGGACTTCCGGCGCATCCTTGTTTTCGTCACCATCTACGAGGGCGCACGCTCCTTCGCCGACCTGCACGCCACCGTCACGCTCCAGCCGCAGTACGGCGCCCCGATCGACTTCTCGCTCGACGAGTGCACGGTGCCCTCCACCGTCTGCGCGCTGGCCCTCATCACCAACACCGGCGACGACCTCGTCGTCCAGCGCGAGGCCCGCTATCTGGTGCCCGACCGGGGCGTGAGCCCGCAGCGCACGGTGGACCACGCCTACGGCTGGGGCATGAACTGGACGCCGGGCCGCAAGTGACCGGCTACCTCTCCTCGCCGACCACGGCGTCCGGGCGGGCATAGGTGCGGCCCTTCCAGGCCGCGCCGCGCCCCCGGTAGTGCTGCACCGCCGAGTCGACCGTCATCAGGAGGTAGAGGAACGCGGTGAACGGCAGCAGGGGCGCGAGCCACAGCGGCTGCCGGTAGTAGCGGAGCATGGGGAGGTACGTCCCGGTCATGACCAGCCAGGCGAGACCGCCGAGCACGCAGGTCGCGGCGCTCGCCGTCGCCAGACCCGTGACGACGGCGACTGGCGGGACCAGGTAGACCAGCGCCAGCCCGAGGACCGTGCCGAGCAGCACCAGGGGGTTGTGGCGGAGCTGGGCGTAGGCGCTGCGCGACACCATCCGCCACAGGTCGTGCAGCCCGGGATAGGGGCGCACGCTGTCCACCCGCTCGGCCAGGCCCAGCCAGATGTGGCCGCCCCCACCCTTGACGGCCCTCGCGAGGGCCACGTCGTCGATGACCGCGTGCCGGATGGCGTCGGGGATCCGCGCCCGCTCGGCGGTCTCGGCACGCAGCAGCACACAGCCGCCCGCCGCGGCCGCGGTCCGCGCGCCCTTCCTGCCGATCCGCCGGAACGGATACAGCTGAGCGAAGAAGTAGACGAACGCCGGCACCACGAGCCGCTCCCACAGGCTCTCCACCCGCAGCCGGGCCATCTGCGAGACGACGTCGAAGCCCCCGGCGTGCGCCGCGGCCACCAGGCGCCGCAGACTGTCCGGCTGGTGCGCGATGTCGGCGTCCGTCAGCAGCAGATACTCGGGGCCACGCGCGCGTGCCAGACCGATCCCGTGACGCACGGCCCACAGCTTGCCGGTCCACCCCGCGGGCGGCTCACCCGGCGAGGACACGGTCAGCGGCAGCCCGTCCGCGCGCCGCGCGAGTTCACGGGCCAGCTCCCCGGTGCCGTCCGAGCTGCCGTCGTCGACCAGGAAGACCTCCGCGCGCCCCGGATAGTCCTGGGCCAGGAGGGAAGGGAGGCTCGCGGGCAGCACCTCGGCCTCGTCGCGAGCCGGCACCACCACGGCCACGAAGGGCCAGGCGTCCGGATCCCGCTCCGGCGGGAGCCGCACGTCCGTGCGCCAGAAGAAGCCCTGGCAGAGCAGCAGCCACAGCCAGGCGGCGAGGGATACGGCGGCGGTCCACGCGATGGCGCTCACGCGCGCAGTCTGCCCCACGCGAGAGGCCGTCAAGGGCTCATCGTCTATCGTGACCGGGTGAAGATCGCGCTCTTGGACTCCGGAATCGGTCTGCTCGCGGCCACCGCCGCGGTACGGCGACTGCGCCCCGACGCCGATCTCGTGCTCTCCCTCGACCCCGACGGCATGCCCTGGGGCCCCCGGACCCCCGAGGACATCGTCGGACGCGCCCTGGGCCTCGCCGAGGCGGCCGCGGCCCACGGTCCCGACGCCCTGATCATCGGCTGCAACACCGCCACCGTGCACGCCCTGACCGCCCTGCGGGCCCGCCTCGAACCGGACCTGCCGGTCGTCGGCACCGTCCCCGCGATCAAGCCCGCCGCGGCCGGCGGCGGCCCCTTCGCCATCTGGGCCACGCCCGCCACCACCGGCAGCCCCTACCAGCGCGGGCTCCTCGCGGACTTCGCCGACGGCGTGCCCGCCACCGAGGTGCCCTGCCACGGCCTCGCCGAGGCGGTGGAACACGCCGACGAGGCCGCGATCGACGCCGCCGTCGCCGCGGCCGCCGCCCTCACCCCCGAGGACGTGACGACCGTCGTCCTGGGCTGCACCCACTACGAACTGGTCGCCGAGCGCATCCGTGCCGCCGTACAGCGCCCCGGGCGTCCGCCGCTCGTCCTGCACGGCTCCGCCGGAGCCGTCGCCGCCCAGGCGCTGCGCCGGCTCGGCGAGCAGCCCGCCCCCGAGACCGCGCCCACCGGCACCCTCACGGTGCTGCTGAGCGGCCGCGAGGGCGCCGCGCTGCCCGCGCCCGCCCTGGCCTACGAGGAAGGCCGGCTCCTGGGCACGGCCACGCCCGCCCGCTGACCGCGCGCAACAGCCGGAACGTTCCGCCTGACGGGCGCGCCGCCGACCCGCGTCGGACGGCCGGAAAGCCGCGCCCGGCGCAGTCACTCTCCGCGACGAACTACCCGCGGGGCGAAACCTGAGTAATCTCGTAGGCATGAGGGACCACCCCCACGGCGAGCAGACCTCGCACCACACCGACGTCTGGACCGGTCGCGCATCCAACCGGATCCAGTGGCTGCTGGCGCTCGGCGGCGCCGCGATCGTGGCGCTCGGCATCGAGCTCGCCGTCGACTCGGCGTGGACCTCCGGCGTCGCCCCGCTGGTCATGTCCGTGGTCGGCTGCATCGCGGCCGGACTGCTGGTCCTCTTCCTCACGCTCGCCTTCGTCCATGTCGCCCTCAGGGTCGACATGGAGTGCCTGGAGGTGCGCTGCGGCCACATCGGCGTGCCGCGCCGCCGGATCCCGCTGGCACATGTCGCCGGAGCCGAGTTCGCCCCGCACGTCAACCCGCGCCAGTGGGGCGGCTGGGGCTACCGCTGGCGGCCCGAGAAGGGCACCGCCGTCGTCGTACGCCGTGGTGAGGGCGTGGTGCTGCGGCTGTGGGACGGCCACACGTTCACCGTCACCGTGGACGACGCCGAGGCCGCCGTACGCATCATCCGGGACCGGCTGCGGCCCGGGACCACCGCTCCGCGACGATGATTCCGGGCAGGCCGGTCAGCTCGGGGCCTGCTCCTCGGCCAGCGGGTGAGCGGTCGCCAGGCCCGCCAGGAGTCCCGCGCCTACCGACACCATCGTGAAGCTGAGCGCGTTGCCGACCGCGGCGATCGCCGCCAGCGCCGTCAGGGCCGCCCCCGCGGTCAGGACGACCGGGGTCGAGCGCGGCGAGCGCCACAGCGCGTACAGCAGCCAGCAGAACGCCGCCGCCAGCAGAATGACGCCGGTCACCCCCTGCTCGGCGGCCATCTGGAGCGGCGCCGAGTGCGGTTTCCCGTCGGGCAGCAACGACTGGCCCGCCGCCGTGCTGAGCTCCCCGAAACGTCCCGGTCCCACGCCGAGGGCGGTGTCCTCGCGGGCCAGGCGCAGGGCGTCGTGCCACAGGTCGATCCGGTGCGGGGTGAGCTGGCCGCGCAGCGACTCGGCGAGGCCGCCCGGCACCGCGTTTCCGGCAACCGCCCAGGTCAGACCGGACACCGCGGTCGCGGCCAGGGCGAGGCCGAGGATGCCGGGACCGCGGTGGCGCATGCGGCCCGCCGCGAGCGAGCACAGCAGGACGGCCAGGCAGGTGACCAGCCCGGAGGCCGAGCCCAGGGCGGCCGAGGTCACCGCGATGCCCACGGCCAGCAGCCGGAGGAGGAGCCTCAGGACGAGCGATCCGGTGGTCCACGCGGCACAGCACGCGGCGCCGGCCGCCAGGGTCAGCAGGGCGGCCGTGGCGCCCGCGTGACCGAGCGGTGCGACGATCTCGGGGCCCTGGGCGAGACCGGGCAGCCCCACCGCGAGGCCCAGCGCGGTCAGCGCGGCGGCACAGGGCGCGGCGACCGGCAGCAGTGCCCCCGAGATCCGGCCCGCGGCATAGCCGGCGGCGACGGCCAGCAGGGCGAGCAGAACACCCTCCGGACGGCCGTCGTGCACGGCCGCAGTGATCAGCGACCAGGCGGCACAGGCCCCGAGGACCAGCACGCCCACCACGTCGGAAACGTTTCGTCTGTCGCCGTCCCGCGCAGCACCGGCCACAGACGTCATCCCCGTGGAACCCACCCCGCCCCCCGAACCCCGGTCCCCCGACCTGTGGCCCCGCCGCCCGGACGCCACCGGCCCGTACGACAAGGACTCGGGCACACCGTAACGGCTGATGGTCGATTTGTGGACGAGTTGCGCGGGGTTGCCCGGCAGCGGCACGGTTCGAGCGGTCCGCCGCGCACCACGGTCAGCGGGCGGTCAGCGCGCGGGCGGGTGCTGCTGGTGGCGAAGAAGCCGGTGCGAGTGCCCAGTCGGACCGCGCTGTCGATGCCGAGGTCAACCGCCGTACACTCCCGGAGTGACCGTCACCGCAACTTCCGTGGACGAGTCGGACCAGCTGGAACCGCAGTCCGCGCCCGCCTCTCGCTGGACCGCCCGGCTCCGCCGTCTCGTCCCGGCCGCCGCCGCGGCGCTCTCCGGAGTGCTGCTGTACGTCAGTTTCCCGCCCCGCACCCTGTGGTGGCTGGCCCTGCCCGCCTTCGCCGTCTTCGGCTGGGTGCTGCGCGGCCGTGGCTGGAAGGCGGCCCTCGGTCTCGGTTACCTCTTCGGCCTGGGCTTCCTGCTGCCGCTGCTGGTGTGGACCGGCGTCGAGGTCGGGCCCGGGCCCTGGCTCGCGCTGGTCGCGATCGAGGCGATCTTCATCGCCCTGGTCGGCGTGGGTATCGCGGCGGTCTCGAAGCTGCCCGGCGCACCGGTGTGGGCGGCCGCGGTGTGGATCGCCGGAGAGGCGGCACGCGCGCGTGCGCCGTTCCACGGCTTCCCCTGGGGCAAGATCGCGTTCGGACAGGCCGACGGCGTGTTCCTGCCGCTCGCCGCGGTGGGCGGCACGCCCGTGCTGGGCTTCGCCGTCGTGCTGTGCGGCTTCGGCATGTACGACGTCGTACGGCTGGTCGTGGAGCGGCGGGGGACCGGTGCCGTACGGCGTCCCGCCGCGGCCGTGGCCCTGCTGAGCGTGGTCGTGCCGGTGGTCGGGGCGCTCGCCGCCCGGGGCCTGGTGAGCGACAAGGCCGAGGACGGCACCGTGACCGTCGCGGCCATCCAGGGCAACGTCCCGCGCGCGGGGCTGGAGTTCAACGCCCAGCGCAGGGCCGTGCTCGACTACCACGCGCGCGAGACCGAGCGGCTGGCCGCCGAGGTGAAGGCCGGCAAGGTCGCGAAGCCCGACATCGTGCTGTGGCCGGAGAACTCCTCCGACGTCGACCCCTTCACCGACGCGGAGGCGGCGGCGGTCATCGAGCGGGCGGCCCGGGCCATCGACGCCCCCATCTCCGTCGGCGGAGTCGTCGAGCGGGGCGGCAAGCTCTACAACGAGCAGATCCTCTGGGACCCGGTCAAGGGCCCCACCGACACCTACGACAAGCGCCAGATCCAGCCGTTCGGCGAGTACCTCCCGCTGCGGGGGCTCGTCGGCGCGATCAACAAGAACTGGACCTCCATGGTCCGCCAGGACTTCAGCCGGGGCACCGAGCCGGGCGTCTTCCAGATGGCCAACGCCAAGGTCGGCCTGGTCACCTGCTACGAGGCCGCCTTCGACTGGGCCGTGCGCTCCGAGGTGACCGACGGCGCCCAGCTGATCTCCGTGCCGAGCAACAACGCGACCTTCGACCGCAGCGAGATGACCTACCAGCAGCTCGCCATGTCCCGGGTCCGCGCGGTGGAGCACAGCCGCACCGTCACCGTGCCCGTGACCAGCGGGGTCAGCGCGATCATCATGCCGGACGGGAAGATCACCCAGAGGACCGGCATGTTCGTCCCCGCCTCGCTGGTGCAGAAGGTCCCCCTGAGGTCGTCGGAGACCCCGGCCACCCTGATGGGCACCCTGCCCGAGCTGGTCCTGGTGCTGCTCGCCGCGGGCGGACTCGGCTGGGCGATCAGCATCGGGCTGCGGGGGCGTCGCACCGGGCACGCGTGAGCCGTACGACCGCCCGGCGTGAGCCTGCGTCCGTCCAGTGTCGTCCGGAAGATCACTTGCGGGTCATCGGCGGCGGTTAGGGTCGGCGTATGGCTACCCCTGACTTCATCCGCACCCTCCGGAAGTCCATCGGTCACGACCTGCTCTGGCTCCCCGGCGTCAGCGCCATCGTCTTCGACGACGACGGCAGAGTGCTGCTCAACCGGCGCTCCGACACCGGCAAGTGGTCGATGCTCGGCGGTATCCCGGAGCCGGGGGAGCAGCCCGCGGACTGTGCCGTGCGGGAGGTCGAGGAGGAGACGGGGGTGATCTGCGTCGTCGAGCGGGTCGTCGTGGTCCAGGCCCTCAAGCCCGTCACCTACGTCAACGGCGACATCTGCCAGTACATGGACATCTCGTTCCGCTGCCGGGCCGTCGGTGGTGAGGCACGGGTGAACGACGACGAGTCGCTCGAAGTGGGATGGTTCGCCCTGGACGCCCTGCCGGAGCTGAACGAGTTCGGCATGCAGCGGATCAAGCAGGCGTCGATGGACGCACCCACATGGTTCGAAACCACGAGTTCCGCGTGAAGTATGGGGTGTGACCATATGTGGCGAGGGCGGGACGCTGCCTAGGGTCGGAGCATGACCGCTAGCAGTGCCCTCCCGGGTCCCCACACCTCCACGCTCGACCTCGGCGGCCGTACCGCCCTCGTCACCGGCGCCGCCAGCGGCATCGGCCGCGCCTGCGCGCTGCGGCTCGCGGCCGCCGGGGCCAAGGTGAGAGCGGTCGACCGGGACGCGACGGGTCTGGAGACGCTCTCCGAGCAGGCCGCGGGACTGGCCGGGACGGTCGAACCGCATGTCCTCGACCTCACCGACCTGGACGCCGCCGAGCACGCGGCCGCGGGCACCGACGTCCTCGTCAACAACGCCGGCATCCAACTGGTGCGCCCCATCGAGGATTTCCCGCCCGAGGTGTTCCACACGGTCCTCACCGTGATGCTGGAGGCCCCGTTCCGCCTGATCCGCGGCGCCCTGCCGCACATGTACGGGCAGGGGTGGGGGCGGATCGTCAACGTGTCCTCGGTCCACGGACTGCGGGCCTCGGCCTACAAAGCCGCCTATGTGGCCGCCAAACACGGCCTGGAGGGGCTCTCCAAGACGGCCGCGCTCGAAGGCGCCCCCCACGGAGTGACCTCGAACTGTGTGAACCCCGCCTATGTGCGCACCCCACTGGTCGAGCGGCAGATCGCCGACCAGGCCCGGGCGCACGGCATCCCCGAGGAGCGCGTGGTGTCCGAGGTGCTGCTCCAGGACAGCGCGCTCAAGCGGCTCATCGAACCGGACGAGGTCGCCGAGGCCGTGGCGTACCTGTGCGGCCCGCAGGCGTCCTTCGTCACGGGCACCTCGCTCGTCCTCGACGGCGGCTGGACGGCGCACTGACCGGTGGGGAAGGGGTGGTCCTCCGAGTGCCGCGGAACCGGTGGGTCGTCCGGTCGCTCACCCGGTCCGGAGTTTTCCACAGGCCTGACGGGGTGACCGTGCGATGAGCAATCCTGTGGGCATGTCCAGCGATCACACGCAGTCCGCCGAGCGTTCCGCCGGCAGTGCCGAGGCACCCTTCCTCGCCCTGCTGGCCAGGGGCGCGTCCGCCGACGCCTACGAGCAGCCGGTGCTGCTCGCCCGCGCCGAGGGCAGGCCCGCCGAGCGGATCACCGCGCTCGAGGAGGCCAGGGCGCTCGCCCTGCGCGTACGTGACGAGCTGGAGGGCCGGCGTCGGCGCGAGGCCGAGCTGTCCGCCCTGTTCGAGACCGCCCATGACCTGGCCGGGCTCAGGGACCTGGACGCGGTACTGCGGGCCATCGTGCAGCGCGCGAGGTCCCTGCTCGGCACGGACGTGGCGTACCTGAGCCTGCACGACCCGGCCCGGGGTGACACCTACATGCGGGTCACGGAGGGCTCGGTCGCCGCCCGCTTCCAGCAGCTGCGGCTCGGGATGGGCGAGGGGCTCGGGGGACTGGTCGCCCAGACGGCCCGCCCCTATGTCACCGACGACTACTTCAAGGACGACCGTTTCCAGCACACCCTCACCATCGACTCCGGCGTCCGGGACGAGGGCCTGGTCGCCATCCTCGGCGTGCCGCTGACGCTGGGGCACCACGTCATCGGGGTGCTGTTCGCGGCGGACCGGCGGGCCCGGGTCTTCGAGCGGGAGCAGATCGCGCTCCTCGGCTCGTTCGCCGCCCTCGCCGCGGCCGCCATCGACACCGCGAACCTCCTCACGGAGACCCGCTCGGCCCTGACCGAACTGGAGCGGGCCAACGAGATCATCCGGGACCGGAGCGGGGTCATCGAGCGCGCCTCCGACGTCCACGACCGGCTCGCCGAACTGGTGCTGCGCGGTGGCGGGGTGCACGACGTGGCGGCGGCCGTCTCCGAGATCCTCGACGGCACGGTCGAGTTCACCGAGATCGCACCCGCCGAGGCCCTGGAGACCTCCCGGGCCGAGGGCCACGCCGTACGGCACGAGGACGACTGGATCGCCGCCGTCGCCGCGGGCGGCGAACTCCTGGGCGCGCTCGTGCTGCGCGGCCACCCCGGACTCGACCCCGTCGACCAGCGCACGCTGGAGCGCGCCGCGATGGTCACCTCCCTGCTGCTGCTCGCCAGACGCTCCGCGTCGGAGGCCGAACAGCGGGTGCGTGGTGAGCTGCTGGACGACCTGCTCGACGCCCGCGACCGCGACCCGCGCCTGCTGCGGGAGCGGGCCGCCCGGCTGGAGGCCGACCTCGACGCCACCCACGTCGTGCTGGCGGCGCGGCTCGACGGCCCCGCGGCCGACGCCGACCAGGAGGCCGCCGCCCGCCGACGCCTGTGGTCCGCGGCCTCCCACCTCGCCGCGACCCGGCACGGCCTGGCCGCCGCCCGCGACGGCGGCACCGTCCTGCTGCTGCCCCTGGCCGCCGGGGACACCGCCACCGAACTGGCCCGCCGCACCGCCGGACACCTCGGTACCGCCGTCCATGAGGCGGTCACCGTCGGTGCCTCCGCCCCGGTGCGCGACCTCGCCGTCCACCCGGACGCCGTGGCCGCCGCCTACGCGGAGGGCCGACGCTGCCTCGACGCGCTGCGGCTGCTGGGCCGCTCGGGGGACGGGGCAGCCGCCGAGGACTTCGGATTCCTGGGGCTGCTCCTGGCCGGCGACCGGGACATCGCGGGCTTCGTCGACCGGACCATCGGTCGGGTCGTGGCCTACGACGACCGGCGGGGCACCGACCTCCTGCGCACCCTGGACGCCTACTTCGCCTGCGGGATGAGCCCGGCCCGCACGAAGGACGAGCTGCACGTCCACGTCAACACCGTCGCCCAGCGCCTGGAGCGCGTGGGCCGGCTGCTCGGCGAGGACTGGCAGAGCCCCGCCCGCGCCCTGGAGATCCAACTCGCCCTACGGCTGCACCGGTTGTCGGCGTCGGCACGGCATTGACCCCCGTACGCGCGGGCGTACGGGGGCCGGTCCGGTACAGGGCGGCGGGAGGGGCTCAACCACGGGCTCAGACGAAGGGCTCAGACGACGGGCTCAGGCGGTTCGGGCGTCCGCGGACGGGGACTTGACCGCGGATTCCGGCTCGGCGTCCGGGCCGGCGGCCGGTTCGACGTCGGCCAGGTCCCGGAGGCGGGTCTCCTTGGCGACGCCGACGGCGACGACCGTGAGGACGGCCGCGGCGATGACGTAGAGGGCGATCGGGGTGGAGGTGCCGTAGTCGGACAGAAGCGCGGTGGCGATGAGCGGGGCGGGGGCGCCGGCCGCGACGGAGGCGAACTGTGCGCCGATGGAGGCACCGGAGTACCGCATACGGGTCGCGAACATCTCGGAGAAGAAGGCGGCCTGGGGCGCGTACATGGCTCCGTGCAGGACGAGTCCGACGGTCACCGCGAGGATCAGGTTGCCGAAGCCGCCGGTGTCGATGAGCGCGAAGAACGGGAACATCCAGGCACCGACGCCGACCGCGCCGAGCAGGTACACCGGGCGGCGGCCGATGCGGTCGGACAGGGCGCCCCAGGCGGGGATCACCGCGAAGTGCACGGCCGAGGCGATCAGCACCGAGTTGAGGGCGGTCTGCTTGGAGACACCTGCCGAGGTGGTGGCGTAGACGAGGACGAACGCGGTGATGACGTAGTAGCTGATGTTCTCCGCCATGCGTGCGCCCATCGCCACCAGCACATCGCGCCAGTGGTGCCGCAGCACCGAGACGATCGGCAGCTTCTCGGCCGCACCGTCGCGCGCCGCCTTGCGGGCCTCCGCCTGCGCCAACGCCTCCTTGAACACGGGTGATTCGTCGACGGAGAGCCGGATCCACAGCCCGACGATCACCAGAACACCGGACAGCAGGAAGGGGATCCGCCAGCCCCAGCTGCCGAACGCGGCATCCGACAGGACCGCGGTCAGCAGCGAGAGCACGCCGGTCGCGAGGAGCTGCCCGGCGGGTGCCCCGGTCTGCGGCCAGGAGGCCCAGAAACCGCGCCTGCGCGCGTCGCCGTGCTCGGACACCAGCAGGACGGCCCCGCCCCACTCGCCTCCGAGCGCGAAGCCCTGCACCAGGCGGAGCAAGGTCAGCAGCACGGGAGCGGCGGTGCCGACCGTCGCGTGCGTGGGCAGCAGGCCGATCGCGAAGGTCGCCCCGCCCATCAGCAGCAGGCTCAGCACCAGCAGTTTCTTGCGGCCCAGCCGGTCGCCGTAGTGCCCGAACACCAGGGCGCCGAGCGGGCGGGCGGCGAATCCGACGGCGTACGTCAGGAAGGAGAGCAAGGTGCCCACGAGCGGGTCGGAGTCCGGGAAGAACAGCTTGTTGAAGACCAGGGCGGCCGCGGAGCCGTAGAGGAAGAAGTCGTACCACTCGATGGTGGTGCCGATGAGGCTGGCGGCGACGATGCGCTTCAGGTTGTTCGGCGTCGGGGGAGCGGATGCTGCGGAGGCCATGTGCGCCACTTCCTCGTGTGCGGTGGGGACGGGTACGTGTTCGCACACGGTAGGAACGCCCAGGTCAAGGGCACATGTGGTGGGGCAACATAGTTCGAGGGTTGGCTATCCGTGCGGCCACCATGCCAGCTGACGGAGGGAGAGTCAGGGGCTCAGGGCCCGCTCGTTGGTACTCTCCGAAACCTTGCTCAGTGCACCGGGATGATGTCGGGGGCGTCGAGCCGTACCGCGTCGGCGGTCTGGTCGTCCGGCTGCTGCTGGGCCTCGCGTTCGGCGGCCACCCGCTTCAGGTAGTGGTCGACCTCACGGTCCCGGTGCGCTTGGTCCCATCCCAGGTGAGGCGCCATCAGTTCCACGACGGTCCGCGCCGCGTCCACACCTCGGTCCCAGGACTCGATGGAGATCCGAGTACGCCGGGCGAGCACGTCCTCCAGGTGGCGGGCACCCTCATGGGTCACCGCGTACACGGCCTCGACCCGCAGGTAGTCGTCGGAGCTCGGCAACGGTTCGCCGAGCGAGGAGTCGGCCGCGACCATGGCGAGCAGCTCGTGCACCAGGGAGCCGTAGCGGTTCAACAGGTGCTCGATGCGGGCGACATGCAGCCCGGAGCCCTCGGCGAGGTTGTGGCGGGAGTTCCAGAGGGCCGGATAGCCGTCGGCGCCGAGCAGCGGAACGCGTTGCGTGACGCAGTCGGGCACTTTCTCGTCCAGGCCGCGGGCCGCCTCGTCGACCGCGTCCTTGGCCATCACCCGATAGGTCGTGTACTTGCCGCCGGCCACCACGACGAGACCGGGTACCGGGTGTGCGACCAGGTGCTCCCGTGACAGTTTGCTGGTTTCCGCGGCCTCTCCGGACAGGAGGGGACGCAGACCGGCGTAGACGCCTTCGACATCCTCCGGAGCCAGAGGCGTGGCCAGGACGCTGTTGACGTGTTCCAGCAGGTAGGTGACGTCCTTGGAGCTGAGGGCGGGATGGGCCTTGTCGAGGGTCCAGTCGGTGTCGGTGGTCCCGATGATCCAGTGTCGTCCCCAGGGGATGACGAACAGCACGCTCTTCTCGGTGCGGAGGATGAGCCCGGTGCGGGAGTTGATCCGGTCACGGGGGACCAGCAGGTGTACGCCTTTGGAGGCGCGGACGTGGAACTGGCCGCGCGTACCGGCGAGGGCCTGGGTGTCGTCGGTCCACACGCCGGTCGCGTTGATGACCTGCTTGGCTCGCACCTCTGTCTCGCGGCCGGTCTCCAGATCCGTGACAGCTGCTCCCACCACCCGCTCGCCCTGCCGCAGGAAGCGGCTGACACGGGTGCGGTTGGCGGCCAGCGCTCCATAGGCGACGGCCGTGCGGGCGAGGAACATGGTGTGCCGGGCGTCGTCGACCTGGGCGTCCCAGTACTGGATCGCGCCGACCACGGCGTCGGAGCGCAGCGCGGGCGCCTCGCGCAGGGCCTGGCGCTGGAGCAGGTGGCGGTGGTGGGGCAGACCTCTCGAGGTACCGGAGACCGCAGCCATGGTGTCGTACAGCAGTACGCCGGCGCCGACGTAAGGACGCTCCAGGATCCGGTGTTGCAGGGGGTAGAGGAACGGGACCGGACGCACCAGATGAGGGGCCAGGACCTGAAGCAGGAGTCCGCGTTCCTTCAGGGCCTCGGCGACGAGCCGGAAGTCCAGCATCTCCAGATAGCGCAGGCCGCCGTGGATGAGCTTGCTGGAGCGGCTGGAAGTGCCCGAGGCCCAGTCCCGGGCTTCGACGAGGCCGACCTTCAGGCCCCGGGTGGCGGCGTCCAGGGCCGCGCCCGCGCCGACCACACCGCCCCCGACGACGAGGACGTCGAGCTCGCCCTCTCCCAGTCGGACGAGGGCCTGCGCGCGTGCGCCGGGCGAGAGAGCCGCCGGGTTCGCCATGGTCTCCTCCTCGTGCAGCGGGTGAGGGTGCGGCGGCGCACGCGACTCGGTCGGGCCCGTTCGGTCGCTCCCGGCCGGGACCTATTCGACCTTGGCCCAGTCGAGCGTGCGCTCCACCGCCTTCTTCCAGCCCGCGTATCCTTCCGCGCGCTGTTCCTCGGACCACTGGGGTTCCCAGCGCTTGGACTCCTGCCAGTGGGTGCGCAGTTCGTCCGTGTCCTGCCAGAAACCGGTGGCCAGACCGGCGGCGTAGGCGGCGCCGAGCGCGGTGGTCTCGGCGACGACCGGGCGGCTGACCGGGACGCCGAGGACGTCGGCCTGGATCTGCATGCACAGGTCGTTGGCCGTCACACCACCGTCGACCTTGAGCACGTCGAGGTGGACGCCTGAGTCCTGCTCCATGGCTTCCACCACGTCACGGCTCTGGTAGCAGATGGCTTCCAGAGCGGCCCGCGCCACATGGCCGTTGTCGTTGTACCGGGCGAGGCCGACGATCGCGCCGCGGGCGTCGGAACGCCAGTACGGGGCGAACAGGCCGGAGAAGGCGGGGACGAAGTAGATCCCGCCGTTGTCCTCGACGGTACGCGCGAGGCGTTCGCTCTCGGCGGCATCGTTGATGATCTTCAACTGGTCGCGCAGCCATTGAACGGCGGAACCTGTGACGGCGATGGAGCCTTCGAGTGCGTAGATCGCCGGGCTGTCGCCGAACTGGTAGGCCACGGTGGTCAGGAGGCCGTGCTGGGACCGCACCAGTTCCGTGCCGGTGTTGAGCACCAGGAAGTTGCCGGTGCCGTAGGTGTTCTTGGCTTCGCCGGGCGCGTAGCAGACCTGCCCGACGGTCGCTGCCTGCTGGTCGCCGAGCACACCGGTGATGGGGATGGCCGCCCGCAGCGGCCGGGACGTACGGGTCTGTCCGAACGCCTCCCGGTGGGAGGACGGGCTGATGGTCGGCAGCATCGCCCGGGGAACGCCGAAGAAGCCCAGCAGTTCGTCGTCCCAGTCGAGTGTCTCCAGGTCCATCAGCATGGTGCGGCTGGCATTGGTCACGTCCGTGGCGTGGACGCCACCATCGGGGCCGCCGGTGAGGTTCCACAGCACCCAGGCGTCGGTGTTGCCGAAGAGGGCATGGCCTTGCTCGGCGGCCTCGCGGACTCCGTCGACGTTCTCCAGGATCCACTGGATCTTCCCGCCGGAGAAGTACGTGGCCGGCGGCAGCCCCGCCTTGCGGCGGATGACGTCGCCCCGGCCCGAGCGGTCCAGCGCTGCCGCGATGGAGTCGGTACGGGTGTCCTGCCAGACGATGGCGTTGTAGTAGGGGCGGCCGTTGCGCGGGTCCCAGACGACGGTCGTCTCCCGTTGGTTGGTGATACCGATGGCCGCCAGGTCCTCCGGGGAGAGGTTTCCGTGCCGGAGCGCGTTCTGGATCACCGAGTTGGTGCGCTCCCAGATCTCCACCGGGTCGTGTTCGACCCACCCCGAGCGCGGGAGGATCTGTGAGTGCTCCAGCTGGTGCCTCGCCACCTCGTTGCCGGCATGGTCGAAGATCATGAAACGGGTGCTGGTGGTCCCTTGGTCCACCGCGCCGACGAAGTCCGCCATGGGATGCCGCCTCTCCTTGGGCTCTCCCGGGGCAGCCGGATCACGGCAACCCCGGGAGCCGGTCAGTTCTCGTCCGGGGCCGGGACCCGTCCGGGGGGCTCCGGCTCAGCGGTCGGCAGGAACCGGCCGATGAAGAACTTGTACAGGCCCGCTCCCAGCAGACCTCCGATCAGCGGACCGACGATCGGCACCCAGAAGTAGAAGTTCCCGTACTGATCTCGCCACGCTCCGCCGTATCCGGTGAGGAAGCTGGCCAGCCGGGGACCGAAGTCGCGTGCCGGGTTGATCGCGTAACCCGCGTTGGTGCCCCAGGCCATACCGATGGCCACGACGATCAGACCGACGATGAACGGCGCCAGGTTGGCGCCGGGGGGCGTGTTGAGCAGGTCCGTGACCGCCAGGATCAGGAGCAGCAGGATCGCGGTGCCGATGATCTGGTCGCGGAATGCGCCCCATTCATGGACCGGCAGGTTCGGGTTGCCGTTGGCGGGCAGCGTGGAGAAGACGCCCTGTGTCTTGATCGTGTGGGTGGGGTCCGCCTTCGCCAGCGCCTCGGTGTAGTTCCACCGGACGAGCAGGGCTGCCACGAAAGCGCCGGCTGTCTGGGCCAGCGCGTAGGGAGCCACTTTGCTCCACGGGAAGCCCTTGAACGTCGCCAGCGCGACGGTCACCGCGGGATTGAGGTGCGCACCGCTCAGCCTCGCCGCGACGTACACACCCAGGGTGACGCCAAGGCCCCAGGCCCAGGCGATGCTGTCGTGGTTTCCCAGGCCGCCCGCCGGATCCGTGAGGGCCCCGCCGGCGACTACCTGAGCCACGACGCCACAACCGAAGAGGATGAGGATCATCGTGCCGACGAATTCCGCTGCGAGCTCGCCGACCAGTCCTGATCTCTTGAGTCGCTCAGCCATGGGTGCCCGCTTCCCGCCGGCCCAAGGGTCGGCCGTCGACTGCCCCGAGTCCTCGAAAACATCGTAGGACCGGCCGGAGCCAAACGCGCGCGGGACGATGCTGCCCGCTGCCCGGCCAGGGAGGAGACGGAGGCGGGAGACATCGGGGCTGCCATGAATGGTCCGCTGCGACTGTGACCGCCGCTTCTGCACCAGCTCACGATCACCGGCCGGCAAGTGGCTGCGAAGCGCCTTCGGCGCCGATGTGGTCGCGACGAACCCGGACGGGTTCCTTGTCGTCAGCCCGGGCAGGCACTGCGCCGACGGCAACGGGGTGGGCTCCCAGGACCTGCGGCGCTTCGGCGGCGCCTGCTTCGCCGTCCACGAGGCCGCCGCGGCGCTCCAGCGAGCATGCATCGCGAATGTTCACGGCGTGACGGCACACTGGTCGTGGGGCGTGCGATCGCGAACGCGCCCGCCTGTCCGGCGATGCCTAGCCACGTGAGGACACTGGGCGGAGGCTCGGCCGCCGGTTCCCACCCGGGAGGTGCCATGAAGATGCTGATCAACAGTCCGGAGAGCGTGGTCGCCGATGCCCTGTGGGGGATGGCTGCCGCCCACCCGGAGCTGGACGTGGACGTGGAGCGGCGGGTGGTCGTACGGCGAGACGCGCGGGAGGGCGGGCGGGTCGGGCTGGTGTCCGGCGGCGGTTCCGGGCACGAGCCGCTGCACGCCGGGTTCGTCGGGTACGGGATGCTGTCGGCCGCGTGTCCCGGAGAGGTGTTCACCTCGCCCGTCCCGGACCAGATGCTGCGCGCGGCAAGCGCCGTCGAGGCCGGGCAGGGCGTGCTGTTCGTCGTCAAGAACTACACCGGGGACGTGCTGAACTTCCAGATGGCCGCCGAGCTCGCCGAGGAGGACGGCGTAAGGGTCGAGCGCGTCCTGGTCAACGACGACGTCGCCGTCACCGACAGCACGTACACAGCCGGGCGGCGGGGCACGGGGGCGACCCTGTTCGTGGAGAAGATCGCCGGGGCGGCCGCCGAGGAGGGCGCACCGCTGGAGCGGGTGGCCGCGATCGCCCGGCGCGTCAACGAGTGCTCGCGCAGCTTCGGTGTGGCGCTCAGCGCCTGCAGCACTCCCGCGAGAGGAGGCCCCACCTTCGACCTGCCGGACGAGGAGATGGAGCTCGGGGTCGGGATCCACGGTGAGCCGGGCCGGGAACGGCGCGCGATGATGCCTGCCCGAGAGATCGCGGAGGTCGCGGTGGGCGCCGTACTCGACGAGCTGGGGGAGATGACTCCGGCCGACGGGCCGGTACTGGCCCTGATCAACGGGATGGGAGCGACGCCGCTGCTGGAGCTGTACGGGTTCCACGCCGAGGTGGTCCGGCTGCTGGAGGCCCGGGGAGTGCCGGTGGCGCGGGCGCTCGTGGGCAACTACGTCACGTCGCTGGACATGGCGGGCTGCTCGGCGACACTCTGCCGGGCTGACGAGGAGATGCTGCGGCTGTGGGACGCACCCGTGCAGACCGCAGCGCTGCGCTGGGGCCGCTGAGCCCGTGGTGCGGTGGAAGCGGCCCCGCTCACGCGGCGGGTTCACCATCGAACTCCGTCTGAGCGCCGACGGCAGCTGCCGCCTGCTGTCCTTTCGCGGACCTTCTCCAGGACCACGCCGCTCCCTGAGAGGCGGCGGCATCTGCCGACGGGCCCAGCGGCGGGTGCCGCGATGCGGCCTGGTCAGTGTCGGTCGGCGCACCGAGGTCCCGGGGCTGGTTCCGTGCCGGCTTCGGCGCTGCAGCGGCGGCATCCCCCGAGGGGCCCCGTTCCCCGCTCAGCAGACCGCGGGAAGTGGACGGACCTTGTCTGTGCCGGGGGCAGCGGTGTGGGGCTGTTCTTCGTGCTCGGCGCGGGCCAGTTCGAGCAGGCGTTGCCACGACGTCACGGTCGGTCGGCGGCGCAGCAGAGCTCGCCTGTCGCGTTCGGTCATGCCACCCCACACGCCGTGCTCGATGCGGTGGTCCAAGGCGTAGGCCAGGCACTCGGTGCGGGAGGGGCAGCCGTTGCACACCGCTTTCGCGCGATTCTGTGCCGCGCCCTCGACGAACAGCTCGTCCGGATCAGCGGTCCGGCACAGCCCCCGCTCACTCCAGTCGGAACTCGATATCACTCCGGCACGTCCTCTCCCCGATACGGCCCAGTGCCTACGCCGCGGCTACATGCGGCAGGCATGTGACAGTACGGGAGTACGCACCCGTGATGCAGCGGTGGCCGAACGGCCTAACTCCTTCGAGTGACACGGGGCTTGCGGCGCGGGAGCGGGGGCGCTATCGGCAGCAGGGGCGATCAGTCGAAGTGGCGGACGAAGACGTCCGACTTGCCATTGGTGCCGCCGGGCACGATGTCGTCGGCCGTGGACTGGAAGACCACGGCCCGCCCACCGGCGGTGACCGAGTCGGTCCCGGCCGAGGCGGGCTGGTTCGAGACGATCTCGTCGGGGCCGGTCTCCAGATCACGCAGCCCGAGCGACGGTCCGTCCGGGTCGTACGGGGCACAGCAGATAGCGGCCGGCGGGATCAATGGCCACGCCTCGTACGTTCGGCACCTGTTGTTGGGCGCCCGAGCTCACGTCGTGGACATAGGTGTCGGAGCCCGAGAGGTAGACGACCTTGCTGCCGTCCTCGCTGAGCTGGACCAGAGCCGCCGCCTTGGACGGGCCCTCGAACGGGTCGGATGTGGTGCCGTCGGTCCGGTCCCACACGAAGACGTCCTCCGCCGCGCCGTCCTGGTAGGCGACATAGCAAGCGTTGCCGCTGATGGACGGCAAGGACGGGAGGGTGTGGTCGAAGTGGGCGATGGCCGCTTGGTGTTGTAGTCGATCTCGGAAGTCGTTCTGACCTGGACCTGTCTGATCCGATGGTTGTTGAACCACATGTGGGGATAGGCGAGATGTTCCCCGTCCCCGCTGATCACCGGGGGCTGGAGGGGGCTCTGGTAACCCATCCGCTTGGTCGGCCCGGTCCGCTGGTCGCGGAGGAACACCCTGTCGCCTGCCGTCGTGTCGCCGGGTATCAGGTTCTTTGCCGACGAGGTGAAGACGATACGGCGGCCGTCGGTCGTGATCGAGGCGCCGGCGGAGCTCTCGTCGGCCCCAGTGCCGTCGTCCGCGACACCGATCCTCTCGACGCCGGCACCGCCGTCGCCCGCGATGCCCATGTACTCGGCTGCGGCCGCTCCGCGCGACACCGCCGTGACCCCTGTCCACCGGAGGCTCACCAGCGTGCAACCGGGATGGCGCTGTGGGGTCAAGGCGCCACATGACGTATCGAGAGGCGTGGCCACAGACCGCTGCCCCGGCTGCGCTGACCGTCAAGCGACGGTCAGCTCCGGATGATGCTTCTTCACCACCGCGGGGTGGGCGCGGACCCAGCCCTTGAGCTCGTTCCAGCCGAACTCCGCGAACAGCGGGTTGTCCGGGTCCTCCGTCACGCCCGTCGCGGCCGACGCTCCGGGGAAGGGGAGCGGGGCGATCCGGGCGTCGAGCCGGGGGTTGTAGAAGAACGGTGCGGAGAAGCGCTCGCGTGATCCCGGGGGAGACACCACGCGGTGGTTCGTCGCCTTCAGGTAGCCGTTCGTCGCGACCTCCAGCAGCTCGCCGAGGTTCACCACGAACGCCCCCGGCAGATACGGCACATCGATGAAGCCCTGCCCGTCCGGCGTCTCCACCTGGAGTCCGGGCACCTCGTCCGTCAGCAGCAGGGTCAGGAAGCCGTAGTCCTTGTGCACGCCCACGCCCTGGTCGTCCCCCTCCGGTGCCCGGCCCGGGTACCGGACCAGTTTCAGGTGGTTGCGCGGGTGGCCGGAGAAGGCGTCGTCGTAGAAGTCCTCGGGCCCGCCGACGGCCGCGAGCAGCTCGTGCAGCAATCGGTGGGCGACTGTGCTGAGCCGGGCCATCCACTCCAGGGCGACCTCACGCAGGACGGGCAGGGCCGGGGGCCACTGGTTCGGCCCCTCCAGCCACCAGTAGGGCGGCTCGCCCGGGGCCGGCACGTGAGCGGGCAGCTCGTTGCTGATGTCGAGCTGGTCGCGCCAGTCGCGGCGGCCCTGGGTGTGCTCGTTGCCGGTCCGTGTGTAGCCGCGGAAGTGGGGCGAGTTGAGGTTGTCGAGGGCGTGCCGGTCGGCCTCGGGCAGGGTGAAGAAGTCGCGGGCGGTACCGAGCAGCCGGGCCTGCTCGGCGGGGGTGATGCCGTGCCCGACCAGCTGGAAGAAGCCGACGTCACGGGCGGCCCGGTGGAGCGCGTCACGGTCGGGAGCGGACAGGTCGATCACCGGGAGGGAGGCGGGCTGGGACATGGATGGTGTTCCTTGCGAGTGGTGCGTGTACGAGGAGGGGGCGAGCGGGGATCGCTGGTTCCCGGCGCCGGGCCGGGAGCGCACCCCCGCGGAGTGGTGCATGTCGCGGGCGTGCGCTCGGGCTTGGAGTGCCCTCAGCGGCCTGTCGGTGTGGCGTCGAGGCGGTCGGCCAGTTCCTTGATCTCGGCGGGGCCGACCCGGCAACAGCCGCCGACGAGCGCCGCGCCGGCGGCGAGCCAGGAGGGTGCCAGGTCCGCGATCTCGTCCTGGGCGCCGAGCCAGCTACGGGTTCCGGGATCCCAGACGCCGCCACCGTTCGGATAGACGACGCCGGGCAGCCCGGTGTTCAGGGCCAGCGCGGCGGCCGCGTCGGCGGCGGGGGCGCAGTTCACCCCCGTCGCGACCACGGCGTCACTGCTCCGGGCCAGCGCGAAGGCCTCCGTCAGCGGCTGTCCCGCGCTGGTGGTCGTCCCGCGGATGCTGTACGAGAGCCAGGCCGGGATGCCCAGGCCGTCCAGTGCGGTCAGCACGGCCTCGGCCTCCCGCAGGTCGGGGATGGTCTCGACGGCGAAGACGTCGGGGGCCGCCTCGGCCAGCGCCTCCAGCCGGGGCCGGTGGAAACGGGTCAGCTCGGCCACGCTGAGGCCGTAGTCGCCCCGGTATTCCGAGCCGTCGGCCAGCATCGCGCCGTAGGGGCCCACGGACGCCGCGACCCAGCGCCTGCCGCCTCCCTCGGACGCGGCGGCTTCGGCGGCCTCGCGGGCCAGGGACACGCTGCGCCGCAACAGTGCCGTGGTCTCGGTGCGGGAGATGCCCAGGCGGCCGAAACCGTCGTAGGTGGCCTGGTAACCGGCCGTGATGGCGACCTGCGCGCCCGCCGTGAAATAGGCGCGGTGGACCGCCGTGATCGCCTCGGGGGCGTCGCGGAGCAGGCGGGCGGACCAGAGGATGCCGCTCAGATCGTGGCCCTGGGCCTCCAGCTCGTTGGACATGCCGCCGTCCAGGACGAGGGGGCCGGCGGCCAGGGCGTCGCGGAAGGTCGTCACAGCACTCTCGTCACGAAGTCGCGGGTACGGGGATGGTCGGGGGCGGTCAGGACGCGGGTGGGTGGTCCGGACTCCAGGATCTGTCCGTCGTCGAAGAAGACGACTTCGTCGGCGACCTCGCGGGCGAAGCCCAGCTCGTGGGTGACGACGAGCATCGTCATGCCGTCGGCGGCGAGGCCGCGCATGACGTCCAGGACCTCGCCGACCAGTTCCGGGTCGAGGGCGGAGGTCGGCTCGTCGAACAGCATGAGCTTCGGCCGCATCGCCAACGCGCGGGCGATGGCGACGCGTTGCTGCTGGCCGCCGGAGAGCTGGGCGGGGTAGGCGTCCCGGCGGTCGGCGAGACCGACCCGGTCGAGGAGGGCCAGCGCCTCCTCGGTGGCCCGGGCGCGGGGGCGGCCCGCGCCGACCGGCCCCTCGACGACGTTGGCGAGGGCCGTCAGGTGCGGGAAGAGGTGGAATCGCTGGAAGACCATGCCGATGTCACGGCGTTGCCGGGCCAGGTCGCGGCGGCGCAGTTCGCGCAGCCCGTCCCGGTACGGCTCGTACCCGATCGGTTCGCCGTCCACCAGGATCCGGCCGCCGTCAGGCCGCTCCAGACGGTTCACGCATCGCAGGAAGGTGGACTTCCCCGACCCGGAGGGCCCGATCACACAGGTGACCGTCCCGCGCGGTACGGACAGGTCGATTCCGCGCAGCACCTCCCGCCCGGCGAAGGACTTGCGCACACCGGTGGCCTCGATCATCATCGGCTGCCGCCCTTCGCGAAGTGCCGTTCGAGGTAGTGCTGGCCGATGTTCAGCAGGGTCGTCACGGCCAGGTACCAGATGCTGGCGACGATCAGCAGCGGGATCGTCTCGTAGGTGCGGGCGTACACGATCTGCACGGAGTACAGCAGCTCCGCGTAGGCCAGCACGCTCACCAGGGAGGTCGTCTTGAGCATGGAGATGGTCTCGTTGCCGACCGGCGGGATGATCACCCGCATCGCCTGGGGCAGGACGATCCGGCGCAGGGTCCGGGCCCGGGACAGGCCCAGCGCGTCCGCCGCCTCCAGCTGACCGTGGTCGACCGAGACGATCCCGGCCCGGATGATCTCGGCGAGATAGGCGGCCTCGTTGAGGCCGAGGCCCAGCAGGGCCGCGGTGAAGGTCGTGATGACGGAGTTCGCGGGGACGTCGCCGATCGCCGGCAGGAGGGGCAGGTGCAGGGACAGCGTCGGGTACAGGGCGGAGATGAAACCCCAGAACAGCAGCTGGACCAGGAGCGGGGTGCCCCGGAAGAGCCAGATATAGGCCCAACTGACCGTCCGGGCAACGGGGTTCTCCGACAGCCGCATGAGTGCCAGCGCGATGCCGAGCACGAGCCCGATCGCCATGGCGGCGGCGGTGAGTTCCAGGGTGGTCAGCAGGCCCCGCAGCACGGTCCGGCTGAACAGCCAGGCGCCGACCGTCTCCCAGCCGAAGCGCCGGTTCGTGATCAGCGACTGGGCCAGGCTCGCGGCCAGGAGCACGACCACGAGGGTCAGCACCCACTGCCCCGGTCGGCGACGTCGGTAGACCGGCAACTCCGCGCTCATGAGGCCGCGTTGATCTCGAACTCGTCCAGGGCGCCGGACTCCAGGCCCCACTTGGCGAGGACCTGCTGGTAACCGCCGCTCGCCTTGAGGTCCTCCAGAGCCGACTTGAGCAGCCCGGTCAGCTCGCTGTTCTTCGGTACGGCGATGCCGAAGGGCGCGTTGCCGTACGAGTCGCCGGCCACCTCCAGCTTGCCGCCGGACTGCTTGGCGGCATAGGCGGCGACCGGCGAGTCGGCCAGGGCGGCGTCGGCGCGGCCGCTGGTCACGGCGAGGTTCACACCGGTGCCGTCCGGGAAGGTGCCGACCTTGATCGGCGTCTTGCAGGTCTTCGCCCGGGCCGGCAGGTCCACGAGCGCCTGCGTGGACCCCTTCGCCACGGCGACGGTACGGCCGCACAGAGAGTCGCCCTGGGGCTTCAGCGCCTCGGGATTGCCCGACGGGACCAGCAGGGACGTGCCCGCGTCGAAGTAGGTGACGAAGTCGACGACCTTCTCCCGCTCGGCGGTGTCCGTGAAGGAGGAGACGCCGAGCTGGTACTTGCCCGACTGCAGGCCCGGCAGGATCGAGTCGAAGGGCACGTTCACGATGGTGACCTTGACGCCGAGGACGGTGCCGATGGCCTTGTCCAGGTCGGCCTCGGCACCGACGACCGTCTTGTTGTCGGCGGCGAAGAAGTCCATCGGCGGGTAGCTGACGTCACTGGCGACCGTGATCCCGCTCGCCTTCAGGGCGGCCGGGACCTTGGCGGCGAGCGCGGCGTTCTTCGCGATCGGAGCCGTGGCCCGGGAGGCGCTGGAGGAGGCACCGGCCGGGTCGGAGGGGTCGGCGCAGCCCGCCAGGAGCAGTGCCGCGGAACCGAGGAGTACTAGCGGGCGCAGAGCGGACAAGGGGAACTCCTGACGAGCCTGATGTGCGAGGGATGGCTGGAGACTATCCCCGGATGCGTAATAGGCAAATCCAGTTGCTCATGATGCACGCACCTTGCAATGAACCTGCAATGTCCGCGCAATGATGGGCACGCAGCGGCGCCGCGGCCCGGCGTATGCTCGGCCCGCGATGACCACCGACAGCAGCCTGAAACGCGGCCTGGCCGTACTGCGACTCTTCGCCCGGCACCCGTCGCAGGACCCGCGCGGCCACACCGCCGCCGAGGTCGCGGCGCTGCTTGGGCGCGAACGCAGCCAGGTCTCCCGCATCCTGCGGAACCTCGAAAGCGCCCGCTTCCTGCGCCGTGATCCCGCGTCGCTGCGCTACTCCGTCGCCTGGGAGCTGTACGCCCGTGCCCAGCAGATCACCGAGGCACGACTGCGCCGGGACGGCCGCACCGCGCTGGAGGGCGTCGCCGCCGACACGGGGGAGTGCGCCTACCTGGGAGTCCTGCGGGGCGCCAGCTCGGTGACGATCCTCGAGTCGATGCCGCCTGCGCTGTCCTCGTTCGTGTCCTGGGTGGGCCGCGCCTATCCCGCGTACTGCAGCGACGCCGGACAGGCCCTGCTGTTCGACGCCGACGACACCGAGGTGGCGGCCGTCCTCGCACGCACCGCCTTCGTCCGGCACGGCCCCAACACCCCGGCCGACCTGGACGACTTCATGACCCGGCTGGACGCGGCCCGCAAGCGCGGCTACTCGATCGTCGACCAGGAGGCCGAGCCCGGCCTGTACTCGCTCGCCGCTCCGGTCAGGGACTTCCGGGGGGAGATCGTGGCCGCCGTGCAGGTCGTCGGCCCCCGCCGCCGGCTGGAGCCCGCGACGGCCGCCTGCGCGGACTCGGTGGTCCGCTGGAGCGACTGGCTGACGGCGGCGCTGTGTTCCACGGACGGAGAAACGGACGCGGACTGAGTGCCCGTCGGTTCAGCCGAGCAGGGAGGCCAGCCGCGCCGCCGCGTCACCGATCGCGGTGACGAGCTCCTCCCGGTCGTCCCTGGCCGCCGCGTGCGGTACGACCGCGCTGACCGCCGCGACGACATCTCCGTGCGGATCCCGCACCGGCGCCGCCACCTCCAGTACGTCCTCGTCGTACTCGCTCTCGCAGACCGCGATCCCACGTCCGGCGTCCGCGGTGACCCGCGCCAGCAACTCCTCCACGGTCCGCGGCGCGTAGGGGCCACCCGCCCCGATGAAGTCCTCGCCGCCGAGGAGTCGGGCGATCTCCTCCCGGGACCGGTCGAAGAGCAGTGCCCGTCCCGCCCCGGTGCACCAGACCGGAGTCAGCCGCCCCGCCCGCGCCCAGGAGAACTCGGCCCAGGCCGCCAGCTCGGCCCGCACCGAGAGCACCATCGCCCCGCGGAGCACGTCCACGTACGCACACGCCCCGAACCGGACCACCAGCCCCCGCAGCAGCGCCCGGCTCTCCACGCCCCACGGACCGGCCTGGGCCGCGACGGCCAGCAGATCCGCCCCGGCGCGGAACTCGTGGCCGTCCCGGGCGAGTGTCCCGGTGCCGACCAGATCCCGCAGCAGCCGCGACGCCTGCCCCTTGTCCAGCCCGCTGTCCTCCGCCAGCCGGACCACACCGGGTCCCCCTCGGCTGTCGAGCTCCCCGCGGAGCACCCGCTCCACCAGCCCGAGCCCTCGAGGCAGTGCACCCGTCGCCACGTCCATGCGCCGGATGCTACAGATTCCGGGGATCACCTGCCCGCCCGTGACGCCGTACCTGCCCGCGAACGAACACCTCCGGCTGCACCAACTGCCCTGCACAGCAGGTTCGTTGACACCGACCGAACTACGTGCTTCCATCCCGTCATGTCTCTGCCGGAGCCGCTGACCCGCCGCCGTGCCGTGGACCTCGTCCGCGTCGCCGCCGCGCTGTGTCGTCTCCACGGCTGACCGGCTTTTCCCGGTTCTCTTCCTCGACGGCCGCGTCGCGCTTGCCCCGTTGGTCTCAGTAGGCCCGTCGAGGACGCTCCCACGCGCTCCGAGCCCTTCTCCTCTCCCACATATGACGGGACCGCCATGTCCGCTTCCCGCTCCGCCGCCCACCACGAGATCGCCTACGACCGCCGCAGGCTGCGCCAGTGGCTCGCCGGCGAGGCCAGAGCGGACGGCGTCACGCGGCGTCGGCTGCTGACCCTGCTGGCCGCGACCGCGACCGCCACCGCCCTCCCCGTGCGGAATCCGGCGCACGCCGCCGACTCCCCGATCGTCAAGCCGTTGCCGCCCGAGTCGTTCATCCAGCGCGGCACCAACGCCGAGACCCGCTGGGAGGCGCTGCGCGGAACCGGTCATCACACCCCCAACGCACTGTTCTTCGTCCGCAACCACACCGCGACGCCCGTCCTGGACGCGGGCGACTGGCGGCTGAGACTGTGGGGTGACGGGCTGCGCGGCACGCCCGCCGAGGACAAGCCGGTGGAGTTCGGCTACGACGATCTGCGCGCCCTGCCCGCCGTCACCCGGACCGCGTTCGTCGAGTGCGCCGGAAACGGCCGCAGTTTCTACACGACACAGCAGGGCGAGACGGTCACCGGTACCGCGTGGACGCTGGGAGCGGTCGGCGTCGCGCGCTGGCGCGGGGTGCGTCTGGCCGACGTACTGCGCAGGGCCGGGCTGTCCCCGTACGCCGTGGACGTGCAGCCCCGTGGCCTGGACGCCGAGTACGTCAGCGGTGGCGAGAGCCTGGGGCGGGTACGTCGGCCGCTGCCCGTGGCCAAGGCGCTGGACGACGTGCTGCTCGCGTACGAGATGAACGGCGAGCCGCTGCCGTACGACCACGGGTACCCGGTGCGGGTGCTCGTGCCCTCGTGGGTGGGGATCGCCTCGATCAAGTGGGTCGGCGACATCCAGGTGTCGGCACAGCCCCTGTACTCCCCGTGGAACACCACCTTCTACCGGCTGTTCGGGCCCTCCTACCCGGAGCACGGCAGTGCGCCGCTGACCCGGCAGACGCTCAAGAGCGCCTTCGAGCTGGCGAGCGGCGCGACGTTCGCGGCGGGGGAGAGCCACGTGCTGCACGGCCGGTCCTGGTCGGGCGCGGGCGGCATCGCGCGGGTCGACGTCAGCACCGACGGAGGGACGCACTGGCGGCGCGCCCGACTGCACGACCGGCCGCGTCCCGGCACCTGGACGCGCTGGTCCCTCCCGTGGACGCCCGGGACACCTGGTCCGACCCACCTGCTGGCCCGCGCCACGGACACGGCGGGCCGGACCCAGCCGGACACCGCCGTGCCCAACACGCAGGGCTATCTGTTCGACGCGGTCGTGCGGCACCCGGTGACCGTGGTCTGAAACGGAGTGTCGACTTCTGCCTCAGCGCGAGGAACCCCGGGAGGGCGTCCCGCTCACACGCCGCCGCGTTCGCGGGGGATCTTCTGGCCGGCCTCGATCGCCACCGGCAGCCGGTTCTCGGCCGGGGGCAGCGGGCAGGTCGCCAGGTCCGTGTAGGCGCACGGCAGGTTCGCGGCGCGGTTGAAGTCCAGGACGACCGTGCCGTCGGCGGCGGGCGGATCGAGGGACAGGGTCCGGTTGGCGGCGTAGGTGGTGACCCCGGAGGTCGCGTCGGTGAACAGCACCGTCAGACCCGCACCAGGGCCGGGAAACGCGGTCAGCGACAGCGGGTTCCCGTCCAGCTCGAACTCGACCCGGCCCGGAGCGTCGTACACGTGCTCGAGGCCCTCGACCGCGGCGCCCACGGTGGTCGGCCGCGGTGCGTCGAAGGGGACGTAGCGGCCCGTCACGGCCCAGCGCGGGTCGGGGGCGTAGGCGGGTGTTCCGGTGAAGGAGGTGCGCAGCGGTGCGTCCGGGTGCCGGGGGCGCAGGATGTCCTGGCCGCCGCGCTTGGCGACCTCGATGACGGCGTCGTTCCAGACGGCGTCCACCCCGCCGCGCTCGGGGAGCACGCCGAAGCGGTGCTCGCCGTGCACCGGAGTCCCGTCGACGACCAGTTCCTCGTCCTCGTCGAGTTCTACGACGACGCCCTCGGGGCCGGTGCGCCACGCGCCCGGCGCGTCCGGGAAGCGCTGGGGGCGGTCGTCGAGCCAGTGCAGGCCGGTGATCGCCAGGAACCCGTGCGGGGCGGCGAGCCGGGCCTCCTGGGCGCGGTACCACTCCAGCCAGGTCTCGGTGAACGCGTGGAGGTCCGTGGTGGTGGCCTCGGTGGTCATGGGGAATCTCCTTGGTGCCGGGGGCTTCGGGGCGGGGGAGGGGGCGGGTCGATGGGTGGACTCAGCGGGCCAGTTCGCCGAGGAGTCGCCAGGTGCGACGGCGGTCGGCGTCTCCTGCCATCTCGGTGACCGAGAAGACGACCTCGGTGGCGCCGGCGTCGCGGTAACGGCGTACCTCGGCCTCGACGGTCTTCTCGTCGCCGATCACGGCCAGGTCGGCGGCCCGCCGGGCGCCGGAGAGCTCGATGACCCGTGCGTAGGACGGGAACTGTTCGTAGAAGGCGAGGTCCTCGGTGGCCTTGGCCCGTACCGTGTCGACGTCGTCGGTGACCACACCGGGCACCAGGGCCACGATCCTGGGCGCGGGGCGGCCCGCGGCCTCGGCCGCGGCGGTCAGGGCGGGCACGATGTGGTCCGCCAGGGCTCGCGGTCCCGCCAGATAGGGCAGGATCCCGTCGGCCAACTCACCGCTGACCCGCAGCGCCTGTGGCCCCATCGCGGCGACGAGCAGGGGGACTCCGCTCTCGGCACCCGGTACCCGTGCCGGGATGGGGGTGGTGGCGGTGATCAGCTCGCCGTGGAAGTCGGCCGTGCCGGTGTCGGTCAACTGCCGCAGGGCGGTGAGGAATTCGCGCAGTCGGGCGATGGGCCGTTCGAAGGGCAGGCCGAAGCCCGTCTCGGTCAGCAGTTTCGTGCCCAGAGCCAGCCCGAGGTGATAGCGGCCGTGGGTCGCGGCCTGGGCGGTCTGGGCCTGGCTGGAGACCAGCAGGGGGTGGCGGCCGAAGACGGGGATCGCGGAGGTGCCGACCTGCAGTCCGGGGACCGCCCGCCCGACGATCGCCGCGAGCTGGGGGGAGTCCGCGCCGAAGGTCTGCCCGAACCAGGCCGACGTGAGACCGAACTCCCGGGCCTCCTGGGCCAGTTGGACGGTCGCGTCGACCTGGTTCGGCGCGTCGGACGCGTTGAGCGCTACTCCAAGAGTCATGTCAGTTCACAACCGGCTTCGGTCGAAACGGCATTCCGGCCCCCGTGTGACAGCTTTTTGTCAGTCATGTGTACTCAGCCAAGCCGGTTGAAGGGGCCGGCCCGGAGGCTCAGCCGGCCTGCCGTCGGTCCGCGGCGGACCGGTGGGTGAGGGGTGCGCGCAAGCCGAGGTTCTCGCGCAGGGTCGTCCCGCTGTACTCGGTGCGGTAGACCCCGCGTTCCTGCAGTTCCGGGACGAGCAGGTCGACGATGTCGTCGAGGCCGTCGGGGATGAGGTACGGCGTGACGTTGAAGCCGTCCAGCGCGCCGTGCCGTACGAAGTGGGCGAACTTGTCGGCCAGACCGGACGGAGTGCCGACGTGTCCGCGCTGCGGGCCGAGCGCGATCACCGTCTCGCGCAGCGACCAGCCGTTCGCCTCCGCCTTCGCCCGCCATTCGGCCACGACGGTGCGCGGGTCGGCGATGCGCCGGGCACCGAAGGAGCCGTCGTTCTCGCTGACGACCGGGTCCTCCTTGGGCAGCGGCCCGTCCGCGTCGCGGTCGGACAGGTCGATGCCCCACAGCAGTCCGGCGATCCCCAAGGCCGTTGCGGGGGTGACCTGTTGGAGCCGGATCCAGCGCTTCTTCTCCTCGGCCTCCTCCTCGGTGGCGCCGATGATGATCTCGGTGCCGGGCAGGATCCGCAGATCGTCGTCGGGCCGCCCGACCGCCCGGAGCCGGCGCCGGATGTCGTCGGCGAAGGCCAGCGCGTCGTCGAAGTCGTTGCCGTGCGCGGAGAAGATGACGTCGGCGTTGCGGGCGGCGAAGTCGCGTCCCTCCCCGGAGTCACCGGCCTGGAAGATCACGGGGTGACCCTGGGCGCTGCGCGGCAGGGTCGGAGCGAGGTCCACTTCGAACTGCGGTCCCTTGTGCCGCACTTGGTGTACGGCGCCGGGCGCCGACCAGGCGGGCGCGCCCGCGGAGTCGGCGACGGCCCCGTCCTCCCAGCCGTCCCACAGGGCGCGGGCCACGGTGAGGAACTCCTCGGCGCGCCGGTAGCGGTCGGCGTGGTCGAGGTAGCCGCCGCGGCGGAAGTTCGCGCCGGTCCAGGCGTTGTCCGTGGTCACCACGTTCCAGCCGGCGCGGCCCTCGGACAGCAGGTCGAGGCCGGACAGGCGGCGGGCCAGGTCGGCGGGTTCGTTGAAGGTCGAGTTGGAGGTGGAGACCAGGCCGATGCGGCGGGTGACCGCGGCCAGCGCGGCGAGCTGGGTGATGGCGTCCGGCCGTCCGGCCACGTCGAGATCGTGGATCTTCCCGTCGACCTCGCGCAGCCGCAGCCCCTCGCCGAGGAAGAACGCGTCGAACAGGCCGCGCTCGGCGGTCTGGGCGACCTTGCGGAAGGAGGCCGGGTCGATCTGGGAGCCGCTGTCGGGGGCCGACCAGATGGTCCAGTGGTTGACGCCCTGGAAGAACACCCCGAAGTGCAGCTGGGCGTGCGGCCGGGGGACGTCGAGGGGATCGGTGCGGGTCATCGGGCGTCCTCCTGGCCGGACGGGGCAGCGGCGGCGAAGCGGTTGGCGGGGCGCTCCAGACCCAGGGTCGAGCGCAGGGACGTACCGGGCAGCGGGCGGGCGACCAGTCGCCGCTCGGAGAGGGCCGGAACAACGAGGCGGGAGAGGACGGCGAGGTCCTCGTCCAGCACCAGCGGATGCAGTCGTACGCCGTCGACGTGACGGCTCAAGTCACTGAGCAGGGCGACCAGTTGCTCGGCGGATCCGATGTGCCGGAGCCTTCCCCGGTCCTGCCACGGCGCGTGCCGTTCCAGGTCGGCGACGCGTTCGGCGGCCGTGGCCTCAGGGGTGTCCAGCGCCACCTCGACCTCGGCGAAGACGCGCGGGGCACCGGCGCCGGCCGCGGCCGTGGTGAGCGACGCCGGATCGCGGCCCTCGACGAGTGCGACGTCGAGCTGCGCGGCCGGAACCCGGTCGGGCCGGCCCAGGACGACGAGCTGGCCCTGGGGCGGGCGCGGCACGATCGCCGGGCCCTTGACGGCGTACGTGTCACCGGTGAAGTCGATGTAGTGGAGCCGTTCCCGGTCGAGATAGCGGCTGGTGGCCAGGGACCGGATGACCGCGTCGTCCTCCCACGAGTCCCACAGGGCGCGGACCACCTCCACCCCGTCCCGTGACTCCCGGGCCCGGGCGTCGGCATCGGCGACCAGGGGACGCCCCCAGGCGCGGGCCGCCTCGGGGCGCTCCTCCTCCGTCACGACCCACCCGGCGCGGCCCGCGGAGATGTGGTCCAGGGACGCCAACTGGCTGGAGACATGGAAGGGTTCGGCGTACGTGACCGGGACGACGGGCGCGATCCCGACGGTGCTCGTGGACGCCGCCACGAAGGCAGCCCGCTCCACCGCGCCGATCCGGCCCACCGGATCCGGTGCGGCCCCGGGCGGCAGCACGCCGTCGTCCAGGGTGATCAGGGTGAACCCGGCGTTCTCGGCGACGGCGGCGACCCGGGCCACCCGGCGCGGGGAGAGCAGCTGATCGGGGGAGTGGGCGGCGCGGCGCCAGGCCGCGGGGTGGGCGCCGTCGCCGTCGATCTCGACGGCGAGGTGCAGGGCAGGGCCGGACATGGGGTTCCTTCCGGGACAACACGACGATTCGCGGCCACAGGGCCACGACGAGACAGCCGGCGGGACCGGCCGGCAGGGATCAGGCGTGTACGGAAGGACAGACGGCGGAGGAGGTGCGGCAGTAGTCGACATGCCGCCGGGTGATCAGGCGCGCACCAGTGCAGGCACCTCGCGGTGCCGCGCCCAGTGCGTGCATCGAAGCCTCCACATGTCAGGAACTTTCCCTTTCAACGTATGTCGTCAGCCCCTGTGAATGTCAAGGTCGTCTCGGCTGCATGGGCGTCCCGCTCGCTGCGGTGGTGGACGCGGCTTTCCGCGTGCAGCCTTCTGCCGCCCGCTGTTCTGGCGTCGGCCGGTGCGGGGCCCGCGCATCCACCCTGCCGTGAAGGAACCTTGCCATGGCTCAGTCCGCAGCCCTGACCGTCGTCGGCATCTCCTGTTTCGCCCCGCTCCGCTCTGCCGGGGCCGACTTGTGTGAGCGACTCGCCGGGACGCAGCTGCTGTCCGGCATCGCCGGAGGGCTCACCGTCGCGCCCAACCAGGCCCAGGTGCTTCAGCATGCGCCGGCCGAGGCTGCGGGAGTGGGCGGCGGTGTTCTGCGGATGGCTCAGCGCATCGCCGCGGCCGTCTGCCTCAGCGCCGTGCTGGCGGTCTATCTGCACGCCGCCTCCGGTGCCCCCGGAGACGGTCAGCCTCGGACCGGATACGCGCTGGCCTCCTGCGTCTGCGCGGGCCTGCTCGCCGAAGGCCTGCTGCTGTCCTCGCGGCGCGGCACCGGCCCACCGTCCCGCCCGTCGGCACACCACGGCGACGCAGCGGCTCTTGCACCCCTGCCGAAACCGAAGGAGATCACGTGGCTCCGACCAGGGCGCGAGCCGCCTTGTGGTTCTGGGCGCGGCGGCGCCGCTGATCGCGACCGTCGCCGTCCCACAGGCTTGGCGGTCGGTCTTACGTCCACGTCCTTCGTGAATCACCAACAGCCCGACGTGGCGCATCAGTTGGCTCGCGGCAGCCAGGGCCACCCGGCCCGGACCGCGCGACGCACAGGAAGCCCCTCGTGCGGCGGCTCAGGTCCGTCCCGTCTGTCGGGCGAGGCGGGTGCGCAGGCGGGTCAGGCGGTCGATCTCGGCGTCGATGGCCGCCAGTCGGCGTGCGACCACGCCCGAGCCGGCGGCGGCGGGGTCGTCGCCGGCACAGCGGCGCCGTGGATCCTCGACCAGGAGCTGGATGCGGTCGGCGATGCCGCGCAGGTCCTCGACGGTCAGGCCGAGGGCGAGCAGTTCGCGGATGACGCGGACGCGGGCCACGTCGTCCGGGCCGTACCGGCGTTGACCCGTGGCGGTGCGCGCCGGCGGGGTCAGCAGGCCGCGCTCCTCGTAGAACCGCAGGGCCCGCGGAGTGGTTCCGGCGGCCGCCGCCGCGTCTCCGATCCGCATTCCGACCTCGTCTCACTCCGTGCCCGCCCGCCCTCGGCGCACGGCGGCGGTGCCTACGTCTGCGGCGGCAGCTCCACGACGACGGTGCCGAAGTGCCGCCCCTCGAACAGTTCCTGCAACGCTCGGGGGGCCCGTTCGATGCCCCGGATCCGCACGTGCGGGAAGGAGAGCGCGCCGGAACGCAGCCAGTCGCCGAACCGCTCGGCCCATTCCTCCGCCACCCCGGGATGGTCCGCTCCGCTGTAGCCGCGCAGCGTGAGCCCCTGGGTGATGACGCGGAACGTGTCGATCTCCGCCGGCGCGCTGTCACCGTCCAGGTGGGGTGACAGCTGGCCGGCCAGTGAACCGACGAGAGCGAACCGGGCCCCGCGACGGGCCACCTCGAGCGCGGCGGTCAGTTGCTCGCCTCCTACGGTGTCCACCACGAGGTCGATGCCGTCGGGTGCCGCCGCACTCAACTGACGCGCCGGCGTGGGGGATTGGCCGTCGGCTACGACCACCGCGTCGTAGCCCAGCTCGGTGCGCAGCCGGTCGGCCTTGGCCGGGGAACGGGTCGTGCCGATGACCCTTCCGGCGCCCAGCAGCCTGGCGACCGGGCCGGCCAGGGTCCCCACCGCGCCGGCCGCCCCGGTGACGAGGACCGTGTCGCCGGGGCGGATGTCGGCGAGCCGCGTGAGCGCACCATAGGCGGCCACCCCGGACGACAGGTGGGCGACCGGGTCCGGCAGGACGTCACCGAGCGGGGTGCAGTCGGCCGCGGCCGGCAGCGCGTGCTCGCGCCACCCGAGCAGGTGCGTGACGGCGTCTCCCGGTCGCAGCGGGCTGCCCGCGCCCGCGGCGACGATCTCGCCGACGGCGGGGCCGAAGAGCACGTCGTCGGCGTGGATCGGCGGCAGCGGTGCCGCCCCGGGCTCTGCTCCGATCAGGGTGCGCAGCCCGGGGAAGACCAGGAAGTACCGGTTCCGGACGAGGACTTGTCCCGGGCCGGGCGCGGTCAGCGGCCGTTCGACGACGGCGAGGTGCTCGGGGCCTGGCAGCCCCTCGGGGACGGTGACGAGGCGGACCTCACGGGTGGCGGTGGGCAGCAGAGCGGTCATGGAGGCTCCTGATCGAGAAAAGCGGGCCGAGCGCGGACGGCCGGCCGGTGCGGGGCGCGCAGACGTTAGCTCTTGACGCGTACGTCAGGGGCAAGCGCGGCCACCTGCGCGATCTCCACGAACAGGTGCAGGAGATCGCCGTGTCCGCCATGCAAGACCTGTCCGGAAAGTTATTGACCGACCTGGCGGACCTCTGCTGAACTCCCGTCTTATGAACCCGCGCGTGGACCTCACTCGGCGGCGCCACATCGATCTGGCGCACGTCTCCAGCGCGTTTTGTTGTCGCTGACGCGGCAAGGGATCGTCGAATCCCTCTTCTGATAGCTCCCCTCTCCTCTCATCTCCTTCTCGTATGAGCCGGGAGCCTGTTCGCGCACGCCGACGCGGTCGCTGAGAACGCGGCTGCAGCGGTCCTGCCCCCACGCGTCCTCTCTCCGACTCCGGCCCAGTCCGGTGTTCCCCAGCACCCCTTGGCGTGCCCATCTGCCCGGGAGGGATCCCCTCATGTCTCCGTCCATCCGCAAGCTCACCGGTCGCATTGGCGCGGTCGTCGAGGGTGTCGACCTCGCGGCACCGCCCGACTACTCGACGATCACGGCGCTGCGTGACGCCCTCAACGAGCACAAGGCGATCGTCTTCGCCGACGTCGACCTCGACAACGCCGGTCAGGAGCGGGTGGCCGGGTGGTTCGGCGAACTCACCACCGCCCACCCGAACGTGCCGGCCGCCGACGGCACGACGAACGTCCTCGCCGTCGACAGCGCGACGTCCAAGGCCAACGAGTGGCACACGGACGTCACCTTCGTGGTCAACCCGCCGCAGCTCACCACGCTCCGGTCCATCGTGACCACGCCCTACGGCGGCGAGACGCTCATCGCCAACGCCGCCGCGGCCTACCGCGACCTGCCCGAACCGCTGCGCGCCCTCGCGGACACGCTGCGTGTCGTGCACAGCAACCAGTACGACTACGCCCGCCCCGCATCCGCCACGGCGCAACGGCAGGAGTACGACCGGGCCTTCGTCTCGACGCCCTACGAGGCAGAGCACCCGGTCGTGCGGGTCCATCCGCTCACCGGTGAACGCGGGCTGTTCATCGGCGGGTTCGCCAAGCGGATCGTCGGCCTGTCGAGCAGCGACTCGACCGATCTGCTGCGCGTCCTCCAGTCGTACGTGACCCGTCCGGAGAACGTCCTGAGCTGGACCTGGTCCCCGAACCAGCTGCTGATCTTCGACAACCGGATCACCCAGCACTACGCGGTGGACAACTACGACGACCACCCGCGCCGCCTCAACCGGGTGACGATCGCCGGAGAGGTGCCGACCGGTGTCGACGGCCGACGCAGCGAGCAGCTCGTCGGCGACGCCTCGCACTACAGCAGCGTGCTGGCGGTGGCGGCATGACCGAGCTGAGCATCAAGGCGCCGGCCGTCACCAAGGTCCCCGACGCCGAGCCGACGAACCTGCGGGAACGCGAGGTGTTCCTGCCGCGCGACATCCGCGGCCGGACGCCGCTCAGCACACTCCGCGAGCGCCTGCGCTGGCCGTTGGGCATCTACACGACCCCGGTCGCGATCCTCCTCGCCTGGGAGATCCTCGCCCGGGTCGGAGCGGTTTCGAAGACCTACGCCCCCGCGCCCACCGCGATCGTGAAGTCCGCCGTCGACCTGTGGCAACAGGGCGTACTCGGGCCGGACTTGGCCATCTCGCTACAGCGGGCCGGCCTCGGTCTCGCACTCGGTCTGACCGTGGGCATCGTCACCGGGGTGCTCGGCGGGCTGCTGCGCAGCGGCGAGTACCTGTTCAACGGACTCGTGCAGGTCCTCAACACGATCCCCCTCCTCGCGGTGCTGCCGCTGATGATCGTGTGGTTCGGCATCGACGAGCTGACGAAGGTGCTGCTGATCTCCTTCGGTGCCGGTGTGCCGATGTATCTCAACCTGTTCGCCGCGATCAGGGGCGTCGACCAGCGGCTGATCGAGATGGCCCGCACGACGGGCGCGGGGACCTGGCGCCTGGTGACGCGTGTGCTGGTGCCCGGAGCCCTGCCGGGGTTCCTCGTCGGGCTCCGGTTCTCCCTCGCCTACAGCGTCCTGGGCCTGGTCGCCGCCGAAACGGTCAACGCCGACAAGGGACTCGGCTTCCTCATCACCCAGGGGCAGACGTACCTCCAGACCAACCAGGTCTTCGTGGGGCTGGTGATCTACTCGCTCCTCGGTCTGCTCGCCGACCAGTTCGTCCGGGCTCTCGAGCGGGTGCTGCTGCGGTGGCGCCCCAGTTATGAGGCGTCATGAGCAGCACGATCGCGACGGAGGCCCGGCAGCAGACCGGAGCCGTCGTCGAGCAGGTGGTCCGCCGGTTCGGTGACCGGGTGGTGCTCGACCACCTCGACCTCACCATCGCCGACGAGGAGTTGGTGATCCTGCTGGGCCCCTCGGGCTGCGGCAAGAGCACCCTGCTGCGGCTGCTCGCCGGACTGGACCGGCCCGACGGCGGGCGCGTGGAGGTCCCGGCACGGCGTGCGATCGTCTTCCAGGCCGACCGGCTGCTGCCGTGGCAGCGGGTCCTGCGCAACGTCACGCTCGGCCTGCACGGTCCCGACGCGGAGCAGCGGGCCCGCGAGGTGCTCGCCGAGGTCGGCCTCGCCGGCCGCGAGAAGGCATGGCCGAAGGAGCTCTCCGGCGGAGAGGCCCAGCGGGTGTCACTGGCCCGCGCACTGGTCTCCGAACCCGAACTCGTCCTCCTCGACGAGCCGTTCGCCGCCCTCGACGCGATCACCCGGCTGCGCATGCACGACCTGGTGCGCGCACTGCGGACCAAGCACCACGCGGCCATGCTGCTCGTCACCCACGACGTCGACGAGGCGATCGCCCTCGCGGACCGCATCGTCGTCATGAGCGACGGCCGGATCGGCGCCTCGCACGAGGTGCGCCTCACCGCCGCGGACCGCGAGGCGAGCGTCGCACGCGAGGAACTCCGGGCCCGGCTCCTGGACGACCTCGGCCTCGCGCGTCAGCACTGACTTCCCCGCACACCCTCACCCAGCACAGAAAGCACGACAACCTCATGCGAAAGAGAACACTCAGACTCATCGGCGCCGTCGGTTCACTCGCCCTGGCGAGCACCCTCGCCGCCTGCGGATCCTCCTCGGACACCTCCGCCCCGCTGAGCAACGTCGCCGACGCCAGCGACGCCAAGCACCCCGAGTGGAGCAAGTACACCTTCACCATCGGCGACAACGGCGGTGACGGCAGCGAGGAACTCGCCAAGGTCACCGGCGTGTTCGACAACGCGCCCTACAAAGTGAAGTTCGCCCGGTTCACCTACGGCCCGCCGCTCGTGCAGGCCGCCGCCTCCGGCGACATCGACCTCGGCAGCGTGGGCGACGTACCGCCGATCACGGGCGCGGCGAAGGAGTACGGCTTCAAGGTCGTCGCCGTCAACCGCTCGCTCACACCCGACCAGGCGGTGGAGAACATCATCGTGCCCAAGGGCTCGAAGCTCAGTACGGCCGCCGACCTCAAGGGCAAGAGGATCGCCGTCCCGCAGGGCAGCTCGGCCCACGGTCTGGCCCTGAACGCGCTGAAGAGCGTCGGCCTCACGCCCAAGGACGCCAAGCTCGTCTTCCTCGACCCGGCGGCCGCAGCCACCGCCTTCAACACGGGCAAGGTGGACGCCTGGTCGATCTGGAACCCGCAGTCGGCCATCGCGGTCAAGAACGGCGCGCGGGTCCTGGTGAAGGGCCTCCCGCCGATCGACCAGACGAGCAGCTACTACGTCGCGACCGACAAGTCGCTGAACGACAAGAACAAGCGCGCCGCGCTCACGGACGTCCTGAAGCGGCTGTCGCGGGAGTTCGCCTGGGGCGTCAAGAACCCCGACAAGTACGCGCAGGCGCTCTCCAAGGAGCAGGGCATCCCGCTGGCCGACGCCAAGGCGTCCCTGGCCGCCTACTCGAACCGGGTGACCCCGGTGGAGAAGGCCGACATCGAACTGGAGCAGAAGCTCGCCGACGCCTTCCGGGAGGCCGGCCAGATCACCAAGAAGGTCGACGTCCCGTCGATCGTCGACAACCTCCTCCCCGCCGGCTACGACAGCTCGAAGCTGAAGGTCACCTCATGAGCGACAGACGGCGGCAGCTCCACCTCAACGCCTTCCTCATGGAGGCCGGTCACCACGAGGCGGCGTGGCGGCTCCCGTACAGCAATCCCCGTGCCGACTTCGACCTGCGGCACTGGATCGAACTGGCCCAGCTGGCGGAGAGCGCCAAGTTCGATTCGCTGTTCCTCGCGGACGGCCCGGCCCTCATCGGCACCGGCGAGTTCCGGCCCCCGGGCCAACTGGAGCCGCTGACCCTGCTGACCGCGCTGTCCCAGGCGACCAGCAGGATCGGCCTCATCGCGACCGTGTCGTCGACGTACAACGAGCCGTACAACCTCGCCCGCCGGCTCGCCTCCGTCGACCACGTCAGCGGCGGCCGCGCCGGCTGGAACATCGTCACCTCGGCCGGGGCCGACGAGGCGGCCAACTTCGGCCTAGACAACCGCCCCGACCACGCCGAACGCTACGCCCGGGCCGACGAGTTCCTGAAGGTCGCCAAGGCGCTGTGGGACAGCTGGGAGTCCGAGGCCGTCGTCGCGGACCGGGGCACCGGGCGCTACGCCGACCCCGCGCGGCTGCACCGGCTCGGCCACCAGGGCAGGTACTTCAAGGTCGCCGGCCCCCTCAACGTCGAGCGCCCGCCGCAGGGTTACCCGCTGCTCGTCCAGGCCGGGTCCTCCGAGGACGGCAAGGACTTCGCGGCCCGCCACGCCGAGGCGATCTTCACCGCCCACACGACGTACGAGCGCGCGGCCGCCTTCTACGCCGACATCAAGGCACGGACCAAGGCTGCGGGGCGAGACCCGGACGGCGTCATCGTCCTGCCGGGCATCGTCCCGTACATCGGGTCGACCGAGGAGGAAGCCCGCGCGCTCGCCCGGCAGTTCGACGAGCTGCGCGTCCCGGAGTACGGGCTGCGTCAGCTGGCCGCCGTGTTCGAGACCGAGCCGTCGGTCTTCGAACTCGACCAGCCACTACCGGAGTTCATCCTGGCAAGGCCGAAGCTGGAGGGCTCGCAGAGCCGTTCCGACCTGATCATCGATCTCGCGGTGCGCGAGCGGCTGACGGTCCGGCAGGTCATCTCCCGGCTCGGGGGCGGCCGCGGTCACTTCGAGTTCGTCGGCACACCCGAGCAGGTGGCGGACACGATCATCGCCTGGTTCGAGGGCGGTGCCGCGGACGGCTTCAACATCATGGCCCCCGCGCTGCCGTCGGGCCTGGCGGCCTTCGTCGAGCACGTCCTGCCGATCCTGCGCGGCAAGGGGCTGTTCCGCGAGGAGTACGAGGGCACGACCCTCCGCGAGCACTACGGGCTCCCGGTGCCCGCGAACCAGTTCCATGGCTGACCCGCTTTCCGGGCCTGATCCGCGTCCCACGGTCGGCCTGTCGCCCGGGCCTGGTCCGAGTCCTACGGTCGGCCTGCCTTCCGGGCCTGATCCCCTGTCCGTGGCCGGCCCGCTTCCCGGGGCCGACCCGCTTGCGACTGTCGCCGACCCGCTCGCGACTCCCGCCGCTTCCCCTTCCCGGAGCGGCGGGAGGCCGCCCGCCCTGCGGGTCGAGGGCCTGCGCAAGACGTACCAGGACGGCTTCACCGCGGTGGCCGGGCTCGACCTGGAGATACCGGACGGCGCCTTCTTCGGACTGCTGGGCCCGAACGGCGCCGGGAAGACCACGCTCATCGGCTCGGTGTGCAACATCGTGCGCCCCAGCGCCGGCACCCTCTCCGTCTTCGGGCACGACCACCGCAGCCGTCAGGCCCGCAGACTGCTGGGTCTGGCCGCGCAGGAGATCAACGTCGACCGCTTCCTGTCCATCCGCCAGATCCTGGTCTACCACGCCGGATACCACGGCATCGGCCGGAAGGCGGCCGCCCGGCGCGCGGACGAACTGCTCGCCCTGTTCCGCCTCGACGACAAGGCCGACGTACGCGCCTACGAACTCTCGGGCGGTATGCAACGGCGCCTCGTCCTCGCGCGGGCGCTCATGCACCGCCCCCGCCTGCTCATCCTCGACGAGCCGACGGCCGGCGTCGACGTCGAGCTGCGCTCCGAGATCTGGCGGGTCGTGAAGGGCCTCAACGCGGCCGGCACCACGGTCCTGCTGACGGACCCACTACCTGGAGGAGGCGGAGACCCTGTGCGACGAGATCGCGCTGCTGCGCGCGGGCCGGATCGTCGACCGCGGCTCCGCCGCCTCACTGCGGGAGCGGTACGCGGCCCGGGACATCTCGGAGGTCTACGAACGGGTGATCACGTCCGAGGAGGTGGTCTCGTGAGCGACACCCACACGCCGGCTCTCCCGGCCCACGACGAGCCCTTCCGCGCCGAGCGCTCACCCTTCCTGTGGTTCCTGGAGCGCGAGGTCCTGCGGTTCGTCAAGATCTGGCGCTACAGCGTCGTCGGCCCGGTGCTGTCGACCGTGCTCTTCGTGGTGGTCTTCGGAACGGCCCTCGGCTCGCACGTCGACACGATCGACGGCGTCGGCTACGGCAGCTTCATCGTGCCCGGCCTCTTCGCCCAGGCGATCGTCAACGTCGGCTTCTTCAACGGGACGACCAGCCTGTTCGAGGCCCGCAGGGACCAGTACATCAACGACGTGTACGCGAGCCCGCTCAGGTGGTGGGAGATCAACGCGGCACTGGTGGGCGCCGGTGTCGCCCGAGGCTTCGTCGTGGGGGCGGGCGTCCTGGCGGTGGCCCTGCCGCTCACCCACGGCGGGGCCCCGGCCCGCCCCATCGTCCTGCTGGTCGGCACGCTCGGGGTGCTCCTGGCCGCCGCGCAGGTCGGCGTGATCGCGGGCGGTCACGCCCGGTCCCTCGACCATGTCTACTCCATGGAGTCGATCATCCTGCTGCCGCTGGGCTTCCTCGGCGGCGTCTTCTACTCGGTCCACCAACTGCCCCCGTTCTGGAACTTCGTGAGCCACCTGGACCCGGTCTTCTGGCTGGTCCAGGTCGAACGGATCGGCTTCCTCGGCCAGGGCGACGTCAGCGCGGGCTGGGCCCTCGCCGTGGTCTGGGCGCTGGCGGCGGCGCTGACCGCCTGGTCGGCGGCGATGTTCGCCACGGGCCGCCTCAAGCCCTGAACCCCGCACGCGGGGCCGCCGCCGTCCATCCCGGTGTCCGCGATGCGGGACGGCCCTCTTGACGCCGATCTCGGTCGGATCGACACTCGGTGAGGGAATCCTAGTGAACAGGTAGGGAAGCCATGAGGCGCTTGGAGCCGGTCACCGCATGCGTGAGCCGTTCGCCTCTTCTGACCTCCCGCCGTCACATCGATCTGCTGCGTGTGTGCAGCGCGATCGGCCCCCAGGGCTGAGCCGCGCCCCTCCCGTGCCGACGCTGCCCGCCAACCGGGCTCACGCGTCCGGCCCGAATGGATGAGCCCGGCTCCCTCACCCGACGTCGCTTCCGCCGCGCGTACGTCCGCGCCCGTTCCCGGGGAGAGTCATGACCGTCGCACCACCGAGCACCGACACCGCCGACCGACCCGCGACCACCCACACCCCCGACCGACCCGCGACCGCCCACACCCCCGACCGACGGGTGGCCGCCCACGTCTCCGACCGACCGGTGGCCGCCTTCCGGGGCCGTATCGGCCGGGACGCGCGAAGCGGCCACTACGCCGTGCCGGGCCGCTACCGCCTCCACCTGTCGACCGCCTGTCCCGACGGCCTGCGCGTCGCCGTCACCCACGGCCTGCTCGGCCTGGACGCCCGCTGCCCGGCCACGTTCCTGCCGGCCGTCCCCGACAGTCCCGAGGGCGGCCATTCCGCCCTTCTGTCGCTGTACGAGGCCAGCGCCCACCGGTACACCGGTCCGGCCGTCGGGCCGGTGCTCAGCGACGACTGGTCCGGACGGATCGTCAGCACCCATGCCCCGGACATCATGCGCGACCTCGACCGCCGCTTCGCCCCCGGCGGACCCTCCCTCTACCCCTGTGGTGCGGAGTCCGAGATCGAGGCCGTGGAGCGGATGTGCCGGGAGGGGATCGAGGAGGCGGCGCAGCGGGCGGGCGCGGCCGGAGAGGACCCGGTGACACGGGACGCGGCCGTGGCCATGCTGCTGGAAACGCTCCGTGTCCTCGACCGCTGGCTGGTCGACCGTACTCATCTGATCCGTGACGAAGTCACGGCCGCCGACGTCGAGTTGTGGGTCGCGCTGGTCCAGCTCGACACCGTGCACCGCCACCACCTCGACGCCTCCGCCGTCCAGCGCATCGCCGACCACCCCACCCTGTGGGCCTACGCCCGCCGGCTCGCCGCCCACCCGGCCTTCGGCGGCAACCTCGACCTCGACGGCATCGAACGCCGTCACCACGCCCGCTGCCGAGGCCTGGAGGCCGCCGGAGCGGCCGTCCAGATCCTGGACTGGACGGCCCACGCCGCCCGTTAGCCGTTTCACCTGATGGACGGGCATTGACATGCATTCGGGCCATTGCTTTAACTGACAACCAGAACGGTCATGAGTGTCAGCGACAAGCCCTGGCTAGCTGACCGGCAACCCTCGCGCCGCGGTGGGGTGCCCCAGGTGACGACCGGACCGAAGACGTTTCGGTAAGCGCGAGGCCCACAGGGCCGGAACAGTGACGGTGACGCCATGTACGCAGCTCCCAGGACGGCCGCACGCCGCTCCCAGAGCTGCGTACGGCCGTACGGCGACCTGCTCGTCGCCGACCGGGCCGTCGATCTGCTCCGCGTGAACAGCGCACTGTGTACCGCACCGGGCCGTGCCCGCTGTCGGGGCTGACACCTCCCCGCAGCCCCCGCACTCCCTGACGAACACCGCCCACGCGGTGTGCCGTCGCCCTTCCCGCCCCCCGGTACCCCGCCGTCGTGTGCGCCCCCGCATGCCGTCGCGCCTCCGGGACGTACCCACCCAGCCGGAGCCCCTCATGAGTGAACCCCCAGGCGCCGCCGTGTCCGTCACCGACGCCCCGCCGCAAACCGACACTCCGTCAAAACCACTCGCCGCGCAGCGGGTTCTGCCGTTGAGGCGGCCGGGCCGGTGGATCGCCACCGCGGTCGTCGTGGTCCTGGCGGCCCAGTTCGTCCACGGCCTGGTCACCAACCCCTTCTACCAGTGGGACCGTTTCGGCTACTGGTTCCTGCGCCCGACGGTGCTCGACGGCCTGCTGATCACACTCGAAGTCGCCGCCTACAGCGCGGTACTGGGCCTGGTCGGCGGCGTCCTGCTGGCGCTGGCCCGGTTGTCGAAGAGCCCGGTGCTGCGGGCGGTCAGCTGGACGTATGTGTGGGCGCTGCGCTCCATCCCGCTGATCGTGGTGCTGCTCTTCCTCTACAACTTCTCCGCCCTGTACAAGACGTTGAGTCTCGGGGTGCCCTTCGGGCCGGCCTTCTTCTCCTTCGACGAGTCGCGGCTGGCCACCGACATGGTCATCGCGGTGATCGGGCTCAGTCTCAACGAGGCCGCCTACGCGGCCGAGGTGGTGCGCGGGGGCATTCTCTCGGTCGACCAGGGCCAGCACGAGGCGGCTGCCGCGCTGGGGCTTCCCAAGGGCTACCAGTTCCGGAAGATCGTCTTCCCGCAGGCGCTGCGCTCGATCGTCCCGAACTACGTCAACCAGCTGATCGGCCTGATCAAGGGCACCTCGCTGGTCTTCTACGTGTCCCTGCTGGACCTGTTCGGCACCGTCCAGTCGATGGGGTCCACCTATCCGGGCGACATCGTGCCGCTGCTGCTGGTCGCCACGGTCTGGTACCTGATCCTGACCAGCGCGGTCTCCGTCGTCCAGTTCTACGTCGAGCGGCACTACGCCCGCGGCGCCACCCGCTCCCTGCCACCCACCCCGCTCCAGAAACTGCGGGCCTCCCTCAGCGACTTCGGGGCCCGTATCCGCAGGGAGACCGCGATATGACCATCACCGACATCACCCCCGCCGCCCTCGAAGTGCACGGTGTGCACAAGTGGTACGGCACGCACCGGGTCCTGGACGGTGTGGACCTGACCGTCCGCCCCGGCGAGGTCACCGTGATCCTCGGCCCGTCCGGTTCCGGCAAGTCCACCCTGCTGCGGGTCATCAACCACCTGGAGAAGCCGGAGATCGGCTACGTCAGCGTCAACGGCGAGCTGATGGGCGTGAAACGGCAGGGCGAACGGCTCAAGGAGCTGAGCGAGCGGGCCATCCTGACCCAGCGCGGCCGGATCGGGTTCGTCTTCCAGAACTTCAACCTCTTCCCGCACCTGACCGTGCTGGACAACGTGGCCGCCGCCCCCCTCGCCACCGGCAAGCTCGGCAGAGCGCAGGCGCAGGAACTGGCCCGCGAACTCCTGGGCCGGGTCGGTCTCGCCGACAAGACCGGCGCCTATCCACGGCAGTTGTCCGGCGGGCAGCAGCAGCGGGTGGCGATCGCCCGCGCGCTCGCCCTGCGCCCCGGCGTCATCCTCTTCGACGAGCCGACCTCCGCCCTCGATCCGGAGCTGGTGGGTGAAGTCCTGTCCGTCATCAAGGACTTGGCGACCAGCGGCACCACGCTCGTCATCGTCACCCACGAGATCGGGTTCGCCCGCGAGATCGCCGACCGGGTCGTCTTCATCGACGGCGGAAAGATCGTCGAGCAGGGCCCGCCCTCCGAGGTCCTCGACAACCCGCGGCACGAACGGACCCGGGACTTCCTCCGCAAGGTCCTCTGACCGCCGCCCTCCCGCAGACCTCCCCCCACGCCACCCTCATCACCTCCAGCGACAAGGAACGGCCATGCCCACCCAGTTCACCCGACGCAGCCTGATACGCGGCATCACCGCGGCGACCGCCGTCGCCACTCTCGCCACCGGGCTCGCCGCCTGCGGGGGCGACAGCGACGCGGCCACCACCACCCAGGCCGCCGCCAAGTCCGGGCACGTCGTCATCGGCCAGGTCTCCAACGGTGCCGCCCGGCAGACCTCCATCAAGGTCGCCGAGGTCAAGTCCATCAGCGCCGAACTGCCCGCCGCCCTCAAGAAGAGCGGCAAGCTGGAGATCGGCATTGGCGCCCTCCCGGCCGGCTTCCCGCCGCTGGCCTACGTGGGCAGCGACCAGAAGACCCTCACCGGCGCCGAGCCCGACTTCGGCCGCCTCGTCGCCGCGGTCCTCGGCCTCGAGCCCGAGGTGAAGAACTCCACCTGGGAGAACCTCTTCGTCGGCATCGACAGCGGCAAGGTCGACGTGGCCTTCTCCAACGTCACCGACACCGAGGAACGCAAGAAGAAGTACGAGTTCGCCTCCTACCGGCAGGACAACCTCGCCTTCACCGTCCCGAAGAAGAGCACCTGGAACTTCGACGGCAACTACGAGAACCTCGCCGGCAAGACGGTCTCCGTCGGCTCCGGCACCAACCAGGAGAAGATCCTCCTGGAGTGGAAGGCGAAGCTGGCAAAGGAGGGCAAGAAGCTCACCGTCAAGTACTTCCAGGACAGCAACAGCACCTACCTCGCCCTGTCCAGCGGCAAGATCGACGCCTACTTCGGCCCCAACCCCGGCATCGCGTACCACAACCGCCAGGTGGCCGACACGCCCAACGCCACGCGTACGGCGGGTACGTACTCCGGCGCCGGCGCCAGTCTGCAGGGCCTGATCGCGGCCACCGCGAAGAAGGACAGCGGTCTCGCCGAGCCGCTCGCCGACGCCATCAACTACCTGATCGAGAACGGTCAGTACGCCGAGTGGCTCAAGGCCTACAACCTCTCCAACGAGGCCGTCGCCAAGTCCGAGATCAACCCGCCCGGACTGCCGCTCGACAACTCCTGACCCACCGCGTGCCGGGGGCTCGGCCGCCGCCTCGCGGTGGAGTCCCCGCGCGCCGGACATCCCGAGCCGCACACAGGAGACCGCCACACCATGTCCGTCATCGCCCTCGACGCCAGCTCCTCGTCCCTCCTGGACAACCCGGCCTGGGCCGCACTCACCGGCCCGCACGCCGCCTTCGCCCAACGGGTCGGCCACGCCGTCCGGTACCAGCAGGACGTGGCCCCCTTCCACGCCCTCTCCGACGAGAACGACCCGCGCGCCTGGGCCGACCTCGCCGCACTCATCGGCCCCGGCGGCACCGCCGCGGTGCGGGGCGTCACCGAAGCGGCGGTCGGCTGGGAGGTCGTGCGCACCGGACACGGCGTCCAGCTCGTCGACACCGCCCTGCGCGCGGAGCCCGACCCCGAGGCCGTACGGCTCGGACCCGACGACGTGCCCGAGATCCTCGACCTGGTCGCCCGCACCGAGCCGGGCCCCTATCTGCCCCGCACCATCGAGCTGGGCACCTACCTCGGCATCCGCCACCAGGGCCGGCTCATCGCCCTGGCGGGGGAGCGGCTGCACCCGCCGGGCTGGACCGAGATCAGCGCCGTCTGCACGGACCCCGCCCACCGGGGCCGGGGCCTGGCCACCCGCCTGGTCCGCGCTGTCGCCGCCGGCATCAGGGAACGCGGCGAACGCCCCTTCCTGCACGCGGCGGCGGACAACGCGAACGCGATCCGGCTCTACGAGTCGATCGGCTTCACCCTGCGCAGCCGTACCGTCTTCTCGCTCGTCCGGCACACGGGGGCCGCCGCGCTGGAAGAAACGGCATAGCCGTGCCGTTGTCCTTGTCGAAGGTGAGTGCCCGGACCACTCGGACGGAGGTGCGACGCGTGCCCCGAGTGCTGCGCGCCGTCCGCCTCCACTCCCGGTTCCACATCGACCTCCTGCGCGTGGCCGGCTCCCTCTGTAGCTCCTGACCCCGTCTCCTCAGCCGCCGTGTGCCCCGACTCCCGCGGGCCCGGCTCTCTCGTACGGACCTCCAGGAAGGCACCACTCGTGTCCCCTTCTTCTTCGCTGCATCTCGCCGTCGCTCTGGACGGCACCGGCTGGCACCCCGCCTCCTGGCGTGAACCGGTGGCCCGCCCCCGTGACCTGTTCACCGCCGGTTACTGGGCCGACCTGGTCGCCGAGGCGGAGCGCGGCCTGCTCGACTTCGTGACCCTGGAGGACGGGCTCGGCCTCCAGTCCTCCCACTACGGCGAGCTCGACGGCCGCACCGACCAGGTCCGCGGCCGCCTCGACGCCGTGCTCATCGCCTCGCGCATCGCCCCGCTGACCCGGCACATCGGCCTGGTCCCGACGGTGATCGCCACCCACACCGAGCCGTTCCACATCTCCAAGGCGATCGCCACCCTCGACTACGTCAGCACCGGCCGGGCCGGTCTGCGCGTGCAGATCTCACCCCGGCCGCACGAGGCCGCGCACTTCGGCCGTCGCACCTTCCCGCCGCTCAGCCTGGCGGAGCTGCAGACCCCGGCCGGGCAGGAACGGCTCACCGACCTCTTCGACGAGGCCGCCGACCACGTGGAGGTCGTACGCCGGCTGTGGGACAGCTGGGAGGACGACGCCGAGATCCGCGACGCGGCCACCGGCCGTTTCATCGACCGGGACAAGCTGCACTACATCGACTTCGAGGGCAAGCACTTCAGCGTCAAGGGCCCCTCCATCACCCCCCGCCCGCCGCAGGGCCAGCCCCTGGTCACCGCCCTGGGGCACCAGACCGTGCCGTACCGGCTCATCGCCCGCCAGGCGGACGTCGGTTACGTCACCCCGCACGACGCCGAGCAGGCCCGGGCGATCGTCGCCGAGATCCGCGCGGAGCAGGGGGCGGCGGGGCGGGCAGGTGAACTCCTGCATGTCTTCGGCGACTTGGTCGTCTTCCTCGACGAGGACCCGGCCGCGGCGGCCGCCCGCCGGGACCGTCTCGACGCGCTCGCGGGCGAGCCGTACACCAGTGACGCCCTTGTCTTCACCGGCACTCCGGCCCAACTCGCCGACCTCCTGGGCGAGTTCCAGGCGGCCGGGCTCACCGGCTTCCGGCTGCGGCCCGCCGTCGCAGGACACGACCTGCCCGCCATCACCCGCGGTCTGGTGCCCGAACTCCAGCGCCGGGGCGTGTTCCGCGCCGCGTATGAGGCCGACACCCTGCGCGGCCTGCTGGGCCTCGCTCGCCCCGCCAACCGCTACGCCGCCGCGTCCGCCTGAGCCAGCCCGGAAGGACCCCCGCACCCATGTCCAAGCCCCTGAAGCAGATCCACCTCGCCGCCCACTTCCCCGGCGTCAACAACACCACCGTGTGGAGCGACCCCGAGGCCGGCAGCCACATCGAGTTCAGTTCCTTCGCGCACTTCGCGCGCACCGCCGAACGCGCCAAGTTCGACTTCCTGTTCCTCGCCGAGGGGCTCAGGCTCCGCGAACAGGGCGGCAAGATCTACGACCTGGACGTGGTCGGCCGCCCCGACACCTTCACGATCCTGGCCGCGCTGGCCGCGGTCACCGAGCACCTCGGGCTGACCGGCACCATCAACTCCACCTTCAACGAGCCCTACGAGGTGGCCCGCCAGTTCGCCAGCCTCGACCACCTCTCCGGCGGCCGCTCCGCATGGAACGTCGTCACCTCCTGGGACGCCTTCACCGGCGAGAACTTCCGCCGCGGCGGCTTCCTGCCCCAGGAGGAGCGCTACTCCCGCGCCAAGGAGTTCCTCGCCACCACCCAGGAACTCTTCGACTCCTGGCAGGGCGACGAGATCCTCGCCGACCAGGCCTCGGGCGTGTTCCTGCGGGACGCGAAGGCCGGCTCGTTCGTGCACACCGGGCAACACTTCGGCATCTACGGCCAGTTCAACGTCCCCCGCTCCCCGCAGGGCCGCCCGGTCGTCTTCCAGGCCGGTGACTCCGAGGAGGGCCGCGAGTTCGCCGCATCTAGCGCCGACGCCATCTTCAGCCGGTACGCCACCCTCAAGGAGGGCCAGGCCTTCTACACCGACGTCAAGAACCGCCTCGCCAAGTACGGCCGCCGCCAGGACCAGTTGCTGATCCTGCCCGCCGCGTCCTTCGCCCTCGCCGACACCGACGCCGAAGCCGAGGAACTCGCACGGATCGTGCGCCGCCAGCAGGTCAGCGGCGCCACCGCCATCAAGCACCTGGAATTCGTGTGGAACCGCGACCTGTCCGCCTACGACCCCGAGGGGCCGTTGCCCGACATCGACCCGGACGTCAGCGACAACCACATCTCCAAGGGCCGTGCCCAGGTGCGGATGTACCGGGACCCGCTGGCCACCGCCCGCGAATGGCGTGAGCTCGCCGAGGCCAACAAGTGGTCCATCCGCGACCTGGTCATCAACACCGGCAACCGGCAGAACTTCATCGGCTCACCCCGGACCATCGCCCGCACCATCAACGAGTACGTGCAGGCCGACGCGAGCGACGGCTTCATCCTCGTCCCGCACATCACCCCGACCGGCCTCGACGCCTTCGCCGACCAGGTCGTCCCCCTCCTGCAGGAACAGGGCGTCTTCCGCACCGACTACGAGGGCCCGACCCTGCGCCACCACCTCGGCCTCGCCCACCCCGACGACGTCGAGGACGAACAGCGGGCGGCGTCGTGAAGTTCCTCGCCATCACGCTCATCGTGCACCGCCCGGACCCCGTCACCGGGGTACGGAAGTCCACCCACGAGCGCTTCCGCGAGGTCCTCGACAGCGCCCTGCTGGCCGAGGAGCTGGGCTTCGACGGCTTCGGCGTGGGGGAGCGGCACGAGCGGCCGTTCATCTCCTCGTCCCCGACCGTCGTACTGAGCCATGTGGCCGCACTGACGAAGCGGATCCGCCTGTTCACGGCCGTCACGACGCTCAGCCTGCTGGACCCGGTCCGGGCGTACGAGGACTACGCCACCCTCGACCACCTGTCGGCCGGCCGGCTCGACCTGATCATCGGCAAGGGCAACGGCGCCGCCCAGCGCGACCTGTTCGACGTCACGCCCGAGGACCAGTGGGACCGCAACGCCGAGAGCTACGAGGTCTTCCGCAAGCTCTGGCGCCAGGACAAGGTCACCGCCGACACCCGCTTCCGCCCCCCGCTGACCGACGCCGAGGTGTGGCCACGGCCGTACCAGCGGCCGATCCGGGTCTGGCACGGCAGCGCCACCAGCAAGGAGTCGGTGGACCTGGCCGCCCGCTACGGCGACCCGCTGTTCTCGGCGAATGTCACCAACCCGATCGAACCGTACGCCGAGTTGATCCGTTACTACCGGGAGCGCTGGGAGCACTACGGCCACGATCCGGCACGGATCGCGGTCGGCGCGGGCACGGCAGGCATCCACGTCGCCCCGACCTCCCAGCAGGCTCTCGCCGCCTACCGGCCGGTCTTCGAGGCCAACCTGGCCTTCTACAGGCAGGCTGGCCTTCCCGTGGTCTTCGAGACCCTGGAGGACTTCGTCGACCGCAGCTCCGCCCTGATCGGCAGTCCGCAGCAGGTCATCGAGAAGGTGCACCGCTACCACGAGCAGTTCGGGCACACCGTGCTCCACCTGCATGCCGACGCGAGCGGGCTGACGGAGTCCCAGCACCGTGCCTCGCTGGAGCTGTTCCAGTCCGAGGCCGCCCCCGTGCTGCGCCGCGAGATCCCGGACCCGCCGTTCGCCTGGGGCCCCGTGCTTCCGGCCGCACCGATCCCTCAGGAGCAGGAGACCGCCCGTGTCTGACATCCCCCTCGGCATCCTCGACCTGGTCCCGATCCCGTCCGGCTCGACGGCGGCCGACGCCCTGCGCAACTCCGTCGACCTCGCCCAGCGGGCCGAGCGCTTCGGGTATGCCCGCTACTGGTTCGCCGAGCACCACCTCAATCCCGGGGTGGCCGGCACGTCACCCGCCGTCGTCCTGGCGCTGACCGCGTCCGCCACCTCCACCATCCGGCTCGGCGCCGGGGCCGTGCAGCTCGGGCACCGCACGGCGCTGTCCACGGTGGAGGAGTTCGGCCTGCTCGACGCGCTGCACCCGGGCCGCTTCGACCTGGGCCTGGGCCGCTCGGGCGGCCGCCCGCCGGGACAGCCGGCCGCGCCGTTGCCGACGGCGACCCCGGTCGTCGACGGTCGCACCCCGAACGGCCTCCTCATCCCACCGCGCTTCTCCTTCGAGCATCTGCTCGGCTCACCCCGCATCGCGCTGCAACGCCGGCTGCTCCTGCTGCCGGGCGCCCAGTCGCAGGACTACGCCGAGCAGATCGACGACATCCTCGCCCTGCTGGCCGGAACCTACCGCTCGCCGGAGGGCGTCGAGGCGCACGTCGTGCCGGGGGAGGGCGCCGACGTGGAGGTGTGGATCCTGGGCAGCAGCGGTGGTGAGAGCGCCTCGGTCGCGGCCCGCAACGGACTGCGGTTCGCGGCGAACTACCACGTCAGCCCGGCCACGGTCCTGGAGGCGGTGGAGGGCTACCGGGCCTTCTTCCAGCCCTCCGAGGTCCTCGAGAAGCCGTACGTCAGCGTCTCGGCGGACGTCGTCGTCGCCGAGGACGACACAACGGCCCGTGAACTCGCCACCGGCTACGGCCTGTGGGTGCGCAGCATCCGTACCGCCGAGGGAGCCATCGAGTTCCCGACGCCGGAGGAAGCCCGTGCCCACACCTGGACCGACGAGGACCGGGCCCTCGTCCAGGACCGCCTCGACACCCAATTCGTCGGCTCGCCGGGCCGGGTCGCCGACCAGTTGGAACAACTGCAGGAGGCCACGGGCGCGGACGAGTTGCTCATCACGACGATCACCCACGACCACACGGACCGGGTCCGCTCGTACGAACTGCTCGCGGCGGAATGGCGCCGACGGGGCCACTGACCGCACGTACCAGACACGACGAACCGAAAGGTCCTCCCATGGCCACGATCCTGTCCGTCTCCGGAAGCCCCTCCGCCACCTCACGCACCGCTCGGCTGCTGCGCCACCTGGACGAACGGCTCGTCGCCCAGGGACACGACGTGATCCCGCTGGACGTGCGCACCCTTCCCGCCGAGGCGCTGCTCGGGGCCGACTTCACTCATGCGGCGATCGTCCGGGCCACCGCCCTGTTCGAGCAGGCGGACGGGGTGGTGATCGGCACCCCGGTCTACAAGGCCGCCTACTCCGGGCTGCTGAAGTCGCTGCTCGACCTGCTGCCGCAGTACGCCCTCGCGGGCAAGACCGTGCTTCCCCTGGCCACCGGGGGCAGCGTGGCCCACGTGCTGGCCATCGACTACGCCCTGCGTCCGGTCCTCGCCTCCATGGGGGCCGCGCACATCACGCCGGGCTGGTTCACGTTGGACAAGGACATCACGGTGGGCGAGGACGGCACCCTGACCGTCGCGCCGGGCTCGGCCGAGGCGCTGGCACAGGTCACGGACCAGTTCTCGGCCGCGCTGGGCAGCCGTACGGCGCTGCTGGGGGCCGCCTGACGACCGTCGCTCGGCGTCGTCGCGACCGCCGAGGCAGCTGCCCGCCCCTGCGAACTGGCCATCGGAGAGCGTGAATCAGCCGGAGTGGAACCTTCATCCCTAGTTTTCCTATCGATTTACTAGGGAACTGTTGACGGTGGTCGGAGCCGAGGGTGAGGATGAGGAAGCCGACGCGTCATCGCGCACCCGCACTCCCACGCTGCCCCGCCGGGCACCGCGTCGTCCTCGTTCCTCCGGAGGAAGACGCCATGACCCCAGCACCGAGGTGCAGCGACAGCCGCCGTCACGTGAAGCGGGTCCGGACATGACGGTGACGGCGGACGAGATGACCGACGCGGGCGCCGGGCAGGTCGACTGGCTGCACATAGCCCGTGAGATCGCGGACGACCTGGCCACGGACGCGGTCGAGCGCGAACAGGCGGGCAAGGCACCGCTCGACGAGGTCGCACGGCTGCGCGAGTCGGGGCTGCTGGCACTGCTGGCGCCGGCCGGGCAGCGGGGCGGAGGCGCGGACTGGCGCACGGCCTACGCGGTCGTCCGGACCGTCGCCGCGGCCGACGGGGCCATCGGCCACCTGCTGGGTCACCACTACTTCCTGTCCTTCAGCGCCCGCTTCTTCGCCGACCCCGAGCATGCCGCCCGTGTCGAGCGGGAGTCGACGCAGGGGCAGTGGTGCTGGGGAGGCGGCATCGCCTCCCACGAACCGCCGCTCGTCCTCACCCCCACAGCCAACGGCTGTCTGCTGAGCGGCTACCAGAGGTACGCCACCGGCGTCGGGATCGCCGACCGGCTGGTGGTCCGAGCCGCCAGGTACGGCACCGGTGAGCCGCTGGCCGTCCTCGTGGACCCCGCCCACCCGGGTGTCGTGAGCGGCAGCGGCGGGGACACCTTCGGCCGGCGCCTGGCGGCCGGCGGCGCCGTGGAGTTCGACTCCGTGCCGGTCGCCGCGGACGACGTGTTCGGCTCGCTCTCGCCGGACGAGGGCGCCCTGTCACCCTTCGCCTCGCTCGCCGTGCCGACCGCGCGTCTGGTGTCCGCCCAGTTCTGTCTCGGCGTCGCCGAGGGACTGCTGGCAGAGGTGCAGGAGCACGGAAGGGCCGTACGGTCGTCCTGGCAGCCCTTCTCGACCCAGCCCTGGCCGGGCGCCGCCCCGCAGGATCCGCACGCGCTGACCGTGTACGGCGAGCTCGCCGTCGTCGCCCGTGCCGCGTCCGCCCTCGCCGACCAGGCCGTCGACGCCCTGCTGCGCGGCCTCGCGCAGGGCGAGGACCTCGACGACGACGAGAGCGCGGAGATCGCCGTCCTCGCGAGCGTGGCGGAGGCCGCGGCCTCCCGGGCCGCACAGGAGATCACCACCCGCGCCCTGGACGTCGTCGGCGTCGACGCGGCCTCCACACGGCACGGGTTCGACCGCTTCTGGCGCGACGCCCGGACCCACACCCTGCGCGAACCGGCCACCCACAGACTGCGCGAGATCGGGGACTACTTCCTCAACGGCGCGCATCCGCCCTTCGCCCTCCCGGCCTGACGGTGCGGCCGGTGACGGGCGGACACGGCAGTGATGGATAATCGCGGCATGCGGATCTCGGCGCGAGCGGACTACGCGGTGCGGGCGGCACTGGAGCTGGCCGCGGCAGGGGACGAGGCCTCGCTCAAGGCCGAGGCGATCGCCGCGGCACAGGGCATCCCGCACAAGTTCCTGGAGGGCATCCTCGGCGACATGCGCCGTGGCGGTCTCGTGGTCAGCCAGCGGGGCGGAAAGGGCGGCTACCGGCTCGCCCGTCCGGCGGACTCGATCGCCATCGCCGACGTCATCCGGGTGGCGGACGGCCCCCTGGTGTCGGTACGGGGCGTGCGGCCACCCGAGCTCTCCTACTGCGGTCCCGCGGAGTCACTGCTGCCGCTGTGGATCGCCGTACGCGCCAACGTGCGCAAGATCCTCGGCGAGGTCACCCTGGCCCACGTCGCCGCGGCCAAGCTGCCCGACGAGGTCGTGAGCCTCGCGGAGGACCCCGAGGCCTGGACGAACCCCTGACCGGACGGGACTCACCGGCCCGCTGTCACGTCCACCGGGGCGGCGGGGCGCCAGCCCAGCTCGGGTGCGATCAGATGCCGTACGTCGTGCAGGATCTGTTCGTACTCCTCGCGTTGGAACTCGTACGGCAGCTCCAGGCGCAGCTCCGACACCTGTGCGAGCACGGGATCGGCCGCCAGCTGCTCCAGGATCCGCTCCGCGGTGCCGACCACGTCCGGGGCGAACAGGAAACGCCTGGAGCCCAGCGCCGTCAGGGTCCGCGGCTTCAGGGTGCGTTCGTGCCGACTGGCCGCGTACTCGCGGTAGCGGTTGCGGGTGGCCGCGTCGGCGCTGTCGAACGGCACGATCACCCGCCCGAGCGCCACCCGCGCCGCTTTCCCGTCGTCGCCCAGGGCGCGCCGGTATTCGGCGTGCAGGTTCAGCTGGGCCGTGCTGAAGTCGTCTGTGTCCTCACCGGAGACGATGTTGCCGGACAGCAGGTTGAGGCCGTTCTCGGCGGCCCAGCGGACCGAGCGCAGACTGCCTCCGCCGTACCAGATCCGCTCCACCAGACCGGGGTCGTGCGGCTGCAACCGCGGCCGCTGGACGTTGCCGGGCGAGTGGATCACGGTGTCCGGGCCGCCCAGGTATTCGCCGCGCAGGTTGTCCACGAGCCGCGCGATCCTGCCGTACGACAGGTCGAAGCCGCGCCAGTCTCCGTCGTACACCAGGTCGCCGAGGAGTTCGGCGTGCGGCATACCGGTGCTGAAGCCGACCTGGAGCCGCCCCCGGGACAGCACGTCGGCCAGGGCCAGGTCCTCGGCCAGACGGAAGGGGCTCTCGTAGCCGATCGGGATGACCGCGGTGCCCAGTTCGATCCGCTCGGTGCGCTGGCCGGCCGCGGCGAGGAACACGGCGGCCGAGCCGACACCGTGTTTGAGGTGGCGCTGCCGTATCCAGGCGCCGTCGAAGCCCGACCGCTCGCCGTACTCGAAGAGCTGGAGTGTCTCCTCCAGTCCGGTGTACGGGTCGTCGTCGGCGAAGTTGCCCGGGGTCAGAAAGGCCAGGGAAGTGATCGTGGGAGTGCTCATACCGACTCTCGGCTCGTGGTGGTCCCGGCGACGGGGGAGTGGACACGGCCACCCGGGATCGCCGCCAGCAGCTCGCGGGTGTACTCGTGGCGGGGGCGGGTGAACAGCTCGTCCGGCGGACCCGTCTCCACGATCCGGCCGGCCCGCATCACGGCGACCTCGTGGGCGATCTGCCGCACCACGGCCAGGTCGTGCGAGATGAACAGATAGGCCACCCCCGTCTCCGCCTGCAACTCGGCCAGCAGGTCCAGGACTTGGGCCTGCACCGACACGTCGAGCGCGGACACCGGCTCGTCGCACACCACCAGGTCGGGGGAGAGGGCGAGCGCGCGGGCGATCGCCACGCGCTGCCGCTGCCCGCCCGACAGCTCCGCGGGCCGGCGCTCCAGCGTGGCGGCGGGCAGCGCCACCCGGTCGAGCAGCTCACGGGCCCGGTCGAGCCGGGAGGCCCGGTCACCGACCTTGAAGGCCCGCAGCGGCTCGGTGATCACCTCGCCGATGGAGAAACGCGGGTCGAGGGACGCGTACGGGTTCTGGTAGACGAGCTGGGCGCGCCGGCGCAGCAGCCGTGCCTCGGTGCCCCGCGCGGTGGTGACGTCGGTGCCGTCGAACAGGACCTTCCCGGCCGTGGCGTCCGTCAGGCGGAGCGTCAGCCGGGCGGTGGTGGACTTGCCCGAGCCGGACTCGCCGACCAGGGCGAGGGTCCGGCCCCGGTGGAGCGTGAAGCTGACGTCGTCCACCGCGCGCAGGGTCCTTGGGCCGTCCCCGGTGCGAGGGAGCCTGAACTCCTTGACGAGGTGGCGGACTTCGACCAGCGGAGCCGTGTAGGCCTTCGGGGCGGAGACCGGGGTGCGGGGCCGGGCGGTGGTCAAGCTCGGTGCGCTCGCCAGGAGTCGGCGGGTGTACTCGTGCTGGGGGTCGGCGAGGACGTCACGGGTCGGGCCCGCCTCCACCACCCTGCCCTGCGACATGACCACCAGCCGTTGTGAACGGTCGGCGGCGACCCCCAGGTCATGGGTCACGAGCAGGACCGCGGTGCCCGACTCCTCGGTGAGGCGCTGGAGATGGTCGAGGATGACCCGCTGGACGGTGACGTCGAGCGCGCTGGTCGGCTCGTCGGCGATGATCAGCTCGGGTTGCGCGGCGATGGCGATGGCGATCAGGGCGCGTTGCCGCATGCCGCCGGACAGTTCGTGCGGGTACTGCCGGGCCCGGACGGCCGCGTCCGGCAGCCCGGCCCGGTCCAGGACGGCGATCGCCTCGGCCGGGGCCGAGCGGCGGGTCGCCAGGTGGTGGATGCGCAGCACCTCGGCCACCTGGTCGCTGATCCGCTTGACCGGGTTGAGCGAGACCGACGGGTCCTGCGGCACCAGCCCGATCCTGGCCCCGCGCACGGTGCGCAGTTCGGCCTCCGACAGGGTGGCCAGGTCGTGCCGGCCGAAGCGGACCGTGCCCGCGTCGATACCGCCGTTGCCCGGCAGCAGCCGGGTGATCGCGTGCGCGGTGGTGCTCTTCCCGGAGCCCGACTCGCCCACGACGGCGGTCACTTGTCCCGGCCGGACGTCCAGGTCGACGCCCTGGACGGCCGGGACCGTGCCGCCCCGGGTCCGGTACGACACCGACAGGCCGCGGATCTCCAGCAGGGGTGTGGTCATGTGCTCACCGGTCCTCGGTTCCTCGCTCATCGCTGCCTTGCCCATTCGCCGTCCAGTGCCCGGGCGATGCGGTTGGTGGCCAGCACGGTCGCGGCGATCGCCAGTCCCGGCAGCGCGGTCAACCACCAGGCGTTGGCGAGGTAGTTGCGGCCGTCGGAGATCAACGTGCCCCACTCCGGGGCCGGTGGGGGAGCGCCGTAGCCGAGGAAGCTCAGCGCGGACACGGCGAGGATGGAGGAGCCGAAGTCGAGGGTGGCCAGGACGATCACCGGGCCCGCCGCGTTGGGCAGCACATGCCGGGCGAGGACCGAGTACCAGCGGGCCCCGCTCGCGCGCGACGCCTCCACGAACACCGCCTGCCGCACCCGCAGCACCTCCGAGCGTGCCACCCGCGCGAACGCGGCGACGCTGGCGATACCGACCGCGACCGCCACCTTCACCGTGCCGTAGCCCAGCGCGGTGACCAGGGCCAGCGACAGGAACAGCGCCGGGATGGACAGCAGCACGTCGACGAAGCGCATCAGCACGTCGTCCACCCAGCGGCCCACGAACCCGGCGACCACCCCCAGCAGCCCGCCGACCACGAACGCGACCAGCACCGCGATCAGCGTTGCCTTCAGGGACAGTTGGGCGCCGTGCACGACACGCGAGAACACGTCCCGGCCCAGCTCGTCCGTGCCGAACCAGTGCGCGCCGCTCGGGCCGCGGAAGTTCTGTGCCGGCACCCCCTTCAGCGGGTCCTGCGAGGTGAACAGGTCCGGCCAGAACGAGGCCAGGACCACCAGCACGAGGACGACGGCCGAGAGCAGGAGGCCGGGGCGGCGCAGCACGAACCGCAGCAGCCGTCGTACGTCGACGCGGCGCGCGTTCCCGTGACCGGGTCCCGGGTCGAGCGGGCGGGCGACGCCGAGGGCGGCCTCGGCCGGGTCGTCGACAAAGGTCTGGCTCATGCGAAGCTCGCCCTTCCGTCCGAGGCCACCACGATCCGCGGGTCGAGGAGCGGGTAGACCAGGTCGATGAGCAGGTTCGTGGTCACGAAGATCAGCGCCCCGAACGCCACCACCCCCTGCACCACCGGGATGTCCTGCACAGTGACGGCCGCCGCGGTCACCCGGCCGAGGCCGTCGCGGGAGAACACCGTCTCGACGACCACCGAACCGGCGATCAACTGCCCCACCAGTAGACCGACGACCGTCAGCGCGGGCAGGGACGCGTTGCGCAGCGCGTGCCGCACATGGACCCGCCACCGCCCGGCGCCCTTGGCCCGCGCGGTCTCCACGTACGCCTGGTCCAGAGCGGTCAGCAGGCTCTTGGCCAGCACCTGTGCGACCTGCGCACCGGTCGGGACCGCCAGGGTCACGGCCGGCAGCACCAGCCCCTTCAGACCCTCGTTGCCGAAGGCCGGGAACCAGTGCAGCCGGAACGAGAACGTCTCCACGAGCAGCAGTCCCACCCAGAACGTCGGGACCGACACCCCGAGCGGGGGCAGCGACAGCAGGAGCTGCCTCAGCCACCGCCGGGAGGTGTACGTCGCCACCACCGCCAGGCCCCCGCCGAGCAGCACCGCGAGCAGCAGTGCCGCGCCGGTCAGCTGGAGGGTCTGCGGCAGCGCGTCGGCCAGCGTGGAGGTCACCGGGCGGCCCGTGGACACCGAGTCGCCGAAGTCCCCGCGCACCGCCCGGCCCAGGTACTCGGCGTACTGCACCAGCACCGGCTTGTCGAAGCCGTACTCGTGCCGCAGCGCGGCCAGTTGCTTCGGGTCGACCTGCCCCGAGTCCATCCCGGCACTGGCCATCGCCGTCACCGGGTCGCCCGGCAGATAGTCCAGGACCAGGAAGGAGACCGTGTAGGCCGCCCACAGCACCCCGGCCGCCTGCGCGAGCCGCTTGATCACATAGCGGCGCACGGGCTAGCCGATCCAGGTGTCGTGCAGCTGGATCCGGCTGGAGGCGTCGAAGTTCAGGTCGTGCACCTTCTTCGTGACGCCGAGCTGGGTCTGGAGCTCCACGACCGGCGCGTAGTAGGCGTTCCGCACGATCAACTGCTGCGCCTCGGAGACCAGTTGTGCGCGCTTGGCCGGGTCCGTGGTCGCCGCCTGTGCGGACAGTGCCGTGTCCAGGCCGGTCGCCGGGAGGCGGTAGAAGTTGGCCAGCCGGGTGGAGAAGGAACTGCGCAGGATGTCCGGGTCCGCGCGGGTGACGTTCCCCCACGCCGCGTCGAAGTCACCGGCCTGGAGCGCCGGTGCCAGCTGGGTGACCTGGACCTGCTTGAGGGTCACCTCGATGCCGACGGCCTTGAGTTGCTGCTGGACGAGTTCCAGCGCGGGCTGGTTGGTGGCCGCGTTGGGGATCCAGGTGATGGCGAGGCTGAGCTTCTTGCCGTTCTTCACCCGGATGCCGTCGGGGCCGGTCTTCCAACCGGCCTCGTCCAGCAGGGACTTCGCCTTGGCGGCGTCGAGCGTCAGGTCCTGGGCGAGGCTGGTGTAGTCGGGCGTGGTGTGCGCGAGGATGCTGGTCGCCGCCCGGGTGCCGGTCGGGAACACGGCGTCGGCGATCTGTTGCCGGTCGACGGCGTGCAGGATCGCCTGGCGTACCTTGGCGTCCTTCAGAACCGGACGAGAGTTGTTGAACGACAGGCCGAACACCACACCGGGGTTGGCCCGCCGCAGGAGGGCGACCTGTCCGCCCTTGAGCGCTGCCTCGTTGGCCTTGCCGACGCTGGCGACGGCGTCCACCTGCCCGGACTGGAGGCTGCCGGCGCGCACACCCGCCTCGGGCACGACCTTGAAGACCAGCTTGTCCAGGTACGCCTCCCCCTTCTTGGACCACAGGGAGGATCCCCAGTCGTACCCGCTGCGTCTGGCCAGGGTGACCGACTGGTTCTGCACGTACTGCTTCAGCACGAACGGCCCGGACCCGATGACCCCGTCGCTGCACTTCTGCTGCGGGGTCTTCTTCACGCTGGCCGACGACTCGATGCCCAGCGAGTGCGTCGAAGTGGCTTGGAGAAACTGGGCGTTGGGCTGTTCGAAGGTCACCTTCACGGTGAGCGGGTCGACCGCGGTGGTGCTCTTGACGCCGCTCAGATAGCCCTGGGCGAGGGTGGCGAGGGCGCCGAGCTTCGGCACCGCGTCGAAGTTGTCCTTGACCACCTGCGCGGTCAGCTTCGACCCGTCGCTGAAGGTGACTCCCGGGCGCAGATGGAAGGTGAACGTCCGGGCGTCGGGGCTGACTTCCCAGCTCTTCGCCAGCCACGGCACGATCTTGCCGGTCCTGGGGTCCTGGTCCGTCAGTGAGTCGACGATCTGGCGCACCGAGTAGATGGTCTCGTTGCTGGCGACCTGCTGCGGGTCCACGCAGCCGGCGTCGGACCCCACCGCGAAGGTCAGGGTGCCGCCGGACTTCGGCTGAGTGCTGCCGGTGCCGGAGTCGTCGGTGCCCGACCCGCAGGCGGTCAGCAGCACGCTGGTGGTGAGAAGAGCGGTCAGCGCCGCCCAACGAGGGGATCTGAAAACCGGAAGTGCTGTCACGGAGGGTTCTCCTACTCGTGTCACCAGGCATGGAGGTGCCGTACGAGGCACGGCCGTGCATGGGTGTGCGGTCCCGGCCGGCGTGAGACCGGTGGCGGGGGAGCGCTGTGCAGAAAGGGATCAGGGTGAAGCGGGGTCAGCCGCGAAAGGGTGCGGTGACGACCGGCGCGTGCCGGACCTCGACGGCGGCGGGAAGAACCGTCAGGCCTGACAGAGGCAGCTGGTCGAGCGCTTCAGATCGATGTGGCGTCGGCGCGAGAGCCGGGAGAACACCGAGGCGAGGGCGAAGGAGGCATCGTGGTCACCACCGTGCCGCATACCCGTCCTCCACATCTCAGGCCCCCTTCAAGGGGCCACGCGCTTGCGGGGATCATCGGCGATCCACGCCGGGCTTTCACCTGGAGCACCCCACCGCGCGGGAGGGTTGCCGGTCAGCGAGCCAGGGCTTGACGCTGACACTCAATGCCGTTCGTGATGGTACGGATCACTTTTGTCGTACGTCAATGGCGGATCCAGGGCCTGAGACGGGCCGCTACGAGGGTGGCCGCGGCGGAGGCGCCCGGGGGTGCTGCGGCGGACACAGCCGGGGGTGCTGCGGCGGACGCGCCTGGGGTGGCCGCGGCGGAGGCGCCTGGCGTGCCGTCCGGCCGACTCGCCAAGCGCCGGCGAACGGACGTGGGCGGAAACCGGTTGAGGTGTCCTGCCCACGCCATCGAGATCAACAGCAACGGTGACGGCTGACCGGGAGACGGTCCCGGTGCCGCGTGGCGCGGCGCCGGCCCGTGTACGGCACCTGGTGCCGGCTCCCTACGCCAGACGCGGGGCGCGGAGGACGAGCAGGGTGATCTCGCTGGGGGCGAAGACGCGGAACGGCGGACCCCAGAAGCCGGTGCCGCGGCTGGTGTAGAGGAGGGTGCGGGGGCCGTGGTGGGTGAGGCCGGCGAGGGCCGGCTGGTCGAGGCGGACCAGATGGTGGAAGGGCCAGATCTGGCCGCCGTGGGTGTGCCCGGAGAGCTGGAGATCGACACCGGCGGCCGCCGCCCGGTCGATGAACTTGGGCTGGTGGGCCAGGAGCAGGACGGGCAGCTCGGGGTCGGCGCCGTGCAGCGCTCCGTCGAGGTGCGCACGGTGGCCTGCCAGGCCGGAGGACTCGGCCGTGACGTCGTCCACGCCGGCGACCACGAGCGTGTCGCCGCCGCGTTCGAGCAACAGGTGGCGGTTGCGCAGCGGTTCCCACCCCAGCTCGTCCATCAGGTCGACCCAGCCCTGGGCCTCGCTGTAGTACTCGTGGTTGCCGGTGACGTAGACGCGGGCCTTGGTGGCTCGCACCGTCCCGAGGGGTTCGGCCTGGGCGCGGCGGCGTTCGGCGGTGCCGTCGGCGATGTCGCCGGTGTGGCAGACCAGGTCGGCCTCGAGGCTGTTCACCGTCTCGCACACCCGTGCCGACCAGCGGGCGCGATCGAGGGGGCCGTAGTGGGTGTCGGTGATGAGGACGACGCGCAGGCCGTCCAACCCGGCACCCAGCCGCGGGAGTTGCACGTCGAGCCGGCGCACCCGCGGTACGCGGCGGGCCTCGGCGTACCCCCAGGCCAGCAGCGCGGCGGCCACGCCGAGGACGGCCCAGGTGACGACGCGGGCGCGGTCCTGACCCTCGCCGACACCCGCCACGATCAGGGCGAGCCGCAGGAGCACACCGAGCAGGACGGACCAGGTGAACAGGATCCAGCTGGCGCCCAGCAGGGTGTCGCCGAGGATCGCCGCCCGGTCCTGCTGGCGCCGGCCGTGGCCGCGCACCATCGCGAGCGGCATGCAGAGGAGACCGAGGGCGAAGAGGGCGGTGCCGGCCAGTGTGACCGGCAGGGGCCAGTCCTGGCCGGCGTACAGGAGCACCCAGCAGGGCACGGCCCACAACAGGACGGGGGCGATCAAGGGGAGGAAGCGCATCAGGCGGAGCACCCGGCTCGGCCTCGCCGCTCGCGCCTCACCCTCGGCGGGCCGGGTGTTACTGGTGTCGGTCACGCTGCCCCTCCCTGACCGGGCTGTCGTCTCGCGCACTGTATCCGGTCCCTGTCGGGGCGATCGGAGGGGCGTTCGGAGGGACGTTCGGAGGGGTGCTCGGCGAAGCGAGGGGAAACGGCAGGTCGATGTGGAGCGGATGAACCCTGCCGCATACGGAGGAGTGAATGATTGATGCGTTTCAATCAGTTCAGTGGTGGGAGGCTCGCACGCTCCAGCCGGGCCGTCAAGACCGGATGCGCCGAAGGAGCAGTTCACCCCGCTGTATCCGCAGCGCAGTCAGGAACAGACGGTCGTCGTCGCTCTTTGGATGATGTGTGACGGCCCACTCGGAAGCAGCAACCTCACAGCGCTGTCACCTGGAGTTTTCGCTCGCCACTCACCTCCCGGAGAGAGATCGGTGCGTGCCGATCTTGGAGCGTTTCAACGCGCGTCATGTATCCTGCGCCTTGTCGGCGACAGCCTGGTCACTGTGGGTGCCGTGCGGTCCCGGGTTGGAACGAGACCGAAGGTCGAGGAGCGCTGTGGCAACCGCCCGTCCGCGAGCAGTTCAGGGGCATGCCAGTCCGAGCATGCAGGATGTCGCCGACGCCGCCGGCGTCTCGGTCGGCACGGTCTCCAACGTGCTGAACCACCCGGCGAAGGTCAGTCCCGCGACGGCGGAACGCGTTCGCGAAGCCATCAGCCGACTGGGTTTCGTGCGCAACGACGCCGCCCGGTCGCTGGTGTCCGGCTCGACCAAGAGCATCGGCATGGTCCTCGCCGACATCGAGAACTCCCTGTTCATCGACATGGCGCACGGAGCGCAGGACGCCGCCCGTGCGGTCGGGCAGAACCTGCTGCTGGCGAACACCGCGTGCGACATGAAACTCCAGGACGACTATCTGGACCTGTTCGACGAGTCCCGGGTGACCGGTGTGCTGCTGGCGCCGATGGAGGACTCCACGGCCGGCATCGCCCGCATCCGCTCGCACGGCCGCCAAGTCGTGCTGCTCAACTACGCCCCGCGGCCCGGCACTTGCTGCTCGGTGCTGGTCAACAACGAGCACGTGGGCTACCTGGCGGCCCGCCATCTCATCGACACCGGGCGCACCCGGCTGGCGTACGTGGTGGCGCACGACGACTACCAGCCCGTGCGCGACCGGCGCAGGGGAGTGCGTGCCGCGGTCGCCGAGGCGGGTCCCGGCGTCACCCTGGAGGAGATCGACAGCGTCGGCCTGACCACTTCCCACGGGCACGTGGTCGGGGCGGAACTCGCCCGCAGGGCGCCTGAAGAGCTGCCCGACGGCCTGGTGGTCGTCGCCGACGAGCTGGCCAACGCCATCATCCACGAGCTGCACACCGTGGCGGGGATCCGGGTGCCGGACCAGGTCGCCGTCGTCGGCTGCGAGAACAACCGCGCGGCGGGCGCCGCGGCGGTGCCGCTGACCGCGGTGGACATGCCGGGCCGGATGATGGGCCAGGAGGCGATCCGGCTGCTGATGGACGAGGTGGCAGCGGGCAAGCAGCACCGGCACGCCACGGTGGTGCTGGAGCCCGAGCTGGTCGTGCGGGCCAGCGCCCCGAACTGACAACAGGAACTGATCAGTTCGGGCCGACGCTCCCAGTCATGTGCCGGGGTTGATCGGTCCGGGTCAGCGCACCCAACCAAGAGCCCGAGCTGGTCCTGCCGACCAGCGCCACACGCTCAAGGCCCGAGCCGATCCCCCTCTGCCCGCGCTCAATCCGAACGCCCTTCCCGTCCCGTCCTGTTCGGCGACCCCACGTCACCCCCCTCGCGCTGATCCACCCCACCATCCCCCCCACCTGACCATCAGCTTCCCGCTCTGCCCGACCCACACCCCGAGTCACCGACAGCCCCCGCACCCCCCGAACGCCCTCCAGAAACGCCCCGGACAACTCCTTGACACACGCCGAACCGAGCCATAGGTTCCCCGCATCTCCCCATTGAAGCGTTTCAACGCCCTGTGTGCCGAGGAGCACCCGTGCACAAGACCCTCAGAACCCGCCGTACCACCCTCCTGGCCACCGTTGCCGCCGCCACCACCTCGAGCCTGCTGCTGAGCGCCTGCGGCGGTGGGAGCGGCTCGGGCGGTGACGCGAAGGCGTTCAGCCTCACCATCAACGACGACAACCACATCGTTCAGCAGGAGCTCACCACCCTGAGCAAGGGCTCCTGCGCGGCGCAGAACAAGGCCCTGCCGCTGAAGATCCAGACGCTCCCGATAGGCAACGTCGACCAGAAGGTGCAGCTGCTCGCCGGCCAGAACGCGCTGCCGGTGCAGTTCGCGGCGGGCGGCACCCCCCAGCTCACCAAGACCCTGGACAAGGCGGGCCAGGTCCTCGACCTGGAGAAGACGCTGAAGGACCTCGGCGTGTGGGACGACCTCCAGCCGGCCGCGATCAAGACCGTCGAGAACCTGTACGGCAAGTTCAACGTCATGCCCTACCAGTTCAACATCGAGGGCATCTGGTACAACAAGAAGCTCTTCGCCGACCAGCACGTGGCCACGCCCACCACCTACGACCAACTGGTCGCGGCCGCCGCGAAGTTCAAGGACGCCGGAGTCACCCCGTTCGCCGCCGACGGCAAGGACGGCTGGCCCCTCACCCGGCTCATCAGCGGCTACCTCTACCGCGAACTCGGCCCGGACGCCCTCCAGTCGGTCGCCGACGGCAAGGCCAAACTGACCGACCCCGCCTACGTGAAGGCCGCGCAGGCCGTCGCCGACCTCGGCAAGGCCGGCTACTTCGGCAAGGGCGTCGGATCGATCGACTACGACACCGCCACCCAGCAGTTCCTCACCGGCAAGGCCGCCATGTTCTACATGGGCAGTTGGGCGCTCGGCGACTTCAACGACAGGACCAAGAACAAGATCGGCGCGGACAACGTCGGCTTCATGCCGTTCCCGACCGTCGCGGGCGGCAAGGGCAGCGCGGACCAGATCCCGGCCAACGTCGGCCTCCCCGTGGCCGTCTCCGCGAAGTCCTACGACACCAAGGTCGGCGACTGGCTCTCCTGCATCACCAAGAACTACGGTGCCGCCTCCCTGAAGGACCAGGGCACCGTCTCCGGGTTCAAGCCCAACGGCGACACCGGCACCCTCCCGCCGCTGACGCAGACCGTGCAGGACACCATCTCGAAGACCACGACCAGCACGCTGTGGTTCGAGGCGCTGTTCAACACGAAGGCGACGGAGACCAGCCAGACGAACGCCGCGCCGCTCGTCACCGGCTCCCTCTCCGCCAAGGACTTCATGCAGAAGGTCCAGACCGACCTCGACAACGGCTGACCCCGCCGCACCACCGCCGTCCGCACAAAACCCTTCGTGAGAGAGCCGTCATGCGTTCAGTTCTGGGAGACCGCCGTGCCATCGCCGTCCTGCTCGGCCCGGCGCTGCTGGTGTACACCCTGGTGATGCTGGTGCCGATGGGCTGGTCCCTCGGGTACACCTTCTTCAAGGGCAACGTCATCGAGGGCTTCACCTTCGGCGGGCTCGGCAACTTCGAGAAGCTGTGGCACGACCCGCAGGCCCACTCGGCGCTGTGGTTCACCTTCAAGTACGCGCTCGCCGTCAGCGCCGGGCAGATCCTCTGCGGCTATCTGCTCGCGCTGCTCTACGTGTTCGTCCTGCGCAGGTCGTCCGCGGTCGTGCGCACGCTGGTGTTCTTCCCGGTGATCCTCCCGACGGTCGCCGTGGCCCTGATGTTCCAGAAGCTCTTCGCCGTCGCCCCCCAGAACGGCCTGGCCAACGTCGCCATCGAAGGACTCGGCCTCCACCACGGCGACTGGTTCGCGAGCGCCGGCGGCTCCTTCGTCGTCCTCGTCGTCATGGACGTGTGGCGCTCCATGGGCTTCTACGGCGTCCTCATCTTCGCCGGGCTCCTCGACATCCCCGACGAGACGCTCGAGTCGGCCCGGCTGGACGGCGCCACCGGCTGGCGGCTGATCCGGCACATCGTCCTGCCGCTGTCGGCGCCGGTGCTGCTGTCCTCGGTGGTGTTCAGCATCAACGGCACCCTCAAGGTGTTCGACTCGGTCCTCGCCCTGACCAACGGCGGCCCGGGCAGCGGCACGACACCCCTGACCCTCTACATGTTCCGCACCGCCTTCTCCTACGGCGACTACGGCTACGGCAGCACCATCGCCTCGCTGCTCACCGTGGTCTGCCTCGGCGTCACCCTCGTCGTCTTCCGCTTCTCGCGCCGCGACCTGACCAAGGGCTGAACCCCCATGACCGACACCATGACGGCCCCGCCGCGTGAACTCCCGCCCGGTACACGGCCGGTCACCGTCCGAAAGTCCGGCCACGCCCGGCGCCTGACCCGCAACCTGCTCGTCGCCCTGCTGGTGGCCGTCGAGGTGACACCGCTGCTGTGGCTGCTGCTCAGCTCCTTCAAGACGCAGTCGGAGTTCGTCAACGACCCCGCGTGGTCGCTGCCCGGGAAGTGGGACTTCCACAACTACGCCGACGCGTGGACGACCGGCCATGTCGCGCTCTACGTCCGCAACAGCCTCCTGGCCACCGTGCCCTCGCTCGCCCTCATCATCGTGCTCGGCACCGCCGCCGGATTCGCCCTGGAGGTCATGGTGTGGCGCGGCCGCCACCAGGTGCTCCTCGTCTTCCTGCTGGGCATCATGGTGCCCAGCCAGATGATCCTGCTGCCGTTGTTCCGGGTGTACTTCCAGAGCGGGCTGTCCGGCACGATGTGGCCGCTGATCATCACCTACACCGCGGTCGGCCTCCCGCTCACCGTGTTCATGATGGCCACCTACTTCCGGGCGGTCCCGCGCGAGATGTTCGAGGCCGCCACCCTCGACGGCGCCGGCATGCTCACGGCCTTCTGGCGGATCGGGTTCCCCGTCGTGCGCAACGCCGTCTTCACGGTCGCCCTCGTGCAGTTCTTCTTCATCTGGAACGACCTGCTCGTCTCGCTCACCTTCACCACGAACGACGACCTGCGCACCGTCCAGGTGGGGCTGCTCAACTTCACCGGCCAGTACGGCGAGACGGCCTTCGGCCCGCTGTTCGCCGCGATCAGCATCAACGTGGTCGGCGCCCTGGTGCTCTACCTGCTCATCAACCAGCGCATCATCAAGGGCCTGACGGCCGGGGCGGTGAAGGGATGACCCCGGAGCCCGTACCCACGCCGGCCGCCCCGACGGCGGAGCACCACCGGGAGCCGTTCGGCATCGGCGAGTCCTCGCCCCGCCTCTCCTGGAAGACCACAGCACCGGCCGGCTGGACACAGCACGCCTACCAGATCGAGGTGACCCGCGCCGAGGGGACGTACCGCACGGACTGGGTGACCTCGCAGGACTCCGTGCTGGTCCCCTGGCCGCTGGGGCCCCTGACCTCCCGGGAAGCCTGCGCGGTCCGGGTGCGGGTCCGCGCAGCCGACGAGCCGGCCGGCGACTGGAGCCCACCGCTGCACATAGAAGCGGGCCTGCTGGCCCCCGGCGACTGGACCGCCCGGGCGGTCTCACCGCGGGAGCCCGACAGCGAGCGGCAACCCCCCTTGCTGCGCAAGGAGTTCACCGCCGCCGCGGACATCGAGCGCGCCCGGCTGTACGTCACCGCCCACGGCCTCTACGAGATCGAGATCAACGGCCGACGCGTGGGCGACCACGCGCTCGCACCCGGGTGGACCAGCTACCACCACCGGCTGCGCTACCAGACCCACGACGTCACCGAGCACCTGCGCACGGGCGCCAACGCCATCGGCGCCTGGCTGGCCGACGGCTGGTACCGGGGCCGCCTCGGCTTCGGCGGCGGCCACGCCGACCTCTACGGCGACCGGGTAGCCCTCCTCGCCCAGCTGGAGATCTGCCACCGCGACGGGACCGTCACCGTCATCGGCACCGACCCTTCCTGGCGGGCCGGCCGGGGCCCGATCCTGTCCGCGGGGCTGCTCGACGGCGAGACGTACGACGCCCGGGAGGAGCCGGCCGGCTGGTCCAGCCCCGGATTCGACGACGCTCACTGGTCACCGGTGGACGTCGTCCCCCGGGACCCGGCGACCCTGGTCGCGCCCACGGGCCCACCCGTGCGCTGCACCGAGGAGATCACCCCGGTACTGGTGACCGCGCTGGGCGACGACCGGCTGCTGGTGGACTTCGGGCAGAACCTCGTCGGCCGGGTCCGCGTCACCGTCTCCGGCCCGGCCGGGCACATGCTCGTCATCCGGCACGCCGAGGTGCTCCAGGACGGAGAACTGTGCGTCCGCCCCCTGCGCGGCGCCGCGTCCACGGACCGCTACACCCTGCGGGGTGGCGGCCCCGAGACCTGGGAGCCACGCTTCACCCTCCACGGGTTCCGCTACGCCGAGATCACCGGCTGGCGCGGCGGCGGCTTCCCCGGGCGCGACATCGTCGCCCGCGTGTACCACACCGACATGGCGCGGACCGGCTGGTTCGCATGCTCCAACGACCAGGTCAACCGCCTGCACCAGAACGTGGTGTGGAGCCTGCGCGGCAACTTCGTCGACCTCCCCACCGACTGCCCCCAGCGGGACGAGCGGCTCGGCTGGACCGGCGACATCCAGATCTTCGCGCCCACCGCCGCCTTCCTGTACGACTGCCACGGCATGCTCACGTCCTGGCTGCGGGACGTCGCCGTGGAGCAGCACGAGGACGGGACCGTCCCCTGGTACGTCCCCGAGATCCCCGGCGGCGAGCAGTGGACCCCCGCCAGACCGGGCGCGGGCTGGGGCGATGTCGTGGCGCTGACCCCGTGGGATCTGTACCGGGCCTCCGGCGACACCGGACTCCTGGCCGCCCAGTACGACAGCGCACGGCGCTGGGTCGACCTCGTCACGGAACTCGCCGACGCGTCGGGCCTGTGGAACCGGGGCTACCAACTCGGCGACTGGCTCGACCCGTTCGCACCCCCGGACGACCCGGGCGCCGGCCGCACCGACCGCCACCTGATCGCCACGGCGTACTACGCCTGGTCCCTGCGCCATGTGGCGTGGACGGCCGGTGTCCTCGGGCGCCACGACGAACGGGACCGGTACGGGCACCTCGCGGACCGCGTCCGGCGGGCCTTCACCGACGCGTACGTGCTGCCCGGCGGCCTGATGACCAGCGACACCCAGACCGCCTACGCCGTGGCCCTCCAGTTCGATCTCCTCCCGGACGCCCGGGCCCGGGCCGTCGCCGGGCGGCGGCTGGCCGAACTGGTCACCGAGGGCGGGCACACCATCCAGACCGGCTTCATCGGCACCCCGCTGGTGGCACCCGCGCTGACCGCCACCCGCCACGACGACACCGCGTACGCCCTGCTCCTCCAGCAGGAGTGCCCGTCCTGGCTCTACGCGCTCAAGCACGACGCCACCACCGTCTGGGAACGCTGGGACAGCATGCTGCCCGACGGCACGGTCAACCCCGGCGAGATGACCTCGTTCAACCACTACGCCCTCGGCGCCGTCGCCCAGTGGCTGCACGGCACCGTCGCCGGACTGGCCGCGGGTGAGCCCGGCTACCGCGACATCGTGTTCCGCCCCCGACCGGGCGGCGGCATCACCTGGGCGCACGCCGCCCACGAGTCGCCGTACGGGCGCGTCGAGATCCGCTGGGAGCTCGACGAGACCGGGCTCACCGTGACGGCGACCGTGCCCACCGGAGCCACGGCGCGCATCGAGTGGCCCGACGGGGACGTGACCGTCCTGCCGACCGGCACCACGACCACCCGGCGGACGGACCTCGGTTCCCCCACCGCCTGACATCCACCACCGGGCCAACACCGCAGCGGACAAAGGAGTTTCGCATGCTCAGATCCCGAACAACCGGAGAGCGGCACGGACGCGCGGGGCGCTCCGTCCTCGCCGCGATCACGGTCGCCCTGCTGACCCTCCTCGGCCTGGTCACCGCCGGTCCGGCGCAGGCCCTCACCGGCGACCTCCGCATGCACGACCCGAGCGTCATCAAGGTCGGCAGCTGTTACTACGGATTCTCCACCGGGTTCGAGAACGACCCGCTCAACCCCAGCGGATCCATCACCCTCCGCAAGACGTGCGCCGGCACCGCGGCCTCCGGATGGACCAAGGTCGGCAACGTGTGGTCGTCGACCCCGTCCTGGATCACCGCCAAGCTGGGCTCGACCCCGCCGAACATCTGGGCCCCGGACATCAAGTACTTCAACGGCAGTTACCACCTGTACTACGCCGGTTCGCTCTGGGGCTCGAACTACGCGGTGATGGGCCTCGCCACGGCCACGAACATCGAGGGCCCGTGGACCGACCAGGGCATGGTCACGGACGTCAACTACCCGATCGACCCCAACGTCGACTGGGGCCCCGACGGCCGGCTCTACATCTCCTGGGGCTCCTGGACCGGCAGCGGCACCTACATGCACGTCCTGGACCAGTCCACCGGCAAGCTCTCCACCACCGACAACAACCTCTGGCACATCGCCGTCGGCATCGAGAACCCGACGATCATCCTCAACGGCGGCTACTACTACCTCTTCGGCTCCAAGGGCACCTGTTGCAGCGGGGTCAACAGCACCTACTACACCGTGGTCGGCCGCTCCACCAGCATCACCGGCCCCTACCTCGACCAGAACGGCACGGACATGGCCTCCGGCGGCGGCACCACCGTCCTCACCGGCGCCTACCCCAGGGTGGCGGCCGGCGGCGCCGACGCCTACGACGACGGCACCTCCAAGTTCCTCGCCTACCACTACTACGACGGCAACAACTCCGGTCAGGAGACCCTCGACATCCGCCAGGTGACCTTCGCGGGGGGCTGGCCGGTCCTCGCCGCTCCACTCGGCGCCCCGAACAACCACCTGCTGAACCGCAACAGCGCCAAGTGCGCGGACGTCTGGTCCCTGAGCACGGCGGACGGGGCCGCGGTGAACTCCGGCAACTGCAACTCCGGTGGCAACCAGCAGTGGGTCCCGACCGCGCTCGGCTCCGCCTACGAGCTCGTGAACGTCAACAGCGGCAAGTGCCTTCAGATCTCCGGCGCCGCCACCACCGACGGCGCGGTGGCCGTCCAGTCGACCTGCACCGGGGCCTCCCACCAGCTGTGGACGAGGACGGCCGTGATCGGCGGCTACGTCACCTTCGCCAACGTCAACAGCGGCAAGTGCCTCGAAGTCGCCGGGGCGTCGACCGCCAACGGCGCGGCCCTCGACCAGGCGACCTGCACCGCGGGCGCCAACCAGCAGTGGATGGTCGTCTGACGACGAAGGACGACCACGCCGAGCCCTGTCCCCCATGAAAGGGGACAGGGCTCGCGTGCGTCGTGGAACGGCCTAGGCGCCGCCATCCTCGCGCAGGGAATGGATCATGCTCTTCAGGGCCCCGAACGCGGCCGTCTGCTCGGTCTCGGTCAGACCGGCCAGCATCCTGGCCTCGACGGAACGAACGGCCGCGCTCGCCTTCTCGAGGCTTCGCCGGCCACTGGGCGTGAGCCGCGTGGGCAACGCCTTCCCGACGGGTGCCGCCGCGGGCCTGGTCACGTAGCCGTCCCGTTCCAGTGCCTGGAGCAGCACGTTCATCGTCTGCCGCGTCACGAACGCGCCCCGCGCGAGCTCGGAGTTCGACAACCCCGGTCGCTGCGCCAGGAGTTCGAGGCAGGAGTAGTGCGTCACGCTCATCCCGAGCGGCCGCAGCACCTCCTCCATCGCCGTGCGCAGCGCGCTCGACGCCTCTTTGAGCAGGTAGCCCAGTGACGTCTCCAGGTCGATGCCGACACCTTCTTGACTCATGTCAGTATTCTGACATAGCTTGCCGCATGTCAGAAAACTGACACACACGAAAACCTGCAAGCAAGGAGCGTCACCATGCCCGCCACCGGCCCCGACTTCATCTCACTCCAAGTGCGCGACCTCGACGCTTCACAGGCGTTCTACGAGCGGTACCTCGGCCTCGTCCGCTCGCCGGCCGGACCTCCGCACGCCGTCGTCTTCGAGACGAAGCCGATCGCGTTCGCCCTGCGCGACATCATTCCCGGCACCGGCCTCGCCTCCGTCGCCCAGCCCGGCATCGGTGTCGCGATCTGGCTCCACGCCACCGGCGTCCAGGCGATCCACGACGCGCTCGTCGCCGACGGCCGGATCATCGTCTCCGCACCGATCGACGGCCCCTTCGGCCGGACCTTCACCTTCGCCGACCCGGACGGCTACCAGATCACGCTCCACGACCGCGCCTGATCGACGGGGCGCACGGGGCGCACGGGGCGATCAACCCTCCCGCACCCGAATGCCGTTGCCGCGCTGCCCGCCGCGCGCGAAGAACTCGGCGAGCGGCAGGATCGCGGCGCCGACCGTCACCGCGTCCGGGCCGAGTTCACCGAGGTCGATGGAGGCGCGCTCGGCTGGGTGACGCAGGGCGTACTCGTCGGCGTACCGGCGTACGGCGGGCAGGAGCCGGGGGCCGAGCTGGAGCCCTGCCCAGCCGCCGATGAGGATGCGCTCGGGCTGGAAGAGGTTGATCAGGTCGGACAGCCCGGCGCCCACGTACTCGGCGGCCTCCTCCAGCACGGCGAGCGCCACCGGGTCGGCCTCGCGGCCACTTCCGTTCCCGTCACCCCCGCCCGGATAAGCGGCCCCCAGCATCGCCGTCAGCGCGCTCTCCTCGTCCACCCCCTCCGGCGGACGTCCCCCCTCCTCCCGCCACCGCTCCAGCAGCGCCTCCGCGCCCGCGTACGCCTCCAGGCAGCCCAGCGCACCGCAACGGCAGCGGCGGCCCCGGACCCGTGCGGTCAGGTGGCCCCACTCCAGGGGGCGGCCGTACTCCATGTCCTCCGTGACGAGACAGGCGCCGATGCCCGAGCCGAAGAGGACGACGACCGCGTTGCGGCAGCCCCGGCCGGCCCCGAACCACAGCTCGGCCTGGCCGAGGGTGCGGGCCCCGTTGTCGATGAAGTACGGGACGGAGTCCGGGAGTTCACCGGTCGAACGCAGCAGGGATTCCAGCGGGACGGCGTCCCAGCCGATCGTCTGGCCGTGGACCACGGCGCCCACCGCGGAGGTGCGGGCCACGATGCCGGGGACGCCGATCCCGACGCCCAGCAGCTGCTCGGGGGCGATGTCGGTGGCGGCGAGAACCTCGGCGATGCCGTCCCGGATGTGGCCGACGACCACCTCGACGTCGTAGCCGTGATGCTCCAAAGGCCGTTCGGTGCGGGCGAGTTCCGTCAGGGTGAGGTCGAACAGCTCGACGCGGACCCGGGTCTCGCCGACGTCGACGCCGATCATGTGGCCGCCACCGGGGGCCACGCGCAGCAGCGTGCGGGGGCGGCCGCCGTCGGACTCGACGGTGCCTGCCTCCTCGACCAGGTGATCCGCGACCAGGTCCGCGACGACGTTGCTGATGGAAGCGGCGCTGAGGCCGGTGGCGGGGGCCAGCGCGAAGCGGCTCATGGGGCCGTCGAAATACAACCGTTGTAGTACGGCGGTGCGGTTGCCCCGTCGCAGGTCGCGCACCGTCCGCCCGTTCCGCACCGCCATGTGAATCCCTCCGGATCGGCCCCGACCTGCAAGATACCCCGGCCCGAGCCCTTGACGCGCGTTTCCTTCGCGTCTTAAATCACGCCATAAATTAACTCCTGGGTGGCGTTCGGGAAGTGAACGCACCCGCGGGTCTCCCCTGGAAGGGACGCCAGATGCGCAGAACCCGAGCCGCGGCCGCCGGAGCCGTCACCGCCTCGCTGCTGACGCTCGTCACCGCCTGCGGCGGCGGATCGTCGACGAGCGACGGGTCCAACGACTCGCCGAAGACCCTGACCTACTGGGCCTCCAACCAGGGCGCCAGCATCGAGGTCGACAAGAAGGTCCTCCAGCCCGAGCTCGACAAGTTCGAGAAGCAGACCGGCATCAAGGTCAAGCTGGAGGTCGTCCCCTGGTCCGACCTGCTCAACCGGATCCTCACCGCGACCACCTCGGGGCAGGGCCCCGACGTCCTCAACATCGGCAACACCTGGAGCGCCTCCCTCCAGGCCACCGGCGCGCTGCTGCCCTGGGACGCGAAGAACTTCGCCGCGATCGGCGGCAAGGACCGCTTCGTCGACTCCGCGCTCGGCTCCACCGGCGCCCAGGGCCAGGACCCGGCCGCCGTCCCGCTCTACTCGATGGCCTACGCCCTCTACTACAACAAGCAGATCTTCGCCGACGCCGGCATCAGCAAGCCCCCGGCCACCTGGGACGAGCTGGTCGCCGACGGCAAGAAGATCCAGGCCGAGGGCAAGTCCGCGCTCGGCGCCGAGGGCGCGAACCTGTCGGAGAACATCCACCACGTCTTCGTCTTCGCCAAGCAGCACGGCGGCGAGTTCTTCACCTCCGACGGCAAGCCCGACTTCACCAACGACAAGGTCGTGGCCGCGGTCAAGCAGTACGTCGACCTCATGGCCAAGGACAAGGTCATCCCGACCGGCGACGCCGAGTACGCCCAGAACCAGTCGGTGAGCGACTTCGCCAAGGGCAACCAGGCCATGCTGCTGTGGCAGTCCGCGTCCGCCAACCTGAAGTCCCAGGGCATGAGCGAGGACAAGTACGGCATCGCCCCGGTGCCCGTGCAGTCCGGCACCCCCGGCACCGGCACCCAGGTCAACTCCGCCGTCATGGGCATCAACCTCGCTGTCTTCAAGAACACCGACAACATCGACGGCGCCAAGAAGTTCGTGAAGTTCATGACCGGCGACGCCGAGCAGAAGATCCTCAACACGGCCTACAGCTCCATCCCGCCGGTCAGGACCGTCCAGGCGGACACCACCTTCAGCTCGGGCGCCAACAAGGTCCTCAAGGACACCCTCGCCACCAGCGCCGCCGCGCTGCCGCAGGTCGCCGACGAGTCCCAGTTCGAGACCGCCGTCGGAACCGCCGTCAAGGACCTGTTCGCCGACGCGGCCGCCGGTCGCGCGATCACCACCGAGTCGGTGAAGGCGGCGCTGGAGAAGGCCCAGCAGCAGATGCCGACGAAGTGAGCACGATGACCACCACCGCTCCCGCGGAGCAGTCCGTGGGCAAGACCCCTTCCGGGGCGGCGCATCCTCATCCCCGCCGCCGCCCCGGAAGGATCCGCCGCATCGGGCTGCCGTACCTGCTCCTGCTGCCGGCCCTGCTCCTCGAACTCCTCGTCCACCTGGTGCCGATGGTGATCGGCGCCGTGATGAGCTTCAAGGAGCTCACCCAGTTCTACATCCGCGACTGGGGCACCGCGCCCTGGTCCGGCCTCGACAACTACAAGGTGTCGGTGGACTTCGACGCCCCCGTCGGCGAGGCCCTGCTGCACTCGTTCCTCGTCACCGTCGCCTTCACGCTGCTGTCGGTCGGCCTGTGCTGGCTGATCGGCACGGCGGCGGCGGTCTTCATGCAGGACACCTTCCGCGGCCGGGGCCTGCTGCGCGCCCTGTTCCTGGTGCCGTACGCGCTGCCGGTCTACGCGGCCGTCATCACCTGGGTGTTCATGTTCCAGCACGACAACGGCCTGGTGAACCACGTCCTGCACGACCAGCTGCACCTCACCGACAAGCCGTCCTTCTGGCTCATCGGCGACAACAGCTTCTGGGCGCTGCTGACGGTGTCGGTGTGGAAGGGCTGGCCGTTCGCCTTCCTCATCGTGATGGCCGGACTCCAGAACATCCCCGGCGAGTTGTACGAGGCGGCGGCGCTGGACGGCGCGGGCCTGTGGCAGCAGATCCGCCGGATCACGCTGCCGTCCCTGCGCCCGGTCAACCAGGTCCTGCTCCTGGTGCTGTTCCTGTGGACCTTCAACGACTTCAACACGCCGTACGTCCTGTTCGGCAAGTCGGCCCCGGAGGCGGCGGACCTCATCTCGGTCCACATCTACCAAGCCTCCTTCGTCACCTGGAACTTCGGCACCGGCTCGGCCATGTCCGTCCTCCTGCTGCTGTTCCTGCTCGTGGTGACGGGCGTCTACCTCCTGCTGACCTCACGGGGAAGGAAACCGGCCGATGTCTAGCCCCAACTCGCCCATGGCGCCGCCGCGTTCGTTCCTCTGGTCCCGGCGGATCTTCCTCACCCTGCTCACCGGCTTCGTGCTGCTGCCGGTGTACGTCATGGTCTCCAGCTCGCTGAAGCCGCTCGCGGACGTCACCGGGCAGTTCCACTGGCTGCCCAGCGAGGTGACCATCCGGCCGTACATCGACATCTGGTCGACGATCCCGCTCGCCCGCTACTTCGTGAACTCGCTGATCGTGGCGGGCGCGGCGACGGTCTGCTCGGTCGTCATCGCGGTCTTCGCCGCGTACGCGGTGAGCCGCTACGACTTCCGGGGCAAGCGCGTCTTCACCGTCACCGTGCTGTCCACGCAGATGTTCCCCGGCATCCTCTTCCTGCTGCCGCTGTTCCTGATCTACGTCAACATCGGCAACGCCACCGGGATCGCCCTGTTCGGCTCGCGCGGCGGGCTGATCCTGACGTACCTCACCTTCTCGCTGCCGTTCTCGATCTGGATGCTGATCGGGTACCTCGACTCGGTGCCGCGGGACCTGGACGAGGCGGCACTGGTCGACGGGTGCGGCCCGCTCGGGGCGCTGTTCCGGGTGGTCGTGCCCGCCGCGATCCCCGGGATCGTCGCGGTCGCCGTCTACGCCTTCATGACCGCGTGGGGCGAGGTGCTCTTCGCCTCCGTCATGACCAACGACACCACCCGCACCCTCGCCGTCGGACTCCAGGGCTACTCCACCCTCAACAACGTGTACTGGAACCAGATCATGGCCGCCTCGCTGGTCGTGAGCGTCCCCGTGGTCGCCGGGTTCCTGCTCCTCCAGCGCTATCTCGTCGCCGGGCTGACGGCGGGCGCCGTCAAGTGACCCACCCCGAAAGGACTTTCGTGACCATCGACCTCGCCGCACTCCCGCGGGACTTCCTGTGGGGCACGGCCACGGCCGCCTACCAGATCGAGGGAGCCGTCGCCGAGGACGGACGCGCCCCCTCGATCTGGGACACCTTCTCCCACACACCCGGCAAGGTCGCGGGCGGCGACACCGGCGACGTCGCCTGCGACCACTACCACCGCTGGCGCGAGGACATCGACCTCATGCGCCGACTCGGCACCAACGCCTACCGGTTGTCCGTCGCCTGGCCGCGCGTCGTGCCCGGCGGGGACGGCCCGGTCAACGCCAAGGGCCTCGACTTCTACGACGAGTTGATCGACGGCCTCCTCGCCGCCGGCATCACCCCGTCCGTCACCCTCTACCACTGGGACCTGCCCCAGGCGCTCCAGGACCGCGGCGGCTGGCCCGTGCGCGACACCGCGGAGCACTTCGCCGCGTACGCCTCGGTCGTGGCCGGCCGGCTGGGAGACCGGGTGAACCACTGGACCACGCTCAACGAACCCCTGTGCTCGGCGTGGATCGGCCACCTGGAGGGCAAGATGGCCCCCGGCCTCACCGACCTCACCGCCGCCGTCCGCGCCTCCTACCACCTGCTCCTCGGCCACGGCCTGGCCACCCGGGCGATCCGGGCGGCGGCCCCCGGCGCCCAGGTCGGTATCGTCAACAACCTCTCGACGATCCACCCCGCCAGCGACCGGCCCGAGGACCTCGCCGCCGCCCGCCGCATGGACGGCCACACCAACCGCTGGTGGCTGGACCCGATCCACGGCCGCGGCTTCCCCGACGACATGCGCGAGGTCTACGGCGTCGAACTCCCCGAGCGGCCGGGCGACTTGGCGACCATCGCGCAGCCGCTGGACTGGCTGGGCCTGAACTACTACATGCCGGCGACCGTGGCCGACGACCCCACCGCGCCCGCACCCCGGGTCCGCGAGGTCGCCCGCCCCGGTGTCCCGCGCACCGGCATGGACTGGGAGATCGACGCCAGCGGCATCGAGACCCTGCTGCTCCGCCTGACCCACGAGTACGGCGCCCGCAGGCTCTACGTCACCGAGAACGGCTCCGCGTACCCCGACGTCGTACGCCCCGACGGCACGATCGACGACCCGGAACGCCAGGAATACCTGATCGACCACCTCGCCGCCTGCGCGTCCGCCGCCCGCAAGGGCGCCCCGCTGGCCGGGTACTTCGCCTGGTCCCTGCTGGACAACTTCGAGTGGGCGTACGGCTACGACAAGCGGTTCGGCCTCGTCCACGTCGACTACAAGACCCAGAAGCGCACGATCAAGGGGACCGGTCACCGGTACGCCGACGTCATCCGCGCACACGCGGACAGCAGGCGCGAGGCAGCCTGACCGGCGATACATCGGGTGTATCCCGACTGTGGGGCGGCCGACTTGTCTCAACCTTGCCCTTGACGAGCCACGAGCCGCCCCCAAGTCATTGACTCCTCCGATGTGTTGAGGTTCCCTCCGGCACGGCGCGCACCAACTCCGGCGTCCCCGGCACCACCTCACCGAAAAGGGCACACGATGAATCGGAGATCACTGTTACGGACCGGGACCGGGCTGCTGGCCGGCGGGGCCGCGCTCGCTGTGCCGCGTACGGCGCTCGCCGTCGCGGCCGCCGATCCCACGGCCGGCTGGACCCGGACCTCGTTCAGTTACAGCTGGCAGAAGCCCTGGAACCTCGACCTCGGCGAGCGGCACGGCTACAGCGGCGGGGTCCACCGGATGTGGGTGTATGCCACCGACGAGCCCTTCGAGGAGGGCAGTTCCACCGACCCGCGCACCGAGATGCGCTGGAAGGTCGACTACACCACCGGCAACCGCATGTGGGACGCCGACGTCCACCTGCCCTCCGGCACGGACGGCGCGTCCTTCGTGCAGATCCTGCGCGGCGTCCACCCCTCGGGCACCCCGGCCACCGACATCATGCTCAACGTCTACGACACGGACGGCGGCACCGTGCGCCGCTACGACGGCACGGTGCTCAGAACGGGGGTGTACGACACCTGGTTCAACGTGAAGATCGCCCACCAGGCGACCACCGGCACCGGCACGGTCAAGGTCTACCTCGACAACGCCCTCGTCCTGACCGTCGCCGACCGGGGCCCGGCCACCCGCTACTTCAAGAACGGCGTCTACAACCACGGCTCGGGACGGGCGGAGGCCCGCTTCCGCAACATCCGCTACTGGACGCGCTGATCCCGTTGATGTAACAGCTGATACATTCCGGCGTGTGACGAAGGAAGAAGCACCGGTCCGCTGGCTCGTTCTCGTGATCAAACTGGACGCCGAGCCGTCCCGGCACCGGGTGGCGGTCTGGCGCGAGCTGCGGAAGATCGGCGCGCTCTCGCTCGGCCAGGGCATCTGGGCCGTACCGGACGTGCCGGTCTTCGCCGACGGCGTCGCGCGGGCGCTCGCCCTGACCGAGAAGGCCGGCGGGCAGGCGGTGACGCTCACCGCGTCGGGGCGCGGCCCGCAGGACGCCGCCCGGCTCCGCGAGCTGTTCGGCGCGGCCCGGTCCGCGGACTGGGCGGAGTTCCTGGCGGACTGCGGCAAGTTCGAGGAGGAACTGGCCAAGGAGATCCGCATCGCCAAGTTCACCCTCGCCGAACTGGAGGAAGAGGAGCAGTCGCTCGAGCGGCTGCGGCGCTGGCACCGCGACCTGACCGCCCGGGACGTCTTCGGCACCCCCGAGGCGGCCCGGGCCGGGGAGCGCCTCAAGCAGTGCGCGGCCGCCTGCGAGGACTACGCGGAACGCGTCTTCGCCGCCCTCCACGAGACCCCGGCCGACGACCGGTGAACCCCACCTCGGCACCCCGGCAGGCGACCCCGGCCCGCCAGATGTGGCCCCTGTACGCGGCGGGCTTCACCACCGCCTTCGGTGCCCACGGCATCGCCGCCAACCTCGGCGGCTTCTCCGACGACGCCGTCACCTCGCTGCTCGTACTGGGTGGCCTCCTCGCCCTGTACGACGGCGCCGAGGTGCTCCTGAAGCCGGTGTTCGGCGCCCTCGCCGACCGGATCGGCGCGCGCCCGGTGCTGCTCGCCGGCCTCGTCGCCTTCGCCGCCGCCTCCGCGCTGTACGTCCTCGCCGACAGCCCCGGCTGGCTCTGGGCCGCCCGTCTGGGCCAGGGCGCCGCGGCCTCCGCGTTCTCCCCGTCCGCGTCCGCCCTGGTGGCCCGGCTCAACCCGGCGGCCAGACACGGCCGCGCGTTCGGCAGCTACGGCTTCTACAAGTCCATCGGCTACACCCTCGGCCCGCTGCTCGGCGGCGTCCTGGTGTGGGCCGGGGGACTGCGGCTGCTGTTCACCGTGCTGGCGGTGCTGGGCGCGGCCGTGGCGGTCTGGGCCGCCGTCGCCGTACCCGTGGTACCGCCGCTGCCCAAGGCCCGGCAGACCGTGCTGGACCTGGCGCGGCGCCTCGCGGACCCCGTCTTCCTCGCCCCGACCGCCGCACTGGCGGCGGCCACCGCGGCCCTCTCCGTCGGCGTCGGCTTCCTGCCCGTCTCGGGCCGGGCCGCGGGTCTCGGCACGGTCGCCACCGGGGCCGCCGTGTCCGTGCTCGCCGCGTGCGCCGCCCTCGTCCAGCCCAGGGCCGGGCGCGCCCTCGACGAGGGGCGCCTCACCACCCGCTCCGGTCTGCTCGCGGGACTGCTCGTCACCGCCGTCGGCATGGGCTGCGCGATGCTGCCGGGCCTGACCGGCGTCCTGTGCGCGGCCGCCCTGACCGGCGCCGGAACCGGACTGATCACCCCGCTCGGCTTCGCCGCGCTGGCCTCGTCGACCCCGCCGGAACGCCTGGGCCAGACCATGGGCTCCGCTGAACTCGGCCGCGAACTCGGCGACGCGGGCGGCCCGTTGCTCGTCGCCGCCGTCGCCACCGCCACGACTCTCGCCTACGGCTACGCGGCACTGGCGGTACTGCTCGCGGCGGCCCCCGTCGCCGTGCTCGTACGGCGTCGAGGGAAGTGGTGAGGCTCGGTGGGGTCTGTTTCAGCCGGGCCGGGGTAGCCGACGGCCTTGATGCCTACGGCGACGGGGGAGTGGTCCGCAGGGCCGCGGGGCGCGGCTCCGAAGCGGTACGGCGCGGCGGTGGCCGTGCGTGGCGCGGGGTCACAGCACGCCCCGCCCTGGCGCCGAGCCCGCCGGAGCGCGCGGCACGACGGTAGGGTGTTCGCACGGATGACCGAAGCGGGTGGTGGCGGTGGAGTGGCGAGAATTCGCCGAGTCGATGGCCCTGCTCGCGCGGAACCTGCTGGCGCAGGACTCGGTGCAGGGCACGCTGGACGAGATCGTGGCCTCGGCGGTGCGACTGGTCGACGGCTGCGACGCGGCCGGGATCCTCGCGGTGCGCAAGGGCCGGGCCGTGACCCTGTCCGCCTGCGGGGACGTGGTCGAGGCGTCCGACCGGCTCCAGGGTGAACTGGCCGAGGGACCGTGCTTCGACCTCGCCGGCCGCCAGAACGGCGAGCGGGTCTTCCGGATCGCCGACATGCGCGAGTCGCAGCCGAACTGGCCGCGGTTCGCCGCTGCGGCCCGGGAACTGGACATCGGCAGCATGACCGGCGTGCTGCTCTACACCCACGACGAGGACTTCGGCGCGCTGAACCTGTACTCCCGGCGCCCCGGAGCCTTCGGCAAGGACATCGAGACCGCCGGCTGGCTGCTGGCCTCGCACGCCGCCGTGGCCCTGGCCGACGCCCGCGCCATCGACCAGCTCGAGGACGCCATGAAGACCCGGCACGCCATCGGCGAGGCCATGGGCATCCTGATGGAACGGCACCGCATGAGCGAGGACGACGCGTTCAACGTGCTGCGCCGCATCTCCCAGCACCACAACATCAAGCTGCGTGACGTGGCCCAGCGGGTGCGGACCGACCGCACCGACCGGCCCTGACCCCCGGGCGGCGTGATCCCCGAACCGCCACGCCGCTCTCCCGCACCCCTCAGTTGAACATGTTCAAAAACCGTGGCTATGCTGAAGCCCGACGCCGCTGAGGGAGATCCCATGAAGGTTGTGCTGCCCGGGGGAACCGGACAGGTGGGCACGGTCCTCGACCGTGCCCTGACGGCGGCCGGCCACGAGGTGACGGTGCTGACCCGGCGTCCCACGCGCCCGCACCACGTCGCCTGGGACGGCGTCACCCTCGGCCGCTGGGCCGAGGCGGTCGACGGCAGCGATGCCGTGATCAACCTGGCCGGGCGCAGCGTGTCCTGCCGCTACACCGCCGAGAACCTGCGGGCGATGATGGACTCCCGGGTGGATTCCGCGCGCGTGGTCGGAGAGGCGATCGCCGGCGCCGTACGGCCACCGCGGGTCTGGTTGCAGATGAGCACGGCGACGATCTACGCCCACCGCTTCGACGCCGCCCACGACGAGACGACCGGGGTGATCGGCGGCTCCGAGACCGGGGTGCCGGACTACTGGGCCTACAGCGTCGAGATCGCGAAGAACTGGGAGCGGGCGCAGACCGAGGCGCCGACACCCGCCACCCGCAAGGTGGCGCTGCGCGCGGCGATGGTCATGACCCCCGACCGGGGCGGTGTGTTCGACGTCCTGTCGCGGATGGTCCGACTCGGACTCGGCGGCCCGGTGGCGGGCGGTGCGCAGTACGTCTCCTGGATCCACGAGGAGGACTTCGTACGAGCGGTGGACCTCCTGATCGCCCGTGACGACATCGAGGGACCGGTGAACCTCGCCTCGCCCGGCCCCCTTCCGCACCGCGACTTCATGCGGGCGCTCCGCACGGCCTGGGGCGTGCCGGCAGGGCTGCCCGCGACCCGCTGGATGGCCGAGGTGGGCGCGTTCGCGCTGCGCTCGGACACGGAGCTGCTGCTCAAGAGCCGCCGGGTGGTCCCGGGGCGGCTGCGGGCGGCGGGCTTCACCTTCGAGCACCCCGAGTGGGACAGCGCCGCGGCGGCTCTCGTACGGCGGACCAGGCCGGCCCGCGGGGAGCCGCGTCAGGCCTCCAGTGCTCCCAGCACCACCGACCTGGCCTCCTCCTGGACCTGGCGCAGGTGGTCCGGGCCGAGGAAGGACTCGCCGTAGATCTTGTAGACGTCCTCCGTGCCCGAAGGGCGGGCCGCGAACCAGGCGTTGGCGGTGCCGACCTTGATGCCACCGAGGGCGGCGCCGTTGCCGGGGGCCTCGGTGAGGACCGTGGTGACCGGCTCTCCGGCGAGGGTGTCGGCGGTGACCTGGCGCGGGGACAGCTTGGCCAGCAGGGCCTTCTCCTCGCGGCTGGCCGGCGCGTCCACGCGCGCGTAGGCGGGTGCGCCGAAGCGGTCGGTGAGCCCGGCGTAGTGCTGCGAGGGGGTCTTTCCGGTGACCGCCGTGATCTCGGAGGCCAGCAGGGCCAGGATGACGCCGTCCTTGTCGGTGGTCCACACCGAGCCGTCCCGGCGCAGGAAGGACGCGCCCGCCGACTCCTCGCCGCCGAAGCCGAGCGTGCCGTCGGACAGACCGTCCACGAACCACTTGAATCCGACGGGGACCTCGACCAGCGGCCGGCCGACGTCCGCCGCGACCCGGTCGATCATGCTGGACGACACCAGGGTCTTGCCGATCCCCGCACCCGCGGGCCACCGCTCCCGGTGGGAGAACAGGTACGAGATCGCCACGGCCAGGTAGTGGTTGGGGTTCATGAGCCCCGCGTCCGGGGTGACGATGCCGTGCCGGTCGGCGTCGGCGTCGTTGCCGGTGGCGATGTCGAAGCGGTCGCGCTGCTCGATCAGCGAGGCCATGGCGTACGGCGACGAGCAGTCCATGCGGATCTTGCCGTCCCAGTCCAGCGTCATGAACCGCCAGGTGGGATCGGTGAGCGGGTTCACCACCGTGAGGTCGAGCGCGTGCTGCTCGGCGATCCGGCCCCAGTAGGCCACCGAGGCGCCGCCCAGCGGGTCGGCGCCGATGCGCACCCCTGCCGACCGGATCGCGTCCAGGTCCAGCACGTTCGGCAGATCGGCCACATAGGTGCCGAGGAAGTCGTAGCGGCCGGTGCCGGGCGCGGTGAGGGCACGGCTGTAGGGGATCCGCCGTACGTCCTTCAGGCCGCCCGTGATGATCTCGTTGGCGCGGTCCTGGATCCAGGAGGTCGCCTCCGAACCGGCGGGGCCGCCGCTGGGCGGGTTGTACTTGAAGCCGCCGTCGGCGGGCGGGTTGTGCGAGGGAGTGACCACCACGCCGTCGGCGAGCGCGGAGGTGCGGGAGCGGTTGTGGGTGAGGATGGCGTGCGAGACGGCCGGGGTGGGCGTGTAGCCGTCGGCCTTGTCGATGAGCACGGTCACGTCGTTGGCCGCGAAGACCTCCAGCGCCGTGATCCGCGCGGGCTCCGACAGGGCGTGGGTGTCGGCGCCGAGGAAGAGGGGGCCGTCGGTGCCCTGGGCGGCACGGTACTCACAGATGGCCTGGCTGGTGGCCGCGATGTGGTCCTCGTTGAAGGCCGCCGCGAGGGACGAGCCGCGGTGCCCCGAGGTGCCGAACGCCACCCGCTGCCCCGGCTCGGCCGGGTCGGGGTGCAGTGCGTAGTACGCCGTGACCAGACGTGCCACGTCGATGAGGTCCTCGGGCCCGGCGACCTGTCCCGCTCGCGCGTTCTGCATTTCCCCGCTCCTCCGCAAGGTCGACCGTTGGGTACGGCCCCATTCTCCCCTGCCGGGCCCACCGGGACGCGCACCGGGCCGCCCCCGACCCCAGGGAGCGACCCGGTGCTGACGGACTGGGGCCCGGGGAGGGAAGGGCCGACGCGACCTCCCCAGGTGTGACGGCCCCTCCCCGGTAGGCATGTCCCTGCTACCCGGAGGAGCCGCGCTCATGCCCGGCTCTTCCGTACCTCTTCATCCCTGGTCGAGCGGCTCGCGGACGACCGCGACACCCCCCGGCGGGACGGTGACCCAGCCGCCGACGTCCTTGCCGGTGAGCAGTTCGACGCCCTCGGCCGGGACCTCGGCTCCGCTCCCGCCGTGGTCGATCAGGAACAGGTACGCGGCGTCGGCGCCGGTGCGCCGGACGGCCTCCAGACCGGTCGGCAGGCCGGCGAGGACCGGCTGGACGCCGGCCTCCTCGACGATGCGGGTGAGCAGCGCGTCCAGGGTCGCCGGGTCGGGGCGCGTCGCCAGGTACCAGGCGGTTCCGGCGCCGGAAGCGTGCCGGGTGACGGCCGGCCCACCCGCCAGCGGCCCGTCGCCGTACGCGGCGACCGCCTCGGCGCCCGAGAGCCGGACGCGCTCCGACCACAGGGTGGCGCTCGCGCCCTCCGGGACCGCTCCCGTGAGGTGCCGTGTCTCGCCGGGCAGCAGCGGGAATAGTTCGTCGGTGGACACTCCGAGGACGTCCCGGAAGGCTCCCGGGTAACCACCCAGCCGCACATGGCAGTTGGCGTCCACGGCACCGCTGTGGAAGCCGACGGCCAGCGTGCCGCCGCGCTCGGCGAAGCCGGTCAGGTTGGCCGCGCCGGCGTCGTCGACCAGATAGAGACTCGGCACGAGGACGAGACGGTAGGAGGACAGGTCCGCGTCGGGCTGCACGAAGTCCACGGCCACGCCGGCGTGCCACAGCGGCCGGTACCAGTCCCGCACCAGGTCCACGAAGCGCAGTTCACCGCTGGGCTGGGACGGCTGCTCCAGGGCCCAGCGGGCGTTCCAGTCCCACACCACCGCGACCTGGGCGGCGGTCGTACTGCCCCGCACCTCGGCCAACGCACCCAGATCAGCGCCGAGTCGGACGACGTCCCGCCAGATCTGGCTGTCCGTGCCCGCGTGCGGCAGCATCGCCGAGTGCCACTGTTCGGCACCCGCCTTCGCGGCCCGCCACTGGAAGAAGGCGATGCCGTCGGCACCATGGGCCACGTGGGCGAGGGCGTTGCGGCGCATCTCGCCGGGATCCTTGGCCCTGTTGACCGGCTGCCAGTTGACCGCCCCGGTGGAGTGCTCCATCAGCAGCCACGGGCCACCGGCCATGGAGCGCACGAGGTCACCGCTGAGCGCGACGTCGATCTGCGACTCCGGGTCGGTCGAGCGCAGGTAGTGGTCGTTGGAGACGACGTCCAACTCCGGTGCCCAGCGCCAGTAGTCAAGCGCCTCGATACTGAAGTTCACCATGAAGTTGGTGGTGGCGGGGATGTCCGCGGAAGCCTCCCGCAGCACGTCCCGTTCCGCGGTGTACAGCGACAGCTGCTCGTCGCTGCAGAAGCGCCGCCAGTCCAGCTGGTGGGTGGGGTTGGGGACGGCTCCGGTGGCGCGGGGCGGGATGACCTCGTCCCAGTCGTAGTACCACTGGCTCCAGAAGGTCGTCCCCCAGGCGTCGTTCAGGGCCGCGAGGTCTCCGTACCGGTCCCGCAGCCAGCGGCGGAAGGCCTCGGCCGAAGTGTCGCAGTAGCACTCGGCGTTGTGGCATCCGTACTCGTTGTGGATGTGCCACATCACCACGGCCGGGTGGTCCGCGTACCGCTCCCCGAGCGCCCGGGCGACCCGCAGCGCCGCCTCGCGGTACGCGGGGCTGGAGGGGCAGAAGGTCTGACGACTGCCGTACGACAGTCCCCGGCCGTCCTTGTCGACCGGCAGGGCTTCCGGGTGCTTGCGGAAGAACCAGGCCGGCGGTGCCGCCGTGGGGGTCGCGAGGTCGGCGGCGATGCCGTTCTCGTGGAGCAGGGCGAGGATCCGGTCCAGGCGCGAGAAGTCGAACTCACCCTCGCGGGGCTCCAGCAGCGCCCACGAGAAGATGTTGACGCTGACCATGTTCACGCCCGCCTCGCGCATGAGACGGACGTCCTCGATCCAGACCTCCTCGGGCCACTGCTCGGGGTTGTAGTCGCCGCCGTAGGCGATTCCGGGGAGGCGAAGACGGCGTGCGGTAGTCAATTCAGAGTCGCTTTCGAACGGGGCTGTGGTCAGCGGCTGTGGTCAGCCCTTGTTGGCGCCGAGGGTCAGGCCGCTGACGAACTGGCGCTGGAGTACGAAGTAGACGATCAGGGTGGGGATGGCGGTGAGGAGGGCGCCGGCGGCGACCAGGTTGGGGTCGGTGAAGTACTGGCCGGAGAGGTTGTTCAGGGCGCTGGTGATCGGCATGTTCTCCCCGGTGGAGATCAGGACGATGGCCCAGAAGAAGTCGTTGTAGATCCAGATGGACAGCAGGGTGCCCAGGGCGGCCATGGCCGGTTTGCACAGCGGGAGCACGATCTGCCAGTACATCCGCCACACCGATGCCCCGTCGACGAGGGCGGCCTCGGTCAGCTCGTGGGGGAGCATCCGCATGTAGTTGCTGAGTACGAAGGCGCAGAACCCGGACTGGAACGCGACGTGGATCAGTACCAGGCCGAGCGCGGAGTCGTAGAGCTTGCCGCTCATGGTGATGCCGGGCAGGTCGACGAGGAGGTAGAGCCGGTACAGGGGGGTGATGATGACCTGCTGGGGGAGCAGGTTGCCGGCGGTGAAGACCAGCAGGAGGGCGATGTTGAGGCGGAAGTCGAAGCGGGAGACGTAGAAGGCGACCATCGACGACAGCAGCAGCGTGATCAGTACCGCGGGGATGGCGATGATCAGTGTGTTGCCGAGGTAGTGGAGCATGTCGGACTGCTGGAAGGCGTTGGTGAAGTTGTCGAAGGTCAGCTTGTCCGGCCAGGACACGTAGCCTTTGTTGCTGGTCTCGCTGTAGGGGCGCAGGGCTGCGTAGATCGCCCAGAGCAGGGGGGCGAGCCAGGCCAGTGCGGTGCCGGCGAGGAAGACGTGCAGCAGGATCCGGGCGGGGCGGATCGGCGTCTTGGTCTTGAGAGCGAGGGTGCTCATGCCTGCCGCTCCTTCCGGAAGGTCGCGATCAGGTAGGGGATGATGACCGCGAGGGAGATGACCAGCAGGACCACGGCGATCGCGGAGCCGTAGCCGATCCGGCTGGACTCGCCGATGATGTTGTTGGTGATCAGGATCGACAGCAGTTCGGTGCCCTGGGCGCCCTTGTTGAAGACGAAGACCAGGTCGAAGGCGCGCAGTGCCTCGATGATGGTGACCACCAGCACGACGGTGTTGGTGGGGCGCAGGGTGGGGAAGATGACGTTCTTGAAGGTCTGCCACTCGTTGGCGCCGTCCAGCGAGGACGCCTCGCGCAGGGAGGGGTCGACGCCCTTCAGGCCGGCGAGGTAGAGGATCATCATGTAGCCGGTGTGGCGCCAGGACGCGGCGATCAGCACGGCCCACAGGTTGAGTTTGGGGTCGCCGATCCAGTCGATGTAGTGGCCGGGCTTGTTCGCGCCGATGAGGCTGTTGATCAGGCCGGTGTCGGGGTTGTAGACCAGCTGCCACACGAACCCGGTGACCGCCAGGGAGACCACGACCGGCAGGAAGAACGCGGTCTGGTAGAGGCGGGAGAAGCGGATCTTCTTGTCCAGCTGGACGGCCAGGAACAGGCCGAACGGGGTCGGGATCAGGATGAGCACGACGAACCAGATGACGTTGTGCTCGACGGCCGGCCAGAACTGCGGGTTGTCGGTGAACAACTGACGGAAGTTGTCCAGGCCGACCCACTTGATCGAGTCGAAGCCGATCCCGTCCCAGCTGGTGAAGGCCAACGCGATGGACGCCAGCGCGGTCACCCATACGAGAGCGACATGGAGGATGGTCGGCACCCCGGCCATCAGGGCGAGGGTGATCCGGTCCCGGCGGGTCAGCAGACGGCTGTGTCCCTGGGGGACCTTGCGGGGGGCAGGGCCCGAAGGCGGCACGGTGGGCGCCGCCTTCGGGGTCTGGGTTTCGATGCTCATGAGGATGCGAAGATCGTCTTCTTCTGGCGTTCGATCGAGGACAGCAGACTGTCGACGCCCTTGGGGTTCTGGAGGAACTTCTGCAGCGAGGGCTGCATCACCGTCGAGGTGAAGTCCGGACGCGAGTCACGGTCCATGAACTGCGTCAGGGTCTTGGCCCCCGAGATCATCTCGAACGCCTTCTTCTGCAGCGGCGAGTACGCGGCGGTGGAGGCCTTGTTCGAGGCGGCCACCACACTCGGGTCGGACTTGAGGTAGGTCTCCTCCGCCTCGGGCGTGCCCAGGAACTCCAGCAGCTTGGTCACCCCCGCCTTGTTCTTGGGCGACTTGCTCACCATGAAGCCGTCGGTGGGCGCCTCGACGGTGTCCTGCCCGTACGCGGAGTTGATCTCCGGGAAGGCGAAGAAGTCCAGGTCGTCCAGGTCCGCCTTGTTGGTGAACTGCTGCGCCACGAACGTGCCCAGCAGGTACATGCCCGCCTTCTTCGCCACCAGCGTCTGCGCCGCGTCCTGCCAGGTGCGGCCCATGAAACCGTCCTGGTGGTACGGCAGCAACTCCGCCCAGTGATCGAAGACACCCTTGACCTTCGCGTCCGTCCACGACGCCTTGCCCGCCATCAGCTCGACATGGAAGTCGTAGCCGTTGAGCCGGAAGTTGATCTGGTCGAAGGTCCCCATCGCCGGCCACGCGTCCTTGTCGCCGAACGCGATCGGCACCAGGCCGTCCTTCTTCATCTGCTTGCACAACGCCACCAGCTCGTCCCATGTCGTGGGCACCTGGTAGCCGTGCTGCTGGAAGACGGACTTGCGGTAGAACACCGCCCACGGATACGTCGTCAGCGGCACGAAGTAGTACTTGCCGTCCGCACCCTTGGACAGCTTCTTCATCGCGTCCGGGAAGTTGCCCCCGATCTTCTCCCACACGTCGTCGACCGGGGAGGCGAGCCCCTTCTGCGCGAAGAACTGCATCCGGTACCCGGCGAACCAGTTGAACACGTCGTCCGGCGTGCCCTGCAGATACGAGTTGATCTGCTCCTGGAACGTGTTGTGGTCCTTGGTGTTGACCTTGACCGTGATCCCGGACTGCTTCGTGAACGCCGTGTAGATCTCGCCGTACGCCTTCTTCGGCACGGCATCCGACTGGTTCGACCCCAGGCTCACGGTCTTCGGGTCCGACGAGCTGCCGCTGCCGCCACACGCACTCAGCAACGGAATACCCGCACCCGCGAGCAGGGCGGCACCACCCGCACCCCGCAACAGACTGCGGCGGCTGGGCGAAGGGAGGGAGAGACCCGAGGGGGAGAGGTCCTGCATGTACGGCTCCTGACAGGGCGGTCGTACCCGGGCTTCGGCACGGCGACCCGATGAGACGGTGGTGAGGAAGACGTCACCAACTGATCAGAATCAAACGTGATCGCACAGAGACGATCGGCGGACGTCACGAAGAGTGTGCGTTGCGTGGGGTCACTGTCAAGACCATGTGTCCGAATATCTGCATGGGACGGATAGGGCGGGAGTGAACGCCCGTACCGTCCAGGGCCGGCTCGTCCGCCGGGTCGGGCGGGCTCGGGCCGTCCTGCCGATCGCTCTCTGATCAGGCCGGATGTGCCTCCGGCAGCGAATGGAGAAAGCGGTTTCCGGGATCCTTCGGGCATACGGCAAGGACCGAAGGCGGTGCCGGTACCCTTGACGCGTTCCCCGCTGGGCGCGTAGATATGACCGCGCGGTCAGATTGCGCGGTCAGAGCAGCTGACCTGCGGTGCGGTACCGAGCCACAGGAGAGTCCATGACACCGGATGCGGGGCCCGACCGGAGCGCGCACGTGCCGCGCAGCGCCGACGTCGCACGGCTGGCCGGGGTGTCGCGCAAGACGGTCTCCCGGGTGCTCAACAACGAGCCGTACGTCTCCGACGAGGCACGACGCCGGGTCCTCGCGGCCGCGGAGGAACTCGGCTACCGCCTGAACCAGGCGGCCCGCGCCCTGGCCTCCGGGCGCACCCGCTCCCTCGGAATCGTCGCCCTGGGCACCGCGGGCTATGGAACCGCTTCCCTGCTGGTGCACATCGAACACGCCGTACGGGACGCCGGATACGCCCTGCGCGTCATCAACACACCCGACGGTGCCCCGGAAGGCATCGCCGGCGCACTGGAGTCACTCCTCGAACAGGGCGTGGACGGGGTCATCGTCTCCGAACCCGTCGTCAAGGGGGAGGTACCGCTCCGCGTCGACGTACCCGTCCTCTTCCTCGGCGCCCCGCCTTCGTTCGCCGCCTCCCGGACGCTGGCCGTGAGCGTGGGCGCCCGGGAGCTGGCGCGGGCCGCCACCGAGCACCTGCTGGAGCTGGGGCACGACACCGTCCACCATCTCGCCGGTCCCCGGAAGTGGTACGCCACCAAGGACCGCATCGAGGGCTGGCGGGCGGCCCTGGCCGCACGCGACGCGCACGAGCCGCCGCTGCTCAACGGCGACTGGTCGGCGGAGTCCGGATATGCGGCGGGGCGTGCGCTGGCCTCGGACCGTTCGGTGACCGCGGTGTTCGCCGCGGGCGACGAGATGGCCATCGGCCTCATCCACGCCCTGCGGGAGGAGGGTCGTCGGGTACCTGAGGACATCAGTGTCGTCGGGTTCGACGGCAATCCAGTCTTCGCCTACGTCTCCCCGCCCCTGACGACCGTGCGCCAGCCCTTCGAGGCCGCCGCACGGGAGGGTGTCAGGCTGCTCGTGCACGCCGTCGAGCACCCCGACGCCGAGCCGCCGCACACCGACGACCCCCCGGTCGAACTCGTCGTCCGAGGCTCGACCGCACCCCCACCGCCCCACCGGCACCGACCACCACTCCGCGAGCCCTGAGCGGCGCCCCACGTCAACTGGCGTGATCCGAGGGAAGGTTGAACGATCCCCGCGGTCGGGAGTTAAGGTCACTCGGACCGCTTCTCCCGACGCCCCGCCGGCCCGGCCCGTGGCGGTCCAGGTGACCCCGTCGGAGAGCAAAGGGTGGTAGGACGTGCCGAGTTGGGACCGCAGACTGACGGCCGCCGGAGTACGGGACCGTGCCCTGCGCGCGGACTACTCGACCGCCGCCCGGGTCTTCGCCCGCAGGATCCTCGCCCACTACGCCGCCGTACGCCTGCTGGTGGCCCCGGCGCTGCACCCGCACATAGTCGCCTCCTACGCCTTCCTCGCCCGCACCGACGACCTCGCCGACCAGGGACCGTTGGAGCAACGCCTGCCGCGCTGGCACGCCTGGGCCGAGCAGGTCACCGCCGGGCTGCGTTCCGGCCACGCCGACGACCCGGTGCTGCGGGCCTTCCTGCACACGGTGGCCGTACGGCGGCTGCCTCACCACTGGGTGCACACCTACCTCAAGGCCACCACCGAGGAACTGCACTTCACCGGCCACGCCACCGAGGCCGACTTCCAGCGGTACGTCGACCACCTCGCCCTGCCCGCCCTCATGCTGATCGAGGAGCTCCAACACGAGGGCGGCGGCGACGAGTTGTTCCGGTCGCGGGCCCGGTCCTTCGCCGAGGGCCTCCAGCGCCTGGACTTCCTGACCGACCTCACCGACGACCTGAAGGAGGGGCGCCTCTATCTCCCGCAGGAGGACCTGGACCGCTGCGGAGTCACCCGCGCCGACCTCGAACAGGGCCAGGACACCGCAGCCGTACGGGAGTTGGTGGCACTGACCTGCCGTAAGACCAGAGCATCCCTGACCGACTCACGAGCCCTGGCGGACTCCACGGTGCCGGGGTTCCGGCCGCTGCAGCGGGCCCTGCTGGACCTCGCCGAGCACCAGCTCTCCCGCGTGGAGAGCAGCGGCACCTCCGTCACCCGGCGCGCGGTGGGCTACGGCGTCCGTGTGCCGCTCGCCGTACTGTTCCGGGAGAGGCGCCAGGTCAGGAGTGGGGCGTAGGAGGAGCGAACCGGGCGCGTGTCCTCCCGGCACTCCGTACCTGGTACTCCGGATCACGGCAGCGGCCGATCCGCCGCCCCCATACGTCAGTGACGCACCTTCACCTTGCTGAGCGCGGCCACCCCGAGCGCGGCCACGGCGATCTGGATCAGCCACTCGACCCAGTCGACGCCCTTGGTGTCGGCGACGTCGAGACCCGCCGCGATGCCCGTGCCGATGAAGGCGGCGACGATACCGATCAGGATCGTCCACAGGATGCCTATGTGCTGGCGGCCGGGGACCACGAGCCGGCCGATGACACCGATCACGATGCCGATGACGATCGCGCTGATGACGCCTGAGATCTCCACGAGGTGTCACCCCCCTCTGTAGTTGGTGACGCCCGAGTGCCCTCCGGAGCGGGGCGCACTCCACCGACGCGGCCCTCCCTGTCCCCGGATCCTGGCTCCGCGGCCGACTGCCCGGTCAGTCGCGCGAGTTGCCGAACAGCAGGCGGTAGCCGATCAGCAGGACCAGGGAGCCGCCGATCGCCGCGCCCCAGGTGTACAGGTCGAAGAAGTGGCTCTCCACGGGCCGGTCCAGGAAGCGGGCGGAGAGCCAGCCGCCGACGAACGCCCCGGCGACGCCGATGAGGGTGGTGCCGATCAGCCCGCCCGGGTCGCGGCCCGGCAGCAGGATCTTGGCGATGGCCCCGGCGAGCAGGCCCAGGATGATCCAGCCGATGATGCCCACGTCGTAGTCCTCCGGTCGGGTCGGGGACGGGCGCGGTCCGCCCGGCCCCGATGCTTCGAGTTGCCTGTTTGCGCAAGCCTATGGACCCGGACGGGGGAGTGGCGGGGGCCGACGGCGACTGATGACAAGTCGTCGATGTTCTTTCACGGACTTATTACATTGCGCAACAGATGAAGCGTCAGGGCCCTGCCCGCCCCTCGCCCGGGGCCCCTACACTGGGACGTCGCACATGTGTTGACGGTGACCGGGGCGGGGCAGGAGAGGACTGTGGCGACACTCGCTGGGGGCTTCGAGGATCCGTCCGCCGAGGTGCTGACCGAGGCGTCCGAAGTGTTCGGACTGCTCGCCTCCTCCGCTCGACTGCACCTCATGTGGGCGCTGTCCCAGGGCGAGAGCGATGTCACCCACCTCGCCGACCGGGTCGGCGGCGCGCTCCCCGCGGTCAGTCAGCACCTGGCGAAGCTGAAACTCGCCGGGCTCGTGCGCTCCCGCCGTGAGGGCCGCCGGCAGGTCTACTACGTCGACGACCCCGACATCGTGACGGTCGTCCGGGTCATGGTCGGCCAGCTGACCGCCCGTACCGCCCCGACCGCGCACAGCATCGCCTCACGCCGCTCTTAGTCCGCCTCCGGTACGAAGGACGACGCCGGGCGGAAGAGGGGGAGAGGCATGTCCGATGTCCGGGTGTCATGGCGTCGGCGCCTGCTGCCCGTGGTGGTCCTCGTGCTGGCCCTGTACGTCGTCGTGCGCGCCGCCAGCACCTCGCAGGGCGACTCCGCGCCCCCGGCGGACCCCACCCCGAAGCCGACCACGTCGACCGGTCCGACGGCCCCGTCCGCCCCCACGACGGCCTCGTCGTCGTACGACCCCGCCGCCTACGCCTCCCAGGTGCGCAGCCGTGCCCGGCAGACCGGGGTCAGCGCCCAGCTGCTGATGGCGATCCTCTACAACGAGGCGTACAAGCCCCACGACCCGGCCCTGGAGCGGGCCTGGCAGAAGTACAAGCCCGACGCGGCCTTCGGCATCGCGAACATGCACCGCGCCACCTTCGACGAGGTCAAGAAGGGCCGGGACTTCGCGCACCGGAACTGGCAGGACCTGCCCGACGACCGCGACCTCGCCGTCGAGGCCGAGGCCTGGTACCTCCACGACCTGAAGGCGCAGCTGCCCGCCACCCGGTCGACGCGCTACACCGAGGACGAGCTGCTGGCCCTCGGCTACAACACGGGCGCCGGCAACATGCTGGCCTTCGCCCGCGGGGCGACCCCGGGCAGCCAGGCCCAGGCGTACCTGGACAAGCTGCACGCCAACTGGGCGCGGGCGGGAAGGGCCGTGGCGGAAGGCTGAAGTGTGCCGGAGGTTGCCGCGTTTCTCCATGAGATGCCTCACCTGTGAAATCCGCCGGGCTCGGTGCTGGCCGGGCCAGGGGTTTGTTAGATTGCGCAACTACGCAACCTAGGCGAAGTTCCTGCTTGGCCTGCCTGTACACCGCCGCGCACGCCCGGCCGCCCACCCCTCGGCCCGGCCTGACAGGCCCGACCGTTTCGTGGGAGTGGTAGATGAGCGACCGGTGGGACAGCCCGGGCGGTCAGGCCACGCGCAGCCGCACCGGCCAGGTACCCGGACAGCGCGCGGGCGGATCCGGTGGGGCGCATCGGCCCGGGGGCCGGGCGGCGGCCAGGGCGGCGGCCCGCTCGCACGGCGGCAAGAGGGCGCGGCGCCGAGCACGCCCGGTCCGGCGCGGCAGGCGGCTGCTGAAGATCGCCGGACTGTGTCTGGCGATCCTGGTGCTGGCCACGGCCGGCGCGGGCTGGTGGTTCTACCAGCACCTCAACGGCAACATCAACAGCGTCGCGCTCAACGGCAAGGGCGGCTCGGAGAAGGCCGACGCGTTCGGCCGCACCCCGATCAACATCCTGGTCATGGGCTCCGACGGCCGCACCAGCAAGGCGGACTGCAAGCTCGGCGGCGGCTGCTCCCAGACCGGCGTGCAGACCGGCAACGGCAACGCGGACGTGCAGATGGTGGTGCACATATCCGCGGACCGCTCCAACGCCACCGTCATGAGCATCCCCCGCGACACCATGGTCAACGTCCCGGCCTGCAAGGACAGTGAGAGCGGCCAGTCCACGTCCGGCTACTACGGCCAGATCAACAGCGCCCTCCAGTACGGCCCGGCCTGCCAGGTCGCCACCATCCACCAGCTCACCGGCATCCCCATCGACCACTTCGTCAAGCTCGACTTCTCCGGCGTGGTCAAGATGTCCGACGCGGTCGGCGGTGTCTCGGTGTGCGTCAGTGACAACGTGTACGACACCTACTCGCACCTGAAGCTGTCCAGGGGCACCCACACCCTCAAGGGCGAGGCGGCCCTGGAGTTCGTCCGCTCCCGGCACGGCTTCGGGGACGGCAGCGACCTCGGTCGTACGATCTCGCAGCACATCTTCCTCAGCGCGATGATCCGGAAGTTCAAGAGCGCGGGCACCCTCACCGACCCCACCGCGGTGTACGACCTCGCCGACGCCGCCACCAAGGCGCTGACCGTGGACGACGGGCTCGGCAGCGTGAAGAAGCTGATCTCGCTCGCGGCCGACGTGAACAAGGTCCCCACCAAGCGGATGACCTTCACGACGATGCAGACCGCGCCCGACCCGAACAACAGCAACCGTGTGGTGGTGGGTTCGGGGGCCAAGGACCTCTTCTCCAGCATCGCCGACGACCAGTCCCTGAGCACCGGTTCGGGCAAGAAGTCCGCGGCGGCCACCGCGACGGCCTCGGCCTCGGCGGTGCCGGCCTCCCAGATCGCCGTGACCGTCGAGAACGGCACCGCGATCACCGGCCGCGCCTCCGACGTGGCGACCGCGCTCACCCAGCAGGGCTTCAGCTCCGCCACGACCACGGCCAACGCGCCCAGCCCCGCGGCGACCACCACGCTCACCTACGGCACCGGTCAGAAGGCGGCGGCGCAGACGGCCGCCAAGGCGCTCGGGCTGCCCGCCTCGCATCTCCAGCAGGGGACGGGCACGGGCCTGACCCTGGTGATCGGCGGGGACTGGACGAGCGGCAGCACGTATCCCGGCGGTTCGTCCTCGCGGGCCCCCGCCGACACCAAGGCCGCGGTCTCCAACGCCCATGCGCAGACCGCCGACGAGGCCAAGACCTGCGCCAAGGTGAGCCCTTACAAGACCGTCGCGCTCAACGGGGTCCCCATGACACCGGCTCAGGCGTACGCGGCGGCGACGAACAAGAAGGACTCCGACGAGTGAGGCGGGGACCGGGCTGGTGGTTGTACAGTTGCGCAAGCTGGCAACCATGAGCGTAAAGAGGGGACGTACGGAATGCTCCGCAACGGACTGGAACCATGGCACCTGTTGATCGTGGTGATCCTCTTCCTCCTGCTGTTCGGATCGAAGAAACTCCCGGACGCCGCCCGTGGGCTGGGCAAGTCGATGCGCATCCTCAAGAGCGAGGCCAAGGCGATGAAGGAGGACGGCGCGGCCCAGCCCACCGCCGCCCCGGCCGAGGGCACGAGCGCGGCCGAGCCCGCTCCGCAGGTCATCCGGTCCGCGCCCGCGGAGACCGCCACGGCCCACCGCACGGCGGAGGGCACCCCGGCTCACTGAGGCCGCCGCCCGGCCGTGATCGATGCGCTGACCCAGGGCGCGGCGAACACTGTCGGTGGCGGCAACTATGCTCCCGCCCATGAGTGAGGCAGGCGAAGGCCCCGGCAGACGAGTCGTCGACGGGCGCTTCGAGTTGGAGGCCCGTCTCGGCGGCGGCGGGATGGGCATGGTCTGGCGGGCCAGGGACCTGGTGCTGCACCGGATGGTCGCGGTCAAGGAGGTCCGCCCGCCCGACCGGGACCTCGCCGAGTACGACCCGCACGGCGCGCGCACCCTGCGGGAGCGGGTGCTGCGCGAGGCGCGGGCCCTCGCCCGGATCGACCATCCGAACGTCGTCACCATCCACCACATCGTCGACGGCGGGGAGGGCACCTACCCGTGGATCGTCATGGAGTTGGTCACCGGCGGCTCCCTGGCCGACCGGCTGGCCCAGGGGCCGATGCCGCCCGTCGAGGCGGCCCGGATCGGCCGGGGAGTGCTGGCCGCGCTCACCGCCGCCCACGAGGCCGACATCCAGCACCGGGACGTCAAGCCCGCCAACGTCCTGCTCCGGTCCGACGGACGCCCCGTCCTCACCGACTTCGGCATCGCCGCGATCCGTGAGACGACCAGCCTCACCGCCACCGGCTCCATCATCGGCACCCCCGACTTCATGGCACCCGAGCGGATCTCGGGCCACGAAGGCGGTTCCGCCTCCGACCTGTGGTCGCTGGCGATGATGCTGTACGCCGCCGTGGAGGGCCAGCACCCGCTGCGCCGCGGCAACACCCTGGCCACGCTCGCCGCCGTCCTCAACGAGGACGTGCCCCCGCCGGTCAGGGCAGGTGCGCTGGGTGACGTACTGATGAGCGTGCTGGTCCGCGATCCGGCGGCGCGGCCGTCGTCCGCCGTGCTGGACCGGATGCTGGCCGGGATCGAGTCGGCGCAGACCGGTCCGGCGACCCTCGTCTGGCCCCAGCCCGCCTCCTACCCGCCGAGCCCGCCGTCGGCCGACTTCCCTTCGCTGAACCAGCCGTCGGCCGGCTCCCCTCCGCTGAACCCGCCGTCCCAAGGGTCCTCTTCGCTGAACCAGTCCTCAGCCGGGTCCCACTCGCCGGGCCCGCAGTCGACCGGCTCCCTTCCGTCGGCCGCGCCGCCCGTCGGCTCTGCGCCTTCGTACCCGGGGGCCTTCGGAGCGCCGACGGCTCCCTTCGGCGGAGCCGCCGCCCCCGGGAGCGCGACCGCCCCCACCGGATTCGGGCCGCCGCCGGTCCACCCCGGGCCCGGCCCGGCCATGCCCCAGCCGAACACCGCACCCGTCCGAAAGCGCCGGGAGAACCGCCCCGCCCTCGGGCTTCTGGTCGGCGTCACCGCGAGCTCGCTCGCCGGTGCCGGGGCCCTGGTGTGGTGGCTGCTGCCCCTCGGGAGTGACTCGGGTGGCTCGGGTGGCACGGCGCATCCCGGGCCCTCGTCCGTCGCCTCGGCCCCGGCGTCGACGGGGTCCCCGTCCGCCGCCCCGGCCGCACGGCAGTCCAAGGGCTCGGCCACCACGAGCCTGCTCACCCCGGAGGGCATCCGCACCGCCATCGCGGCGATCGAACAGGACACCGGCCGGGACAGGTTCGGTGACTTCACCGCGTACGACGACTTCGTGTCCGTCGAGGTGATGGTCAAGGGCAGCGACAGCGCCTACGACACCTACACCTACCGTGCCGGGCAGGGGGTGGAGAAGGGCATCATCAAGGGCAGCCTCTCCGGTGGCGACCAGCCCTTCCGCCTCGACGGCTTCAACTGGGACAAGCTGCCCGCGCTCTTCGAGGAGGCCGGGAAGAAGCTCAACGTCGACAACCCCAACGCCCGTTACGTGGTGGTGCGGCAGCCCAACGACACCTTCGACACCCCGCTCGGCATGGCCGTCTACCTCAGCAACGAGTACAGCCAGGCCGGTTACCTGGAGGCGACCCCCAAGGGCAAGGTCACCCGCGTCATGCCTGCGGAGGACTGAGCGGCGCGGCCTGCGGCCCGGGCACCTCCGCGGTGTCCCCGTCGCCGTCGTCCCCGCCCCCGGTCAGCCGCAGTGCCGCGTACCCAGCCAGACCCGCCAGGGTGCCGAAGGTCAGGCAGGCGGGGACGTTCCCGCCGAGGCCCGAGAACAGGTGCAGCGGGCCCCAGGCGGTGGTCGTGTCGTCGGCCGCCACGCGCAGGAGCCCGCTCGCCGTCTGTCCGAGCACGGTGGCGCAGACCCCGCCGACCGCCATCGCCGGTGCCGTGGTCCGGGTCAGCAGGCCGGGCAGCAGGCGCAGCGACCACCACACCACGACCAGCACGAGCAGGTCGGCGGCCCGGTAGAGCAGCCAGTCACCGAGCGGGCTGCCGGACGGACCCGTCCAGAACCCGAGCAGCAGCCACTCGCGCAGCAGGTCGCCGGGCTCGGACAGCAGTCCCCGGCCGCTGAACGACGTCTGGATCCAGGCCGCCACCGACACGTACGACAGGACCACCACCGACAGCGCGACCACCGCGGTCCCCACGCTCGCGGCGACACGAGCGGCGCGCGGCGGCACGGCCCGCCGGGGCAACGGGGCCTCGCCCTTGACGGTGATACGTGCCACGACAACCGTGAGCAGGGCGGTCAACAGCGCCGCGAGCGCCACGACCGGCCCGCTGGACGAGATCACCGACGCCAGCTGCGGCAGAATCCGGAAACTGCCGCGCCCACGGGCGGCGATCAGCCAGGGCGCGGAGACGGTGACGGCCAGCGTGCCGGCCACCGGGCCCCAGACCCACAGCGCGAGCAGGGTGGCGGGCGTACGGCCCCGCGTCGGCGGGATCCTGCGGACCAGCAGCAGCGCGCCGGCCACGAAGAACCCGAAGACCGCCACGAACCTGATCTGCATCCCGGTTCGGTAGAGGTCCGCGTACCGGGTGCCGTCACCCGTGCCGGGGTCCGCGTACGCCGTCGACAGGTCGTACGACCAGGGTGCGAGCCAGCTCCGCAGATCGTTCACGGAGTCGATGTCCAACACGCTGGTGCTGCCGCGCAGTTGCAGCACCTGGGCACTCGCGCCCGCCCACCACAGCAGCAGTGTGAGGAGCAAAGCCCCGAACAGTGCCGGTATCACCGCACGTCGATATGTCATGTGCTGTCCCCCGCCTCGGACCCTGATCCACAGGTGTTCCGATCAGTCTCGATCAGCCGAAGGGTAGGGGAGGACTCCAGTCGTCCGAACCGCAGGGTGGCTTCAGCGTTCCACGAAGAACGCCAGGTGGTCCGGCGCCGGCCGCAGCAGCCCGTCACGGACCGCCAGGGCGGTGGCCTCGGCGCGGGAGGCGGCCCCGGTCTTGCGCAGCAGATGCTCGATGTGGCTGTGCACGGTCCGCGGGGAGAGGAACAGGGCCTGCGCGATCGCCTGGTTGGTCTGCCCGGTCGCGGCCCGGGTGAGGACCTCCAGCTCGCGCGGACTGAGGCCGTACGGCAGCTCGGTGGGTGTCTCGTGCACCAGCACCGCGTCCGCCGTGAGCGCCGGGTCCGGCCGGTGCCGGTGCAGGGTGACCCGGTACCAGACGCCGTCGGCCGGCCACAGGAGCCGCAGCCGGTGGCCGCCCGTGCCGGCGAACGCCCGCAGCAGGCCCAGGAACTCCGCGTCCGCCGGCACCCGGGCGCGGTCCCGACCCGGCAGCTCGACCGTTCCGTCGGGGGTCACGAGCCCCGCCGCGCCGTGGTCCGGCAGCCCGTGCGCGTCACCGGCGCGCGCCACGGGGTCGGCGAGCGCGGCGAGGGCCGGGATGACGGAGGCGAGCAACCGGCGTGCCTCGATGTCGTAGGCGTCGGCCCCCTCCGTGCTCAGATGCACCAGCCCGACGAGCCTGTCGTGGTGCCGCAGCGCCCCGGTCAACCCGTCGCGGAAGCCCGCCGGGCGGACCCGCTCGGCGTAGAACCACCCGTGACGGAACCGGGGGCCGAACTCCTCCGGGTCCTCGGCGTCCTCGGAGATGGACGGCGGCAGTCCCCAGCTCACGACGTTGCGGTACCAGGGCGTGGTGACGAACTCGGCGGCCAGCGCACGGGAGGTCTCGGCGCTGTACCCGATGCCCGCGACCTGGACGTGGGCCCCGCTCAGCGGGTCGATCGTGAGCAGCGTCGCGGCGTCGAGCGGCAGCGCGCGGGCGAGCTCGCGCAGCGCCTGGTCGCGGGCGGAGGCGGTGTCACGTTCGCGGGTGAGCATGCCGATACGGGTGGCCGCCGCGATCTGGTGATGGCTGAGCATGCGAGCCTCCGGGGAGCGGCTCAGGGGCACGGTAGGTCGTTTGGGGCCCAACGATATGTGCGGCCCACGATAGGGACACGAGTGGCGCCGGGCAAGACGTCCGGCGCGCCGGGCACGACGTCCGGCGCACTGGGCACGACGGAGCCGTACACCTCCCGGGGCCGGTGTCCGACGGCGCGCGGCCGTGCTTCTCGCAGGGTCAGTATTTGTACGGATGGTGGCGCGCGGCCGGTGGGGCTTTTCTGTTCGGCACAGTCGGACGCCCGCCGGGAGCGGGCCCGCCCCTCGGAGAGTCCCGCCATGACCACACGCCGGTCCGCCACCGTCCCCTCGGCCACGCGCAGACAGTTCCTCGCGTACTCCGGAGCCGTCGCCGCCGCCCTCACCGCGGCCGGCTGCTCGGCCCCGCCCGCCGCGTCGACCGCCACGCGGCCCGCGGCCTCGTCGGGTGCCCGCCTGACGAAGATCGGCCTGGACTACCCCTTCACCCAACTCCCGCTCTACACCACGCTCGTCAAGCTCTCCAGCACCGCCGCGAAGAAGCACGGCGTCTCCCTGCTGACCACCAACGACGGGGCGAACGCCGACACCCAGGCCACCAACCTCACCACCTGGGTCGCCCGCAAGGTGCCCGCGATCGTCTCCTTCCCCATGGTCTTCGAGGCCGCCGAGGCGACCGCCGAGGCGGCCCTCGACGCGGGGCTGATCTGGGTCACCTACGGCGGCTCGCTGGAGCACCAGAGCGCCGACATCCAGTTCAGCTTCCGCGAGGGCGGCACCCTGCTCGGCACGGCGGCGGCCAAGTGGGCCGCGGAACAGCTCGGCGGCAGGGGCAAGGTCGCCTTCCTCACCGACAGCACCATCGAACTGGGCCGCGAGCGCACCAAGGGCATGGTCGACGCCTTCACCAAGCTCGCCCCCGGCGTCGACGTGGTCGCCCAGGAACAGGCCATCGACCCCGACACCGGCCTCGCCAAGACCAACGCGATCCTCGCCAAGCATCCGGACCTCAACCTCGTCCTCGGTGTCACGGACGCCGCCGCGTACGGCGGGTTCAAGGCGCTCCAGCAGGCGGGCCGGAAGAAGGACGACGCGAAGACCTTCGTCGGCGGCCAGGACGGCGCGGTGCCCTCCCTGGTCGCCATCAAGCAGGGCACCTTCTACCGGGCCTCGGCCGCCCTCGCCCCGGACGACATCGCGAACGCCGTCGTCGACGTGCCCCTCGCGGTCGCCGCGGGCAAGGCGGACCCCGGCGCACAGGTGCCGATCGCCCTGGTCGGCCCCGGCGACACCGCGGCCATCGACGACCTCCTCGCCCAGAACGCCTAGGAGCCCGCCATGACACCGGTGAACCTGCGCGTCCGGGGGCTGAGCAAGTCCTTCGGCGGCGTGCGGGCCCTGGACGGCGTGGACCTGACCGTGCCGATGGGGCAGGTCCACGCCTTGCTCGGCCACAACGGCGCCGGAAAGTCCACGCTCATCAAGTGCCTGGGCGGAGCCTTCCCGCCGGACGCGGGCACGATCGAGGTCGGCGGGACGTCGTACACCCGCCTCAGCCCGCGCGAGTCGATCGACGCGGGCGTCGCGATCATCTTCCAGACGCTGAGCGTGGTCGACGCCCTCACCGTCACGGAGAACATCTTCCTCGGCCAGGAGTGGACCCGGTACGGCCGGATCGACCGCCGCGCCCAGGAGGAGGTCGCCGCCGGTCTGCTCCAGCGGGTCGCGGCGACCTGCTCCCCACGTGACCGGGTCGGCGAACTGCCCATGGGGCAGCGCCAGTTGGTGGAGATCGCCAAGGCGCTCAGCCGCAGCGCCGCCGTCCTCGTCCTCGACGAGCCGACCGCCGCCCTGTCCACCGCCGAGAGCGCGGCGCTCGCCGAACGCGTCGAGGACCTGCGCACCCAGGGCCTGGCCATCGTCTACGTCACCCACCTGCTGTCGGAGGTCGAACGGCTCGCGGACGCGGTGACTGTGCTGCGCGACGGACGGGTGACCCACCAGTCGCTCGGAGCGGGACAGACACGACGCGAACTGGTCGAGGCGATCGCGGGCCGGGCGAGCGGGGGCGGGGCGGGGGAGCCTCCTGCTGCCGGACGGACGTCCGCTGAGCCGGCCACCCCCGAAACCGCAGGTTTTCGTGCCTCCGTTTCCCCGACCGCCCGACCCCGCCTCACCGTCGACGCTCTGCACGGCCCCGGCTTCGGGCCCGTGAGTCTCGCCGTCGCGGAGGGCGAACGCGTCGGTCTGTTCGGGCTCATCGGCTCGGGCCGGACACGGATCCTGGAGAGCCTGTACGGCGCACGCCGAGCCGCCGGCGGCACGGTCCGCGTCGGCGCCCGTACGGTGACCCCGGCGCGGCCCGCCCAGGCACTGGCCGCCGGAATCGCGCTGGTCCCGGCCGACCGGCGCCGCCAGGGGCTGTTCCCGGTGCTGGGAGCACAGGACAACGCGCTGCTGCCTTCCGTACGGCCCCTGTCCCGCGCCGGTGTCCGCGCCCTGGGCGCCGAGCGCCGGGTGTTCGGGGCGCTCGCCGAGGCGGTGGGCCTGCGACCGGCCCGTCCCCGGCTCCCCGCCGCCGCCTTCTCCGGCGGCAACCAGCAGAAGCTCGTCCTCGGCCGGTGGATCAACGAGGCCCGGAGCGTGGACGTCCTGCTCCTGGACGAGCCCACTCAGGGCGTCGACGTGGGCGCCCGGCAGGAGATCTACGAGGTCGTGTCCACCTTGGCGGCCGACCGGGGCACGGCCGTCCTGTTCGCGTCCAGCGACCCCGAGGAGGTCGTCGCCCTGGCGGACCGCTGCCTGATCGTCGCCGAGGGCCGGATCGCCGGCGAACTCTCCGGCACCGAACTCACCGAGGAGGCTCTGCTGTCGGCGATCCATGACACCGGGACGGGACCCCACGGCGGCCCCGACGCGGTGCCGGCTCCAGGTACAGGTCCCGGCCGCCGTACCGGAGCCGATGTCACCCCCGCCCCGAACTCCCGCACCCAGCACACCGCCTCCGCCGAAGGAGCAGCATGACCGCCGCCGACTCCGTGCTCACCCGTCCCCGTCTCGTGGCCTCCGGCGGGCTGACGACCCTGCGGCGGCAGCCGTTGATCGTCGTGCTCGGTGTGATGGTGGTGGGCTTCCAGCTGTCCACGGGCAGCTTCCTCGACCCGGCGAACCTGCGGGGCATCGCCACCGACGCCGCCACCCTGGCCATCGTGGCGGTGCCGTCGGCGCTGCTGCTCATCAGCGGGTACCTCGACCTGTCCGTCGGCTCCACGCTCGCCCTCGGCGGGCTGGTGGGCGGATGGCTGGCCGGGCAGGGGCAGAGCCCGGTCGTCGCCGTCCTGGGCGCGCTCGCCGCCGGCGCGGCCGTCGGCGCGGTGAACGGCGTCCTGTGCTGCTACTTCGGGCTCTCGGCGTTCATCGTCACGCTCGGCATGCTGACCGCCGTGCGAGGGCTGGCCCAGCAGCTCTTCCCGCTGCCACTCAGCGGCTTCGGCACCGGATTCGCCTGGCTGGGCGGAGCGCGGATCGCGGGTGTCGCCGCACCGGTCGTCGTCGCCGCGCTCGTCCTGGTGGCCGGCGCGCTGTTCCTCGCGCTCACCCCGGCCGGCCGGCACGTCTTCGCCATCGGCGTCAACCGGGAGGCCGCCCACCTCTCCGGCATCGACATCCGCCGTACGCCCTTCGCGCTGTTCGTGATCACGGGTGTCGCGGCCGCCCTGGCCGGGGCGATCAAGGCGTCCGTGCTGGACAGCGTGGTCGCCGGGACCTCGGGGAGCGGGTTCGAACTGGCCGTGCTCACCGCCGTACTGGTCGGCGGGGTCGCGCTCACCGGTGGTTCCGGCTCGATCCTCGGCGTCCTGCTCGGCGTGCTGTTCCTCGGCTGCCTCCAGAACGGCCTGACACTGCTGGACGTGCCCACCTTCTGGCAGCAGATGGCGCAGGGCACCGCCCTGGTGGCGGGCGCCGCGCTGGCGTACTTCGCGCCCCGCGCCGCCCGTTGACCGCACCCCGTTCCCTTCCGAGAGAGGTCCCCATGCGCAAAGCCGCGCCCACGCTCGTCCTGACCGGCGGTCAGGTCCTCACCGTCGACGGCGATTTCACGGTCACCGAAGGCGTCGCCGTACACGGCCGGGAGATCCTCGCCACCGGCAGCGACGCCGAGATGCGTGCCCTGGCGGGGCTCGGAACGCGGCTCGTCGAACTCGGCGGCCGGACCGTCCTGCCCGGCCTCAACGACTCCCACCTGCACGGCGCCGCGTACGGCATGACGAAACCGCCGTTCGCGATCGACGTCGGCCACCCCGCCGTGGGCTCGATCGCCGACATCGCCGCCGCGGTGCGACAGGCCGCGGCGGCGGCCCGGCCGGGGGAGTGGATCACCGGTCTGGGCTGGGACCCGGGCTACCTCGCCGAATGCCTGGCCGACCCGCGCCGCTTCCCGCACCGCAGCGACCTGGACGCGGCCGCCCCGCACCACCCGGTGTGCCTCACGGACTTCTCCTCGCACATGGTGTGGGCCAACACCGAGGCCCTGCGCCGGTGCGGCATCGACGCCGGCGCCACACCTCCGCCGGGCGGTGTCGTGGACCGCGACCCCGACGGAGAGCCGACCGGCATCCTGCGCGAGGCGGCCCAGCGGCTCGTGCAGGCCGCGCTCCCCGCCCCGACGATCGCCCAGCGCCGCCAGGCCATCCAGGGTGTGGTGCGCGAGCTGCACGCGCGCGGCATCACCAGCTACACCGAACCCGGCCTCGGCCCCGGCGGCACCGGCACCCTCTTCGGCGGCCTGAGCACCGACAACTGGACGGCGTACGCCGAACTCGCGGCGGAAGGCGAACTCCACGCCCGGGTCAGCGTGCTGCTGCTGCCCGCTCCCATGGGCGGCTCCGCCGAAGACCTGCGCAAGGGCCTGGAGGAGCTGCACCGCCCCGAGTCCGCCGACCCGCGCCGGCTCCACGCCATCGGCGTCAAGATCTTCGCCGACGGCGTGCCCCCGAACCGTACGGCCTGGATGAACGAGCCCTACCCGGGCGGCGGCCACGGCGCCCTGTGCGTGCACGGCGACACACCGGCCCTCCAGGTGGCGGAGCTGCGCGAGATGATCGGCATCGCGCACCGGGCCGGATTCCAGCTCGGCGTGCACGTCACCGGGGACCGGGCCATCGACACGGTGGTGGAGGCCTTCGTGGCGGCGAACGCCGCGGCCCCCCGCTCCGACGCCCGGCACTACGTCATCCACGGCGACTTCATCGGCGCCGGCAGCCTGGCGAAGCTGGCCGCGCACGGCTACGGCGTCAACATGAACCCGGCCATCAAATGGACCATCTCCGACCTGATGGACGAGGTCGTCGGCCCGGAGCGGTCCGCCTACCAGTGGCCGGTACGGACCGCGATCGACGCCGGCGTCCGGGTGTGCGCGAGCTCCGACGCGCCGATCACCGAGCCCGACTGGCGGCAGGGCGTGGCCGCGATGTTGCTGCGCGAGTCCAAGGCCAGCGGCCGCACCAGCGGTCCCGAGCAGCGCGTGACACTCGCCGAGGCCCTGCGCGCCTACACCGCCACCCCGGCCTGGCAGGACTTCGCCGACGACTGGAAGGGCACCCTCCAGCCCGGCAAGGCGGCCGACCTGTGCGTCCTGGACCGACCGCTCCTGGACCTCGACCCGCACGAGATCACGGACGTCCAGGTCGACCTCACGGTCTTCGACGGTGCCGTCGTCCACGAACGCTGATCCCGAACTCGTAGAAGAGGAGCCACAGTTGGCCCCCAGTACCCCGCCCCGCATGCTGCTCGTCCTCAGCGAGAACTGGACGCTGACCGGCGGCCGGGCCGATCTGCCGACCGCCGTGCGCTGGGCCCGCGAGGCCGAGGACGCCGGCTTCGACGCGGTCATGGTCAGCGAGCACATCGTCCTCGGTCCCGACGCGGCGGCCGCCGGCGTCATGGGCAACCCCCGCGAGTACGCCCTCCCCGGCAACCAGGACCCCTTCACGCCCTGGCCCCACTCCCTGCTCCTGCTCGCCGCCATCGCCTCCGTCACCTCACGGCTGCGCCTCGCCGCGGCCGCCGTCCTCGCCCCGCTGCGGCACCCGCTGCTGCTCGCCCGCGAACTCGGCACCCTCGACCTGATCAGCGAGGGACGCCTGGTCGTCCAGCCCACGGTCAGCTGGAGCCGGGACGAGTACGACGCGCTGGGGGTGCCGTTCGGCCGGCGCGGGCGTCTCCTGGACGAGCACCTGAGCGTCTGGGCCAAGGCGTGGGGACCCTCGCCGATCTCCCACGACGGCGAGCACTACCCGTTCCGGGACGTGTACTTCGAGCCGAAGGCGTACCGCCCCGAGGGCCCGCGCCTGTGGTTCGGCGGCCGGCGGCTGCACGGACCCGTCCTGCGCCGTCTGGTCCAACACGGCAACGGCTTCCACCCGTTGGGCCGTCCGACCCCGGAGGACCTGCACACCCTCAAGGAGGCCATGGCCGCGGCCGGCCGGGACAGCGCCGACCTGGAGATGATCGGCGGCACCGACCCCGTCTTCCCCGACGACCACTCCCCGGCCGACCTCGGCGCGGCCCTCGCCTCCGTACCGGAACAACGGGAGCAGGGCTTCACCACGTTCTGCGTCAAGCCGAACCAGTTCATCGACGACCCGGACGGCGTCGGGGCGTTCTGCCGCGAGGTCATGCGGAGAGTGGAGCGGTCGACGCGGCCCTGAAGACACTGCGCCCCTCAGCCGACCGGCTGCGCCGTCAGCCGACGGAACGCACCGAGTCCCGGATCACCAACTGCGTACTCAGCACCACGTGGTTGTCGGAGGCGAGGCCGACCTCCCGCTCCAGGGCGAGGCGTACGGCGGTCCGGCCCAGTTCCTCGTACGGCACACGGACCGTGGTGAGGGCCGGGGTCAGGTCGGTGGCGAAGGGGACGTCGTCGAAGCCGACCACCGAGACGTCGTGCGGCACGCTCCTGCCCGCCTCGCGCAGGGCGGCCAGCGCCCCCAGCGCGACCATGTCGGACCCCGCGAACACCGCCGTGAACCCGACGCCCGTGCGCAGCGCCTCCCGGGTGCGCAGGTAACCCGACTGCCGGGTGTAGTTCCCGGTCGTGTCCAACTCCTCGTCGTGGGGCGCGCCGTGGGCGCGCAGGGCGTCGCGGTAGCCGAGGCGCCGCTGCTCCGCGCTGCTGAAGCCCGCCGCACCCCCCAGGAAGAGGACCCGCCGGTGGCCGGCCGTGAGCAGATGCGCGGTGGCCTGGAAGGCACCGCCCCGGTTGTCGTAGTCCACGACCGTCGCCGGCACCCCCGCGGGCAGCGGCGGCCGGCCGCACAGCACCAACCGGGAGCCGGCCGAGTCCAGCGCCTTGGCATAGCCGGCCATCCGGCGGTGATACGCGTCGTCCGTCACGGTGCCGCCGACCAGGACGACCGCCGCCGCGTGCTGCTCCCGCATCAGCTGGACGAGGTCGTCCTCCCGTTTGGTGTCGCCCTTGGTGGAGCAGACCAGGCTCAGCCGGCCCCGGTTGCCGGCCTCCTCCTCCACGCCCGCGGCCACATGGGCGAGGGAGGGCCCGGTGATGTCGCTCAGGACCAGGGCGACGGGTCCCGCGACCCGGCCGGACAGGGCCTTGGCGTGGACGTTCACGACGTAGTGGAGCGAGTCGACGGCCGCCATGACGCGCTGCCTGGTGTCCTCGGACACCGGGTAGTTGCCCGCCAGCGTCCGGGAAACGGTTGCTACGGAAACACCGGCCTTCGCGGCCACGTCGCGAATCGTGCTCGGCCGGTCGGCCGGCCTCCTCTTCCGCTTCGCCTTCTTCGCCCCCGGGGCGTTGGATGGCGCGGTTTCCTCGTCACTCACGGCTCCGACGTTACTGCACCGGACGGTCCGCGCCGGTTCAGTGATGCCGAAAGCGGCTGCATCAGCCGTAGTAAACGATATCTATCGAGTACGGCTGCTGGGAACGGCTTCGAGACCCTGCTGTTCACCCTCTGACAGGAGAATCAGTGACGCACTACGGAGAGATCGTGACGAACCGCGTTCCCCTCTTCCGCACGGACGTCGGACCGTCCGGCGCTCCCGTCCTGCTGCTGGTGCACGGCTGGGGCGGGGACGGCCGCGAGTGGTCACCGCACGTGGAGGCCCTGGCCGCGCGGTTCCGTCTCGTCGTGCCGGATCTGCGCGGGCACGGCCGGTCCCCGGTGCCCGACGAGGGCAACACGCCGGCGGCGATGGCCGAAGACCTGGCCGCCCTGGTCGAGGCACTGGCCATCGGTCCGGTGGTCGCCGTGGGTCACTCGATGGGCGGTCAGGTGGTCAACCTTTTGGCCGTACGGCATCCCGTCCTCGTGCGTTCGGTGGTGGCCCTCGATCCCGCGCACGGTGCCCACGGCGCCGAGGTGGACGGGATCCCGGCCCGCCTCGCCGCGTACCGGGAACTCGGAGCCCGGGAAGCCGCCGGGTTCGTCGCCGGGGCGTTCGGCGCGGACGCCCCGGCCGGCCTGCGCACGGCCCATGTCCGCACCATGCTCGGCACGCCCGACCACGTCGTCGCCCAGGCGTACGCCGGGATGTACACCGACCCCGGCGCGGTCGGCATCCGCATCCACAGCGAGGCGTATCTCCGTGCGCGCACCCGGCCCGCGCTCACGGTGTGGACCTCGGCGGAGGCCGCCGACTGGGAACGCGGCACCCTGCACGTGCCCGAGTCCCGCGTGGAGCACTGGTCGGACTCCGGGCACTATCTGCACGAGGAGCACGTCGGCCGCACGGTCCGCCTGTTGACCGACTGGGCGGACCGCGCGGCCGACGACCGCCCCGGGGTCAGCTCGGCCTGAGGACGACCGCCTGACCGCCCGCCGGGGCCAGCGCCACCGTCAGCGTGCTCTCCGAGGTGAACGTCTGCGTGCTGACCACGACCGGCGTCTGGTACGGCGCGGTGCCCGGGGTGCCGTCCGCGTAGACGGTCGCCGTCCAGCTGCCGCCGCCGAGGAACGTCAGGGGCAGCGAGAGGGTCCTGGACGTCTCGTTGGTCATGGCGCCCAGGTACCAGGTGTCGCCGCTGCGCCGCGCGACCGCCACGTACTCCCCGATCGATCCCGCCAGGGTCCGGCTCTCGTCCCAGGTCGTGGGAACGGCGTTGAACCAGGGCAGCCCCGGCCAGTTCGCCGGGTTGGCGTACTTGGACGGCTTGTCGTACCAGAACAGGAAGTTGAGGGGCTGGTAGTACACCGCGGCCATCGCCATCTGGTGGGCGTTGGTCGTCCTGTCGCGGGACTGGCCGTAGCAGATGGTGTAGTCGATGGGGCCGCCGATGTTGCGGGCGAAGGGCAGCGTCACGTTGTGCGTGGCGGTCGGGAACTGCTCGTTGCCGCGGACGCCTTCCAGACTGATCCAGTTCGGGTAGGCGCGCTCGAAGCCGAACGGCCGGACGTCGTCGTGCATGTCGATCAGCAGTTCGTACTTGGCCGCGGCCTTCGCCCAGTCGGTGATCTGGTTCGTCATCGTCTGGGTGCCGTCGTTGATGAAGCCGAGCTTGATGCCCCGCACCCCCCAGCTCCTGTAGAGGCCGAACAGGGAGTCCGCGTCGGTCAGCGCCAGCCGGTTGACGTAGAGGAAGACCCCGATGCCCCTGTCCGTGGCGTACGAGATGACCGAGGGCAGGTCGATCGCGGCGATCGGACGGGTCGCGTCGGGGGTGGTGAACTCGGGGCCGTACCAGCCCGCGTCGTACTCGATGTACTCCAGACCGCGGGCCGCCGCGAAGTCGACACCCGCCAGGCCTGCGGCGGTGGTGAGCTCGCAGCGGAAGACCTTGCCGGGCTTGATCCACGAGGTGTCGGCCAGGGCGTTGGGCGGAGCCAGGTTGAGTACCAGCTCGGCGTTGTCGACCAGTTCGGCATGGGTGGAACCGATCACCACCGCGCGCCACGGTGTGGCGAACGGGGTCGTGACCGTGCTGGTCGTCTCGACGGGACCGGTACCGCGGGCGGTGTGCTCCATCAGGAACGCGGACAGGGAGTTGGGCTGCCCCGCCACCGAACCGAGCATCAGGCGGGGGAAGTTCAGCCGGGCGGACTCGCAGACGCAGGCGATGAGCCCGTCGCCGAGCGTGGCGGTCAACGGCAGGTCGGTCAGGGGGCCGTTGTCCGTGCCGGCCGCGCCGGTGACCGGGATGGCCCCGGGCGCCACCGGCAGGTAGGCGTCCTCGTCGCGGGCGCTGTAGACGGTGGTGCCGTCGGGGAAGGCGAACGTGGTCAGTTCGTCGGAGACGGTGACAGTGCCCTGGTCGAGGCCCTGGTCGAGCAGGAGGTAGCGCAGCGCGACACCGGACTTGTAAGCGCGGATCTGGACGGCGAACCGGGTCCCCGAGGCGGAGTCCCGCAGTTCCCAGAGCTGCTCCTGGTAGTGGTCGGTGACGGTGGCGTTGCGGCCGTACACCGGGTTCCAGGTGGTGCGGGAGGTGCCGTGCCGATGCCGTAGGACCGTCACGTCGTCGCCGAGAACGGTCCCGTCGCCCAGCCGCAGGCCGAGGCCGGACCTGTCGACGACCGTCCTCCCGTCCCGCTCCGCGGACCACCGCAACGCCCCGTCCACCACGGACATCGTGATGGCGTTGCCGCCCAGGCGCGCGGTCGCGCGGACCGGACGCCTGCTCGGGGCCGACTGCTCCGCCGCGTGGGCAGGCTGCGCCACAGCCCCCGCCGCGGCCAGGCCGACGGTGACGGCGGTGCCCTTGAGGACGCCTCGCCGTGACAGTGCGCCCGGGCCGCCGACTCTTTCGCGCGCGGGCTCTTCCCGGTCCTCTGCGGTTCTCATGGTGGGAGGCCTCTCTGTTGAGGACGGGGGGTGAGGGGGAGTGGGGGTGAGGGTTGGGGTGAGGGTTGGGGTTGGGGAGACGAGGGCATGAGGTAAACGTTTTCTGTTCGGGAATGTTGTACGCGTCGGAGGGAGGAGGGTCAAGACCTGGGTAGCCGTGGAGGGCTCACACTGGAACAGCCCGGACCACGCGCCGCCCCGAAGGAGCCCCCATGCGGTACCGCACACTCGGCAGCTCGGACCTGGAGGTCTCGGAGATCTCCCTCGGCTCCTGGCTCACCTACTCCGGCGGCGTCGAGGCCGACGCGACCCGCGCCTGCACCGAGGCGGCCTTCGACGCGGGCATCAACTTCTTCGACACCGCGAACGCGTACGGCAGGGGAGCGGCGGAGACCGCCTGGGGCGAGATCCTCTCGGCCCACCCGCGCGACTCCTACGTCCTGGCCACCAAGGTCTACTTCCCGATGTCGGACGACCCGGCCGACCGGGGCCTGTCCCCGCAGCAGATCGCACAGCAGATCGACGCCTCCCTCACCCGCCTGAGGACCGACCACGTCGACCTGTACCAGGCCCACCGCTTCGACCCCACCGTGCCGATCGAGGACACCGTGGAGGCGTTCCAGAAGGTGGTCGCACAGGGCAAGGCCCGCTACATCGGCTTCAGCGAGTGGACCCCCGAGCAGATCCAGACGGCGATCGAGCTGGCCGGGCCCGGGCTGTTCGTCTCGTCCCAGCCGCAGTACTCCATGCTGTGGCAGGCGCCCGAGGCGGAGGTGTTCGACCTCTGCGCCGCCCATGACATCTCCCAGATCGTCTGGTCGCCGCTCGCCCAGGGCGTCCTGACCGGGAAGTACAAGCCGGGGCAGCCGGTGCCGGAGGGCAGCCGGTTCGCCTCGGCGGACATGGCGGTCTCGCAGGACCTCGTCTACAGCGACGCCATCCTCGAAGCGGTCCAGCGGCTCGTCCCGATCGCTGAGGAGGCGGGCCTGAGCATGCCCACCCTCGCGCTCGCCTGGGTCCTGCGCCGCAGGGAGGTCGCCTCCGCGATCACCGGCGCCTCCCGCCCCGAGCAGGTCCACGCCAACGCGGCCGCGTCGGGGGTCGACCTGCCCGAGGACCTGCTGACCGCCGTCGACCAGGCCCTCGGCGACGTCCCCGTCACCGAACCGACCCTCGCTCCGGGGGCGGAGCCGGGCATCAAGCGCCGCTGAGAAGGGGCCGGGAGGCGGGGGCTGTTCGATCCCCGCCGCACCGACGGCACGTCCATCCAGGCCCCGTGGCATCGACGGCACGCGCATCCGGGCCCCGTGGCATCGGCGGCACGTCCATCCGGGCCCCGTGGCATCGGCGGCACGCGCATCCAGGCTCCGTGGCATCGGCGGCACGTCCATCCGGGCCCCGTGGCATCGGCGGCACGCGCATCCAGGCCCGCCGTACCGACGGCACGCGCATCCGGGCGCTCGCCGTGCTCGGCGGCCGTGTTTCCGTCGGCGACGGCAACCTCGCGGCGCATGCCGCGGGTGGCGGTCGCGACCTCGCGGTGCCTGTCCCCGCCGACGGCCGCCGCCCCCGTTGGCGTGCGGTGAGCGGTGGTCGCCACCTCGTCGTGTCGGTTGCGCGGGCGGCCGCGACCTCAGTCCTCCGCCTCCGCGGTGCGCGTCTCGCGCAACGCGTCCGCCAGGGGGCATGCTGCGAGTGGCCGCCGCGAGTTCGTCATGTCCGTTTCCGCCGATGCCCGCCGCCCCGTTGGCGCGCCGCGAGCTGCGGTCGCAACCTCGTCGCGATCGGCGGCCCCGACTCCTCGCTCACCCCGACCGGCGGCCCCGACCCCGTCGCCGTCACCGCAGCCGGCCGCACCCACCCCAACCCTGCTCACCGCAGCCGACCGCACCCACCGCAACCCTGCTCACCGCAGCCGGCATCCACCGCCCCCGCCCCGCCTGCACCCCGCTCACCCCCACCCGCCGACCTCCCGCACCGCACGACCGGATCTTCTTCCGGCAGGCGGTGGTACAACGAGGTTGTGATCGGCGCTGCGGGCTCAACGTGGGTCCGTCGGAGGGGAGTTGGGCATGGCGGCACAGAACATCGACGACGTCGTGGACGGGCTTGCCGGGATCGTGGGGGAGGCCACGCGCTCCGGTGACCGGCTCGGCTACTTCGCGGCGCTGTACCGACAGGTGACCGTGGAGGTGCGCACGGCCATCCACGCCGGGCTCTTCGACGACGGCCCCCGGATGGACCGTTTCGACACGCACTTCGGCAACCGCTACTTCGAGGCGTACGACGCCTGGCGCCGTGACCGCGGCGGACCGCGGTGCTGGCGCGAGGCGTTCGGGCTGCTCGACGACACCGACACCGTGATCGTGCAGCACCTGCTGCTCGGGGTGAACGCCCACATCAACCTCGACCTCGCCGTCGCCGCCGCGCGAACCGCCCCCGGCGCGGACATCCAGGCGCTGCGGGGCGACTTCCTGCTGATCAACGACATCCTCGCCCGCGTGGTCCTGGCGGTGCAGGACTCCATCGGCGAACTGTCGCCGTTCATGTCGCTGCTGGACAAGGTCGGCGGCCGCACCGACGAGCGGATCCTCGACTTCAGCGTCCGCCAGTCCCGCGAGGAGGCCTGGTACAACGCCGTCCTGCTGGCCGGCCAGAACGACCAGGAGCGCGAGGCCACCCTCGAACGGCTCGACGTCCGAGCCACCGTCCTCGCCCGGTTGACGGCCCGCCCGAGCGGTCTCGTCCGACCGGCCCTGGAACTGATCCGGCGAACCGAGAGCGATGACGTGCCGGCCGTCATCACCCACCTGGACCACGCCATGGACCGGGCCTCCGCGTGACCGCGTGGGCGCTGGGAACCGACGGACCGGTGAAGTGAGAAGTGAAGTGTCCCGTGCGAGCGCGATGAGTTCGGGCCGGGCCGGGAGTCTGTTCAGGTGACCGTCGTACGAAGCGCGCCCTGCCCGAGACCCCCGGAGGACACATGACCACCACCCCGGACGACCAGACCCCGACCCCGCCCCCGACCCCCGCGCTGCCCGGCCGCCCGCCCGTGGTCGACCTGGCCACCTGGCAGCGTGCCCGGGATGAACTGCTGGTCCGCGAGAAGGCCCATACGCGGGAGGGCGACGCCATCGCCGCGGCACGCCGGCGGCTGCCGATGGTGGAGTTCGACGGCACGATCGAGGTCGTGGGACCCGACGGCCCCGTCCCGTTCCTCGACCTGTTCCAGGGGCGCGACGAACTCGTGGTCTACAAGCACATGTGGTACGACGGCGCGCCGCACCAGGGCCAGTGCGAGGGCTGCACCACCACGGCCTGGCACCTCAAGGACGCCGTCTACCTCAACGCCCGAGGCGTCTCCTTCGCCGTCCTGACCTCGGGACAGGCGGACGAGGTGGCTGCCTATGTCGCGTTCATGGGCTACACCCAGCCCTGGTACTCGGTGCGTGACGCGGCCCCGCCGGTCGGCGGCGACATGGGGCACCTCACCGCCTTCCTCCGCGACGGCGACCGCGCGTTCCTCACCTACTCCACGACCGGCCGGGGCAACGAGCGGGTCAACGGGTCCATGGGCCTGCTCGACATGACGCCCTACGGACGCGGCGAGGTGTGGGAGGACAAGCCGGAGGACTGGCCCGAGGGGCTCGCCGCGTGCTGGTCCTGGCGCTCGGACGCGGACGGAAAGCCGACGTGGGGCCCCACCAGCCGCCCCGTACCCCAGTGGACCCGCCCCGACGCCACCCCGGTGGACACCCTCGGCCGCCGGGGCCACCACCACTGACCCCGGATCCGCTGCCGCCGAGAAGGGAAGCCGTGCGCCTCACATCCCGGGTTTGACCCTCGACCTTGTGCAGGGCCCAGAGTTCCGGGTGTGGAGAACGACATGCGCAGCATTGGTGAGACGGCCCGGGACAGCGGGCTGGGTGTGAGCGCCCTGCGGTTCTACGACCGTGCCGGTGTGCTGGTGCCGGCCTGGGTGGATCCGGTCAGCGGATACCGCTGGTACGAGCCCGGCCAGCTGGACGAGGCCCGGCTGCTGGCGCGCCTGCGCAGGGCCGGGATGCCGCTGGCGGACATCCGCCTGGTGCTGGCCGGATGGTCCGGCCCGGACACCGGGCTGGTCCGCAAGCTGCTGGACGCGCACCTGGGCCGTCTCGAACAAGGGCTGTCCGACGCCCGCGAGGAGTTCTCCGCGCTCCGTGCCCTGCTCGATCACCGGGAGAACACCATGACCTCGTCCCAGACCGTCGCCGTCCGGCTGTCCCTCGCCGCCCCGGAGCTGGCGGCCGCGTTGGATGCCGTACGTTTCGCCGTAAGCACGGACCGGGAGCTGCCGATGCTCGGCGGGATCCTGTTCGACATCGAGGGCGAGAGCCTCGATGTCGTGGCCACCGACCGTTACCGCATGGCGATCGCGCGGGCCGGCATCGCCGGGCACGAGGGCGGCCGGGTGCAGTTCGTCGTGCCCACCCCGCTCGCCGACGCGATGCGGGCGCTGCTGGACGGCGAGGCAGCGGTGGCGCTGTCCGTCGACGGTGACCGCGTGACCTTGGAGAGCGGGGACCGGCAGGCGTCCGGCCCGCGCCTCGGCCACGACTTCCCCGACTACCGGCGGCTGGTCCCGCGGACCGCCGGGCGCCGCGTCCTCGTCGAGGCGGCCGCGTTCCGGCGGGACCTGGAGACCGGCCCCGTGCGCTCCGGTGAGGACGGGGCACCAGCGCTCAGCGTGCTCAAGGCTCAGGGCGACGGCACGGTGACCCTGCACACCGACGCCGACGGCGACCCGGACCGTGTGGCGGTCAACCGTGACTTCCTCCTGGACGCGATCGACGCCTTGGCCGCCGGCTCCCACGACCGACTGGCCCTGGAACTCGTCACTCCCACGGCACCGATCACGATCCGCCGCCCCGACGACGAGGCGACCCTCTCGATGCTGATGCCGGTCCGTATCGACGACTGACCGTCCCGCAGTCGCCCGTCCGTGAGGCCGGGGCCAGGAGCGCCGACGCGCCCCGCGGGCACCGGATCGCGGCCGGTCGTCGGTCCTCCCGACTGTGAGGATCGCGGAGGTGCGGGTAGAGGTCCTCTGTCGGCAGGAGTGGAGGACGTCTTGGACTGGAGTCGGTTCGCCCAGCAGATGGCGGCGATGGCCCGTGATCTTCTGGCGCAGGAGTCGGTGACCGACACCCTGGGCCGGATCAGCGCCTCGGCCACGGAACTCGTGGAGGGCTGCACCTCGGCCGGGGTCCTGGTGCTCCACGACCGGAAGGTGGAGACCCTCACCGCCACGGACCAGCTCGTCATCGACAGCGACCGGTTGCAGGAGCAGCTGGCGGAAGGTCCCTGCTTCGACGCCGCCCGCACCTCCCTGGGCGAACGGACCTTCCGGATCTCCGACCTCACGACGGAGAGCGAGCGATGGCCGGTGTTCGCTCCGCGGGCCCGTGCCCTCGGCGTGGGCAGCATGATGGGGTTCCTGCTGTTCACGGAGGACGACGACCTCGGCGCCCTGAACCTGTACTCGCATGAGCCGGGCGCGTTCACCGAGGCCAGTGAGCTGGCCGGCTGGCTGCTCGCCTCGCACGCGGCGGTCGCCCTGTCCGCCGCCCGCACCTACGCCCAGATGGAGCAGGCCGTCGCGACCCGCCATGTGATCGGTGAGGCGATGGGCATCCTCATGGGCAGCCACCGCCTCACCGAGGACCAGGCCTTCGACGTCCTGCGACGCTATTCGCAGGACAACAACGTCAAGCTCCGTGAGGTGGCCCGCCAGGTCTGCGAGAAGGGCACCCTGGACTGACCCGCCGCGGCCTCCCCGGCTCGTTGCTGAACCGGAGAAGCCTGGCCGGGCCGGCTCCCATGGGCGCGCCGACACACCCGGCCTGCGCATCAAGTCCCCATCCCGGCGCAAGCTACTCCTGATTGACGCCCGCCTCGGCCCTGCCTACCGTCGCCCCAACACATCTGAACAGGCAGGTCGACGATGACAGAGTCCTCGGGTCCCCCCGACAGCAGATCCACCGCCCGGCAGCTCCAGGTGGAGACGCACGGGCTGGACGTGATCGGCGACGCCGAACGCAAGGGCACCCCACGCACCCTGTTCTGGCCGTGGTTCGGCGCCAACGTGTCCGTCCTGGGCCTCAGTTACGGCTCCTTCGCGCTCGGCTTCGGGATCTCCTTCTGGCAGGCACTGGCCGCCGGGGTGGTCGGGATCGTCTTCTCGTTCCTGCTGTGCGGCTTCGTCGCCGTCGCCGGCAAGCGGGGTTCCGCCCCGACGATGGTGCTCAGCCGCGCCGCCTACGGAGTGCGCGGCAACCGGCTGCCGTCGGTCGTCTCCTGGGTGCTCACCGTCGGCTGGGAGACCGTGCTGTGCGCGCTGGCCACCCTGGCCACGGCGACCGTCTTCGGGCGGCTGGGCTGGGGCGGCGGCACCGGGACCCAGGTGATCGCGCTGATCGTGGTCGCGGGGCTGACGGTCGTCGGCGGGGTGATGGGCTTCGACCTGATCATGCGGCTCCAGACCGTGATCACCGTGGTGACGGGCGTCCTGACCGTCGTCTACGTCGGTCTCGTCGCCGACCACATCCACTGGAGCACCGTCAGTGCCCTGCCCGCGGGCTCCGCGCAGGAGTTCATCGGCGCGCTGGTCTTCATGATGACCGGCTTCGGCCTCGGCTGGGTCAACGCCGCCGCCGACTACTCCCGCTATCTGCCCCGGACCTCGTCGAGCCGGGGCGTGATCGGCTGGACCACCTTCGGCGCCTCGGTGGCCCCACTGCTCCTGCTGGTCTTCGGCCTGCTCCTCGCGGGCTCCTCCACCAAGCTCAGCGCCGCCGTCGCCGCCGACCCGATCGGCGCGCTCACGATCCTCCTGCCCACCTGGTTCCTGGTGCCCTTCGCCGTCGTCGCGGTCCTCGGGCTGGTCGGCGGAGCCGTCCTCGACATCTACTCCTCCGGCCTCGCCCTGCTGTCCGCGGGCCTGAGGATCCCGCGCCCGCTGGCCGCGCTCGTCGACGGCGTCCTGATGATCGCCGGCGCTATCTACATCGTGTTCTTCGCCGACGACTTCCTCGGCCAGTTCATGGGCTTCCTCACCACCCTCGGCGTCCCCATCGCCGCCTGGTGCGGGATCATGCTCGCCGACCTCGCCCTGCGCCGCCGCGACTACGACGAGGCCGACCTCTACCGCCCCGGCGGCCGCTACGGCGACGTACCGCCCGGCCCGCTGATCCTCACCGTCCTCGCCACCGCCCTCGGCTGGGGCCTGGTCACCAACTCGGCCGCCGGCTGGCTGGACTGGCAGGGCTATCTCCTGGACCCCTTCGGCCTGGGCGGCAGGTCCGGGGCGTGGGCGTACGCCAACCTCGGCGTGCTGGCCGCGCTCGCGGTCGGCTTCCTCGGCACGCCGGCCCTCGGCCGCGGCCGGGTCCGCGCCCAGGAGGACGTCGTATGACGAGGGGACGGCTCGCCGTCATCGACATGCAGCGCGTCTTCGCCGAGCCCGACAGCCCCTGGGCGGCCCCGCGCTACGGCGAGGCGGCGGCGGGCGTACGACGGCTGCTGCCGGTTTTCGCCGACCGGGTCACCTTCACCCGCTTCGTCGCCCCCGCCGAGCCCACCGGCGCCTGGCGGGCGTACTACGCGCGGTGGCCCTTCGCTCTCCAGCCGCCGGACGCCCCGCTGTGGCGGCTCACCGACGACTTCGCCGACCGGGCGCCCCACGTGCTGGACGCCCCCACCTTCGGCAAGTGGACCCCGGAACTCGCCGCCCTGGTCGACCCCGAGGGCCGTCTGGTCCTGGCCGGGGTCAGTACCGACTGCTGTGTCCTGTCCACCGCCCTCGCCGCAGCCGACGCCGGGGTCGAGACGTGGGTCGTGTCCGACGCGTGCGCCGGAGCGGACGACGACTCGCACCGCAAGGCGCTGCACGTGATGGCGCTGTACGGTCCGCTGATCCGGGTCGCCACCGTGGACGAAGTGCTCGCCGCCTGATGTCACCGCACGCCGGGCCGCCCGCGGAGGACATCGCACTGATTCCCTGACACCCCGCACGCATGCTCTCGGCACGCTCGGGTACGCGAGCAGCACCGCGCCCTGGGCGATCATGCCTGCGGGCGGGCCGCACGACCGCCGCTACCAGGGGATCTGCCATGGACACACCCGCCAACGACCACACCGCGACACCGGCCCAGCGGGCGCTGGACGCGCTCACGCAGAACACCGAGGACACGACGGCGCTGGACACGCTCGCGACCAGCGAGGTGCTCATTCCGGTTCCCGACGACGCCGCCGACGAGGACACCACCGTGGCGCTGCCCGTGCTGGAACAGCAGGACGGCGGCGCTCCCGTGGTGCCCGTGTTCACCTCCGAGACGGAGATGGCCGAGCTGCTGCCGTTCGTCTCCCGCTACCGTCTGGTGCCGCTCGGCGCGCTCGCCGCGCAGTGGCCCGACGGCGATCTGTCGCTGTCCATCGACGCCAGCTCGACGCATCCGCTGACCCTGACGTCCGAGGGCGTGCGCACGCTGCTGGCGCGGCCGCAGGGCTGACCACGCAGTGGGGCCCGGCCACCACATGCGACGGAGGGGGAGCGGCCGGGCCCGCAGAGGGGTGCGGACCTGCTCCCGCCGCCGCACCCCGGTTCTCGCACGCGGAACAGAAGATGAGCGGCGCCGACCCTGCTCATCCCAGTGCGCGCTGCGATCGCCGTGACCCGACCATAGGACCGATCCGAGGGGCCGTCGCTCCGGAATGCGTGGCGCATGTCCGCAAAACGCGGCGGATCGGCGGACGCGACGGCTCACACGGCGCGCAGGGTCTGCGAGGGCGACTCCCCGAAGCGCTCCCGGTACCGGTGCGCGAAACGGCCCAGGTGGACGAACCCCCACTCGTGGGCCACGTCCGTCACGGTCGTCGTTCCCGGCGCCGCCGCCCGCAGCTGCCGGTGCACCCGCTGGAGCCGCACCTCGTGGACGTAGGCCATCGGCGACATGCCCACATGCCTGCGGAAAGCTTCCTGCAGGGTGCGCAGACTGACCTGCCCGATGGCCGCGAGCCGGTTCGCGTCGTACGGCTCCGCGGGCAGTTCCTGTACGGCGTCCATGACCCGCTTGACCGACGCCGGACGCATCGGCGGGGGAGGGGCCTCCAGCGCCTCGCGGAAGGTGTGGTCCGTGGCGAGCAGCATCCCCTCCAGGAGGGTCTGCTCGAGACGGCCGCGGATCATGGGGTGGCTCAGCAACCCGTGCGGGACGTCCCGCTCCAGCAGGTTCCACATCGCGAGCCGCATCCAGCTCAGCCCCGGCCCGCGGGAGACGTCCATGTACGGCCCGAAGCGCGGCGGACGGCGCACCGACCGGCCGAGCAGCACCTCCAACTGCCGTAACAGGGCCGCCTTGTCGACCTTCACGGTGAGGGCCTGGCAGTCCGCGGACCAGGTGTCGATGTGGATGTTCCGCGCCGGATCGAAGACCAGGGCCCGCCCGCTGGTGGCGAACTCCACCTCTCCACGCCCTTCTTGGACGCTGAAGCAGCCGCCGAAGGGCACGGCGACGTGATAGACGCCGGGTTCGCCGAAGCTCATGCGCATCTCGGTGCCGAACCGCACGTCTCCCACGGTGAGCGCGCCGAGCTCGACGAGGTTGAGCCTCGTGGCGAACTGCGAGGCCTGTCCGGCCAGTTCGAGCCGCAGGTCGTAGTAGTGGGCCGCGATCGCGTCGTGCGCCTCCTCCAGGGAGACCGTCGCGTAGCTGTGGAACTCGGCGGCGCGGTCCTCTTCCACGGCCAAGGCGTCCTCAGCCCCTTCCCCGCTCGGCGTCTGCTGTTCAGCATGACCCCGGGGACGGCCACTCATGCCGGGCGGGAGCGGCCCGGATCGCTTGGTGCCTCCGGTGGAATCGGCCGGCCTCGCTTCGGTGCGGCTGCATAGGATCGTCGGCATGGCGCTGCGACCGGTTCAGGTGAACATCAAGGCTGTCGACGCTCCGGTGGTCGGCCGGTTCTGGGCGGAGACGCTCGGCTGGACGGCGTACAGCCCCGGTGTGACCACCTATGTGGGCCCCGCCGGAGGCCTCGTCTGGCCGGACCCGGTCGCCCTCGGCATCGACGTGGTCCCCGTGCCGGAGCGCAAGTCGCCGACGAAGAACCGCACGCACCTCGACCTGGCGACCGACTCCCCGGCCCACCAGGCGGATTTGGTGGCGCGCCTGAGGGCTCTCGGTGCGAGACCCGCCGATGTGGGCCAGGGGGACGTGCCGTGGACGGTGCTCGCCGACCCGGAGGGCAACGAGTTCTGCGTGCTGGAACCCCGGGAGGTCTACCGGGACACCGGACCGATCGCCGCGGTGGTGGTGGACTGCGTCGATCCGCGCGCCATGGCGAGCTTCTGGGGCGAGGCCCTGGACTGGACCCTGCACGAAGTGACCGACGACCAGGCGGTGTTGCGCTCCGACAGGGGCGTCGGCCCGTATCTCGAGTTCCTGCGCTCGTCCGACGGGAAGCCCGTCCCGGACCGCGTCCATCTCGACCTGCTGCCGTACCCCGGTGACGACAAGGCGGCGGAGGTGGCCCGGCTGCGGGACCTCGGCGCCACCGACCTCGACCTCGGCCAGGGGGACGTCCCCTGGACGTGCCTGTCCGACCCCGAGGGTCATGAGTTCTGCGGTCTGGCCCTGTCCTGAGGCGCACCTGGCCAAGGCCTGTCCGGCGGATCGTGCCGGCGTCGAGGGGGCGCTAGCCGTCCAGCGTCCGCGACAGGACCTCGCGCTGGAGCGGCAGCACCTCCGCGTGCAGGTCGCGGCCCTTGCGGGTGAGGGACACGTACACGCCCCGCCGGTCCTCCACGCACACCGAGCGCTCCACGAGGCCGTCCTTCTCCAGGCGGCCGATCAGCCGGGACAGCGCGCTCTGGCTCAGGTGCACCCGGCCGACGAGGTTCTGCACCCGGCACTGGTCGCCCTCGCGGGGGGACTCGGTGGCGAGGATGTCGAGCACCTCGAAATCGCTCGCGCCCAGCCCGTGCGGGTGCAGCACGCGGTCGATCTCGCAGATCGTGCGCGCGTGCACCGACAGGATGTCCCGCCACCGTTCCTCAAGGCCGGTCCCGACCGTGTTCACCGCCATAAGTGAACGGTAACACCGATCCGGCCATTCGTTGAGTATGCAACTAGTGCATGCGCAAGGAAGGTCAGGCCTGGGGGTCCTGGGTGATCCCCACCAGGTTGCCGTCCGCGTCCTTGACGAAGGCGATCAGCTTGCCGCCGCCGACGTCCTGGACGTCCTGGAGGGTCTCCGCCCCGGCCGCCACCAGCGCGGCGAGGGTCGCCCGGATGTCGTCCACGTGCCAGTAGGGGACCGGCCCGGTCATGCCGCGGGCGTGTCCGTTCGGGTCGAGGCCAACGTCCTGTCCCGCGTCCTTGAAGCCGACGTAGTACGGCTCGTCCGCGTAGGGCTCCACCCCCAGCAGTGCGCTGAACAGGGCCTTCGCTGCGGCCAGGTCCTTGACGGGGTAGATGATCGTCTTGAGTCCCGCGGTCATGGTGTGCTCCTCCGTGCGGTGATCCCGACGCGCTCCGTCGGTGGTCTCACGCTAGGCCGGAGGAGGGGGGAACCGCTTCTCCGATCCTGACCGGACGGCGGCTGCGTGGAGCGAGGGGGTAGGGGGGTGGGGTTTCTCGTTGGCGTGCCGGGGGCGTTCTCGGGTCGGCGGCGTGTGGGCGGACCGGGAGGGGGTGCATTCTGCCCGGCCTCGGCGTCGGCTGCCCGGTTACGGCGTAGACGTTGGTGACTTGGACCGGTACACCGCGCCCGCCCTCACCGGCTGTCCTCTGCGCCCTGACCAGGCACCCGTGCTCTGTTCCCGACCCCACACCCTGGCCCCCGCGCTGCCGCGATCTCAGCCCTCAGCGCGTCGCTGCTCCCACCGCGACACCGACGGCGGTCACCAGCCCGGTCCCGCGGAGCAGCCCTGAACGCCCCGCGGCTGTTTGCCGTGCTCGGCGCGCTCGCCAGCCTGGCCCCGCGGAGCAGCCCCGAACGCCACGCCCGCCCGTCGCTCCACGCGCGCTCGCCAGCCCGGCCCCGCGGAGCAGCCCTGAACGCCCCGCGCCTGTTTGCCGTGCCCCGCGCGCTCCTCAGTCGCCCCGCGAAGCAGTCCCGAACGCCCGCGTCCGCCCGTCGCCCCCCTTGCGCGCCAACGAACCCGATGCGCAACGCCCCGCCCCGCCGGCCGCAGGCGTCACGTCGACTCCCTCCGAACCAGCTCCGTAGGAAGGATCACCGCCGCCGGGTCCTCGCCACCGAGCTGGGCCAGCAGCACGCGGACCATCTCGGCGCTGATGCGGTCGTAGGGCTGGCGGATCGTGGTGAGGGCCGGGGTGGCCTCCGTCGCCGCGATGGAGTCGTCGAAGCCGCCCACCGAGACGTCCTCGGGGACCCGGCGGCCCGCGCGGCGCAGTGCGGTCAGGGCGCCCAGGGCCATGAGGTCGGAGGCGACGAAGACGGCGTCCATGTCCGGCGCCCGGGTCAGCAGCAGCTCGGTGGCCGCCTCCCCGCTGCCCCGGCTGTAGTCACCGGAGGCCACGAGCCGCTCGTCGATCTCGACACCCGCCTCCGTGAGCACCTCCTTGTAACCGGCGAGGCGGTCGACACCGCCCGGCGAGTTCAGCGGTCCCGTCACGATGCCGATCCGGCGACGGCCCCGCGACAACAGGTGCCGCACCATGTCACGGGCGCCGTCCCGGTCGTCCGCCGCCACATAGCTCACCTTCGAGCCGGACCGCATCGGCTTGCCGCACTGGACGACGGGCACGCCCGCCTTGTGCAGCTCCTCGGCCACCGGGTCGGCGGAGTGGCTGGTCACCAGCAGCACCCCGTCGAGGTGGCCGGCCGTGATGAACCGCTTGATCCGGCGCCGCTCGTCCTCGGTGCCCGCCAGCATCAGCAGCAGCGGGATGTCGTGGGCGGCCAGCGCCTGGGTGCAGCCGCGCAGCAGGACGTTGAAGTTGGGGTCCTCGAAGAACCGCTCCTGGGGCTCCGTGAGCAGGAAGCCGACCGAGTCGGAGCGTCCGGTGATCAGTGAGCGTGCGTGCCGGTTGACGACGTAACCCGTCTTGCGGATGGCGGAGTTGACCGCCTCCTGCGCGGCGGGGGAGACGTAGTGCCCGCCGTTGAGGACGCGCGAGACGGTCCCGCGCGAGACCCCGGCCTCGCGTGCCACGTCGTGGATCGTCGGCGGTCTGCGCCGGCCCCCCGCATTGTTCATGGTCACGACTCTAAGCCCCGTGGGGGCGGCACGGGGGTGGACGGACGGCGGGACGTTCCGGACGGGATGCGACCGAACTGGGATCGTGCACAGGAAAGCTCGCACTCAAGCACTTGGCAAGGGTTACCTCTGTGCGGTTATCTTGGGCAGCGCGCTTCGTGAGCCGTGTGTGCACGTTCCCAACCAACTGATTCGGGAGAGACCCATGCCGGAGACCACCCCCAGGGGCCTCACCAGGCTCGCCTTCGGCGGGGACTACAACCCGGAGCAGTGGCCCGAGAGCGTCTGGGACGAGGACGTCCGGCTGATGCGCGAGGCCGGGGTCACCATGGTCAGCGTCGGCATCTTCTCCTGGGCGCTCCTGGAGCCGGAACCGGGCGTCCACGACTTCGGCTGGCTGGACCGGATCATCGACCTGCTCCACGAGAACGGCATCCGCGTCGACCTCGGCACCCCCACGGTCGTACCGCCCGCGTGGTTCTACCGCGCCCACCCGGACGCGCTGCCGGTCACGGCTGACGGCACCCGCCTCGCCTTCGGTTCCCGCGGCGCCATCTGCCACAGCAACAGCGCCTACCGCGCGGCCGCCGCCGACATCACCACCCGGCTCGCCGAGCGCTACGCCGGCCACCCGGCCCTCGCGATGTGGCACGTGCACAACGAGTACGGCGTCCCCGTCTCCGCCTGCTACTGCGACTCCTGCGCCGCCCACTTCCGCCGCTGGCTCGAGGTGACGTACGGCGGTGTCGACGGCGTCAACGAGGCCTGGGGCACCGCCTTCTGGGGCCAGCACTACACGAGCCTCGAACAGATCGACCCGCCCCGCACCGCCGCCACCGTCGGCAACCCCGGCCAGGCGCTGGACTACAAGCGGTTCGCCGACGCGACCATGCGCGAGAACTTCGTCGCGGAGCGGGACATCCTGCACCGGCTCTCCCCGGGCGTTCCGGTCACCACCAACTTCATGACCGCGCTCAGCCAGTGCGACTCCGTCGACTACTGGGCCTGGGGCCGCGAGGTGGACATCGTCACCAACGACCACTACCTCATCACCGACGGCCGCCGCACTCACGTCAACCTCGCGATGGCGGCGGACCTGACCCGCTCCGTCGCCGGCGGCGCCCCCTGGATCCTGCTCGAACACTCCACCTCGGGCATCAACTGGCAGCCCCGCAACCCGGCCAAGGCGCCCGGCCAGATGGCCCGCAACTCCCTCGCGCACGTGGCCCGCGGCTCCGAGGGCGCCATGTTCTTCCAGTGGCGCCAGTCCCGGCGCGGCGCCGAGAAGTTCCACTCGGCGATGGTCCCGCACGGCGGCACCGACACACGCGTGTGGCGCGAGGTCGTCGAACTGGGCGCCTCTCTGGACTCGTTGAGCACCGTCCGCGGCACCCGCACCCGGGCCGACGTGGCCGTGCTGTGGGACTGGCACTCCTGGTGGGCGCAGAACCTCGACTGGCGGCCCAGCGAGGACCACGACGCCCGCGAACGCGCCGACGCCTTCTACGAGGCCCTCTACGACCGCCACCTCACGGTCGACTTCGCCCACCCCGAAGCCGACTTGTCGGCCTATCCCCTTGTTGTCGTACCGGCGCTGTACCTGATGACGGAGGCGGCCGGCAACAACCTCAGGCAGTACGTCGAGAACGGCGGCACGCTCGTCGTGTCGTACTTCTCCGGCATCGTCGACGAGCACGACGCCGTCCACGAGGGCGCCTACCCGGGCGCGCTGCGCGACGTCCTCGGCCTCACCGTCGAGGAGTTCTCGCCGCTGCTCCCGGGCCAACTGGTCCGGGTCACCGGCCCCGACGGCTCGGAGCTCACCGGCGACGTGTGGTCCGAGTTCGTGGTGCCGCGCGGCGCCGAGACCGTGTGGACGTACGCCGACGGCCTGACCGCGGGCCACCCCGCCGTCACCCGCCACCGCCACGGCGAGGGCACCGCCTGGTACGTCTCCACCCGCCTGACCGCCCAGGGGCTCGACGCGCTGCTCGGCTGGGCCGCCGAGGACGCCACTCTCCCCTCGCGCGCCGACCTGCCCCGTGACGTCGAGGTCGTCCGGCGTGACGGGGACTCCGGTTCCTACGTCTTCGTGATCAACCACACGGCGACGGAGGCCAAGGTGCCCCTGGACGCGCCGGGCACCGAGCTGCTGACCGGCGAACGCGCCGCGGGCCGCCTCGCGGTGCCGGCGGGCACGGTCCGGGTCGTACGGCTCGACGGCTGAACCCGCCCGCCTCCCCACGGGCCCCACCGACTCCCCTCCGCCCGCGAGACCACGAGCCGCGGGCGGAGGGGGCCTCACCCCAAGGCCCCTGCCCGGTCATCGGCCGGACCCGCCGAACAGCCCCTTGTCGTAGAGGAGTTCGATATCGGACAAGCTCAGCGACCCCGGGACAAGGCGCTGCGACTGCGGGACAGTGGTGACACGCAGAAGGAGGGGCGGAGGGGACGACATGCTGAGGACTCCGACCGGCCGGCGGCGACTGGACATCCTGGAGTGGCTGAAGGACCCGGCCGCGCACTTCCCCCCGCAGCGGCACATCGACCCCGTCGAGGACGGCGTGTCCGCCCATGCCGTCGCGGTCAAGCTCGGCGTGCGGCGCTCGGTCGCCCGGACCCATCTCGCCCTCCTGGTGAACATCGGCCTCGTGCGCACCAAGAGAATCCGGTGGCGCACGTACTACCGTCGCGACGAGATGCGCATCGCCGAGGTGGCGCGCATGTTCGAGAAGGGTTGGTAGCGACCGCACCGGAAGGGCAGACACCACATGGACCGCCCACCGCACTGATCCCACGCCACTACGTCGCCCTCGGCGGCCACGGCCCCGAGGACGTCGTCGCCGACGCCCGCGGCCGGGTCCTGACCGGCGTGGCGGACGGCCGCATCCTGCGCGTCGACGGCCTGACCGAGCCCGTCGCGCCCCGCGCCGAGACGCTCGCCGAGACCGGCGGCAGACCGCTCGGCCTCGAACTCCTCCCGGACGGCGCCCTGTTGGTGTGCGACGCCGAACGCGGACTGCTGGGCGTCGACCTCGCCGACGGCACCGTGCGCGTCATCGCCGACGAAGTGGCGGGGGAGCGGCTGCGGTTCGCCAGCAACGTGGTCGCGCTGTCCGACGGCAGCGTGTACTTCACGGTCTCCAGCCGCCGTTACCCCCTCGACCTGGGGGTCCCCCCACGCCTTTAAGGCAGTGGGGGAGGATCGGCGACATCGTCGAACACACCGGGACCGGCCGCCTCCTGCGTCTGGCACCCGGCGACGACACTCCCGAAGTCCTCCTGGAGGGGCTCCAGTTCGCCAACGGCCTCGCGGCGAGCGGCGACGAGTCCTTCCTCGTCGTGGCCGAGACCGGAGCCCGCCGGCTCACCCGCTACTGGCTCGACGGTCCGGGGGCAGGCCGCGCCGAACCCCTCGCCGAGAACCTGCCCGGCATGCCCGACAACATCTGGCGCGGCGGACCCGAAGGGCCGATCTGGGTCTCCCTCGCCGGACCCCGCATCCCCCCGCTCGACCTGCTGCACCGCGCCGCCCCAGCGGCCCGCCGAGCGGCCGCCCGCGTCGCCGTGGGCGCCCCCTACCGACCCACGGGCTTCGTCGGCGTCCTCGCGATCGACGACGAAGGCCGCACCGTCCACCACCTCACCCGCCGCCGCTCCCGCTTCCGCATGGTCACCAGCGTCTGCGAGGCCTCCGGCCACCTGGTCCTCGGCAGCCTCTCCGAGCGCGGTATCGCGCTGTGCGATCCACCCGCCGCGAAGTGACCCCGGCAGGACCCCGGCGTTACCCTGGTCCTCGGTCGCGATCACCCTCGCGGCACGGCGGTGGGGCCCGCCGTACCCGAACCGCGGCGAAGGCGCCGCCAACGGTCCCTACTTGCGATGGAGCGCGCCCGCATGCCCGGGCCCCGGCGAGTAGGAGAGACACGACGATGACAGCCCCGGAGAGCCTCCGCGCCCCCGCGCGGCCCCCACGGCAGTCCGCGTGGCAGGGCCAGGCGCCGGTCGTCGCGGTGGTCGCGCTCGGCGGCGCCCTGGGCGCGACGGCCCGGTACGCCCTCGCGCTCCACTGGCCGGTGCAGCCGGGCGGCTTTCCCTGGGCGACCTTCTGGACCAACGTCGTCGGCTGTGCCGTCATCGGTGTGTTCATGGTCGTCATCACCGACGTGTGGGCCGCCCACCGCCTGGTCCGCCCCTTCTTCGGCACCGGCGTCCTCGGCGGCTTCACCACCTTCTCCACCTACGCCGTCGACATCCAGCGACTCGTGGACCACGGCCGGCCCGCCACGGGCCTGGCCTATCTCGCCGCGACCCTGCTCGCGGCCCTCACGGCGGTGTGGCTCACGTCCACGGCGGCCCGCCGCGTCCTGAAGTGGAGGCAGCCATGACGAGGCTGACCGGCAGAGCCCTGCGCGTGACCGTCCACATCGGCGAGAACGACACCTGGAACCACAAGCCCCTCTACAGCGAGATCGTGCACCGCGCCCACGCCGCCGGGCTGGCCGGGGCCAGCGTCTTCCGGGGGATCGAGGGCTTCGGCGCCTCCTCCCTGATCCACACCTCCCGGCTGCTGTCCCTCAGCGAGGACCTGCCGGTGGCCGTCGTCATCGTCGACAGCGAGACGCGCGTACGGGAGTTCCTGCCGCAGCTCGACGAACTCGTCACCGAGGGCCTGGTGACACTCGACGAGTGCGAGGTCATCCGGTATGTCGGCCGCGACGGGACCCAGGAGCCGACTCGGGGCAAAACGGGCACGAAGGGTAAGAAGTCGTTGTGAACTGGCTGCTGGTCGTCGCGGGTGCCGTGGTGGGTGCCCCGCTCCGCTATCTCACCGACCGCGCGGTGCAGTCGCGGCACGACTCGGTCTTCCCCTGGGGCACCTTCGCCGTGAACGTCACGGGCTGCCTGGTCCTCGGCCTGCTCACCGGGGCGGTGGCGGCCGGGGCCGCGGGGTCCCACCTCCAGCTGTTGCTGGGCACCGGCCTGTGCGGGGCGCTGACGACGTACTCGACCTTCTCGTACGAGACCCTGCGGCTGGCGGAGACCGGGGCGCGCCTCTATGCCGCCGCCAACGTGGCCGTGAGCCTTGTGGCGGGTCTGGGAGCGGCCTTCGCGGGGGTGGCGCTGGCGCAGGTGCTGTGGGCGTAGGGATTCGTCCTCGCCTGCGTGTAGTAAGACTGTGCCCTCCGCACCTGCCTTCCCCTGAGAAGAACTGGATCCCATGAGCGTCATCAGCGTCGGTCAGGCCGTCGTCCTCGGAGCAGTCGAGGGGGTGACCGAGTTCCTTCCCGTCTCCTCCACCGGTCATCTCAAGATCGTCGAGGGGCTGATGAACATCCCCGTCGACGACGACGCCGTCGTCGGGTTCTCGGCCGTCATCCAGGTGGGCGCGATCGCCGCCGTGCTCGTGTACTTCTTCAAGGACATCGTGCGGATCGTCTCCGCGTGGGGGAGAGGGCTGTTCCACAAGGAGGAGCGCTACCACCACGACTACAAGTTCGCGTGGTGGGTGATCGCCGCGACCATCCCGATCGTCGCCGTGGGCCTCGCCGCCAAGCCGCTCATCGAGGGGCCGCTCGCCTCCCTGTGGGTGGTCGCCGGTTCGCTGATCGTCGGCAGCGGTGTGATGTGGGCGGCGGACCAGATGGGCCGGCACAAGCGCGGCGAGGACGACACCTCCTTCAAGGACGCCATGCTGGTCGGCAGCTCGCAGATCCTCGCCCTGCTCTTCCCGGGCTTCTCCCGCTCCGGCGCCACCATGTCGACGGCCCTGATCCTCGACCTGGACCGCGTCGCCGCCACCCGCCTCTCCTTCTTCCTCGGCATCCCCGCCCTCACCGGCGCCGGCATCTACGAGCTCAAGGACGCCCTCGGTGCGGGCGTGGGCGCGGCACCGCTAGCCGTCGGCACGGCCGTCTCCTTCGTCGTCGCCTACGCCTCCATCGCCTGGCTCCTGAAGTTCGTCGCCAAGCACTCCTTCAACGCCTTCGTGATCTACCGCATCGTCGTGGGCCTCCTCCTCTTCGGCCTGCTGGCCACGGGGACGCTGACGGGCTGAACGGGTCCGGGGCGCCGGGCGGCGGTGCTGGAGTTGGGGGCCACAGCCGAGTGCCGTGCCCGACGAGATACCGCGCTGCCGAGCGGGCGTGCTGGACGGGGGGCCGCCGTCCAGCACGGCATCGGCACAGGCCTGTACGACGCCGCGGGACTCGGCCCCGCAGCGCACGCCGAACCCGCCACCGCTCGGCCTCGGCGACGGGCCACGGGCGGCGCCCACCGAGGGCGCTGGGGGGCCTGAGGGAAGCGCGGCGCTGACCGCCCCGGGTGACCGCCCACGGGACGAGGGGGCGGTGCCCTTCATGGAGTTCGAAGGTGGTGACCGCCTGCGGTGCCCTCAGGTAGCCCCTGCCCACAGCCGGCGAGGGCCCTGGCCACTCGCGCGGTACGTCTGACGCCCGTGGGACGCCTGGGCGGTGCTCCCCACGGCGGAGGACGTTGACTGCCACGGATGCGAGGAGGCCCGTCCCTCGCGGGATGCTCCCACCCCCACCCCGTCCACCCCCTTGACAGCACCCTCCCGCCGCCCGGAGTATCTCTCCCGTGAACCTGTCAGACAGCCGGACAGCCAGTCAGCCACAACCCCCGCGGCGCATCAGCGCCATGGAGGCGGTGCTGGCGCATCTGCGTGGCGCCATCGAGCGCGGGGAGTACGCCATCGGCGACAAGCTCCCCTCCGAGGCGGAGCTCTGCCGCACCCTGGAGATCAGCCGGCCCGTCCTGCGCGAGGCCCTCAGGGCCCTGCAGACCATGGGCCTGACCGTCTCCAAGACCGGCAAGGGCACCTTCGTGGTGGCCAACGCGGTGGAGGACCCCACCTTCGGCGACTACGCGGCCAGCGACCTCCTGGAGGTCCGCCGGCACGTCGAGATCCCCGTCGCCGGGTACGCGGCCACCCGCCGCACCCCGGAGAACCTCGACCACCTGGCCCACCTCCTGGACCGGATGGAGCGGGAGACGGACACCACCGCCTGGGTCGCGATGGACACCCTCTTCCACCTCGCCGTGGCCGAGGCCGCCCAGAACCCGGTCTTCCGCCGGGTCATCGAGGAGATCCGGGACGCACTGGCGCGTCAGTCGGCCTTCCTCAACGAACTGGGCGGCCGCCGCGAGCAGTCCAACCGCGAGCACCGCGCGATCGTCGAGGCGCTGATCGACGGTTCCGAGCACGACGCGGTCGAGGCGATGTCCCATCACCTCGACCGCGTCGAGACCACCCTCACCGACATCGTGCGTTCCCCGCGCACGGATGCGGACCCCTCCACGGAAAGCGAACCCCAGGCGTGAGCGAGCAGAGCCTGCACGACGATGTGCGGAAACGTTCCGGCCATGTCGACGCCGGAGACGAGGGCTACAGCAAGTCGCTGAAGTCCCGGCACGTCAACATGATCGCCATCGGTGGCGCGATCGGCACCGGCCTCTTCCTCGGCGCCGGCGGCCGCCTCGCCGATGCCGGCCCCTCCCTGTTCATCGCCTACGCGGTCTGCGGCGTCTTCGCCTTCCTCGTGGTCCGCGCACTGGGCGAACTGGTCCTCTACCGGCCCTCGTCCGGCGCCTTCGTGTCCTACGCCCGGGAGTTCCTCGGCGAGAAGGGCGCGTACGTCGCCGGCTGGATGTACTTCCTGAACTGGGCCACCACCGGCATCGCCGACATCACCGCCGTGGCCCTCTACACCCACTACTGGGGCATGTTCGCCGACATCCCGCAGTGGGTGCTGGCGCTCATCGCCCTCGCGGTCGTCCTCACGGTGAACCTCATCTCCGTGAAGATGTTCGGCGAGCTGGAGTTCTGGTTCGCCATCATCAAGGTGGGCGCGCTCGTGGCGTTCCTGCTGATCGGCATCTTCCTGCTGGCCACCCAGCACCCCATCGACGGCCACCACCCCGGCCCGGCCCTGATCACCGACAACGGCGGCGTCTTCCCCAACGGCCTGCTGCCCATGCTGCTGATCATCCAGGGCGTCGTCTTCGCCTACGCCTCCGTAGAACTGGTCGGCGTCGCCGCCGGCGAGACCGAGAACCCCGAGAAGATCATGCCCAAGGCGATCAACTCGATCATGTGGCGCGTGGGCCTCTTCTACGTCGGCTCGGTCGTCCTGCTCTCGATGCTCCTGCCGTGGAACAAGTACACGGCCGGCGAGAGCCCCTTCGTGACCGTCCTGTCCAACATCGGCATCCCGGCGGCGGGCGGCGTGATGAACCTCGTCGTCCTCACCGCGGCCATGTCCTCGCTCAACTCCGGCCTGTACTCCACCGGCCGCATCCTGCGCTCCATGGCCATGTCCGGCTCGGCCCCGAAGTTCACCTCGGTGATGAGCCGCAGCCAGGTCCCCTACGGCGGCATCCTCCTCACCAGCGGCATCTGCGTCCTCGGCGTCGGCCTGAACTACGTCGTCCCCGCCGACGCGTTCGAGATCGTGCTGAACTTCGCCGCCATCGGCATCCTCGCCACCTGGGGCATGATCATGATCTGTCACCTGCTCTTCTGGCAGAAGGCCGAGAAGGGCGACCTGACCCGCCCCGGCTACCGACTGCCGGGCTCCCCGTGGACCGAACTCGTGACGCTGGCCTTCCTCGCCTCCGTCCTGGTCCTCATGTACGCCGACGGGGGCGCCGGCCGCACCACCGTGCTGTGTCTCCCGCTGATCGTCGCGGCCCTGGTCGCCGGCTGGTACGCGGTCCGGGGCCGGGTCGCCCGGGCGGCCGGCAGCACCGAATCGACAGGCGCGTGATCGCTCGCGCGCAATCCGAGTCCGAACCAACCGGCACGCACGCGCGACCCGCGTGACGTCGCCCGGAGAAGCAGGAAGTGATGTACAGCAGTTCCGTCGCGGCCGCACCCCTGGTCCGTGAACCCCTCCACGCCCCGGTCGCCCACCTCATCCGCGGTGGCCTGATCGAGGGCACCCACTACGGCTCCGTCGTGGTCCTCGGCCGCGACGGGGACGTCCGCTTCCAACTCGGCGACATCGAGGCCGCGTTCTATCCGCGGTCCGCGCTCAAGCCGGTCCAGGCCGTCGCCATGGTCCGGGCCGGGCTGCCCCTCGACGGCGAGCTCCTCTCGCTCGCCGCGGCCAGCCACTCCGGCGAGGAACGCCACCTCGACGGGGCGCGGCGGATCCTGGAACTCGCGGGGGTCTCCGAGGACGCCCTGCGCAACGTCCCGGACATGCCGTTCGGGTCCGAGGTGCGCGACGAGTGGATCCGGCAGGGGCGCGGACCGTCCCGGCTCGCGCAGAACTGCTCCGGGAAGCACGCGGCGATGCTGTACACGTGCGTGCTCAACGACTGGCCCCTGGAGGGCTACCTCGACCCCGCGCACCCGCTCCAGCAGGCGATCGCCGAGATCGTCGAGGACCTCACCGGACAGCGGATCGCGCGCGTGACCGTCGACGGCTGCGGCGCGCCGCTGTTCTCGGTGTCCCTGCACGGTCTGGCGAGGGCCGCCGCCCGGATCACGTCTGCCGCTCCCGGTACTCCCGAGGCCCGGGTGGCCGACGCGATGCGCGCGCACGCGGAGATGGCGTCCGGGGCGGGTCGGGACGTGGCCGCGCTGATGAAGGCGGTGCCGGGGCTGCTCGCCAAGGACGGCTTCGAAGGTGTCGAGGTCGCGGCCCTTCCCGACGGGCGGGCGGTCGCCGTGAAGATCTCCGACGGGGCGAACCGGGCGCGGGTGCCGGTCGCCGCGGCGGCGCTCGCCCGTGCCGGGGTCTCGGCGGATCTGCTCACGGAGTTCCAGGGGGAGGCGTTGCTCGGGGGCGGCCGTGAGGTCGGGCAGGTGCGGCCGGTTCGTTCGCTGGAGCCCGTTGCCGAAGCGGCTTGCGCCTAAGAGTCTGCCCCTGCCTGTCGTCCGGCGGCCGCGGGCCGTACGTGGCTGGTCGCGCCCACGCGGCGGAGCCGCACATCGAAACAGCCCCGCGCCCCTGAAAAACCTCACCTGAACCCTCCTGGAAGAAGGACCCATACCCTCATGACCGCCGCCGTCAGCCGCCGCGAGCACGACCTGCTGGGTGATCGGGACGTACCCGCCGACGCCTACTGGGGTGTTCACACCCTGCGCGCCACCGAGAACTTCCCCATCACCGGCACCCCGATCTCGGCCTATCCCCATCTGATCGACGCCCTCGCCGCCGTCAAGGAGGCCGCCGCGCTGGCCAACGAGGAGCTCGGACTGCTGGAGCCGAGGAAGGCGGCCGCGATCGTCGAGGCCTGCCGGGAGATCCGGGACGGCAAGCTGCACGACCAGTTCGTGGTCGACGTGATCCAGGGCGGGGCCGGCACCTCGACCAACATGAACGCCAACGAGGTCATCGCCAACCGGGCGCTGGAACTGCTGGGGCACGAGAAGGGGCAGTACTCGTTCCTGCACCCCAACGAGGACGTCAACCTGGGGCAGTCGACCAATGACGTCTACCCGACCGCAGTCAAGATCGCGACGGTCTTCGCGGTACATGGACTGCTCAAGGCGATGGCTGTACTGCAGGACTCGTTCGCCCGCAAGGCCGTCGAGTTCCGCGATGTGCTCAAGATGGGCCGTACACAGTTGCAGGACGCGGTGCCCATGACGCTCGGTCAAGAGTTCTCGGCCTATGCCGTCATGATGGACGAGGACCGGTCCCGTCTTGACGAGGCCGTCGAGTTGATCCATGAGATCAACCTGGGGGCCACGGCCATCGGCACCGGACTCAACGCTCCGGCCGGATACGCCGAGTCGGCCCGCCGCCACCTCGCCGCGATCACCGGGCTGCCCCTGGTCACCGCCGCCAACCTGGTCGAGGCGACCCAGGACTGCGGGGCGTTCGTCCAGATGTCCGGCGTACTGAAGCGGATCGCGGTCAAGCTGAGCAAGAGCTGCAACGACCTGCGGCTGCTGTCGTCCGGTCCGCGGGCCGGTCTCGGCGAGATCAACCTGCCGCCGGTACAGGCCGGTTCGTCGATCATGCCCGGCAAGGTCAACCCGGTGATCCCCGAGGTCGTCAACCAGGTCGCCTTCGAGGTCATCGGCAACGACGTCGCCATCACGATGGCGGCGGAGGCCGGACAGCTCCAGCTGAACGCCTTCGAGCCGATCATCCTGCACTCCCTCTCCGAGTCGATCACCCACCTGCGGGCCGCCTGCCTGACGCTCGCCGAGCGCTGCGTGGACGGCATCACCGCCAACACCGAGGTGCTGCGCCGGACCGTCGAGAACTCCATCGGCCTGGTCACCGCCCTCAACCCGCACATCGGCTACACGGCCGCCACCGACATCGCCAAGGAGGCCCTCGCCACGGGCCGCGGCGTCGCCGAACTCGTCCTGGAGAAGGGCCTGTTGCCCGCCGAGACACTGGCCGACCTGCTGCGGCCGGAGATCCTCGCGGGCAGCGGGACGGCCGGGGCCTGACGGCCCGCACCAGCCGTGATCCGCACCAGGACCGACCCGGAGGCACAATAGTGATCATGACAACGACGTCGTCGCTGACCTTCCAGCCGGTCCTGGAGCGCATCGCCGAGGAGATCTCCCGCACCCCCGTCCGCGGCCGCGCCGCCGACTACATTCCCGCGCTCGCCGCCTGCGACCCGCGCAGTTTCGGCATGGCCGTCGCGGAGCTGGACGGCACGGTGTACGGGGTCGGGGACTGGCGGGAGCCGTTCTCCACGCAGTCCATCACCAAGGTCTTCACCCTCGCGCTGGACCTGGCCCGCGAGGGCGACGAACTCTGGGAGCACGTGGGCCGGGAGCCCTCCGGCAACCCCTTCAACTCCCTGGTGCAGCTGGAGTACGAGAACGGCATCCCGCGCAACCCGTTCATCAACGCGGGCGCCCTCGTCGTCACCGACCGCCTGCACAGCCGTACCGGAGACGCGGCGGGCGCACTGCTGTCCTTCCTGCGCGAGGAGAGCGGCAACCCGGAGCTGGGCTTCGACGAGGAGGTCGCCGCCTCCGAGTCGGCGCACGGTGACCGCAACGCGGCGCTGGCCCACTTCATGGCCGCGTACGGCAACATCGACAACGACATCCCCGCCCTGCTCGACCAGTACTTCCGCCAGTGCTCGATCCGGGCGTCCTGCGCCGACCTGGCCCTCGCCACCGGCTTCCTGGCCCGCCACGGCATCCGGGCCGACGGCACCCGCCTCCTCACCCAGAGCCAGGCCAAGCAGATCAACGCGATCATGCTGACCTGCGGGACGTACGACGCGGCGGGCGACTTCGCCTACCGGGTGGGCCTGCCCGGGAAGAGCGGTGTGGGCGGGGGCGTCATCGCGGTGGTGCCGGGCCGCTGCACGCTGTGCGTGTGGAGCCCGGGTCTGGACGAGCGCGGCAACTCGGTGGCGGGAGTGGCGGCCCTGGACAGGTTCACCACGCTGACGGGTCTCTCGGTCTTCTAGCGGGGGCACCCGACCACGCAGCGGTCACACCCCGGTCTCCGCCAGGTCGCCTTCCAGCCACCCGGCACTGTCACGCTGCCGATGTGTTGGCCAACGTTTCCGTCGATCTTCGCCGCTGCCAGATCCTCGGTCTGGTCGGCACCGCGTTCCTCGCCGCGGGTGGTGAGACCGCGGGAGCCCTCCCCGTACGCGAACTCCTCCAACCGGCCTCGCCGCAAGCGGCACTGGGCCTGGTGGGCGCCTACTTCGGTGTCGTGCTCCTGATCGCGGCCTGGCTGCTGCTCGGCCGCCTGGTCCGCGACCCCGCGACGCGGCCCGGCACCCGTGAGCTCATGGCCGTCCTCGTCCTCTGGTCGGCCCCGCTGCTGCTCGCGCCGCCCCTGTTCAGCCGGGACGTCTACAGCTACCTCGCCCAAGGCGCCATGGCCGACGCCCACATGGACGTCTACACCCACGGCCCCGCCCTCCTCGGCGGCCCCCTCGCCGACGAGGTCGCCCCCGTGTGGCGCGACACGGCCGCCCCGTACGGGCCCGTGTTCCTCGGCCTGGCCTCCGCCCTCGTGAAGGCGTCCCGCGGTGAGCTCCCCGCCGGTCTGTTCGGGATGCGCCTCGTCGCCCTGCTCGGGGTGGCGCTCATGGCGGCAGCCCTGCCCCGGCTCGCCCGGCACAGCGGCGCCGACCCGGCCGCCGCGCTCTGGCTCGGCGCCCTCAACCCGCTCGTGCTGCTCCACCTGGTCGCGGGCGCCCACAACGACGCCGTCATGCTCGGTCTGCTCGGCCTCGGCCTGGTCGCCGCGCTGGGCCGGCGGCCGATCCTGGGCGCCGTCCTCGTGACGCTCGCCGCACTGGTCAAGGCACCCGCCGTGCTCGGGCTCGCGGCGATCGTCGTCCTGCGGATCCAGGCCGGCGACCATCCGGCGAGAGCCGTGGGGACGGCCGCCGCGTCGGCCGCCGCCACCACGGTCGCCGCGACGGCCGTGGCGGGCACCGGCTACGGCTGGATGGGCGCCCTGGGCACCCCCGTCTCCACCGGCAACTGGGCCCTGACCAGCCTCCTCGGCCGCGCCACCGCGGCCCTGCTCAAGCGGCTCGGCAGCGACCTGGCCCCGCTGGCCGTACCGGCCTGGCACGCCCTCGGCGTCGTCCTGGCGGTCGCCGTCATCGCCTGCATATGGCTGCGTCTTCGCCCCCGGCCCGTCTACGCCCTCGGCCTGAGCCTCGCCACCGTCGCCGCCCTCGGCCCCGCGATCCGCCCCTGGTACGCCCTGTGGGGACTGTTCCTCATAGCTGCCGCCGCGCCCAGCGCCTCGGTACGGCACCGGGTGGCCGCCGTGACGGGAGTGCTCGCCCTCGCCACCCTGCCGAGCGGCGGCCCGGCCGACGGCGGCCAACTGGTCCTGGCCGTCTCGGGCGGTGTGCTCGCCCTGGTCGTGCTCGTCCAGGCCCACCAGACCGCGCGTACGGCGGCGACGGGACACCCGGCATGAGGGCGCCGGCCACGGACCGCGGTCGGCTGGCGCTGGTCCTGGCCCTCGCCGTCGCGGTCACCGTGTTCACGGCAACCGTGCCGCTCCTGCGCGACTGGTTCGACCTGCGCGTCTACCACGGAGCCGTCGACACCTGGATCCACCACGACGGACGGCTCTACGACTACCGGGTGCCGGGGACGCCGTACGGCTTCACCTACCCGCCGTTCGCCGCCGTCGCCATGCTGCCGATGGCCCTGCTCGGACTGCGCACCGCGATCGCCGTCGGCCTGCTGCTCAACCTGGCCGCGCTGGCCGTGGTCGTGCGCCTCCTCACCGGCCGGGCCTGGCGGCGGTACGGCTGGTACGGCTGCGCGCTGGGCGCCTGCGCGCTCGCGCTGTTCGAACCGCTGCGCGACACCTTCAGCTTCGGCCAGGTGAACCTCCTGCTGCTGGCCCTCGTCCTCGTCGACGCCTGGCTGCTCGCGACCGGCCGGGAACGCCTGGCCGGCATCGGGATCGGTCTGGCCGCCGCCGTGAAGCTCACACCGGCCCTCTTCATCGGTCTGCTCCTGGTCGCCGGGCGCCGGCGCCCGGCGGCGGTCGCCACGGGGGTGGCCCTGGCGGCGACGGGGTTCGCGGCCGTCGTGGCCCCGGACGCCTCGCGTTTCTACTGGACCGACGCGATGTGGGACACGACCAGGGTGGGCCGCCTGGACTACGTCTCCAACCAGTCGCTGCAGGGCGTCCTGGCCCGGCTCGGCGAGACGGACCGCGCGGTGTGGGCGGTGACCGTGCTGCTGACCCTGGGCGTGTGGGCCGTACGGGCCCGGCGGGCCGCGGCGGCGCGGGACTGGACGGCCGCGTTCGCACTGACCGGACTGACCGCCTGCCTCGTCAGCCCGATCACCTGGGTCCACCATCTGGTGTGGCTGCTGCCCTCGTTCGCGGTCCTGGTGCGCGCGGGGCACCCGCGGATCGCGGGCGCCCTGTACGCCGTGCTGTGCACCAGCCTGGTGTGGCTGTGGTTCGACGACGCGTCCGGCGTCGACGGCTTCCTCGGCAGCGACACGTACACGTGGATCACCCTCGGTCTGCTGCTGTGGCTGCCGGCCGGTCAGCCCCGGGCCGACCGCCCGAACCGGGACCGCAGCGCCAGAGCCGTCGAGCCCGCCCCGAGCCCGGCCGCGGCCAGGATGGCCCAGGTCTCCAGCCAGCCGGGCCCCTCGGCCCGCGGTGACACGGCCGCCGCGACCGGCACGGCCTCGGGCCCCGGCCTGGGCCGTACCCGCAGCGCGTCCAGGGAGCCCACCGGATCGACCCGCCCGCCCGCCGCGAACCCCCAGTCGAGCAGGTCCCGCGCCTCCTCGTAGACCGTGAAGCCGCCGCCGGACTGCGGGTTCATCACCGTGACGACGAGGGTGCGGTCGCCCCGGCGGGCGGCGGCCACGAGCGTGTTGCCCGCGTGGGTCGTGTAGCCGTTCTTGATGCCGATCAGCCCGTCGTAGCGGGCCACGCCGTTGGCGCCGGTCAGCAGCCGGTTGGTGTTCTGGATTCCGTACGACCATCCGCCCCGGCCGGGGAAGGTGGCCGTTGCGGTGCCGCAGTACCGGGCGAAGTCGGCGTTGCGCAGCCCCGCCCGGCCGAAGACCGCGAGGTCGTACGCCGAGGAGACCTGGCCCGGGGTGTCGTAGCCGTCCGGGGAGCGGACGTGGGTGTCGCGGGCACCCAGTGCCCTGGCCTTGGCCTGCATCCGGACGGCCGCCGCGCGCCAGCCGCCGCTGAGCCGCGCGAGGACGTGCACGGCGTCGTTGCCGGAGTTGAGGAAGACCCCGCGCCACAGGTCGGCGACCCGGTAGGTCCGGCCCTCGGCGACCCCGACCAGACTGCTGCCGGGCCCGATGCCGGCCAGGTCCTGCGGCTGGACCGTGTGCCGGAGCCCACCGGGCAGCGTCGGCAGCACGGTCAGGGCGAACAGTGTCTTGAGCGTGCTGGCGGGGGGCAGCTTGCGGTGGGCGTCGTGGGCCGCGAGCACCTCCCCGCTGTGGGCGTCGGCCACCACCCACGACAGTGCGGAGACGTCCGGGAGCCGGGGTGCGCCGCGGTGCGGGCGGACCTGGGTGCCGGAGCCGTAGAGGAGGGCGGGTGACACGGCCGTGGTGCGTGGCCCGCTGGGCGCGTCGGGTCCGGAGCCCGTGTGCGCGGCCGCCGTGGCGGGGGCGAGCACCAGCAGGCCCGTCATGCACAGGGCGCAGGTCGGGACGGCCATCCGGGAGGGAAATCCGATTGTCATACCGCAAAGCTAGAAACGGACCCGCCTCTCACCGCGCTGCCCGGGCCGAGGAGCGCCCCCGAGCACCCGGTTGCCGCACACCGTCCGGTGTGTCAGCCCTGTGCGGGCTCCGGTGCCGTGCCGCCCAGGTCCGCGGTGATGGTGCGGGTGGCGGACATGAGCAGCGTGCCCAGTTCGGGGAGCCGTTCGCGGGTGACCCGGGTCGCGGGGCCCGAGATGCTGACCGCCGTGGTGACCGCGCCGGTGTGGTCGTGGACCGGCGCGGCGACGCACCGGATGTCCTGCTCGTTCTCGACGTCGTCGACGGCGTATCCGCGCTCCCGGATGCGGTCGAGTTCGGCGAGCAGTTGGTCGGGGGTGGTGATGGTGGTCGGCGTGCGGGCCGGCATGCCCGCCGCCATCACCGCGTCGACCACGTCCGCCTTGGCGTGGGCGAGGAACACCTTGCCGGTCGCCGTGCAGTAGGCGGGCAGCCGGCCGCCGATCCGGGAGTGCATGCGGACCGCCCGCGGGCTCTCCACCTTGTCGATGTAGACGATCTCCGGCGGGTCGAAGCTCACCAGATGGACGGTCTCTCCGCTCTCCTCGGCCAGCCGGTGCAGGGCGGGGGAGGTGATCCGGCGGGTGTCGCGTCGCTCCAGGTAGGCCTGGCCGAGCAGCGCGTTGTGCGGGCCGAGGCGGTAGCGGCCGGACTCCGGGTCCTGGTCGACCAGCCGCACGTCCTTGAGCGGGGCGACGAGCCTGAGGACGGTGCTCTTGCTCAGCTCCAGTCCGGTGGCGAGGTCGCTGAGGGTGGCGCCGTGCGGATGGCTGCGGTCCTCGGCCAGGTACATCAGGATGCCGAGGGCGCGGCGCAGGGAGGACGAGGCGTTGCGGCGGGGTGCGGAGTCGTCGGCGGTGACCATGCGGGCATCCTAACGTGCTGCATAGCAAAACGCAGTATCACATATTGAAATCAATGGTTGACGGTCCCGAAAACCCAGGGCTAGCTTCTGCGCAACGCATTACGAAACGTTGTTTTGCAATGCAGAACCCGTCCCCCGAAGGGTGTCCCCTCATGAGATTTCGCCACCGTACCCGGCCGTTGATGGTGATTTGTGTCAGTGTGACCGGTGCCGCACTTCTGTCCGCGTGCACCTCCGCCGCCGGCTCGACCGGCTCGTCCTCCGCCGCGCAGTCCTCCACCCTCCAGGAGGTCGTCAAGCGCGGCACGCTCAACGTGGCCAGCTGTCTGACGTTCCCGCCGTTCGGCTCGACCAGCAAGGCCAACAAGCCGCAGGGCTTCGACGTCGACGTGGCCACCGCCATGGCCACCGCCCTCGGCGTCAAGGTGAAGATCGTCGACACGACCTCCGCCAACCGCATCCCCAACCTCCAGACCAAGAAGGTCGACGCGGTCGTCTGCAACTTCACCACCACCGCCGAGCGGGCCAAGCAGGTCTCCTTCAGCGACCCGTACATCGTCGCGGGCGAGGTCATGCTGGTGAAGAAGTCCAGCGGCATCTCGACCCTCAAGGACCTCACCGGCAAGACCGTCGCCGTCACCAAGGGCTCCACCAACGGCGACGCCGTCAAGGCCGGCAACCCCCAGGCGAAGATCCAGGAGTACGACACCTCCTCCGCTGCCGTCCTCGCGGTCAGGCAGGGCCAGGCCGACGCCATGGTCGAGGACTCCAACTTCCTCAACTACCAGGCCAAGCTGGACCCCTCGCTCAAGGTCACCAAGGACTCCGTCGTCCCGCTGGAGTACAACGGCATCGGCCTCCCGCTCGGCGACGCCACCTGGATCCAGTGGGTCGACACCTGGCTGCGCGAGTTCAACACCTCCGGCCAGGCCGACGCGCTCTACAAGAAGTGGTTCGGCGTCAGCCGCAGCTTCCCGCTCAACCCCTCGTACTGAACGGCCCGTTGAGGAGTACCCATGCTCACCGACTGGACGTACGCCCTGAGGGACTGGACCACCTACGTCGACGCGGCCTGGCTCACGCTGCGCCTGTCGCTGGCCGCCTTCGCCCTGGCGTGCGCCCTCGGCCTGCTCGGCGCCGCCGCCCGCAGATCCCGTCACCGGGTGCTGCGGGCGGTCGCGGCCGTCTACGTCGAGGTCATCCGCAACACCCCTGTCCTGCTCCAGATGTTCGTCGCCTACTTCGCGCTCCCGTCCGCAGGGCTCCGGCTCACCCCGGTCCAGGCGGGCGTGTTCGCCCTCGGCGTCAACGTCGGCGCCTACCTCACCGAGATCTTCCGTGCCGGCATCCAGGCCGTGCCGCGCGGCCAGCGCGAGGCGGCCCGTGTCCTGGCGTTGAGCCCGTCCCGTGCCTTCGCCCACGTGGTGCTTCCGCAGGCGCTGCGCAACGTCTACCCGGCCGTGGTCAACCAGCTCGTCCAGATCATCCTGGGCTCCTCGCTGCTGTCGGCGATCTCGGTGCCCGAGCTCACCGGCACCTCGATGGTCATCAACTCCCGCACCCTGCTGACCGTCCAGGTCTTCGGCATCGCGGCCATCCTCTACCTGATCCTGACCAACCTGGTCGTGTTCGCCGCCGGGTTGGTGGGCCGGGTGGCCTTCAAGCCGCCGCTGCGCCCCGCCGCCGTACGCCCACGGCCGCTGGACCACGTACGACGGCTGCTGCCGGCCCTTCCGCGCCGTAAGGAGGCCTGATGGACTGGTCGATCGTCTCCGACAACCGCGACCTCTACCTCTCCGGACTGTGGGCCACGGTCCAGCTGTCCCTCGCGGCCATCGTCACCGCCACGGTCACCGGACTGCTCGTCGCCGCCGTGCGCACCAGCCGGATCCCGGTCCTGGCCCAACTCGCCCGCGGCTACCTCGAGGTGTTCCGGGGCACCCCGCTGCTGATCCAGATGCTGTTCATCTACTTCGGCGCGGCCTACCTGAGCGGCTTCGGCATCACCGTCTTCGGTGCCGCGCTGCTCGCCCTCACCCTCTACCAGGGCGCCTACATCGCCGAGATCTTCCGCGCCGGCATCGAGGCCGTCCCGCGCGGTCAGTGGGAGGCCTCGCGCGTCCTCGGGCTCGGGCGGGTGCGGACCTTCCTGAGCGTGATCCTGCCGCAGACCCGTGCGATCGTGCTGCCGCCCCTGGTCGGCCAGTACCTCTCCCTGATCAAGGACACCTCGATCGCCGTCGTGATCGGCTACGTCGAGCTGGTGCGCCAGGGGCAGGCCGTCATCGACCGCGTCGGTGACCCCGGCACCTCCTATCTCGCCGTCGCCGTCCTGTACTTCGTCATCTGCTATCCGCTGTCGGTCCTGGTACGGCGGATGGAGAGAAAGGCCGTCCTCGCATGACCAGTACCCTCACCGACCGGCAGACCGCGAGCGTGGCCCTGACCGGCGTGCACAAGAGCTTCGGGAACCTGGAGGTCCTCAAGGGCGTCGACATCGACGTCGCACCCGGAGAGGTCGTCGTCCTCATCGGCGCCAGCGGCTCCGGCAAGTCCACCCTGCTGCGCATCATGTGCGACCTGGAACGCGCCGACAGCGGCGAGGTCTGGGTCAACGGCGTGCCGTTGCACGACCGCAAGCGCGCGCCCGAGATCTTCGGCCATGTCGGCATGGTCTTCCAGCAGTTCAACCTCTTCCCGCACAAGACAGCCCTCGGCAATGTGACGCTGGCGCTGCTCAAGGTGCGGGGGCTCGGCAAGGCGGAGGCGGAGAAGCGCGGACGCGAGGTGCTCGCCCGGGTCGGGCTCGCCGACAAGGCGGACTCCTACCCGGCGCAGCTCTCCGGCGGCCAGCAGCAGCGCGTCGCCATCGCCCGAGCCCTCGCCATGGACCCGGCGATCATGTTCTTCGACGAGCCGACGTCCGCGCTCGACCCGGAGCTGGTCGGCGAGGTCACCGGCGTCATGCGCTCGCTCGCCGAGGAGGGCATGACGATGGTCGTGGTCACCCATGAGATGCGGTTCGCGCGGGACACCGCCGACCGGGTCGTCTTCATGGACGGCGGGGTCGTCCTCGAACAGGGCCCGCCGGAGCAGGTGTTCGGCAGCCCCGCCGAGGCACGCACCCAGCAGTTCCTGCACCGGGTGCTCGACACGTGAGGACACGCGACAACGCCCCGCCCGATGTCGTCTGCGTCGGCGAGACCATGGCCGTCCTCGTCCCGCCCGACGAGGAGCCCCTGGAACGCCAGCGCGTCCTGCGCCTGGACGTGGGCGGCGCCGAGTCCAACGTGGCCTGCGGGCTGGCCGCGCTGGGGCACCGCGTGGCCTGGGTCAGCCGCGTCGGCGACGATCCGCTCGGCCGCCGCGTCCTGGCCGAACTCAGGGGCCGGGGTGTCGACGTCGGCGGGGTCGCGACCGACCCGGACCGGCCGACCGGCGTGTACTTCAAGGACACCGGCCCGGCGGGCACCGGCACCTACTACTACCGCAGGGGTTCCGCGGCCACCCGCATGGGACCGGACCTCGCGGCGGCGTGCCGGGCCCGGCTGCTGCACCTCAGCGGTATCACGGCGGCCCTGTCGGACAGTTGCGCGGAACTGGTCACGGAGATCGTCGTACGCCGGGCCGTTCCCGGCGCGACCGTCTCCTTCGACGTGAACCACCGCCCCGCCCTGTGGCGTCACCGGGACCCGGCGACGGCCCTGCTGGAACCCGCCCGCCACGCCGACATCGTCTTCGTCGGCCGGGACGAGGCGGAGGCCCTGTGGGGCACCGCCCGGCCGAAGGAGATCCGCGACCTGCTGGCCCCCGCCCCGGTCGTCGTCGTGAAGGACGCGGAACACGGGGCCACGGCGTACACCGCCGCCGGTGAGGAGGTGTTCGTCCCCACGCCCGACTCACGGATCGTCGAACGCGTCGGTGCCGGCGACGCCTTCGCGGCCGGGTATCTCGCGGCCCACCTCGAAGGCCGCCGCACGGAGACCGCGCTGCGCCTGGGCCATGTGATGGCCGCCGCGGCCCTCGCGACCGGCGGCGACGTGCCCACGGCCCCCGACCGGGCCCGAGCCGACCGTCTGCTCGATCTCGACGAGCAGGAGTGGGCGGCTCTGCGCCTGGGTTAGCAGGCCGGCAGCGTCGGCTGGATGCGGCGCAGGAACGTGGCGTTGTCCGGGGTCTCGCGCATCCGCTCCAGGAGGGTCTCCAGGTTGGCCTGGCCGTCCCGGGTCTGGAGCGCCCGGCGCAGACCGTGGACGGTCGCCAACTCGGTGGGCGGCAGCAGGAGTTCCTCGCGGCGGGTGCCGGAGGGGTTGACGGCGACGGCCGGGAAGACCCGGCGGGAGGCGAGTTCGCGGTCCAGGCGCAGCTCCATGTTGCCGGTGCTCTTGAGCTCCTCGAAGTAGAAGTCGTCGGCACGCGAACCGGTCTCCACCAGGGCGGTGGCGAGGATGGTGAGCGAGCCGCCCTCCTCGGCGAGCCGGGCGGCACCGAAGAACTTCTTCGGCCCGATCAGCGCGGTCGCGTCGACACCGCCGCTGAGGGTGCGGCCGTTGCCGGGAGCGGCGTTGTTGTGGGCCCGGCACAGCCGGGTCAGCGAGTCGAGCAGGATCACGACGTCCTCGCCGGCCTCGACGAGCCGCTTGGCCCGCTCGATCACCAGCTCGGCGAGCGCGATGTGCTGCCTGGGCGCGCGGTCGAACGTCGAGGCGTACACCTCGCCGCGCACGGAGCGCCGCATGTCGGTGACCTCCTCGGGGCGTTCGTCGAGGAGAAGCACCATCAGGCGGCACTCGGGGTGGTTGCCGGCGACGGCCGCCGCGATCTGCTGGAGCAGCACGGTCTTGCCGGTCTTGGGCGGCGCCACGATCAGCCCGCGCTGCCCCTTGCCGACGGGCGCGATCAGATCGGCGACCCGCCCGGTGAGCCCGGAGGCCGGGTGTTCGAGGCGGATCCGCTCACGCGGGTGCAGCGGGGTCAGGTCGCGGAAGTGGCGGCGGTTCCGGTCGGGGACGCGGCCGCCCACCCGGGCGACCTCGGTGAGGGCGCGCCGGTCGCCGTACACCCCGTCGATGAGGTCGCCCTTGCGCAGGCCGTGTCGACGGACGAGCGCGGGGGAGACCTGGGGGTCGGAGGGCGTCGGCAGCAGGTCGGCGGCGCGGAGATGGCCCTTGCCGTTCGCGTCGATGTCGAGCACGCCGGTGACGGCCCGGACCGGGGTCTGCTGCTGGGTCGGGGGGTTCTGGAGTGTGGTGGTCATGAGGTGGTCCTTTCACGGACACAGGGCATGGGACATGCGGAAGGAAGGGGAGAGCCGCGCACGGTGGGAAGGCGGACATGGCGCCTTCGGGCGGCGGGAGACAGCACCTCGAGAACGACGAGGTGGTGTGGAGAAGCCGGTACACCGACCGGCGAAAGAAGGAGAACTGGCACCGGCGCCCTGACGGGGCGTACACAAGTGCTAGCAGGACCGTACCACGACGGCTCAGCGTGTGGCGAGGAGTCCGTACAGCAGCGGGATCCGCGGCTCGGGGAGGCGCCACCAGCCGGACGGCGTACGCACCATCCGCGACCAGCGCGGCCAGGGCAGCTCGTCGCTCTCGCGGAGCCGGCGGACGCCCAGTCCCGCCGCTGTCAACGCGCCCACGACCTCTCCTATTCCGTGCATCCACTCGACGCTCTCGGTCGCGCCCTCGACGGCCGGGCCGTCGGTGTAGGTGTGGGTCGCGTCCCGGTGCACGGGTCCGTCGCCGCCGAGGTAGTCGTGGCGCAGCACGAGCTCCGGCCCCTCTCCCGGAGCGGGCTTCGGGCCCAGGGAGTTGAGGAGTGGATGGAACTCGACGATGTACAACAGGCCGCCGGGGCGCAGCAGTTCGGCGACCACCGCGGCCCAGCGCTCCAGGTCCGGCAGGTAGCAGAGCGCGCCCTTGCCGGTGTACACGACGTCGAACCGCCGTCCCTCCAGTGCCTCGACGGCGTCGTACACATTGGCCCGCACGTAGTCGGCCTCGACGCCCGCCTTCGCCGCGATGTTCCGCGCGGCCGCCACCGACGCCGCCGAGAAGTCGAGCCCCACCGCCCGGGCACCGCGGCGGGCCAGCGCGAGGGTCTCGGTGCCGAGATGGCACTGGAGGTGGAGCACGTCCCGGCCGGTGAGGTCGCCGAGGTCCTCCCACTCGAAGGCGGCGAACCAGCGCTCGGGATCGAGGTCCTGGTCGAGGCCGTAGAACCGGCTGGCGAGGTGGACGGGGGTGCGGGCGTCCCAGTGGCCTGGTTGACCCGCATCAGCCGCGCGTGCTCGTCGGAGGTCATGCCCCCATCCAACCGTGAACCCGGCAGCGGCGCGCCGCGTGCCGGAAGCCCCTCGAATTTTTCTCGGTGCCGGTGTCGATTCGCGCCGGTGCCGTTCGTCGGTGGGGTGTAGGAAGCTCATGAGGACCGGGAGGATCCATGAAGTACATGCTGCTCGTCTGCGGCGACGACACCAACGACGCCTCGGACATGGCCCCCGTCGAACCCTGGGTCGACGAGCTCGGAGACCGTGGCGTACGGCTGCACGGGCACCGCTTGGCCCTGCCCGCCGACGCGGTCACCGTGCGGGTGCGCGGCGGTGAGGTGCTGCGCACCGACGGGCCGTTCGCGGAGACCAAGGAGTACGTCGCGGGCTTCGACATCCTGGAGTGCGACAGCCTGGAGCAGGCGGTCGAGGCCGCCGCCGAGCACCCCGTCGCCACCGTCGGGGCCATGGAGGTGCGCCCGTTCTGGGAGGACGAGGACGCCGAGGGGCAGATCCGGCGCCTGGACGCCGAACTGACGGACGCGGCACGCGCCGGGGACGTCGAGCGGACCCTCGCCTGCTACGCGCGGGACGCGCAGGTCGTCGCGGACGGCCGGGCGGACCGGGGCATCGAGGCCCTGCGCAAGATCCGGTCGGAGAAGGGTCCGGTGACCCGCGAGGTCCTGGAGTTCCGGATCCACGTCGACGAGAGCATCGCCTTCGGCCACGCCCTCGTCCGCACCGACGGCACGCTCCAGCGCGTCACCACCGGCTACCGCAACGTGGGCCCGCGCTGGCTGATCGTCCACGAGCACGTCACGGAGGCCACGTCATGAAGTACGTCCTGCTGATCTGCACCCCCGTCGACGGCGAGGAGCTCAGCCCCGCCGAGATCGCCGAGGACCCGCGCTTCCTCTCCTACATCGACGAGGTCCGCAGCCGCGACATCGTCAAGGGCGGGGCCCGGCTGCGCCCGGCCTCCGACGCCACCACGGTGCGCGTCCAGGGCGACGAGGTCCTGCTCACCGACGGGCCGTTCATCGAGTCCAAGGAGTACATCGCCGGCATCGACATCATCGAGGTCGCCGACCTCGACGAGGCGATCTCCCTCGCATCCCGGCATCCGGCGGCCCTCGGGGGCGGCTCGGTGGAGGTGCGGCCCGTGTGGGAGTGACCCCGGAGGAAGCCGTCGCCGCCGCGTTCCGGGGGGAGTGGGGCCAGGTCGTCGCCACCCTGATCCGGGTGACCGGCGACTGGGACCTCGCCGAGGAGTGCGCGCAGGACGCCTTCGCCCAGGCCCTCGACCGGTGGCGGCGCGACGGCGTCCCGCGCCGCCCGGGCGCCTGGCTCACCACGACCGCCCGTCACCGCGCCATGGACGTGCTGCGCCGGGAGGCCGTCGGAGCCCGGAAACTGCAGGAGGCGGCGATGCTGACGGCGCCCGGGGAGCCGGACGACGACAGCGGCGTCGAGGACGACCGGCTGCGGCTGATCTTCACCTGCTGCCACCCCGCGCTGCACATCGAGTCCCGGGTCGCCCTGACCCTGCGCACCCTCGCGGGGCTGACCACCCCGGAGATCGCCCGCGCCTTCCTCGTCCCCGAGGCGACCATGGCGCAGCGCCTGGTGCGCGCCAAGAAGAAGATCCGCAACGCCGGCATCCCCTACCGCGTCCCGCCCGCCCACCTGCTGCCCGAGCGCACCACGGGCGTGCTGGGCGTGCTGTACCTCCTCTTCAACGAGGGGTACACGGCCACCTCGGGCGCCGATCTCGTACGACGGAACCTGTGCGCGGAGGCGATCCGGCTGGCCCGGGTGCTGGCCCGGCTGATGCCCGACGAGCCCGAGGCCCTCGGCCTGCTCGCGCTCCTGCTGCTGCACGACGCCCGCCGCGACACCCGGGTGGACGCGACCGGTGAACTGGTGACCCTGGAGGACCAGGACCGTACGGCATGGGACCGGGCCGAGATCGACGAGGGCGCCGGCCTGCTGGAGACCGCGCTGCGCCGGGGCCGTCCGGGCCCTTACCAGATCCAGGCGGCGATCGCCGCCTGCCACACCACCGCCCCCACCGCCGCGGACACCGACTGGGCCGACATCGCCGCCCTGTACGGCGAACTGCTCCGCTTCGTGCCCTCGCCGGTGGTGCGCCTCAACCGCGCGGTCGCCGTCGGTATGGCTCAAGGCGCGGACGCGGGGCTCGAGTTGGTCGCCGAGCTGGAGCGGGAGGGCGAGCTCTCCGGCTACCACCTGCTCCCGGCCACCCGCGCCGACCTGCTGCGCCGCAGCGGCCGTACGACCGAGGCGGCCCAGGCGTACGAGCGGGCACTGGAGCTGGTGGAGAACGACGCCGAACGGAGCTTCCTCGAAAGGCGGCTCACGGAGTGCCGACCCGCGCCTCCGCCTCCGTCGCGATCTCCTCGAACCGCGCCCCCATCTCCGCCGCCAGAGCCTGCGCACCCGACAGCGGACGGACCATCACCATCAGCCGGTCGATCAGCCCGTCCTCGTCGAGATGGATGAAGTCGCAGCCGTCCAGCGCCCGTTCGCCCACCCGGGTCGAGAACACCAGCGCATGGTCACGGCCGTCCGCGCTGCTCAGCTCGCTCACATAGCGGAAGTCCTCGAAGACCTTCACCACCGCGCCCAGGATCGCCGCCGTGATGGCCTTGCCCTCGTACGGCTTGAACACCACCGGACTCGTGAAGACCACGTCCTCGGCCAGCAACGCCTCTACGGCGCCGAGGTCGCCCGCCTCCACCGCTTCTCGGAACGCCCGCATCGAGCCTCCATAGTCAATTTGTTGAGTAGGTGTGGAGTAGATTAGTCACCTGCTGCTAGCGTGTCCACATGTCGCTCAAGTACGCCGTCCTGGCGGCCCTGCTGGAGGGCGAGGCCTCGGGCTACGAACTGTCGAAGGTCTTCGACGTCTCCCTGGCGAACTTCTGGCCCGCGACCCCGCAGCAGCTGTACCGGGAGCTGGAGCGCCTGGCGCAGGACGGGCTGATCGAGGCGCGGGTGGTGCAGCAGGAACGCCGGCCCAACAAGCGGCTGTTCACGCTCACCGAGACCGGCCGCCGGGAGCTCGGCGCCTTCGCCGCCGAACCGCCCCGCAGGCCGGCCGCCCTCCGCGACGAGTTCCTGATCAAGATCCAGGCCATGGACGGCACCGACCCCGAGGCCACCAGGGAACTGTTCGAGGAGCGCCTGTCCTGGGCCCGCGGAAAGCTTGCCCGCTACGAGCGGGTACGCGAACGGCTCCTGGACGGCCGCACCGAGGACGAGTACCTGCGGGACGCCGAGCGCATCGGCCCCTATCTCACCCTGCTGGGCGGTATCGCCCTGGAGAGCGAGAACGTCCGCTGGTGTGAACGTGCCCTCGTGATCCTCAAGCGCCGCGCCCCGCACGTCTGACTCGCCTAAGCTGTCGCGGATGTTCAGCCCAGAAGGCCCCAGCCTCCGTGAACTCGCCGTCCAGGCGCTGTCGTCCGTCGAGCGCGGCTACGACCTGCTCGCCCCCAAGTTCGACCACACCCCCTTCCGTACGCCGGACTCGGTCCTGGACGCCGTCGCGTCCGCGCTCCGCCGCCTGGGGCCCTTCGACGCCGGACTCGACCTGTGCTGCGGCACCGGTGCCGGGGTCGGTGCGCTGACCGGGGTCTGCGCCAAGAGCGTCACCGGCGTCGACTTCAGCGCCGGGATGCTCGACGTGGCCCGGCGGCGGACCGTGTCGCGGGGGCCGCGCGTGTCCTGGGTGCGGGGCGACGCGCGCGCCCTGCCGTTCGCCCCCGGCTCCTTCGACCTGGTCGTGAGCTTCGGGGCCTTCGGGCACTTCCTGCCGCGCGAGCTGCCCGGCCTGTTCGCCCAGGCCCGCGAGGTGCTGCGGCCGGGCGGCTGCTTCGCCTTCCCGATCGTCGCCCCGCCCCGCCCCTCGTCCCCGGCGTACTGGATGCTGCTCGGCTTCGACGCCGTGATGCGGGTGCGCAACGCCCTGTGGCGGCCGCCGTTCGTCATGTACTACCGCGACTTCCGGCTCGGGGACGTGCGGCGGGAGCTGGCAGGGGCCGGGCTCCAGGTGGAACTGCACGCCCTGCCCGAGTTCGGCGAGCGGCCGGACGGCAGTCCCCGGGTCCGGATGGTCGTGGCGAGACGGCCCGCCTAGTCGCTCGGTGTCTCCCGCCCGTCCGCGGTCACAGCGCGCTGTACAACGCGTCGACCAGGGCCGTCTTCCGCGGGTCGTTGGCGATGTGGGGGCCCATCCGGTTCATCACGTATCCCAGGGACACCCCGGACTCCGGGTCGGCGAGACCGCACGAGCCGCCGAAACCGTCGTGGCCGAAAGCCCGCGGATTGGGCCCGTACGAGCCGTCGGCCCCGCTGAGCCACAGCCCGAGCCCGAGTTCCGTGTCGCTCCCGAGGCCGATGCCCAGCACCAGGTCACGGCAGCTGCCCTGGCCCTCGCGCACCCGCTCTGCCGCCTCCGGGGACAGCACGCGGTGACCGCCGTAGGAGCCCCGGCCCGCGAAGATCCCGTAGAGCGCGGCGACGGCCCGGGCGGTGCCGTGGCCGTTGGCGGCGGGGATCTCGGCGGCCCGCCACTCGGGTGTGTTCGCCTCCGCCGCTCCCGCCACCGGGTTGGTCAGCGCGGCGAGGGCGGCCGGCGTCAACTGGGCGAAGATCGCCGCCTGTTCGCTGCTCGACACCACCGGCGGATGCACCAGCTCGGCGGCCCGCCCGGCGTCCTTCTCCGGCAGCCCGATCGTGAAGTCGATGCCGAGCGGCCCCGTCACCTCCCGCTCCAGGAAGGCGCTCGGACGCAGCCCCGAGACCCGCCGGACGACCTCCCCGACCAGGAAGCCGTACGTGAAGGCGTGGTACCCGGACACCGTGCCCGGCTCCCACCAGGGCTCGGTCGCCGCGAGCCGCTCCGTGGTCAGCTCCCAGTCGCAGAGCTCGGCGAGGGAGTGCGGTTCGCGCAGCCCGGACAGTCCGGCCCGGTGCGACAGCAGGTGCCGTACCAGAACCTTCTCCTTGCCCGCCGCCGCGAACTCCGGCCAGGGGACGGCCACCGGGGCGTCGAGGTCGAGCAGGCCCCGGTCGGCGAGGATGTGGGCGCACAGGGCGGTCGGGCCCTTCGTCGTCGACCACACGTTGACCAGCGTGTCCCGCTCCCAGGGGCGGGTGCGGGCCGCGTCGGCCCAGCCGCCCCACAGGTCCACCACCGTCTCGCCGCCGACCGAGACGCTCACCGCGGCACCCAGCTCGGCACGGTCCCGGAAGTTCTCCTCGAACGCCGTCCGCACCGCGGTGAAACGCTCGTCGCAGTGGCCGTGGACAACTGGCTGGTGCTCGGACATGGGCCCTCCGTCGTCGCCGGACGTCCGGGCCGCGCGGCCGCGACCCGGATTCGCCGAACATACCGACTGGTCGGACCGGAGGGAAGGTGTCAGGCGGGACTCACGCGTAGGCGCGCAGCCAGCGCAGCTTCGCCGCCTCCTGGTAGGGGCCGCCGCCCTCGTGGTCGTTGAAGTCGTAGACCTCGATCTGCTTGTCCTCGTGGCCCCAGGCGTTGAAGGCCGCGAAGACGGTGGAGGGTGGGCAGGTCTGGTCCTCCAGGGCCGCCGAGAAGAGCGCGGGGGTACGGGCGCGGCTCGCGAAGTGCACACCGTCGAAGTAGGCGAGGGTGCCGAGGACGTCCTCGGAGCGGCCGCGGTGCGTCTTGAGGTAGAGGCCGATCTCCCGGTACGGGTGCCGGTCCGTCAGGGTCGCCGCACGCGGGAAGTCGCACAGGAACGGCACGTCCGGCGCGACCGCCGCCAGGTCCGGCACCAGACCGCCGACCGCGATCGAGATGCCGCCGCCCTGGCTGCCGCCCAGCACGACCGTGCGCGCCGGATCGGTCAGCGGGTGCGAGCGGGCCGCCTCCACCGCGCGCACCGCGTCCGTGAACACCCTCCGGTAGTAGTAGTTCTCGGGGGCGTCGATGCCCCGGGTCATGAAACCGGGGTACGCGGGCGCGCCGGCCACCGGGTCCGCGGTGCCACCGCCGCCGCCCCAGGCGCTGCCCTGACCCCGGGTGTCCATCACGAAGTGCGCCCGGCCCGACGACGCCCACAGCAGATGCTCGTGCGGCAGACCGCGCCCGCCGCCGTACCCGATGAACTCCACGACCACCGGAACCGGCGCGGAGACCTCGGCCGGGATCGTGAACCAGCCCTTGACCGGCTGGCCGCCGAACCCGGCGAACGTCACGTCGTACACCTTCACCGTGGACAGGCCGGTGTCGACGAGTTCGAAGCGGGCGTCCAGGTCGTGCTCGCGGGCCTCCTGAAGGGTCTTGGACCAGAACGCGTCGAAGTCCTCGGGGGCGGTGGACTCGCTGCGGTACTCGCGCAGTTCGTCGAGGGGGAGGTCGAACAGGGCCATGTAGGACCGCCTTTGCGAAGGGACAGTGCCGGATGATCACACCGTACGTGGGTGGTCGGACGAATCGCCAGGCCTTTGAGTGACCGGCTGATTACCGGGCCGCCATGTCGACAGCATGGGACCTGCTGGTCAAGGACGCCGGACCGCCGGTCGTGGACGGGGAGCGGGAGCTCGCGGGCGGCCGACCGGCCGTCGAGAGTGGTCGGGTCACCGCGGTGGGTGCCGTCAAGCTCGGCGGCGGGTCCACTGGGGTTCGGTGAGGGCCCAGTCGCGTTCCCACTCGGCGAGCCGGTGGCGGTTGGCGGCGGCTCGTACGAGGGAGTGGCCCAGCAAAATCACCGCGATCGCACCGCCCGCCCCGCAGGCGCCCATCGTCAGGGTGTGCTGCCAGACGGCGGTCTCGTCGGGCGGCGGGGCCACGCCGCGCCCCCGGGAGTCGAACCACACGTCGACCTTGTCGCCCTGGTCGGTACCGGCCGGGACCCGCGCGGTGGCCGTCTTCGTGACCCCGCCGGCCTCCGTCCAGCGCACGGTCACCCGGTACGAGCGCTCGCGCCCGCCCTGGACGGCGGGCGGCGAGTCCGGCACCCTGCCGGTCACCTCCGCGCGCACCCGATGCCGCTCCGCGCGCTGCTCGGCCGCCGTCGCACGCGCGTCGTCATGCGCCCACCAGCCCACGACCGCGCCCGCGAGCGGGGCCACCAGCAACAACAGCAGAGCGACGGCCAGTACCGTCCACGCCTCGACGACGTCCGACCGGCGCCTGAGCGGATTGCGCCGCCAGCGCCAGCCGCGCACCCGGGTTCGCATGCCGACCTCCGCACCACGCACGCCAGCGAGTGGTCACAAAGATGTAGTACCCCTCAACCCGCGTCGTTCACTTGTGGGGGAGCGCACCTGCACACGGAGTGCACACACGCCCACCCGTCAGCCGAAACGCTCGATCCGGATACGGTCCACCGGCTGCCCCGCGGCCACCAGAAGCCGCGAGGCATGCTCGGCGAACGCGTTGGATCCACACACATAGGCCTCCCACCCATCATCAGGCTGTTCGGCCAGGAGTGGCGCCACATGTGCGGCCGTCAGCCGTCCCACCGGCACCCCCTCCGGCGCGTTCCGCGTGAACACCGGCGTGGTCTCGGGGCCGAACTCGCTCGCGTAGATCAGCTCCCGTGGCCCGCGCGCCGACACCAGCAGCCGCAGCGGCACGGACAGCCCGCGCGCCCGGTGGTGCCGCACCATCGACATCAGCGGTACGACCCCGGACCCGGCCCCGATCAGCAGCGCCGGGCGGTCCCCGGGCCAGGCGAAGAATCCGCTCAGCGGCCCGCGCACCTCGACCACGTCACCGGGCACGGCCTCCGTGTGGAACCAGCCCGACACCTCACCGCCCTCCACGTGGTCCAGGGTCAGCTCGATGTGACCGGTGTCCTCGGGCGGCGACGCGATCGAGTAGTGCCGCTGCGCCGTGTAGCCGTCCTGGGCCCGCAGCCGCAGCATCAGATGCTGACCGGGCAGATGCCCCTGCCAGCCGGGCACCGCGAAGCGGAACGTGGACGCTTCCGGTGTCTCGCGGCGGATCTCGGTGAGCGTGGCGGTCTGCCACAGCGCGGCGGCCCGGTTGCTGACGGCGATCCGTCCGGGCACGGCGAACCGCGTGGCGGGAACGAAGGTGTCAGTCACCGGAGTACCGCTGCTCCTCCCACGGGTTGCCCCGCGCGTGATAGCCGTTCTGCTCCCAGAATCCCGGCTCGTCGTGGTCGAGGAGCGTGAGCCCCGCGACCCACTTGGCGGACTTCCAGAAATACAGGTGCGGCACCAGCAGCCGTGCCGGGCCGCCGTGTTCGGCGGGCAGCGGCTTGCCGTCGTACTCCCACGCGATCCACGCCCGGCCGCCGGTCAGATCCGCGAGCGGCAGGTTCGTGGTGTACCCGGTGTGCGAATAGGCGACGGCATGAGTGGCCGACCCATGGGGTCGCACCACATCGAGGAACGCGTCCAGCGACACACCCGCGAACCGCACCCCGAACTTCGACCAGCTCGTCACACAGTGGATGTCACCCTCGTAGGCCGACGACGGCAGCGCGTGCGCCTCGTCCCAGTCCCAGGTGCGCGGGCGTTCGACCAGCCCGTCCACCCGGAACGTCCAGTCGGCCGGCGACAGGTCCGGGGTGACCTCGGCGGAGAGCACGGGCCAGTCGTCGCCCGCGTCGTACTGGCCCGGTGGCAGTCCGGGGTTGGGGACGCGGGGGCGTCCGGTGAAGCCTCGGGTGACGTTCATGCAACAACCGTACGCTCTCGTCACTCGTGCTCCGCCCCAGGTCAGTGCCCCGATCATTGCGGCCGTATGAACACCGCGCGGGTCCGGGAATAGCCGCCGCGTGCCGCTCCTTGGCGCTGGAGTGCCGGGTCGCTGCCCCGGTGACAGTACGAGGAGAGTGAGGAAGCAGATGCCCAAGGCGTACGTCTTCACGCGGTACGGCGGACCGGAGACCGAGGCGTTCGTGGACGTGGACCGGCCGAGCCCCGGGCCCGGTCAGCTTCTGGTCGCCGTGCGGGCGGCGGGCGTGAACCCCGTCGACTGGAAGATCCGCTCCGGTTACCGGCGGCCCGGCGACAGCGGCGACCGCGTCTTCCCCGCCGTGCTCGGCAGCGAGGTCTCCGGTGTCGTGGCGGAGACCGGCGAGGGCGTCGAGGGGTTCGCGGTCGGGGACGAGGTCTTCGGCAACACGCTCACCGGGGGCTACGCCGAGTACACCCTCGTACCGGTGGCCGTCGCGGCGCACAAGCCGGCCGGGCTCTCCCACGCGGCCGCGGCCACCCTGCCCGTTGCCGCCGCGACCGCGTACGACGGCGTCCGTCAGCTGGATCTGGCCGAGGGGGCGACACTGCTGGTCACGGGCGCGGGCGGGGGAGTGGGCGCGGCGGCCGTGCAGATCGGGCGCGCTCTCGGGCTGAAGGTCGTCGGGGTCGCGAGCGAGGCCAAGAAGGACTTCGTCGAGTCGCTCGGCGCCGTCCACGTCGCCTCCGGACCCGGCTGGGCCGAGCGGGCACGGGCGACCGCGCCGGACGCCGTCTACGACCTCGTGGGCGGTGACGTGCTGGCCGAGGCGGCCGAGTTGCTCGCCGACCGGACCAAGCTGATCACCGCCGGGGCACCGGAGGAGGAGGTGCGCCGACTGGGCGGCGCGCGGGTGGTCCGGGCCCGCGACGCGGCCGTACTGGATGAGGTCGCGCGACTCGTGGTCGACGGCGACCTGGACCCGCACATCACCGGAACCTTCCCCCTCGACAGGGCGGGCGAGGCCCTGCGCACGGTCGAGGAAGGCCACGCCCGCGGCAAGACGGTGATCGAGGTGGCCCGATGAGCGGCGACACGCCGAGTGTGGCCGGCAACGGCGGAGTCCCGCGGGCCCGTCCAGGTCTCGACGCGCCCCGCGCCTCGAACAACAGCGCCTACTCGCAGGCTCACGACGGCAGCGATGCGCCGCGGGCTTCGGGAGGCGGCGGCGCTCCGCAGGCCTCCGCAGGCACTGACGCGCCGCACGTCGTCGACGGAGCAGGCGGCGCGCCGCACGCCCCCGCGGGCCCCGACGCGCCGCACGTTCTCGACAACCCGGCCCTCGCCTCGCTCTCCGGCCCGCACGCGCACTTCGCCGAGAAGCGGGGCCGGGTGCTGCGGTACCCGGTGGACGTGTCGCCGTGGCTGGCCCTGCCCGACGAGCCCGACGCCGGCGACTGGGCCGATCTCGCGGCGCTGGCCGGTCCCGGCGCGGAGGTCCCGTTGACGGCGTACGCGGGCCAGGTGCCGGAGGGCTGGGAGGTCACCTTCCACGTCGAGGGCGTCCAGCTCGTGGACGACGGCATCGCCGCCGCACCCGAACCGGAGGCGGTCCGCCTGGGCCCCGCCGACGTGCCGGAGATCCTCGACCTGATCGCCCGCACCCAGCCGGGCCCCTTCCTGCCCCGCACCATCGAGATGGGCACCTACCTGGGCATACGCAGGGAGGGCGCCCTGGTCGCGATGGCGGGGGAGCGGCTGCGCCCGCCGGGCTGGACCGAGATCAGCGCGGTCTGCACCGACCCCGCGGTCCGCGGCCAGGGTCTCGCGACCCGGCTGATCCTCGCCGTCGCGCACGGCATACGGGAGCGCGGCGAGACACCCTTCCTGCACACCGGCGCCCGGAACATCAACGCGATCCGGCTCTACGAGTCCCTCGGCTTCCGGCTCCGCCGCAGGACCGCCTTCCTGGCGGCACGCGTACCCGAACGGTTGCCGGAGGCGGTGTCCTAGGGCCTGTCAGACAGGCCCTAGCGCCCTTCGGCCGGACCGGACCAGGAGTTGTACCGCACGAGATACCCGGCGAACCGCTCCAGGTCCTCCTGCGACCACTCCGCCAGCCGCTCCCCGACGGCGGCCCGGCGGCTCACGGTGACCTGGCCGAGGATGCTCCGGCCCGCGTCGGTCAGATGCAGCACCTGGACCCGGTGATCGGCCGGGTCCGGGCGCCGCTCGATGAGCCCGGCCCGCTCCAGCGCGGCGACCTGGCGGCTCACCGTGGACTTGTCCAGCGCGTAGTGGGCGGCCAGGTCGGTGGCCCGGCAGCCGTCGCGCTCCTCCAGGTGTCCGAGCAGGGTGTACGACACCAGCGACAGCTCGGGATGCAGCCGGCTCGCCGAGGCCCGGGCCCGTCGCGCGAAGACCGTCATCTCGTGCTGGATCGTCTCCACGGCCGTATCCGCTCGCATCGGACCTCCCTCAGGTACTGGTTGCAGAGTACAACTCAACATGCCCTGGGGTAGGGTGACCGTCCGGCCGGGGGAGGTCCTGGCCGCGAGTCACCGAGGAGGTGGGACCCATCAACGCTGTGTCAGATCGGGTGCTCTCTCCTCGCACCGGCGCGGATCACCGCCGGTAGGTGACCGCTGGAGCGCCCTTCGGCTCCCGAAAGGCCCTCGGCTTCCATGCCTTCACCGTCTCCCCGCTTCACCTCCGGCGACTCGGTCGTCGCCGCTCTCCGCTCGGCCGGCTGTGTCTTCGCGGAGGACGAGGCCCGGCTGATCCTCGCCGCCGCCCGTACCCCGGCCGAACTCGCCGCCATGGTCGATCGCCGGGTCGCCGGCCACCCCCTCGAACTCGTCGTCGGCTGGGCGGAGTTCCGCGGTCTGCGCATCTCCGTGGCCCCCGGTGTCTTCGTGCCCCGCAGGCGCACCGAGTTCCTCGTCGAACAGGCCCTCGCCCAGGCGCCGGACGCCAAGCTGGTGCTGGACCTGTGCTGCGGCTCGGGTGCGGTCGGCGCGGCCCTCGCCGCCGCGCTGGGTCCGGTCGAACTGCACTCCGCCGACATCGACCCGGCAGCCGTGGAGTGCGCCCGCCGCAACACCGCCGACGCCGGCGGACACGTCCACACCGGCGACCTCTTCGAGGCCCTCCCCACCGGTCTGCGCGGCCGCGTCGACATCCTGGCGGCCAACGTCCCCTACGTCCCCACCGAGGAGGTCGCCCTCCTCCCCGCCGAGGCCCGTGACCACGAACCCCTGGTCGCCCTGGACGGCGGCACGGACGGCCTGGACCTGCTGCGCCGGGTCGCCTCCGAGGCCCGGGAGTGGCTGTCCCCGGACGGCTGCCTCCTCGTCGAGACCAGCGCCCGCCAGGCCCCCGCCGCCGCCGACGCCTTCACCCGCGGCGGCCTGACGCCCCGCCTGGCGGTCTCCGAGGAGCTCTACGCCCATGTCGTGATCGGCACCCGGGCGTAGCCGTACCCCGGTCTCGCGGGAGCCCCGGGACTCAGGTCTCCGGCGTCTGCACCCGCGCGATCAGCAGTGCCACGTCGTCGGAGTTGTCCGGCTGGTGCAGGGTGCGCAGCAGCAGGTCGCAGATCTCCTCGAGGGGGCAGTCGGGGCAGTCGAGGAGGTCGAGGAGGGCGTCCAGGCGCTCGTCGAGGGGATGCTGGCGGGTCTCGACGAGACCGTCCGTGTAGAGGACGAGCCGGTCACCGGGTGCGAGGTCGACGGTGGTCGTGGAGAAGGCGACCCCGCCCACCCCCAGCGGCGCCCCCGTGGGCAGCTCCAGCAGCTCGGGCGGACGGCCCGGGCGCAGCCGTACGGGAGGCAGATGCCCGGCGTTGGCGATCCGGCACTGTCCGAGCCGTGGGTCGTGCACGGCGTACACGCAGGTGGCGATGGAGTGGTCCAGGGCCTCGGTGATCCGATCGAGGTGTTCGAGGAGCTTGGCCGGGTCGAGGTCCAGTGAGGCCAGCGTGTTGGTGGCGGTGCGCAGCCGGCCCATGGTGGCGGCCGCGTTGATGCCGCTGCCCATCACGTCGCCCACGACCAGCGCGGTCTTCCCGCCGTCCAGCGGGATCACGTCGAACCAGTCGCCGCCGACCTCGGCGGTGGCGCCCGCGGGCTGGTAACGGGAGGCGACCTCCAGGCCCCCGGTCACCGAGGGGTGGCTGGGCAGCAGGCTGCGCTGGAGGGTGAGGGCGGTGTTGCGGGCGTCCTGGTACCAGCGGGCGTTGTCGATCTGCACGGCCGCCCGGGCCGCCAGCTCACGGGCCAGCAGCAGGTCGTCCTCGCCGAAGGGCTCGGGGTTGCCGACGCGCTTGAGGTCGAGGGCGCCGAGCACCTCGCCGCGCGCGATCAGCGGGACGGCCAGATAGGAGTGCAGGCCCGCCCCGGCCAGCTGCGCGGCCGCCTCCGGGGACCGGGCGATCCGGGTGAGGTCGTCCGGGCCGACCCGCGGCACCAGGACCGGGCTGCCGGTGCGCACGCACTCGGTGACCAGGCGCTCGGGAGCGTATCGGGCGACCTGGCCGGGCGGGTCCGCCGCGCGCAGGGCCTCGGGGGCGCCGGCCGCCTGGACGGCGAGCGGGCGCATCACGGCGGGCTCGGCGGGGCGCAGGGTGCTCGGTCTGCCCTGCACCACCGCCTCCAGCAGGTCCACGGCCGCCACGTCCGCGAGCTCCGGCACGGCCACGTCCGCCAGTTCCCGGGCGGTCCGGTCCAGGTCCAGCGTGGTGCCGATCCGGGCGGAGGCGTCGGCGACGAGCGCCAGCCTGCGCCGGGCGGTCTCGGCCTCCACGGTCGCCTGATGCTGCTCGGTGACGTCCAGGACGGAGCCCGCCACGCCGAGGACCGTCCCGTTCGCGTCCTCCAAGCGGTACAGCGACACCGACCAGGCGTGCTCGGTATCCGGGTCCGCGGGCGTGTGGCCGACCGTGTGCTGGTCGACCAGCGGCGTGCCGGTCCGCATCACCTCGAGGGCGGCTGCCTCGAAGGCGGCCACGTCGAGATGGGGGAGGACCTCGCCGATCTTCCGCCCCACGTGGTCCGCGGCCGGGACGCCGTTCAGCTGTTCCAGGGCCGGGTTCACGGAGACGTACCGCAGTTCGGTGTCCAGCACGGCCAGTCCGATGGGGGACTGGGAGACCATTCGGGTGGACAGGGCCACGTCCCGGTCGAGGCGGCGCACGGTCTCCTGGTCGGCGCACAGCCCCAGCGCGTAGACGTCCCCCCGGTCGTCGAGCAGCCGCATGTTGCGGAACTCCACGAGCTTGGTGCTGCCGTCCTTGTGCCGTACGGGGAACGCCCCGGCCCAGCTCTGCCCGGTCTCCATGACGTCGGCGAACAGCTTGACGACCAGGTCGGCGTGCTGCTCGTGGATCATCAGGTGGGCGGCGTACCGGCCCAGCGCCTCCTGCGCGGGGTAGCCGAACAGCTCCTCGGCCTGCGGGCTCCACAGCACGATCCGGCCCTCGGTGTCCAGCACCACCGAGGCCATGCCCAACTCGTCGAGCAGCCCGCTGGGCCGTACTGCCCCGCGCGCGGGCTCCCCGCCCTCGGACGCGGGTATTCCGGCTGCACCCATTGCACGAACCGCCTTAGACCGTCCTCGCGGCACGCCGTACCCCCGTGCCGACTCCCCTTGTTCTACCGCGCTCAACCGTCTCCGTGGCCACGCGGTCGTGTTCTTCCACCATCCCTCAACACGGGGGCGCGCGTCTGGTGAAGTGCGCCGGGGTGACGAACGCCCTTCTGGTTCCTTCCGGCGTCCTCACGTTCATCCGTTTGGCCTGTACATGACCTCGCCGGGGCGCCAGACTGTCCGCCGAGCCACCGCACCCCCCGCCCCAGGAGCCCCGGGAGTCCTCCATGCCGCTGCGCGCCAGACAGCGTGGTCACGCCGTTCTCGCCGCCCTCGTCACCCTCACCGCGACGGCCCTCCTGGCCGCCGCGCCACCCGCCTCCGCCGCCGACACCTGGACCGAGGTCGGCTCCGACCGCGCCGACCCCCTCACCGAGAGCCAGGGCCTGACCTCGGTCGAGGTCCCGGCCAACTCCGCCAACCGCTACACCGGCATCGGCACCATCCCCCTCGGCGTCTCCACGCGCGGCTGGAACCACGTGGGCGACCCCGACGCCTCCTACGACGGCCACTACATCGAGCCCTACCAGGCCGACTCCGGCACCGCGAAGATGTACCGCGTGCAGGCGCCGAACGGCACCTGGTCCGAGTACGTCCACACCCTCAGCCCCGGCGAGGCGCTCAACAACTCCTGGGTCGCGATCTCGCCCGACGGACAGTGGATGCTCTCCGGCGAGTGGGGCACCATGACCCGCTTCCTGGTCCTCCCCACGCCCGGCGTCAACGCGAGCACCTCACCCTCGGCGAACCTCCCGCAGGCGGCCACCGTCACCCTCGACCACGCCGTACGGGACGTACAGGGCTGCGACTTCGTGACCGCCACCCGGCTGCTGTGCTCCTCCGACGACCCGGCCGGCACGCTCTTCGGCTACACCAAGCCGCTCCTCCAGGTCGACCTGTCCGCCGCCCCGACCGGCTCGGCGAACGTCACCGGTCATGTCACGGCGCTGCGCCAACTGCCCCTGCGCAGCGCCTGTTCCGGCTCCTTCGAGGCGGAGGGCATCGACTACGACCGCCGCAGCGGAACCCTGCGCGTGATCGTCGTCTCACCCGGCTTCTGTGTGCTGACGGACAGCAAGACCTACCGCTTCACCAGGAGTTGAGCCCCTGAACGAAGGGTGCCGGCCCTCGCGGAAATGGGGGTCGGCACCGATGGCGGGGCCAGGGACCGGATGCGACGGTGGAACGCACGTCACCGACGAAGGAGTTGTCGCATCCATCCCCGAACGACACAGCACACCCGTCCGTCCGCGCCCCCGGGGGAGGTGACCCGTGGGACACGCTGACACCCTGCTCGCCATGGGCGGCGCCTTCCTCGCCGCGGCCTTCCTCGCCCGGCTCGGCGGCCGCATCGGACTGCCGACCATCCCGCTGTTCATGCTCGCCGGCATCCTGCTCGGCCCGCACACCCCGGGCCTGGTGCTGGTCGAGGACCCACACGACTTCGAGATGCTCTCCGCGCTCGGCCTGGTGCTGCTGCTGTTCTACCTGGGCCTGGAGTTCCACGTCGACGACCTGCGCACCGGCGGCAGGCGACTGCTCGCCGCGGGCGGCATCTACCTCCTGGCGAACGTCGGCGCCGGCCTCGGCTTCGGATTCGCGCTCGGCTGGGGGACCCGGGAGGCCCTGGTGCTCGCCGGGGTCCTCGGCATCTCCTCGTCGGCGATCGTCACCAAGATCCTCATCGACCTGGGGCGGATCGGCCGCCCCGAGACCCGGCTGATCCTCGGCGTGATCGTCGTGGAGGACATCTTCCTCGCCCTCTACCTCGCCGCGCTCCAGCCCGTCATCAGCGGCGCCCGCGGACCCGTGGAGATGCTCCTCCAGGCGGGCAAGGCCTTCGGCTTCCTGATCGTGCTCGCCGTCGCCGCCCGCTGGGGAACCCGCTGGATCGGCAGGCTGATCCACGTCCGGGACAACGAACTCCTGGTCATCAGCTTCCTCGGCGCCGCGGTCGTCGTCGCGGGCGTCTCCGAGGTGCTCGGCGTCGCCGACGCCATCGGCGCCTTCATGGTCGGCCTGATCCTCGCCGGCACGCCCTCCGGACCCCGCATCCGCCGCCTGGTGCACCCGCTGCGCGACGCCTTCGCCGCCATCTTCTTCTTCGCCTTCGGGCTGTCCATCGACCCCGGTGTCGTCACGTCCGTCGCCGGACCCGTCGCCGCCGCGGCGGCCGTGACCATCGTGATGAACGTCGTCGCCGGTCTGCTCGTCGCCCGCCTCTACGGCTACGGCGCCCAGCCCGCCGCCGACATCGCCACCACCCTCGTCGCCCGTGGCGAATTCGCCCTGATCCTCGGCGCGATGGCGGCCAGCGCGGGACTCGACGCACGTCTGGCGCCCTTCATCGCCGGGTATGTCCTTGTCCTGGCCGTTCTCGGCCCCGTGGCCGCGGGGCGGGCCCATCTGCTGGCCCGTGCCCTGGGGTCCCGTCGTCGTGCCCCGACGCCCGGACACGACACCGCACCGGAGCCGGTTCCGGTCGCGGTGGGGGCGGACGCCGAACGGTAGGGGCCGTCCGAAGGAGGAGCCATGCACCGGCCCGACGACGAACACCTCGTGGATCTCGCGAACCGGCTGGGGCGCGACGACCCCCGGTTCGCCCGAGCACTCGGTTCGGGTCGTCCCGCCCGGCCCCGCGAGTACCGGCGCACCGGCGCCTGGTGCACCCTCGGCGTCGCCGTGACCCTCCTGACCGCAGGCATGGCCCTGCCGGAAGGCATCCTCGTGGCCGCGGGACTGGTGCTCGCCGGGATCGCGGTGCCGCTGTTCGATCCGCACCGCGACCGGCCGTACCGGTGACCGGGACGGTTCGTGCCCCCAGGAGCGCGGCGGTCCCAGGAGCGCGGCGGCGGCCCAGCTCCGCCGAGGTGCTCCGCGCCCGCCGGTAGTGCTCCGGGAAAGGTGGTGCTTTTCTGAGGGTGTGGCGCGGCTCGCGGGGAACCCGGCGGTCCGGTCATCGTCACGAGAGGAGCGACCACGATGGATCGTGAGCGAACGCACGAGGAGTCCGTCTCCCTGGAGATCAGCGGGTGCAGCGCGGAGGACGCCCGGATCGTCTTCGACACGCTGACCACGTGCTTCGAGTCCGACCGGGGTGCCGACGAGGTGCCGCAGCAACTCCACGAGTCGCGGCCGATGGTGTGGCTGGGGACGTTCGAGGTCACCGAGGCGCGTTCCTGCCCGCCGCCCGCGCGCCTGTCCTCCTCCGTGGAGGCGGACGCGCAGGGCGGCTACTGGGCGATCGAGCAGCTCCGGACCACGCTGGACTCGATGTTCACGGTGCGGGACCTCGCCTCCGCGTCCGGCGACCAGGAGCGGGAACTGCACGTGAGGCTGGAGAGCCGCTGAGCTGCCTTTGATCAGCCCTGGCGCACCGGAACCACCACCATCTCCGCGATGTTGACGTTCGGCGGGGCCGCCGCCGCGAAGGCGATGGACTCCGCGATGTCCTCGGCGGTCAGGGCGTTCACGTCGGTGCGCATGCGGGACAGGGACGCGCGGGACTCGGTGTCCCGCATGTCCGCCCCCAGCTCGGTCGTCGTGACCCCGGGTTCGATGTTCTTCACGCGGACGCCTCGCGGTCCGAGTTCCGCGCGCAGGTTGCGGGTGAGGTGCGCGACGGCCGCCTTGGTGGCGCAGTAGACGGACCAGTCGGGGAAGAGGAGGTGCCCGCCGACCGAGCCGACGTGGACGAGGTCCGCCCGGCCGCCGCGAGCTGCCGTGGTCAGGAGGTCGTCCGTGAAGGCGCGGGCGGTGTGCAGCAGACCGCGCAGGTTGATGTCGATCATGCGGTCCCACTCGTCTGTGGCGGCCCGCTCGAAGGGGGCGCCGAGCATGGCGCCGGCGTTGGCCACGACCAGGTCGACGGTACCGAGCGTCCCGGTGACGGTGGCCGCCGCCCGGGCGACCGCGTCGGGGTCGGTCAGGTCCACGGCCACCGGCAGGAGCTGTCCGGTGGCGGTACGGCCCAACTCGTCGGCCAGCGCCTTGAGCCGCTCCTCGCGGCGGCCCAGCAGGGCGACGCCGGCTCCGCCGGCGGCGAGACGGCGGGCCGTGGCCGCGCCGATCCCGCTGGAGGCGCCGGTGACGACCGCGACGCGGTGGGTGAGGTTCCAGGTGTCTGTCATGCCGCCCACAGTGGTCGCCGCCCAGGGCCCTGACCAGGCCGTATCACCCCGAGGAGAGCGGATCCCAGGAGTACCGCGGCCACCTTGAGGGCTCCCGCGGATCCGTGACCGGACCTAGGGTCGACGGCATGGACAGTGACAACCCGCTCGGTGTCTTCCTGCGCGCCCGCCGCGCCCTCGTGCGGCCCGAGGAGGTCGGGCTGCCGGCCGGGAGCCGGCGCCGGGTGGCGGGCCTGCGCCGGGAGGAGGTCGCGGTGCTGGCCGGTGTCAGCACCGACTACTACGTCCGCCTGGAGCAGGGCCGCGAGCGCAGCCCCTCGGCGCAGGTGGTCGACGCGCTCGCCCGGGCGCTGGGCCTGGAGGAGGACGCGGCCGACCATCTGCACCGGCTGGCGCGCCCCGCCGGGACCCGGTCGCGTCCGCGGCCGGAGGCGGTCAGTCCCGCCCTGCTGCGGATGATGGAGGGCTGGCACCGCACCCCGGCCGTGGTCCTGGGCCGCTGTCTCACCGTGCTGGCCCACAACGTCCTGGGCGGTGCGCTGTTCGCGGGCCACGCCCACAGCGGGGACCTGCTACGGCTGGTCTTCCTCGATCCTGACGCCCGGGAGTTCTACCCGGACTGGGAAGCGGTGGCGACGAACTCCGTGGCCGCGCTGCGGGCTTCGGCGGGCACCGCCCACGAGGACCCGGTGATGATCGCCACGGTCGGGGAACTGTCGCTGCGCAGCGCGGAGTTCCGCGAGCTGTGGGCCCGCCACGACATCCGCCGCAAGACCCGCGAGAGCAAACGCTTCCGGCATCCGCTGGTCGGCGAACTGACCCTGGACTACGAGTCGTTGACCGTCAACAGCGCCCCCGGCCAGCAGCTGGTCGTCTACCAGGCCGAACCGGGCAGCCCCTCCGAGCAGGCGCTCGCCCTGCTGGGGAGCCTCGCCACGGCCGAGGTCCCCGTGGCCCGGGTGGACGGCCCTGCCGACAGGTGAGGGCGCCACGTGGTTCTCGTCACCCCATTGTGCAACTAGTTGCATAAACGCGTCGCGGTCCTCTACAACAGTGAGGACGAGACCGCGACGGAGGGGCCCGATGAGCCGTTACCCGCACCTGCTGACCCCGCTCGACCTGGGCTTCACCACGCTGCCCAACCGCGTCCTGATGGGCTCGATGCACGTCGGCCTGGAGGAGGCCGAGCGCGGCTTCGAGCGCATGGCGGAGTTCTACGCGGCACGCGCGCGGGGCGGAGTGGGTCTGATCGTCACCGGCGGCATCGCGCCCAACGAGGAGGGGCGGCCCTGGGAAGGCGGCGCCAAGCTCACCACCGACGCGGAGGCCGAGCAGCACCGGCAGATCACCGAGGCCGTGCACCGCGAGGGCGGCCGGATCGCGATGCAGATCCTGCACTTCGGCCGGTACGCCTATCACCAGGACCTGGTCGCCCCCAGCCCCCTCCAGGCGCCGATCAGCCCCTTCCCGCCCCGCGAGCTCTCCGACGCCGACGTCGAGCGCACCATCGACGACTACGCCCGCGCGGCCCGCCTCGCCCGGCAGGCCGGCTACGACGGCGTGGAGATCATGGGCTCCGAGGGCTACCTCATCAACGAGTTCATCGCCACCCAGACCAACCACCGCACCGACCGCTGGGGAGGGTCGTACGAGAACCGCATGCGCTTCCCGGTCGAGATCGTGCGCCGCGTGCGGGAGGCGGTCGGCGAGGACTTCATCATCGTATACCGGCTGTCCATGCTGGACCTGGTCCCGGGCGGCTCCACGCTCGACGAGGTGATCACCCTCGCCAAGGCCGTCGAGACCGCCGGGGCCACCATCATCAACACCGGCATCGGCTGGCACGAGGCCCGTATCCCCACCATCGCCACCTCCGTGCCGCGCGGCGCCTACACCTGGGTGACCAAGCGGCTCATGGGCGAGGTGTCCGTGCCGCTCGTGACCACCAACCGCATCAACACCCCGGAACTCGCCGAGGAGTTGCTCGCCGACGGGTACGCGGACATGGTGTCGATGGCCCGCCCGATGCTCGCCGACCCCGACTTCGTGAACAAGGCGGCCGAGGGGCGGCCCGAGGCCATCAACACCTGCATCGGCTGCAACCAGGCCTGCCTCGACCACACGTTCAGCCTGAAGATCACCTCCTGCCTGGTCAACCCGCGCGCCTGCCACGAGACCGAGCTGGTGCTGTCCCCGACCCGGCTGAAGAAGCGCGTCGCGGTCGTCGGTGCCGGTCCGGCGGGTCTCGCCTGCGCGGTCTCCGCCGCCGAACGCGGCCACGAGGTCACCGTCTTCGACGCCGCGAGCGAGATCGGCGGCCAGCTCAACATCGCCCGCAAGGTCCCCGGCAAGCAGGAGTTCGACGAGACGATCCGCTACTTCCGCCACCAGCTCGACGCCCACGGCGTGGACGTACGGCTCAACACCCCCGTCGCGGCAGGGGACCTGGCGGACTACGACGAGGTAGTCGTCGCCACCGGCGTCACCCCGCGCACCCCCGACATCCCGGGCGTCGACCACCCCAGCGTGGTCGGCTACCTCGACGTGCTGCGCGACGGCGCCCCCGTCGGCGACCGGGTCGCGATCCTCGGGGCCGGGGGCATCGGCTTCGACGTCGCCGAGTTCCTCACCGACGGCGGCGACAAGGCGCACGAGGACCCGGCGACGTACTTCCGCCAGTGGGGCGTCGACATGGACTACGCGGCGCCCGGCGGACTCGCCGCCCCCGAGCGCCCCGCCCCGCCCCGCACCGTCCACCTGCTCCAGCGCAAGACCAGCAAGGTCGGTGCCGGACTCGGCAGGACCACCGGCTGGATCCACCGCGCCGAGCTCAAGCACCGGGGCGTCACCATGGTCCCGGGGGTGCGCTACGACCGTGTCGACGACGCCGGTCTGCACATCACCGTCGGCGAGGAGAGCACCGTTCTGGAGGTCGACACCGTCGTGCTGTGCACCGGGCAGGAGCCGCGCCGGGACCTGTACGAGGAGCTCGTCGCCGCGGGCCGCAGCGCGCACCTGATCGGCGGGGCCGACGTGGCCGCCGAGCTGGACGCCAAGCGGGCCATCAAGCAGGGCACCGAGGTCGCGGCATCCCTCTAGAGGCGGCCCCGCCGTCCCTAGGATGACCCCATGTCACTCCCGCACGCGATCCTCACCGCACTGCTCGAAAGGCCGTCGGCGGGGCTGGACCTGACCCGTCGGTTCGACAAGTCGATCGGCTACTTCTGGTCGGCCTCGCACCAGCAGATCTATCGCGAGCTGGGAAAACTGGAGGCCGAGGGCTACATCCGGGCCCTCCCGGCGGCCCAGCCGAGCCGGGGGCAGAAGAAGAGCTACGAGGTCCTGCCCGCGGGCCGCGCCGAACTCGAACGCTGGACGGCCGCGGCGCAGGACCCCAAGCCGCACCGGGACGCCCTGCTGCTGCGGCTGCGCGCGGCCGCCGTCGTCGGCACGGCGGGCCTCGAAGCCGATCTGCGCCGCCATCTGGACCTGCACCGGCGGCAGTTGGCGGAGTACGAGCAGATCCAGGAGCGCGACTTCCCGCCCGGCAAGGCCAGCGCGCAGGCCAGGCTCCAGCACCTGGTCCTGCGCGCGGGCATCGAACTGGAGACCTTCTGGACCCAGTGGCTCACCGAGGCACTGGAGGAGCTGGCCGAACTCCCCGACAGCTGAAGGCGTTCGGCGAACTCCCGTGTCGCGGACGGCGTTGGACGGACTCCCGTGCCACGGCAGGCGTCGGACGAACCCCCTTGCCGCGGAAGGCGTTCAGAGGCGGTACGGCCGCGAGCGGCGGCGCAGGAACCACGCCGTGGCCGCCCCGCCGACCGCCACCAGACCGCCGCCGACCGCGAGCGTCAGGGTGCCGTAGTCCTTGGTGGCCCCGCCGAGACCGCCCATGACACCGCGCGAGGGGGAGGCGGAGGCCGTCGCCGAGATGGTCGGCGTGGCGGAGCCCGAGACGATGATCGACTGGGTGCCCGCCGTGCTGTTGTTGTAGGCGCACATCACGATGACGGTGTACGTCCCCGGACTCACACTCGACCAGGCGGCCGACTGCAACGAGGTGGTCCCCGACAGGGCCACCTGACGACCCTGGCTGAAGTTGGCCTGGCTGCTGGTGAGCAGCGAGGCGGTGCCCCAGCCGCCGGTGGTGGCGGTCCGGGAACATGCTGTCGTGGTGACGGAGACCGTGGATCCGGAGGTGCTCACCGAGATCCCGGGGCCGGCCGCGGCGGGCCCGGCGGTCAGGGCGAGCGGCAGCGCGGCGACGGCCGCGACGGTCAGGCCGGAGCGGAGAAGTGGCTGAATAGTGCGCATGGACTGCCCTCCGGCGGCACGGTTGGCGGTACATCCGTGGCGCCGCCGAGGTGGGGGAAGCCCGTGCTGCCTCAGGGGCAGCCAACGCGCTCACGGTCCCGCCCGCATGCGGAGCGCCGCCGTACAGGTGACGGAACCCCGCGGCCCGCGCAGGGGTGAGGAGCCGTCACGGGGAGGCGGCGGCCCCCGTGGTGACCGTCCGCTCGACCGACAGCCCGCCCCAGGTGCCGTCGGGCAGCCGGGCCCGGATCCGCACCCGGTGGCGCTCCCCGGCCTCCCGCCCCAGATAGAAGCTGTACGTCGTCCTCCCGCGCGGAGGCGTCCCACCGAACACGAGCGAGGTGGCCGCAGCCCCGTCGAGGCGGACCTGGTACTCGGTGACGACCCCGTCCGTCCGGGGCGGGAGCCAGGCCAGGTCCAGGTAGTACGCCCCGTCGTCGTCCAGCCGGGTCGTGGCGCGGAAGTCCGTCGGGGCGGTGCCCCGGCCGTCGTCGCCGCCCGGCGTGGTGAGGCGGACGGTCGCCCCGGCGGGCGAGAGGTTGTCGGCCGCGTCCCGGGCCCGGACGGTGAACGCGTAGCGCGTGCCGGGACGCAGCCCCGTGACCACGGCCGCCGTCTGGGTGCCGCCCACACTGTGGATCTTGCTGCCGCCCTGGTAGATGTCGTACGACACCACATCCCGGTCGTCCGAAGAGGCGGCCCAGCTCAGCTGGACGGCCCGGCTGCCCGCCGTCCGGCCGCGCAGCTCGCCGGGCCGGGTCGGGGCGGAGCGGTCCGCCGCCGTGGCCGCGGGAGTCGTCGCCCGTACCTGCCGGCTCGGCGGGCCGAGACGCCCCTCGGCGTCGCGGGCCCGGACGGTGAAGACATACGGGGTGCCGGGCCGGAGCCTGGTGACATCCACCATGTGCTGTGCACCGGGGACATCACGGATCTTTGTAGTGCCGCGATACACCTCGTAGCGCTCGACCCTCGCGTCGACGGCGTTCCACATCACATGCACGCTCGTCGCGCTGCCCGCGGCCGCCGTGACGCCCACCGGAGCTGCGGGCAGCCGACCGCGCTCCGCCTCGTCCGGACCGCCCCACCCGCAGGAACCGACGAACACGAGCGCCGCGCACAGGGCCAGGGGGACGGGTACGCCTCGCACGACTCTGCCTCCCCGGGCGACACCACGGCAATGGTCCGGACCAATATGGCGCCGGTGGTGGGCCCGCGGCAAGGGGGCGAACTCGTGGGCCGGGCTCGGGACGGTTACGTATGCTGAAGCCCTTCGCGGCCGAACTCTCCACGAGGCAAGGGGAATTCGTGCTGGTGGCGCGGACCGCTGTCGTCGCTGTTCCCGCGCCGTACGGGTGGCCGGGAGGCCGGGGTCCGTCGACGGCCCCGGTTCCCGGCCCCTGCCCCGTCCGGACCACCTGCGGTGGCCGCTCGGTTGAAAGCGCATCAGATTGGGCTGCGTGCTCGTCAATGCCGCCGAGGAGAGGTCCCTTATCGTGCGTGTCCAGTCGCTGACGCTGGCCGCGGCAAGCGCCGCTCTGCTCGCCCCCACGGCGGCCCCGGCCATGGAGCTCGCCACCGCCCGCACGGAGCCGGTGGTGCGGCGCGAGGGCACGGTCCCGGCCGCGGACCTGCTGGCCCGGGTGCGGGACTGCACCCCCGTCTCGCGCGGCCGCTACCGCACCGACGAGGACAGGCCCGCGACCGTCCCGGTCTGCGGCACCGAGGAGGCCGTGTTCTGGACGGCCGACATGGACATCGACTGCGACGGCAGGCCGGGTCGCCAGTGCAACAGCCTTACCGACCCCCTCTTCTCGGACGCCACCGCCTACGAGCAGTCCGACGGCCGCTATCTGAGTGCCGAGAAGCTGCCGTACATCGTGGTCCCGACTCCGAGCCCGATCTGGGACTACCGCGCCCACGGGGTGCACGGCGGGGCGGTCGCCGCCGTCGTGTACGAGGACCGGGTGCAGTACGCCGTCGTCGGGGACGTGGGCCCGAGCGGCATCATCGGCGAGGCGTCCTACGCGACCGCGAAGGCGCTCGGCATCCGCCCGGACCCGCACGGCGGCGGTGTGCCCTCCGGTGTCACCTACATCGTCTTCAAGGACTCCCGGGTGAAGCCGATCGAGGACCACGAGGCCGCCGTGACGCTGGGGGAGCGGCTGGCCCGGGAGTTCGTACAGGGCGGACCAGCGGCAGATCCCAAGGGGTGAACGGGCCCGGCGGCTGCCGGGCCCGTCCTCCGGGTGGTGGTTCGTCAGACCTTCCGGTAGCTGTACGCCTCCGCCGCGGCCGCCTCCACCGCCGCGAGGTCGGCCCCGGTGGCCGCCGTGACCACCGCGGCCACCGCTCCCTCGACGAAGGGGGCGTCCACCAGGCGGGTGCCGTCCGGGAGTTCGTCGCCCTCCGCCAGGAGTGCCTTGACGGTGAGCACCGCGCTGCCGAGGTCGGTCAGCACGGCGACCCCGGCGCCCCGGTCCACGGACGCGGCCGCAGCGGCGATCAGCTCCGCGCTCGTACCGAGCCCGCCGCCCTCGGTGCCGCCCGCCGCGGCGACCGGCACCTCGGTGCCGCCACCCGCGAGTCCCTTCGCCAACTCCGCGACGGCAGAGGCGACTTCGGCGCTGTGCGACACCAGCACGATCCCGACCGATGCCACGTCACTCACCGGCCGCCTCCGCGAGAGCCGCGATCAGGAGGGCAGCCGAGGTGGCGCCCGGGTCCTGGTGCCCGATGCTGCGTTCGCCGAGATAACTCGCCCGGCCCTTGCGCGCCTGCAACGGTGTGGTGGACAGGGCCCCTTGCTCGGCGGCGGTGCGCGCCGCGGCGAAGCCGGTGCCGAGCGCGTCGACGGCGGGCACCAGCGTGTCGATCATGGTCTTGTCGCCCGTCGCGGCCCCGCCCAGCGTCATGACCGCCTCCACGCCCGCCCGCAGCGCCTCGGTGAGCTGTTCCGCGCTGACCTCGGTGGCGTCCCCGAGCGCCTTTCCGGTCCGCCGCAGCAGCGTCCCGTACAGGGGCCCCGAAGCGCCCCCGACCGTCGAGATGAGTTGGCGCCCGGCGAGGGTGAGGACCCCGCCCGGGGTGCCCGGGGCCTCCTTCTCCAGGGTCGCGGTCACCGCGGTGAACCCGCGCTGGAGGTTGCTGCCGTGATCGGCGTCCCCGATGGGGGAGTCGAGGTCGGTGAGCCGCTCCGCCTCACGGTCGACGGACGCGGCGGTCGCCGTCATCCAACGGCGGAAGAAGTCGGCGTCGAGCACTGGATCTCCTTGCGTGGTCGGTACGTTGATCGCCTGCTCACACTCCCCAGCGCAGCCCCGGTGTCCGCACCGGCGCGTCCCACAGCCGCAGCAGGTCCTCGTCCACCTGGCACAGGGTGACGGAGGCGCCCGCCATGTCGAGCGAGGTCACGTAGTTGCCGACCAGGGTGCGGGCGACGGCTACCCCGCGGTCGGCGAGCACCCGCTGCACCTCGGCGTTGAAGCCGTACAGCTCCAGCAGCGGGGTGGCACCCATGCCGTTGACCAGGACGAGCACGGGATTGCGCGGGCTCATGTCGTCCAGGATCGCGTGCACCGAGAAGTCGGCGATCTCCCGGGAGGTCATCATCGGGCGCCGCTCCCGGCCGGGCTCACCATGGATGCCGACCCCCAACTCCAGCTCGCCGGCAGGCAGATCGAAGGTCGGGCTGCCCTTGGCGGGCGTGGTGCAGGCGCTGAGGGCGACGCCGAAACTCCGGGAGTTCTCGTTGACCTGCCGGGCGATAGCCTCCACCCGCTCCAGCGGCTGTCCTTCGTCCGCCGCGGCGCCCGCGATCTTCTCCACGAACAGGGTGGCGCCGGTGCCGCGCCGGCCGGCCGTGTAGAGACTGTCGGTGACGGCGACATCGTCGTTCACGAGGACCTTGGCGACCTGGATGCCCTCGTCCTCGGCGAGTTCGGCCGCCATGTCGAAGTTGAGCACGTCACCCGTGTAGTTCTTCACGATGAACAGCACCCCGGCCCCGCTGTCCACGGCGGCCGCCGCCCGCACCATCTGGTCCGGCACCGGCGAGGTGAACACCTCGCCCGGGCAGGCCGCGGAGAGCATGCCGGGTCCCACGAAACCGCCGTGCAGGGGCTCGTGCCCGGACCCGCCACCGGAGATCAGGGCGACCTTTCCGGCCACGGGTGCGTCCCGCCGTACGATCACGCGGTTCTCGACGTCCACGGTCAGCTCCGGATGGGCCGCCGCCATGCCACGCAGGGCGTCCGCGACGACGGTTTCCGGGACGTTGATGATCATCTTCATGAGTGCCTCCTGATGAGCCTGAGGGACGGGCGTCCGGCCTGGGTCGTCGCTGTCCTGTGGGCCACTGTCAGTTCTGTGTTCGGTCGTCGGGCGCTGCTGTCGGCAGTATCGACCTTGAGGCACCGAAGGTCACGTGCGCGACCGCTCCTGGGCGTGGTCGGACGGGGTGCGGCGGGGCGTGATCGCATGGCGGCGGCGGGACGGTCGCGGTGCGCGGCCGCGACTGTGCCGGGAGGTGCCCGACGCCCCTCGGGGGTGCGGGGCCCCGCGTCGGGCAGGGCGAGGTCGCCGAGCCCTTTCGAAGGCCCTGTCCCGCGTGGGTGAACTCGGCTTCCCTGCCAGGGGGTGAAGCACCATGGTCCGCCGCCCGTCAGACATCGTCCGGGCTCCCGCCGGCCCCGACAGCCGGCGGAGCCACGTCTTCGGTTCAGGCCCGGCTCTCGGCGAAGGCGGTGCGGAGGACCGTCACCGCCTGGGTGATCGCGGCCTCGGCGGCGTGCGTGCCGCGCAGGGCGTTGAGCATGACGAAGTCGTGGATGATGCCCTGGTAGCGGGTGGCCGTGACGGGGACGCCGGCCTGGCGGAGCTTGTTGGCGTAGGCCTCGCCCTCGTCGCGCAGGACGTCGGCCTCGGCGGTGACGACGAGGGCCGGGGGCAGGCCCGTGAGCTGCTCGGTCGTGGCGCGCAGCGGGGAGGCGGTGATCTCCGCCCGCCGGGCGGGGTCGGTCGTGTACTGGTCCCAGAACCACTGCATGGCGTCGAGCCGCAGGAAGTAGCCCTCGGCGAACTGGCGGTACGACGGGGTGTCGAACGCCGCGTCGGTGACGGGGTAGAACAGCACCTGCTGCACGAGGCTCACATCGCCCCGCTCCTTGGCCATGAGCGTGAGGGCGGCGCTCATGTTGCCCCCCACGCTGTCGCCGGCCACGGCGACGCGGGTGGCGTCCAGCCCCTTGCCGGCGCCGTCGCGGACGATCCACTGGGCGACGGCGTAGTTCTGCTCGATGGCGACGGGGTAGCGGGCCTCGGGGGAGAGGTCGTACTCGGGGAAGACGACGGCCGCGCCGGCGCCGACGGCCAGTTCGCGGACCAGGCGGTCGTGGGTGTGGGCGTTGCCGAAGACCCAGCCGGCGCCGTGGATGTAGAGGATCACCGGCAGGGTGCCGCCGGCTCCGGCGGGCTTGACGATCCTGGCGCGGACCGTGCCGGTCGGGCCGCCCGTGACCGTGATCCACTCCTCGTCCACCTGCGGCTTGGCGATGTCGCCGGACTGGACCTCGTCGACGGCCTTGCGGCCCTCCGCGGGCCCGAGGTCGAACAGGTACGGCGGATTGGCGGTGGCGGCGGCGAACTCGGCCGCGGCGGGCTCCAGAACCGGGGCGGTCGGGGTGTAGTCGCTCATGGCGGACTCCTTGTTCGTGTCGCGGAGCGGGCGGGGTGCCCTGTCCACGACCAGAAGCCTATGACGCGATTACCTCGTGCACAAGTAAATCTGGCACGTGGAAATTTTGTCATCGGTGGTTTAGGGTGGCTCGGATACTGATCGCGTAGGACCCTGAGGAGGAGGCCGCCATGGGCAGTGCGGAGACGGGCACCGAGCAGGACTTCTCCCTGCTCCTGGACGATCAGCTGTGCTTCGCCCTGTACGCGGCCTCCCGTGCGGTGACCAACCGCTACCGGCCGCTCCTGGAGGAGTTCGGGCTGACCTACCCCCAGTACCTGGTGCTCCTGGTGCTGTGGGAGCACGACACGGTTCCCATCAAGGACATCGGAGCCGCCCTCCAGCTCGACTACGGCACCCTCACCCCGCTGATCAAGCGTCTGGAATCGGCCGGTCTGGTCCGCCGGGAGCGGCGCCCGGACGACGAGCGCACCGTCCTCGTCACCCTCACCGACCAGGGTGCCCAGCTTCGTGAGCGTGCCCGGACCATCCCGAAGGCCATCGGCGACGCCATGGGCCTGACCCCGACGCAGTTCGACCAGGCCCGCGGCCTGCTCCGCCTCCTGGCCACGAACGTCTCCGAGTCGGGCCGGGGCGGGGCGTAACCGGCCGACCGGTCCCGTCCGCCCCTGCCTCCGTCCGCCCCCGCCCGCTCCCGGTCAGCCGACCGGTGAGGAGGCCGCCATGTTCTGCTCGGCGGCCCAGGAGGCGAGGATGCGCAGGCGGTCGTGGGTCGGGGAGCCCGGGGCCGCCGTCCACACGGTCAGGTGCTGGTCGGGGTCCATGTTCGCCGTCAGGGTGTCCCAGTCCAGGACGAGTTCCCCCACCACCGGATGGTTGAGGGTCTTGGTGCCCACCGTGCGGCCCGCGACCCGGTGCTCACCCCACCACTGGGCGAACTGCTGGTCGCGCAGCGACAGTTCACCCACCAGCTCGATCAGCCGCGGGTCCTCGGGATACTTCGCCGCCTCCATCCGCAGCTGCGCCACGGAGATCTGCGCCGATGTCTCCCAGTCGGCGTACAGAGTCCGCATCGCCCGGTCGGTGAACTGGATCCGGGGATAGTTGCGGTGCTTCTCCGGGAGGCGGGAGAAGTCGGTGACCAGCGCCGCCGCCAGCGAGTTCCAGGCCAGGATGTCCCCGCGCCGCCCCTGGACCAGGGCCGGCGTGGCCGTCAGGTCGTCCAGGACCCGCTGCAACTGCGGCTGCACCTTCTGCCGGCCCCGGTTGCGGGTACGGCCCACGGGCTTGCCGGCCAGCTGGAAGAGGTACGACCGCTGGTCGTCGTCCAGATGGAGCACCCGGGCGAGGACGTCCAGCACGGGAGCCGAGGCCTGCATCCGGCCCTGCTCCAGCCGGGTGTAGTAGTCGGTGCTGATCGAGGCGAGCTGGGCGACCTCCTCACGGCGCAGTCCGGCGACCCGGCGGGGGCCGCCCTGCTCGGGCAGTCCGACGGTGCGCGGGCTCAGCTCCGAGCGGCGCTTCCTGAGGAATTCTCCCAGCTCATTGAGGGGAACGTTGCTGGTCATGCCTCCCAGGATGGCACCGATCGCACCGCCTCAAGGGGGGAGAGTTTTCTCCCAGGATCCGCGCCTCCCAGGGATGCGTTCCTCCGCTGTTCGCGCACGCCCTCGCGTGTGAGGCTCGATGGCGAACCGACCGCGAACCGAAGGAAGCACCATCATGCGAGGCGCAGTCATCCACGCTCCCGGAGACGTCCGTTTCGAGCAGCTCGACGACCCGAGGATCCTGAAGCCGACGGACGCGGTCATCCGTACCGTCGCCACCTGTGTGTGCGGCTCGGACCTGTGGGCCTACCGCGGCGCGGAACCCATCGGCGACCCGCACCCCATGGGGCACGAGTACGTCGGCGTCGTCGAGGAGGTCGGCAGCGCGGTGGACAACGTCAGGCCGGGCCAGTTCGTGGTCGGCTCCTTCGCCACCTCCGACAACACCTGCGCCAACTGCCGCAACGGCTGGCAGTCCTCCTGTCTGAACCGGGAGTTCATGAGCACCTGCCAGGCCGAGTACGTGCGCATCCCCAACGCCCACGGCACCCTGGTCGCCACCGAGGATCACCCCGGAGCCGAGTTCGTGCCCAGCCTGCTGGCCGTCTCCGACGTGATGGGCACCGGCTGGTACGCCGCCGTGGCAGCCGGGGTCGAGCCCGGCTCGACCGCTGTCGTGGTCGGGGACGGGGCGGTCGGGCTGTGCGGGGTCATCGCCGCGAAGGAACTCGGGGCCGAGCGGATCATCGCCATGAGCCGGCACGAGTCCCGGCAGAAGCTGGCCCTGGAGTTCGGCGCCACCCACATCGTCACCGAGCGCGGCGAGGACGGCGTCGCCCGCGTCAAGGACCTCACCGGCGGCATCGGCGCCGACAGCGTGCTGGAGTGCGTGGGCACCGCCGAGTCGATGAGCCAGGCCCTGCACTCCACCCGGCCCGGCGGCAACGTCGGCTTCGTCGGCGTCCCGCACGAGGTCGCCGTGGACGGCCAGGAGCTGTTCTTCTCCCACGTCGGCCTGCGCGGCGGCCCCGCCCCCGTGCGCCGCTTCCTGCCCGACCTCATCGAGCGGGTCCTGTCCGGCCGTATCGAACCCGGCAAGGTCTTCGACCTCACCCTCCCGCTCGACCAGGTCGCCGAGGGCTACAAGGCCATGGACGAACGCCGCGCCGTCAAGACCCTCCTCACCCCCTGAACCGTCCCGGCGTGCGCCCCGGGCTCAGGCCCGCAGGGGATTGGCCCGGGACGCGGCCAGGAGGTACCACGCCGTGGCACCCGTGTGCCGGTAGGGGTAGTAGCCGAACCCGAAGCCCGTGTCGAGGGGGCTGCTCGCCGAGACCACTCCGGAGCGGGCGGGGAGCGGTGTGCCACCGACGGTCTGCTCTGCGCCGAGGAGATCCTGCGCGCGTTCGATCGAGCCGAGGAGCCGGCGGGCGCGCTTCTCGTCGCCGCCCGCGCCCCGGTCGCGCAGGGCGAGGGCGAGATGGGCGGTGCCCTCGAACCAGACCCCGTTGCGGTCCGGCCTGGGCTGCCCCTCGGCTATCGGGGCGGCCTCGTTCGCCAGCAGGCTCGCGGAGCTGAAGGTGACGCCCGGGTAGGACTGACCGGCCGGGACGGTGCTGTTGGGCCGGTCCGCGGTGTCCAGGACGGCCAGCCCGGACGCGGCCCAGTCGAGGGAGCGGGCGTGGGCCGGGGAGGAGAGGGCGAGGTGGGTCCAGGTCTGGGTGTCCTCCGGGATCGGCGACCTGTTGATCGTCACGCCGTCGTTGGTGCCGGTGTAGAAGAAGCCGCCCGCCGGCTCCCACATCTTCTCGACGAAGGCCCGGGCCCGCGCCCGGCGCTCCCGCCACACCCGGTCCCCGGTGAGCCGGGCCAGCCGTCCAAACAGCGCGACCAGGTCGGTGTTGTGCTCGGTCGAGGTGAACGGCAGTTTTTCGTCGGCCCCGTTGACGCCGAACTTGTACCCGCCGAGCGGCTCGTCGGTCCGCCCGACCCGCTCGATCCACTCGCCGATCCGCACCGCGCCGGTGAGGAAGCGCCGCTCACCGGTCCGCGCGGCGAGCGCGCCGAGCGCGATACCGGCCCACGCCATGTCGCCCACGGCGGTACCGGTGAAGCCGAACTGCGTACCGACGTTGGCCGTACCGTCCGCCCGCACGAACCCGTCAGGCTGCGGGGAGCCGTCGTAGAAGGTGTACGGCCCGACGTTGTAGGCCTGCCGCAGTCGGCCGTCGTCGTACCCCGGGTCGTGGGCCTGGGCGTACAGCAGTGCGTCACCGAGGGCCACGGCACGGGAGCGGCCCGCGGGGGAGGCGAGGTGGGCCAGGATCGCGAGGGCGTTGTCGTAGGTGAACGCGGTGCTGAACAGGCCCGCCTGGTCCGTGTAGCTCTGGGTGAGCCGGATCGTGCCGTGGTCCGGGTAGGCGTCCATGGCGGCGGCGAGGAAGGCCCGCGCGCGGCCCGGCGCCGAGACCGCGGACGCGCCGGACGCGCCCTGTGCCGCCCGGGCCGGAACGGTGCCGACCGCGGTGAGCGCCACGGCTCCGAGGCCGGTCCCGATGAGCGTACGGCGGCTGAGGGGGTGGCGGGGACTGCCGGTCATGGGACTCCTCGGAGGTGCGGGCCAGGGGCTCTGAGAGCGCTCTCAAGCGGTGCGGGCTCATTCTGCTGGGGCCCGAGGGGCGGGTCAACGTCCTGGAGCGGAATAGCAGTTGACCATCTCTCCCCGATCCCCTCACCCCGGCGGTTCCGACCCGGCCCTCCCGTTGATCTCCCCGCCCCCGGGGTACCCGTGCGCCATGACCACCCTCCATCCACCCCACGCGCTGCACGACTACGCGCTGCTGGCGGACGGTGAGCGTGGGGCGCTCATCGGGCCCGACGGTGTCATCGGGTGGTTGTGCGCTCCTGCCTGGCACGACGACGCGGTCTGCGCCGCTCTGGTCGGCGGGCGGGGTGCGTACGCCATCACCCCGCGGGGGCGTTACGTCTTCGGCGGCTACTACGAGGAAGGCACGTTGATCTGGCGCAGCCGCTGGGTCACCGACCGGGGAATCGTCGAGTGCCGCGAGGCACTGGCCTTCCCCGGCGACCCGGACCGGCTCGTCCTGCTGCGGCAGCTGCGCGCGGTCGACGGCCCCGCCCGCCTCACCGTGCTCCTCGACCCGCACGGTGACTACGGCGCCGCGGAGCTCGACTCCGTCCGCCGCGGCGACGACGGCGTATGGGAGCTGCGCACCGGACGGCACCGTCTGCGCTGGCAGGGCGCGCCGGGAGCGGTCCCCGGCGAGCACGGGCTGACCCTCGACATCGAGCTGCGGCCCGGCGAGCGGCACGACCTGGTCCTGGAGTGCGCCACGTCCCCGCTGCCGGCCGACCTACCGGAGCCCCGGCGGACCTGGGCGGCCACCGAGGCCGCCTGGCGCGAGGCGGTCCCCGCGCTCGACGACACCGTCGCGCCCCGTGACGCGCGCCGGGCGTACGCCGTCCTGCGCGGTCTCACCACGCGGGGCGGCGGCATGGTCGCGGCGGCGACGACCAGCCTGCCCGAGCGCGCGGAGGAGGGGCGCAACTACGACTACCGGTACGTGTGGATCCGCGACCAGAGCTACGCCGGACAGGCCGCTGCCGCCGCAGGCGAGCATGTCCTCCTCGACGCCGCCGTCGACTTCGTCACCGCACGCCTGCACGCGGACGGTCCCCGCCTGGTGCCCGCCTACACCGTGCACGGCGACCCCGTCCCCGCCCAGCGTGACCTCGACCTGCCCGGCTATCCGGGCGGCTTCGACCGTGTCGGCAACCAGGTGGGGGACCAGTTTCAGCTCGACTGCTTCGGCGAGGCCCTCCTGCTGCTCGCGGCCGCCGAACGCCACGGTCGCCTGGACGAGGGCCACTGGAAGGCCGCGGAGACCGGCGTCCGGGCCATCGCCGACCGCTGGCGTCAACCGGACGCGGGAATCTGGGAGTTGGACGACCGGCACTGGACCCACAGCAGGCTCATCTGTGTCGCGGGCCTGCGTGCCGTCGCCGGGGCGGCGCCCCGCCACCCGCTCGCCGAGACCTGCACCACCCTGGCGGACACCCTCCTCGACGCGGCCGAGCGGACCTGCCGCCACCCCGACGGCCACTGGCAGCGCACCCCCGACGACCCGGCCGTGGACGCGGCCCTGCTGCTGCCCGGCGTACGCGGCGCCCTGCCCGCCGCCGACCCGCGCACCCGGGCCACCCTCGCCGCGTGCCGCCGTGACCTGGCCGACGACCACTTCCTCTACCGCTTCCGCCACGACGACCGGCCCCTGGAGGAGGCCGAGGGAGCCTTCCTGCTGTGCGGGTTCGTGATGGCGCTCGCGGAGCACCAGCAGGGCCGCAGCGTCGAGGCGTACCGCTGGTTCGAACGCAACCGCGGGGCCTGCGGGGCGTCGGGCCTGTACGCGGAGGAGTTCGACATCGCCCAGCGCCAGCTGCGCGGCAACCTCCCGCAGGCCTTCGTGCACGCACTGCTGCTGGAGGCGGCCGCCCGGCTCGGTGAGTGAGCGGGCGACCGCCTCCAGCGGTGCGGAGGATCACTCCTGCGGGGATGCCGCGACAGCCTCCAGGGATGCGGCGACAAGCCTCCAGGGATGCCGCGACAAGCCTCCAGGAGTGCGGCGACAGCCTCCAGGGGTGCGGCGACGGGGAGACCCGGCGGTGCGGGGTAACCCGCACCCGGTCCGGCGTCAGCCGCCCCCGGGCCCCCCGCTGCCGAAGGACCCGCTGCTGCCCTCGTCCCAGCGCGGGCGGTCTCCGGAGGAGCCCGTCCGGGTCGGGCTGTTGCCGTGGTTCGGCAGTTCGTGCGGTGTCAGGCGGGTGTCGCTCCGCGGCACCTCGTCGGCCTCCCGGTGCTCCCTGACCTCACGGACCGGTCCGCTCTCGGGCAGCCTCGGCTGCTCGTCGGGAGTGGGCGGAGGCGACTCGCGGCGCCTGACCCGGGAGCCCAGCCAGAAGGCGCCGATCAGCACCGCCACGACCACCACACCCGCGGCGATCACTCCGGCCGCGAGGCCGCCCCGGCCCGCCGCCATGTCCATCCATTCGGTGTTCAGGGCTTGGTTCATGCCACGCGAGTACCCCGGGCGCCCCCGGCGAACCGACCGGCCCCCGAACGGCGTGAACACCCCGAACCCGGGGGTTTGGCGACCCGGGCCCCGGCTACCCGACCCCCGTGACGACTTCGACTTCCCAGCAGGAGCTCTTCCGGTTCCTGGAGGACCGCTTCGCGTGTGCCCAGGCGTGCACCGAGTGCGCGCGCGCCTGCGCGCTGCGTGCGAGCCTGGTCGATCCGGACGGGACCGAGGAACAGGAACTACTGCGCCGCAAGGGCATCATGTGCGCCGAGGTGTGCGACGCGACCTGCCGTGTGCTCTCCGAGGAGAACCACCTCGACGAGGCCGGCATCCGCGTCCAGCTGGAGTGGTGCCGCTCGGTGTGCCTGGAGTGCGCGCAGGTCATGGACCGGCACGCCGGCGCCGAGGACGCGGCCAAGGCGTGCCGCGAGTGCGCCCAGGCGTGCACGGACTTCATGGCGACCCTCCTCTGAGACGGCGAAGCCTCTGAGAGAGCGCTCCCGCGCCGGACGGACCCTCCCCTGACCGTTCCCAATTACTGGAACACGTTCTACCGTGTGCGCCGTCAGGACCGGTCCCGGGGAGCCTGGAGGCGCCGTGCATCTCGACCACACGCCCGAGCAGCAGCGGCTGCGCACCGAACTGCGCACCTACTTCGCGGAACTGGTCCCGGACAACGCACACGCCCGCTTCACCGACCGGGACGCCCAGAAGCGCTTCTACCGCGACACCATCCGCCGCCTCGGCACCGACGGCTGGCTCGGGGTGGGCTGGCCCGAGGAGTACGGCGGCCGCGGCCTGACCGCGATGGAACAGTTCATCTTCTTCGACGAGGCCGCCCAGGCCGGCGTACCGCTGCCGCTCATGGCGCTCAACACCGTCGGGCCGACGATCATGCAGTACGGCACCGAGGAGCAGAAGTCCTGGTTCCTGCCCCGCATCCTCTCCGGCGAGATCGACTTCGCCATCGGTTACAGCGAGCCCGACGCGGGCACCGACCTCGCCTCCCTGAAGACCCGCGCGGTGCGCGACGGGGACGAGTACGTCGTCAACGGGCACAAGATCTGGACCACCAACGGCGACACCGCCGACTGGGTCTGGCTCGCCGTGCGCACCGACCCGGACGCCCCGCCGCACAAGGGCATCACCATGCTCCTGATGCCGACCACCGACCCCGGCTACTCCTGCACCGTCATCAACACCCTCGCCTCGCACGACACCACGGCCAGCTACTACGAGAACGTCCGGGTCCCCGTCTCCCACCGCGTCGGTGAGGAGAACCGGGGCTGGCGGCTGATCACCAACCAGCTCAACCACGAGCGGGTCACCCTCGCCGCCCACGGCACCATGGCCATCCGCGCCCTCCAGAACGTCCAGCGCTGGGCCATGGAGACCAAGCTCGCCGACGGCCGCCGGGTGATCGACCTGCCGTGGGTGCGCCGCCGCCTCGCCCAGACCCACACCCGGCTCGACGCGCTCAAGCTCCTCAACTGGCGCATGGTGAACGCCGTCCAGGACGGCACCCTCACCCCCCAGGACGCCTCCGCCGTCAAGGTCTACGGCTCCGAGGCCCGCCGGGACGCCTACGCGTGGCTCATGGAGATCGTCGCGGCGGCCGGCGCGCTCAAGGAGGGCTCGGTGGGCGAGGTCCTGCACGGCGAACTGGAGCGCGGCTACCGCTCGGCCGTCATCTTCACCTTCGGCGGCGGCAACAACGAGATCCAGCGCGAGATCATCTCGTGGATCGGCCTGGGTATGCCGCGGGTACGGCGTTAGCCTGCGCGTATGGCGGACACAGCGGACTTCGAGGCGGCCGATCCCGGGCTCTTCACACCGGACTCGGTGACCTGGCAGCTGCACGGCGACCCGATGATGTGGGTCGCCGGCGTCCGCGCGCTCTACCTCCAGGCCCTGCACCCGCGCGCGGTGCGCGGCGTCATGCAGAACTCGGACTTCCGCCGCGACGCCTGGGGCCGGCTGATGCGCACCGCCCACTTCGTCGGCACCACGACCTACGGCACCACCGAGGCCGCCGAGAAGGCCGGCGCCCGCGTCCGCAAGATCCACACCATGCTCGGCGCGACCGACCCCGACACCGGCGAACGCTACGGCGTCGACGAACCCGCACTCCTGCTGTGGGTGCACTGCGCCGAGATCGACTCCTACCTCCAGGTAGCCCGGCGCTCCGGATTCCGCCTCACCGAGGAGCAGGCCGACCGCTACATAGCGGAACACCGGGTCAGCGCCCGCCTGGTCGGCCTGGACCCCGACGCCGTCCCCGCGAACCAGGCCGAGATGGCCGCCTACTTCGACAAGGTGCTCCCCGAACTCGCGGCTACGCCCGAGGCCCGCGAAGTGGACGACTTCCTGCTCCGCCCGCCGACGCACCCCCTCCTCGTCCCGGCGCGCGAGGTGCTGTGGCGGCGCGTGGCGCAGCTGGCGTACGCCGCCCTGCCGCCGTACGCCCACGAGCTGTACGGCCGGAAAGCCCCCGAACCCACCACCGTCACCCGTCAGTTGCGTGCCACCGGCACCCTGCTGCGCTGCGTTCCCGCACGTCTGCGCTGGCAACTCCCGCCCAAGCACATCCTGCGCGCCATGGCCCGGCTCGGTCCCGGCTCCCGGCCCGCCCCGTACAAAGTCGGACGACAGGTCGCCATACTGGACGGGCCAGGGGAGGGCGGGGCGAGTTTCGACGGGGGCGGTCGCAGGAGATGGGGGACAGCAGGCTCATCCAGGGGCGGTACCGACTGCTCGATCTGATCGGGCGCGGCGGCATGGGCGAGGTGTGGCGGGCCCGTGACGAGTCGTTGGGCCGGCACGTCGCCGTGAAGTGCCTCAAGCCGCTGGGCGGGCAGCACGACCAGACCTTCACCCGGGTCCTGAGGGAGCGGTTCCGTCGCGAGGCACGCGTGGCCGCGGCGCTCAGCCACCGCGGGGTGACCGTCGTCCATGACTTCGGCGAGTCCGACGGGGTGCTCTACCTGGTGATGGAGCTCCTGGAGGGCCGCAATCTCAGCCAGCTCCTGGAGGACAACAAACAGCACCCGCTGCCCGTCGCCGACGTCGTCGAGATCGCCGACCAGGTCGCCGCCGCACTCGCCTACACCCACCGCCAGGGCATCGTGCACCGGGACCTCAAGCCCGCGAACATCGTCCGGCTCACCGACGGCACCGTGAAGATCTGCGACTTCGGCATCGCCCGCCTCGGCCACGACATCGGCTTCACCTCCCGGCTCACCGGCACCGGCATCGCGATGGGCACCCCGCACTACATGTCGCCCGAGCAGATAGGGGGTTCGGAGGTCGACCAGCGCAGCGACCTGTACTCCCTGGGGTGCGTGCTGTACGAGATCGCCACCGGGGTGCCGCCGTTCGACCTGGGGGACGCCTGGGCGATCCTCGTCGGCCACCGCGACACCCCGCCCCGGCCGCCGCGCAGCCACCGCGCCGAACTCCCCGAGTACCTGGACAAGGTCATCCTGGACCTGCTGGCCAAACGCCCCGAGCAACGTCCGCACGACGCGCGCGAGTTGGGGCGCCGGATCACTCTGGGCCGTACGACACCGGCGTACGTGCCGACCGTGGTGACCCCGCAGCCCGACTTCCGCCCGCCCGAACCGGAGCGCCCCCGCGAGACCCGGCTGCCCTCCTGGACCCGCGGCATGACCACCGGCCACAAGGCCACCGGCGCGGGCCTCGCCCTCACGCCCCCGGACGCCGGAGCGGGCCTGACCGGCGAGTGGATCGCCCGCCCCGCCACGGGCCGCACCGAGCACCCGGCACCGGAGGAGCCGCCCGTGCCGTCCCCGCAGGCGATCACCGCGCTCGCCGGACGGCACAACGCGGGACTGAGCCTGGGCCGCCTCGGCCGCTGGGCGGAGGCCGGCGAGGTGCACCGCGCGGTCGCCGCCGAACGCGAGCACCTGCTCGGCCCTGACCACCCCGACACGCTGGCCAGCCGTTACGAGGTCGCGTTCACCCTCAGCCGCACCGGCCGCGCCGCCGACGCCCTGCGCGAGTACAAGCACGTGGCCGCGAGCAGGACCCGCACCCTCGGCGCCGACCACCCCGACACCCTCGCCGCCCGCCAGGAAATGGCGTACGTGCTCGGCCAGTTGGGCCGGCACTTCGACGCCCACCAGGTCTACAACTCGGTCCTCGCGGCCAGGGAACGCCAGATGGGCCCGGACCACCCCGACACCCTGCGCTGCCGCCACAACCTCGCCTTCAACCTCAGCAGGCTCGGCCGCCTGGAGGACTCCTACCGCATGGCCTGCGAGGTGGCCGCCGCCCGTGCCCGGGTGCTCGGCCCCCACCACCCCGACACCCTGGTCACCCGCTACGAAGTCGCCTACGCGCTGGGCCAGTTGGGCCGCTGGGGCGAGGCCCTCCAGACCTACCACGAGGTCGCCGAGGCCCGTGCCCAGGCCCTCGGCCCCGACCATCCCGACACCCTCGCCGCCCGCTATGAGGTCGGCATCAGCCTCGGCCGCCTCGGCCGCAGCGCGGACGCCCTCCAGCTCTACCGCGACCTGATCGAGGACCGCACCCGTATCCACGGCCCCGCCCACCCCGAGACCCTGCGCGCCCGCCACGGACTCGGCGTCAACCTCGGTCGCCTCGGCCGCTGGGAGGAGGCGCTCGCCGAGTCCCGTGACGTGTGCGCGATCCGCGAGCGCGTCCTCGGCGCCGACCACCCCGACACCCTGGTCAGCCGGCGCGAGGTCGCCGTGGGCCTGGGCTGGCTCGGCCGCTGGACGGACGCCCTCACCGAGTACCGCAGAGTGGCCGCCGCCCGCGAGCACGTCCTCGGCGCCGACCACCCCGACACCCTCGCCAGCCGCAACGACGAGGCCCACTGCCTCGAACAGCTCGGCCGGGGCGCGGAGGCGGTCGAGCTCTACCGCAGAGTGGCGGCCCTGAGACAGCAGCGGGCCACGGGCGCGGGGTGACGGCCGGGTGCCGCGCACCTCTGGCCGACCTAGATCATCACGTGTTACGAAGAACCATGCCTGCACACGAGGGACTGCACCGGAGCTACGACGCCGTCATCGTCGGCGGGGGCCACAACGGCCTGGTCGCCGCCGCCTACCTGGCCCGGGCCGGCCGGTCCGTGCTGGTGCTCGAACGGCTCGGGAACACCGGCGGCGCCGCCGTCTCCACGCGGCCCTTCGCCGGTGTGGACGCCCGTCTGTCGCGCTACTCCTACCTGGTCAGCCTGCTGCCCAGGAAGATCGTCCGGGACCTCGGCCTGGACTTCCGGGTCCGGACGCGGAACGTCTCGTCGTACACCCCGGTGGAACGCGACGGCCGCTCCACCGGACTCCTCGTCGGCGGCGGTGAGCGCCGCACCCGCGAGGCCTTCGCCGAACTCACCGGCGGCGACCGCGAGTACCGGGCGTGGCAGCGGTTCTACGACATGACGGGCCGCGTCGCGAAGAAGATCTTCCCCACCCTCACCGAACCGCTGCCCACCCGGGACGAGCTGCGCCTGCGCGTGGACGACGAGGAGGCGTGGCGGGTGCTGTTCGAGGAGCCGATCGGCGTGGCCGTGGAGGAGCGTTTCTCCGACGACCTGGTCCGGGGCGTCGTGCTGACCGACGCGCTCATCGGCACCTTCGCCGACGCCCACGACCCCTCCCTCGCGCAGAACCGCTGCTTCCTCTACCACGTGATCGGCGGCGGGACCGGCGCCTGGGACGTGCCCGTCGGTGGCATGGGCGCCCTCACCGACGCCCTCGCCGGCGCGGCCCGCGACGCCGGCGCGGTCCTCGCCACCGGGCACGAGGTCGTGGGGATCGCCACGGACGGGCGTGCGGCGGAGGTCAGTTACCGCACCGCCGACGGCGAGGGCGTGGTCGGCGCCCGGCACGTCCTGGTCAACGCCTCCCCGCAGGAACTCGCCGCCCTCACCGGCGACGAGCCGCCCACCCCCGCGGAGGGCGCCCAGCTCAAGGTCAACATGCTCCTCAAGCGGCTCCCGCGGCTCAAGGACACCGAGGTCGACCCGCGCGAGGCGTTCTCCGGCACCTTCCACATCGCCGAGGGCTACCAGCAGCTGGCCACCGCCCACGCCCAGGCCGCCGCCGGCCGGCTGCCCGACGCCCCGCCCTCCGAGATCTACTGCCACTCCCTCACGGACCCGACGATCCTCGGCCCCGACCTCGTCGAGCAGGGCTACCAGACCCTGACGCTGTTCGGTCTGCACACCCCGGCCCGGCTCTTCGACCGGGACAACGACGCCGTACGCGAGGAACTCCTCGCCTCGACTCTCGCCCAGCTCGACGCCCACCTCGCCGAGCCGCTCGCCGACTGCCTGGCCACCGACGCGGACGGCCGGCCCTGCATCGAGGCCAAGACCCCGCTCGACCTGGAGCGGGACCTCAGGCTGCCCGGCGGCAACATCTTCCATCGCGCGCTGAGCTGGCCTTACGCCCAGGAGGACACCGGCCGCTGGGGCGTGGAGACCCGGCACGCCAACGTGCTGCTGTGCGGGGCGGGCGCGGTGCGCGGGGGCGGGGTGAGCGGGGTGCCGGGGCACAACGCGGCGATGGCGGTGCTGGCGGAGCTCGGGGACTGACCTTCCCCGGGTCCGTCAGGCCCGGCTTCCGCCGTCGACCCTGAGCACCACCCCCGTGACGTACGAGGCCCGGTCGCTCAGCAGCCAGGCTGCGGCCTCGGCGATCTCGTGCGGGTCGGCGCCCCGGCCCAGCGGGGTCTGCTCGACGAGCCGCTCGAGGATGCCCGGTGTCGCGGCCTCCCAGTCGTCGATCATCTTGGTCATCGTGCCGCCAGGGGCGACGGCGTTGACCCGGATGCCCTCCGGGCCGTACGTGGCCGCGGCCGACGCGGTGAGGCTGTTGACCGCCCGCTTGGCGGCGCCGTAGGCGGGCAGCCACGGGTTGGCCATCAGGCTGCCCACGCTGGAGTTGTTGACGATCGCGCCCGTCCCGGCGGTGGCCCGGATCGCCGCGATCTCGGCGTTCATGGCGAGCCAGGGGCCCTTGAGGTTGACCGCGACGACACGGTCGAAGTCCGCCTCGGACAGCTCGTCCATCGGCCCGGGGGGCTGGATGGTCGCCCCGTTGTTGAAGGCGACGTCGAGCCGGCCGTACAGCTCGACGGCCCGGTCCACGGCGGCGCGGACGCTGTCCGGGTCGGCCAGGTCGCAGCGGACGTGGTCGGCCGTGCCGCCGGCGGCCCGGATCTCCTCGGTCACCGCCTTCAGTTCGGTCTCGGTGCGGGCTGCGAGCAGGACGCGGGCGCCCTCCCGAGCGAACAGCCGGGCGGCGGCCGCGCCGATGCCACGTCCGGCACCGGTGATGAAGGCGACCTTGTCGGCGAGCAGGGCAGTGGTGGTGGTCGTGTTGTCCATGCCGACGAGCCTGCGCCCGGCGCCACGGCTCATCCAGGCACCGGCGGTACCTGGCTGGCCACCCGGGCGTCCGCGCACACTGGGGGCGTGGACCGACGAGAACTGGCCGACTTCCTGCGCAGCCGACGCGAGCGCATCACCCCCGCCGACGTGGGGCTGCCCGCCGGGCCGCGCCGCCGCACCCCGGGGCTGCGCCGCGAGGAGGTGGCTCAGCTGGCGTACATCTCGACCGAGTACTACACCCGCCTCGAACAGGCTCGCGCGCCCCGCCCGTCCCGCGAGGTCCTGGCCCAGGTCGCCCGTGCGCTGCGGCTGGCGGACGCCGAGCGCGACCACCTCCACCACCTCGCCGGCACCCCGCCGGGCCCGCCGCCCGGCCCCTCCCGCGAGGTCCGCCAGAGCATCGTGGACCTGCTGCACCGGCTGCCGCAGGCCGCCGCCTTCGTCATCTCGGCGACCCATGAGGTGATCGCCTGGAACGACCTGGCCGCGGCGCTCATGGAGGACTTCTCCCGGCTTCCCCGCCGTGACCGCAACCTCGTGCGCCGCGTGTTCCTGGGACCGCACCCCGAGGGCCGCCGGCTGTACGGGGTGTCGGACGGCGAGGAGTTCGCGCGCTCGTCGGTCCAGCAGCTGCGCGCCGCCGCGGCCCGTTATTCCGACGATCCCGAGCTGACCGCCCTGGTGGCCGAACTCCTCGACGGCAGCGAGGAGTTCGCTCGGCTGTGGGCCGCCCACGACGTCACGGACACGCCGACGCTCCGCAAGACCTTCGACCATCCCGTGGTCGGGCCGGTCACCGTCAACTGCGACGTCCTCGACATCGCCGACCGCGACCAGCGTGTCGTTATCTACACCGCCACGCCGGGTTCGCGGTCCGAGGAGGCGCTGCGGCTGCTGTCGGTGATCGGCACCCAGCGGCTGGACGTCCCCGGCTGAGCGCCCGGCCCACGGAGCCGGACCGGCCGAAGTCCCGCTCGATCCCGACCCGAATCTGACGGAGCATCAGAAAACCTCTTCCGTCGTCCGGAGGACTGCGGCATCCTGCGCCCATGCAGACGGAGCTGAGCAAGACACTGGGAGTCGAGCACGCCGTCTTCGGCTTCACGCCGTTCCCCGCCGTCGCCGCGGCCATCAGCCGGGCCGGCGGTTTCGGAGTGCTCGGCGCGGTCCGCTACACGGCCCCCGACGAACTCAAACGCGACCTCGACTGGATCGAGGCGCACGTCGACGGAAAGCCGTACGGCCTGGACGTCGTCATGCCCGCCAAGAAGGTCGAAGGGGTCACCGAGGCCGACGTCGAGGCGATGATCCCCGAGGGTCACCGGCAGTTCGTCAAGGACACCCTCGCCAAGTACGGCGTGCCCGAACTCGCCGAGGGCGAGGCGTCCGGGTGGCGCATCACGGGCTGGATGGAGCAGGTCGCCCGCAACCAGCTGGACGTGGCCTTCGACTACCCGATCCGGCTGCTCGCCAACGCCCTGGGCTCCCCGCCCGCCGACGTGGTGGCCCGCGCGCACGAGCGGAACGTCCTCGTGGCCGCCCTCGCGGGCAGCGCCCGGCACGCCGTCAAGCACAAGGAGGGCGGCATCGACATCGTGGTCGCCCAGGGCTACGAGGCCGGCGGGCACACCGGCGACATCGCCTCCATGGTCCTCACCCCCGAGGTCGTCGACGCCGTGGACCCGCTGCCCGTGCTGGCGGCCGGCGGCATCGGAAGCGGACAGCAGGTGGCGGCAGCGCTGGCACTCGGCGCCCAGGGTGTGTGGCTGGGCTCCATATGGCTGACCACCACAGAGGCCGAACTGCCCTCACCCAAGCTGATCGAGAAGCTCCTCGCCGCCGGCTCCGGCGACACCGTCCGCTCCCGCGCCCTGACCGGGAAACCCGCACGCCAGCTCCGTACCGAATGGACCGACGCCTGGGACTCCGCCGACGGACCCGGCACCCTGCCCATGCCCCTCCAGGGCCTGCTGGTCGCCGACGCCGTCTCACGCATCCAGAAGTACGAGGTCGAGCCCCTGCTCGGCACACCCGTCGGCCAGATCGTCGGCCGGATGACCAGCGAACGCAGTGTCCAGGCCGTCTTCGACGACCTCACCCGCGGCTTCGAGAAAGCCGTCGATCGCATCAACCGCATCGCCGGAAGGAGCGGCCAGTGACGAGCACACCCCCCGCGGGCTTCTGGGCCCAGGCCGCCCAGGACCCCTCACGCACGGTCCTCACCGCCCCCGACGGTTCGTCCTGGACCGCGGGCCGCCTGCACGCCGCCGCCAACCAGCTCGTGCACGGCCTGCGCGCGGCCGGACTGGAACGCGGTGACGCCTTCGCCGTCGTCCTGCCCAACAGCGCCGAGTTCTTCACCGCGCACCTCGCCGCCAGCCAGGCCGGGTTCTACCTGGTCCCGATCAACCACCACTTCGTCGCCCCCGAGATCGCCTGGATCGTCGCCGACTCGGGCGCCAAGGTGCTCCTCGCCCACGAGCGCTTCGCCGACGCGGCACGGCACGCGGCCGACGAGGCGGGCCTTCCGGCGACCCACCGGTACGCCGTCGGCGAGGTCGACGGCTTCCGGCCGTACGCCGAACTCCTCGCCGGACAACCGGAGTCGCCGCCCGCCGACCGTGAACTCGGCTGGGTCATGAACTACACCTCGGGCACCACGGGCCGCCCGCGCGGTATCCGCCGGCCCCTGCCCGGCAAGCTCCCCGAGGAGGCCTATCTCGGCGGCTTCCTCGGCATCTTCGGCATCAGGCCCTTCGACGACAACGTCCACCTCGTCTGCTCGCCGCTCTACCACACCGCCGTCCTCCAGTTCGCGGCCGCTTCCCTGCACATCGGCCATCCCCTGGTGCTGATGGACAAGTGGACGCCGGAGGAGATGCTCCGGCTGATCGACGCACACCGCTGCACCCACACGCACATGGTCCCGACCCAGTTCCACCGCCTGCTGGCGCTGCCCGCGGAGGTCCGGGCACGCTACGACGTCTCGTCCATGCGGCACGCGATCCACGGCGCCGCTCCCTGCCCCGACCATGTGAAACGGGCGATGCTCGACTGGTGGGGGCCCTGTGTGGAGGAGTACTACGCGGCCAGCGAGGGCGGTGGGGCCTTCGCCACCGCCGAGGACTGGCTGAAGAAGCCCGGCACGGTCGGCAAGGCCTGGCCCATCAGCGAACTCGCGATCTTCGACGACGACGGCAACCGGCTGCCCCCCGGTGAACTCGGCACCGTGTACCTGAAGATGAACACCGGCGGCTTCGCGTACCACAAGGACGAGGCCAAGACGAAGAAGAACCGCATCGGCGACTTCTTCACCGTCGGCGACCTCGGCCTCCTCGACGAGGACGGCTACCTCTTCCTCCGCGACCGCAAGATCGACATGATCATCTCCGGCGGGGTCAACATCTACCCCGCCGAGATCGAGTCCGTCCTGCTCCAGCACCCCGCCGTCGCCGACGCGGCCGCCTTCGGCATCCCGCACGACGACTGGGGCGAGGAGGTCAAGGCGGTGGTGGAGCCGGCCCCGGGGCACACCCCCGGGCCGGACTTGGCCGCCGACCTCCTCGCCCACTGCGCCGAACGGCTCGCGGGCTACAAGTGCCCGAAGAGCGTCGACTTCATCACCGAGATGCCCCGCGACCCCAACGGCAAGCTGTACAAGCGCCGGCTGCGGGAGCCGTACTGGGAGGGGCGCTCGCGGCCGGTGTGAGCCCGCCCGGCTTCAGGAGCGCACCCGCACGATCCGCAGTGCGGGCGAGGTCAGGATGTCCTTCTCGCAGAAGCGGGACGTCACCCACTTCTCCGCGGAGAACAGCCGCGTCTGGTCACTGAAGTGCGGGGAGTCCGGGTTCGAGGACTGGGAGTACGTCAGCAGGGTCCGGGCCACCGGGCAGCGCCCGCCGTCCCAGCCGACCGCCTGGATGTAGCTGGACCCCGTCGTCACCTCGGTGTACCCGCCGCCCGCCGGGTTCCACACCGGCTCGACCTTGTTCCACACGCCCAGCGACTCGGTGCCGCCCGGAACGGCGATGCGCTTGCCGTTCCGCACCACGAACTGGTGCTCGCCGAGAGGGGAGTTCAGCGGAATATCCGCTGCTCTCAGCTCGGCGACGGTGTCCGCGAGCGCCGTGGCGAAGGCGGGCGCGTCCGTGTTGAGCGTGTTGGGCGTGCCCACCGGGTCGGCCGCCGAGAACGGCACCTTCCACAGCTGGGCCACGGGCAGCTTCCGCCACAGCCGGTCGAAGAGCAGCGCGCCCCGGCTGCCGGTGTCCGCGGTGCGGTCCCAGGCCGCGAGCACCCCGCAGGCCTCGCGGACGTCAACGACCTTGCCGTCACTGCCCGTTGCCGTACCGTCGGGCAGCGCCGCACAGGCCTTCGCCGCGTCCGCCGCCACCAGGTCGCCCGCGGGCACCCGGTCGGCGAACTGCTGCGCCTGAAGATCCCGGACGGTCAGCTTCCCCCGCGCGGCCATCGCGGACACGTCCTGAAGGGCGCCCCGCGTGCGCATCGACCGCTGCGTGCCCACGGTGCCGAAGACCCGCTCGTACCCGGTCAGCGGCCGCTCGGCGTTGGCCAGCCAGGCGCTGTCGTTGGAGTTCTCCGCGTACGGCGCGTCCTGGAGGACCGGCATCTTCGCGGGCCCGAAGATCCCCGGCTGCACGGCGTCAGGATCGCTGCCGAGGGCGCAGTCGCCGCGCGAGCCGTCGAGGACCGCCACTCCGGAGGCGGGGTAGGTGACCCGGCCCAGGGGAGTGGAGCAGCGCTGCGCCAGTTCGTCGGTGATCCGGGGGAGCACCTGGGACTGCGTGAACAGCGTGTGGCCCCGGGAGTCGGCGGCGATCGTGTTGACCCACGGCAGGCCCTGTGTGCGCTTCAGCGCGTCGAGCACGTCCTGCGTGCCGCGGGCCCTGCTGAAGCCGAGGGCCGTGTCGGAGCCGCGCAGGTTGGTGGCGTTGGGGTCGCCCAGGGCGTAGGCGGTCGTGGTCGTCCACGGAAGCGGGAGGGCCGCGCCGAGGGAGGTGACGACCGGGCCGTACCGCGTCCACCACTGGGTTCGCGTGACCGGTTGGCCGTCCTTCACGGCGACGGTGACCTTGCGCTCGGTCATGCGCTCCGGCTTGCCGTCCACCAGGTAGGTGGTCGGGTCGCCCGGGGCCAGGGTCAACTGGTGGAGGTTGAGAGTGACGCCGGTGGCGACCGTGTGGCTCCACGCCACCTGGGCGTTGTGGCCTATGGAGATCGTCGCCGAGCCGAGCAGGGAGCCGCCCGCGATGTTCAGTTCGCCCGGGATGGTCTGCTGGGACTGCCAGAAGCGGCGGCCGCCCTGCCAGGGGTAGTGCGGGTTGCCCAGCAGGAGCCCGCGGCCGTTCGCCGTCGTGGTCCCGCCGAAGGCGACGGCGTTGGAGCCCATGTCGGCGGAGTCGGCCGCGAAGAGCTCGCGGGCGGCGCGCGCGGTGCTCTGCGCGTCGGGTGCTGCGGCCCCGGCCGTCGCCGAGGCGGGGGGCTGCGCGGCGGTGATGCCGTCCACGGCCCGCCCCTGGCCGCCGAGGACGGCCAGCGCGAAGTTGCGCGCGGCCACGTCCTGGAGCGTCACCGGGCGCACCCATGCGGCGCCCCTGCAGGCCGGGTCGGTGATCCGGTTCTTCTTCAGCCAGGCGTTGTAGCCCGCGGTGAAGCCCCGCATCAGCTCCTTGACGTCACGGCTCGGACCGAGCGGTGCCGGTGTGGCCATCAGCTTCTCCACCGTGCCCGCCTCCCGCACCCCGCGGAAGTACAGGTCGCTGGAGAGGTTCCTGGTGGCGGAGGAGAGCGCGGAGTCGGCGGCCGCGTCGGCCCCGAAGTACCGGGCACGCTCACCGCGCACGGTCACGAAGCCGTCGGCGAGCGCGCACACCTGGTCGGCGGCCTGCGCCCACCCGGTGCCGAAGCCGAGGTCCGCGTAGTCCTTCGCGAGGATGTGCGGGATGCCGTACTCGGTGTAGCGGATGGTGGCTGACAGACCGCCGTGGGACGGATGGCGCTGTTCCTGCTGCTGGTACTGGTCCTGCGCGGCGGCGGCCGGCAGGGCGCCGGCGGCGGCGAACAGGGCGACGGCCGCGACGAGGGCGCGTCTGGGGCGGGTGCGCATCGTGCCTCCCAACGTCATTGAGGGAAGGAGCGGTTGAGCGTACCAACCGGTAGGTTGTCCCGTATGACGCCAGGACACGGCAGTACGGTTGACGGGGTGCTGCGCCGCAGCGCCCGGCGCACTCCGGCGCGCGTCGCGGTGGAGTACGGCGAGCGCTCGTGGACGTACGAGGAACTCGACGACGCGGTCTCGCGCGCGGCGAGCGTGCTCCTCGGCGAGGGCCTCTCGCGCGGCGACCGGGTCGGGGCCTACGGCCACAACTCGGACGCGTATCTGATCGGCTTCCTCGCCTGCGCCCGCGCCGGCCTGGTGCATGTGCCGGTCAACCAGAACCTCACCGGGGACGACCTGGCGTACCTCGTAGGACAGTCGGGCAGCACGCTGGTCCTCGCCGATCCCGGCCTCACGGACCGGCTCCCGTCCGGCGTGCGCACGCTGCCCCTGCGGGACGCCGACGGCTCCCTGCTGGCACGCCTCGACGCGACCTCGCCGTACGACGGCCCCGAACCCCGCAGCGAGGACCTCGTCCAGCTGCTGTACACCTCCGGGACGACGGCCCTGCCCAAGGGCGCGATGATGACCCACCGCGCCCTGGTGCACGAGTACCTGAGCGCGATCACCGCCTGCGATCTGAGCGCGGGGGACCGGCCCGTGCACTCGCTGCCGCTGTACCACTCGGCCCAGATGCACGTCTTCCTGCTGCCCTATCTCGCGGTCGGCGCGACGAACATCATCCTCGACGGGCCCGACGGCGACCGTCTCTTCGACCTGATCGAACAGGGCCGCGCGGACAGCCTGTTCGCGCCGCCGACGGTGTGGATCGGTCTGTCCAACCGCCCCGACTTCGCCACCCGCGACCTCAGCGGACTGCGCAAGGCGTACTACGGCGCCTCGATCATGCCGGTGCCCGTCCTGGAACGGCTCCGTGAGCGCCTCCCGAAGCTGGCCTTCTACAACTGCTTCGGGCAGAGCGAGATCGGTCCGCTGGCCACCGTGCTCGCGCCCGACGAGCACAAGGGGCGGATGGACTCCTGCGGCCGTACGGTCCTCTTCGTCGACGCGCGGGTCGTGGACGAGGACGGCGAGGAGGTGCCCGACGGCACGCCCGGCGAGATCGTCTACAGGTCACCGCAGTTGTGCGAGGGGTACTGGGACAAGCCCGAGGAGACCGAAGCGGCCTTCAGGGACGGCTGGTTCCGCTCCGGCGACCTCGCGGTGCGGGACGCGCACGGCTACTTCACGATCGTCGACCGGGTGAAGGACGTGATCAACTCCGGTGGTGTGCTGATCGCTTCACGCGAGGTCGAGGACGCGCTGTACACCCACGAGGCCGTCGCCGAGGTCGCCGTCGTCGGCCTGCCGGACGAGCGGTGGATCGAGGCCGTCACGGCGGTGGTCGTCCCCCGCGGTGAGGTCACCGAGGCCGACCTCCTCGCCCACGCGCGCGAGAAGCTCGCCCACTTCAAGGCACCCAAGCGGGTCCTGTTCGTGGACGAGCTGCCGCGGAACGCCAGCGGGAAGATCCTCAAGCGGGAGCTGCGGGACCGGTTCGCCGGCTGACGGACCCCCGCTGTTCGTGCTCGGGGCGTCTGCCCTGGGCAGAGCGGGACCTTCACCGGGCGCCGCCCCGGATACGTTCCCCGGTATGGACACCGTCAAGGCGAACGGCATCACCCTCGCGTACCGCGCCTGGGGACCCGAGGACGCGCCGCCCGTGCTCATGTTGCACTGCCGTGGCGCCGACGGCGCGGACTGGGCCAGGATCGCCCAGCGGCTCGCCACGGGGACGCGCCCGCGCCGCGTGTACGCCCCCGATCTGCGGGGGCACGGCCGCAGCGGCCGGCTCGGGGAGGTGCCGGGGGCGTACGCGTACGAGGCGATGCGCGACGACATGCTGGGCTTCCTGGCCGCGGTCGGGGCGGAGCGTGCCGACGTCGTGGGCCACTCGCTCGGCGGGGCCGTCGCCTACCTGCTCGCGCAGGACGCGCCCGATGCCGTACGACGCCTTGTCCTGGAGGACGTGCCCGCGCCGCTTCCCCTCGACCCGCCGCGACCACCCGCGCCCGCCCCGGACTTCGACCCGCCCTTCGACTGGGCCATGCTGCGGGCCACCGACGCGCAGCGCAACGCGCCCGACCCCCTGTGGTGGGACCACATGGGGCGGATCGCGATACCCACGCTGGTTGTTGCTGGTGGGCCCACCAGCCTCATTCCGCAGGGCGAGGTCGCCGCGCTGGCGTCGAGGATCCCGGGCGCCCGGCTGGTGACCGTCGGCGGTGGTCACCTGGTGCACGAGGCCAGGCCGGAGGAGTTCCTGGCCGTCGTCGAGCCCTTCCTGGAGGCGTCCGTCAGCCCTTCATGAACGCCGTCAGTTCATTGACGCCGTCACTTCGCGAACGCCGTCATGAAGCGGTCCCGGAACTTGTCCATGCCCCACACCGGCGCGTTGTCGGCGGGCTTGAGACCCTCGGTCCAGTGCCAGTCGGCCACCCGGTCCAGCACCTTCGGGTCCTTGGCGACGATGGTGATCGGCACGTCCCTGCTGGTCGAGCCCTTGGTGACGGTCGGGACGGGCTGGTGGTCGCCGAGGAAGACGAGGACGGTGTTCTCGTCGCCGTAGCGCTGCATCCACTGGGTCAGGCTGTCCACGGAGTACTGGATGGCCTTGCGGTACTCGGTGCGCACCCGCTCCTGGCTCTTCCAGACCTCGGTCGGGTTCGTGCCCTCCTTCTTGATCTTCTCGAAGATCGTCCCGTCCCCGAGGTCGTTCCAGTCGATGGTGTGGGCGATCGGCGACCAGGGGTTGTGGCTGGAGGCCAGGATGATCTCCGCCATGATCGGGTCCCGGTCCTTCTTGCCGTGCTCCAGCTTCTGGAAGGCCTCCAGGCTGAACTGGTCCGGCACCGGCGTCCAGCTGAAGTAGGGGCCCTTGTAGCCGAGGTGCTTCGAGTCGTAGATGTGGTCGAGGCCGAAGTACTTGCCCTCGGGCCACGACTTGCGCACACCCGGCACGATGCCGACCGTGCGCCAGTCACCGGTCTTCTGGAAGTAGCTGGTGAGGGTCGCGCGCTTGCTGGAGGTGAGGTTCAGGTACCGCTGCTGGTTCTTGACCCACAGGCCGGACAGGAACGTCGAGTGGGCCATCCAGCTGCCGGCGCCCGTCACCGGGGAGCTCAGCCAGCCGCTGCGCGAGGCGAAGCCGGCCGACTTGAGCGTCGCGTCGCCCTGCTTCAGCGTCGCGTCCATCTCCGGTGCCATCGCCGGGTCGTCGATCGCCACCCGGCCGTAGCTCTCGATGAAGGTGAACAGGACGTCCTTGCCGCGCAGCCCGTTCAGGAGCTGGTCGGGAGGAGTGGCCGCGAACGCGTCGACGGCGGACTCCTTCTCGAAGACCTTGGCGTCCCCCAGCCCGTTGCGCACGTGCTGCACGCGGTTGGCGAGGAACTCTGTGTTGCCCTTGGTGGCGAAGGTGACCCCGCCGAACTGCACGCCGACCATGAAGCAGGTCACCCACACCGTCGCGAGGACGAGCGTGGTGCGCACCGCCACGGGCCGGTGCCGGGACATGAGGTTCGACAGCCGCACCACCGCGAGGGTGCACAGTGCGAGGACCGCGACCAACAGCACGATCACTCCGATGATCGCGAGCACCTCGCCGGTGCGGCCGAACGTCTCCCGGAGCCAGTCCGTCGCGTTGCCCAGCATGATCCAGTCGAAGACCAGGTCGAACGGCCGGGCCAGGGTCTGGTAGAAGCCCATGTCCATGAACTTCAGGAGGCTGAACAGGCCGAGGAACAGCCCGAAGCAGACCGCCGCGATCCGGCGTGCCTTCGGCGGCAGCACGAGCAGGACGGCCGCGAGGACGATCGCCTCCACGGGCAGCCGGAAGAACGACCGGAGGTTCATGTGGTCGAGCCGGTTGGGGAACAGCAGCACGAGCAGCACCAGCAGACCCGCCGCCACGCTCGTCCCCACGGACACCCCACGGGCCGTACGGGGGTAGCGGCGACGCCAGCCGAACCAGCCGGGGCGCGGGGAGCCGGGCGCGTCCGCGGAGGAGGGGTCATCCAGGGGTTCAGCAGGGGCCTCATCCGCATCCTGAGCCGAGGCGGTCGCCTCAGCGGCCTCCTCCTTCACTTCTTCCCCCGTCGCACCCCCACTGTCCGCGTCCCCCTCGCCCCCCGTGGTACCCGGCAGTTGGCGAGAGCGAGTGAAGAGTGACACCCGGTGGTCCTTCCGTGCGGTCTTGCTGTGACGTGCGGTCCTGCCGCGACGGCATGACGAACAGGGCCCGGTGACCGAGCCTGCCACCACCAGTACGGTCGCACGTCACGTTCGGTTCAATCGCACGCGGGTCGGGATTCGGCCCTCACCCGTCCGCCGCCACCGCCACCTTCTGCGCCCACCGGTAGTCCGCCTTGCCGCTCGGGGACCGGTGGATCGATTCCGTGATCACCAGCTGGCGCGGCACCTTGTAGCCCGCGAGCCGGGTCCGGCAGTGCATCTGGAGAGCTTCCAGGGACATCCGGTCCGCGCCCTCGCGCAACTGCACCACGGCCGCCACATGGTGCCCCCACTTCACGTCCGGCACCCCGGCCACGAGCGCGTCGTACACGTCCGGATGGGCCTTGAGCGCCTGCTCCACCTCCTCGGGGTACACCTTCTCGCCGCCCGTGTTGATGCACTGCGAGCCCCGCCCCAGGACAGTGAGCACCCCCTCCTCGTCCACCGTGGCCATGTCACCGAGCAGCACCCAGCGCTGACCGTCCTTCTCGAAGAAGGTCTCGGCGGTTTTCCGTGGGTCGTTGTAGTAGCCGAGCGGGACATGGCCGCACTGCGCGACCCGCCCCACCTCGCCCACGGCGACGGGCTCGTGCGTCGCGGGATCGACCACCTGGGTACGGGAGTTGACCCGGACGCGGAAGCCGCGCTCGGGGCCGGAGTCCTCGGTCGCGGTCCCGTTGAAGCCCGACTCGGAGGAACCGAAGTTGTCGAGCAGCATGGCGTTCGGGACGAGAGCGCGGAACTGCCGGCTCACCGTGTCCGACATGATCGCGCCCGACGAGGACACGCTGAACACCGACGACATGTCGGTGCCCTTCATCGGTCCTTCCAGCGCGTCGATGAGCGGCCGCAGCATCGCGTCACCCACCAGGGACATGGCGCTGACCTTCTCCGCCTCGACGGTCCGCAGCACCTCCTCCGGCACGAACTTGCGGTGCAGCACGACCCGTTGGCCGAAGTTGAAGCCGATGAGCGTGGTCAGCGTGGAGGTGCCGTGCATCAGCGGGGGAGTGGGGAAGAAGGTGAGGCCGGATCCGCCCGCGGCGACCCGCTCGGCGAGCTCCTCGGGCCGCTTGACCGGCTCCCCGGTCGGCGCGCCTCCGCCCATTCCCGAGAAGAACAGGTCCTCCTGACGCCACATCACGCCCTTGGGCATGCCGGTGGTGCCGCCGGTGTAGATGATGAACTGGTCGTCGCCCGAGCGGGCCGTGAACCCGCGCTCCGCGGACCCGGACGCCTCGGCGTCGGTGAAGTCCGCCGCCGGCGGCCCGCCCGGCCGCGCGGCCCCGACCCGCACCAGATGCCGCAGTCGCGGCACGTGCGGCAGCGCGGCCGCCACCCGGTCCGCGAACTCCGTGTCGAAGACCAGCCCCACCAGGTCCGCGTCCCGGTAGAGGTACACCAACTCCTCTTCGACGTAACGGTAGTTGACGTTGACCGGCACGATCCGCGCCTTCATGCAGCCCAGCAGCGTCTGCACGTACTCCACCCCGTTGTAGAGGTGCAGCCCCACGTGCTCGCCGGCCCGCACCCCGCTGTCGAGCAGATGGTGGCCGATGCGGTTGGCGGCGGCGTCCAGCTCCGCGTACGTCAACCGGCGCTCCGCGCCCGTACCCGGAATGTCGAAGTACGCCAGCGCCTCGCGGTCCGGCACCACGTCGACCACCGACTCGAACAGGTCGGCAAGGTTGTACTCCACCGGCTCCTCCTGACCTCGCACGGCCTGGCTCCTGGACGGTTCGCCGGTCATCAGAGCAAAGGGCGGCGTGACTGTGAAGGGTTCGCGCGAAGAAATCTGACTGTCTGTCAGAAAACTCTTGAAGTGCGTCGGCGGCTCCTGCAACCTGTTCTCGTTCTGGCAGAGGGGAGACGGGCGATGGGTGGGACGGAACACCTCGGCATCCGGCGCGAGGGCGCCACACTGGTGCTCACGCTCAACAGGCCGGAGGCGAAGAACGCGCTCTCGTTGCCGATGCTCGTGGGCCTGTACGACGGCTGGGTGGAAGCCGACGCGGACGACTCGATCCGGTCGATCGTGTTCACCGGGGCGGGCGGCACGTTCTGCGCCGGCATGGACCTCAAGGCCCTGGCCGGCAAGGGCATCGAGGGCGAGCACTACCGGGAGCGGCTCGACGCCGACCCCGACCTGCACTGGAAGGCCATGCTGCGCCACCACCGCCCCCGCAAGCCGGTGATCGCGGCCGTCGAGGGCCACTGCGTCGCGGGCGGCACCGAGATGCTCCAGGGCACCGACATCCGGGTCGCCGGCGAGTCCGCGACCTTCGGACTCTTCGAGGTCAGGCGCGGCCTGTTCCCGATCGGCGGCTCCACGGTCCGGCTGCAACGCCAGATCCCACGCACCCACGCGCTGGAGATGCTGCTCACCGGACGCCCCTACACCGCACGCGAGGCCGCGGACATCGGCCTGATCGGGCACGTCGTCCCGGACGGCACCGCGCTCGACAAGGCCCTGGAGATCGCCGAACTGATCAACGCCTGCGGCCCGTTGGCGGTGGAGGCGGTGAAGGCCTCGGTCTACGAGACGGCCGAGCTGACCGAGAGCGAGGGGCTGGCCGCCGAGTTGAAGCGGGGGTGGCCGATCTTCGACACCGCCGACGCGAAGGAAGGCGCGCGTGCCTTCGCGGAGAAGCGACCGCCCGACTACCAACGCCACTGAAGGAGCCCGGGCATGCCCGAAGTCCTCAAAGCCCCCCTCGTCGTCGAGTTCCCCTTCACCCGCTCCCTCGGCCCCGTCCAGAGCGCCTTCCTCACCGGCCTGCGCGAACGGGTCGTCCTCGGCGTGAAGACCCGCGACGGACGCACCCTGGTCCCCCCGGTCGAGTACGACCCCGTCACCGCCGAGGAGCTCACCGAGCTCGTCCACGTCGGCGTCACCGGCACCGTGACCACCTGGGCCTGGAACCCGGCCCCGCGCCGCGGCCAGCCCCTCGACACCCCCTTCGCCTGGGTTTTGGTCAAGCTCGACAACGCCGACACGGCCCTCCTGCACGCCCTCGACGCCCCCGGTCCCGAGGCCGTGCGCACCGGCATGCGGGTCCGCGTCCGCTGGGCGGAGGAACGCGTCGGCGCCATCACCGACATCGCCTGCTTCGAGCCGTACGACGGCGACGAGGCCCAAGTCCGCTTCCACGCGGGGGAGTTCGACGACCCGGTCAGCGGCATCATCGCCCAGGCCCGCCTCGACTACACCTACTCACCGGGCCGCGCCCAGACCGCCTACATCAAGGCCCTGGAGACCGAGCGGCGGGCCGTCGGCGAGCGCTGCCCGTCCTGCCGCAAGGTCTACGTGCCCCCGAGGGGCGCCTGCCCCACCTGCGGTGTCGCCACGGCGGAACAGGTGGAAGTGGGCCCCCGCGGCACCGTCACCACCTTCTGCATCGTCAACATCAAGGCGAAGAACCTCGACATCGAGGTGCCGTACGTCTACGCCCACATCGCCCTCGACGGCGCCGACCTCGCGCTGCACGGCCGGATCGGCGGGATCCCCTACGACCAGGTGCGCATGGGCCTCAGGGTCGAGCCGGTGTGGACCGAGGGCGGCCGGTACCCGGACCACTACCGGCCGACCGGCGAACCCGACGCGGAGTACGACACCTACAAGGAGCTGCTGTGACCCGGGACATCGCGGTCGTCGCCTTCGCCCAGTCCGACACCCTGCGCTCCACCGAGGAACTGTCCGAGGTGGAGATGCTCATGCCGGTCCTGCACGAGGTCCTCGACCGGACCGGCCTGAAGACCGCCGACATCGGCTTCACCTGCTCCGGCTCCTGCGACTACCTCGCGGGCCGCGCCTTCTCCTTCACCCTGGCCCTCGACGGCGTCGGCGCCTGGCCGCCCATCTCCGAGTCGCACGTCGAGACGGACGGGGCCTGGGCGCTGTACGAGGCCTGGACCAAGCTGCTGTCCGGGGACGCCGACACCGCGCTGGTCTACTCCTACGGCAAGTCCTCGCCCGGCTCCCTGCGCGATGTGCTCACCCGGCAGCTCGACCCGTACTACGTGGCCCCCCTGTGGCCCGACTCCGTCGCCCTCGCCGCGCTCCAGGCCCAGGCGCTCATCGACGCGGGCGTGACGGACGAGCGGGAGCTGGCGGCGATCGGCGCCCGCAGCCGCAGCACCGACAACCCGCACGCACAGCTCAAGGGCGCTGTACCGCAAGGGGATTACCTCGTACGGCCGCTCCGCACCGGGGACTGCCCGCCCATCGGCGACGGAGCCGCCGCCGTCGTCCTCGCGGCGGGGGAGCGGGCCAGGGAGCTGTGCGAGCGGCCCGCCTGGATCAGGGGCATCGACCACCGTATCGAGGCCCACTCGCTGGGTGTCCGCGATCTCACCGACTCGCCCTCCACCCGGCTGGCCGCCGAGAAGGCGGGCGCCTTCGAACGGCCCGTCGACACCGCCGAGTTGCATGCCCCGTTCACCTCGCAGGAGGTCGTGCTGCGCAAGGCGCTCGGGCTCGACGCCGCCACGACCGTCAACCCGTCCGGCGGCGCCCTCGCCGCCAACCCGATGATGGCCGCCGGCCTCGCCCGCATCGGCGAGGCCGCCGCCCGCATCCACCGGGGCGAGTCCGACCGCGCCCTCGCCCACGCCACCTCCGGGCCCTGTCTCCAGCAGAACCTGGTCGCCGTACTCGAAGGGGATCCGCGATGAGCAAGGAGCCCGTGGCCGTCGTAGGCATCGGCCAGACCAAGCACGTCGCGGCGCGCCGGGACGTGTCGATCGCCGGGCTCGTCCGGGAGGCCGCCGTCAGGGCCCTGGAAGACGCCGAGCTGACCTGGGCCGACATCGACGCCGTGGTGATCGGCAAGGCGCCCGACTTCTTCGAGGGCGTGATGATGCCCGAGCTGTACCTGGCGGACGCGCTCGGCGCGGTGGGCAAGCCGATGCTGCGGGTGCACACCGCGGGCAGCGTCGGCGGCTCCACCGCCCTGGTCGCCGCCAACCTGGTCGCGGCCCGGGTGCACGGCACCGTCCTCACCCTCGCCTTCGAGAAGCAGTCCGAGTCCAACGCCATGTGGGGCCTGTCCCTGCCGATCCCCTTCCAGCAGCCCCTGCTGGCCGGGGCGGGCGGCTTCTTCGCACCGCACGTGCGCGCGTACATGCGGCGCACCGGCGCCCCCGACACGGTCGGCTCGCTGGTGGCGTACAAGGACCGCCGCAACGCGCTCAAGAACCCGTACGCGCATCTGCACGAGCACGACATCACCCTGGAGAAGGTCCAGGCCTCGCCGATGCTCTGGGACCCCATCCGCTACTCCGAGACCTGCCCGTCCTCCGACGGCGCCTGCGCGATGGTGCTCACCGACCGGTCGGGCGCCGCCCGCGCGCCCCGGCCCCCGGCCTGGATGCTGGGCGGCGCGATGCGCAGCGAGCCGACGCTCTTCGCCGGCAAGGACGCCGTGTCGCCGCAGGCCGGCAAGGACTGCGCGGCCGACGTGTACCGGCAGGCCGGGATCGCCGACCCGCGCCGGGACATCGACGCCGTCGAGATGTACGTGCCGTTCTCCTGGTACGAACCCATGTGGCTGGAGAACCTCGGCTTCGCCGACGAGGGCGAGGGCTGGAAGCTCACCGAGGCCGGGGTGACCGAACTGGACGGGGACCTGCCCGTCAACATGTCGGGCGGAGTGCTCTCCACCAATCCGATCGGCGCCTCCGGCATGATCCGCTTCGCGGAGGCCGCGCTCCAGGCGCGCGGACAGGCCGGGGAGCACCAGGTGGACGGCGCCCGCAGGGTGCTCGGACACGCCTACGGCGGCGGATCGCAGTTCTTCTCCATGTGGCTCGTGGGGTCCGAACCCCCGGATGCGTGAAATGCCCCCGCAAAGGTCCCCCTCACGTGGCCTGTCGGCGGCCGAAGTGGATCGCTAGGCTGGCCGCGGACGAAGCGATCGGGAGGAGCACGGACGTGGCCGAGACCACCATCCAGCAGCAGCCGCTCATGGGCTGGGACAAGCCGGAGCTGGACCTGAGCAACGCCGATTGGCACTCGAGCAGTCGTGGTCTGGGGGATGTCCAGATCGCCTTCGTCGAGGGGTTCATCGCGATGCGCAACAGCGACCGGCCGGAGAGCCCCTCCCTGATCTTCACCCCGGCGGAGTGGGGCGCGTTCGTGTCAGGGGCGCGGGAAGGCGAGTTCGACCTCACCTGAGCCGCGTCGCCGGGTGAGGGCGAGCACCGGCGTCCCGTGGACCGTGCAGCGCTAATGGATGCAGCGGAACCTATCATTAGCCGTATGCAGGACTCGATCACCAAGGACGCCCGGCTCGCCCTCGACCTCGCACTCACCATCCGGCATGACGGACGCGGCGGGGTCGCCGACGACCTGACCGACCCCGCCGGACTCACCGCCTGGGTCCGGGACCACATCGACGACCTGCCGGTCCCGGCCGGGTTCGTCGCCGACGAGGCGACCCTCGCCGTGGTCCGTGACCTGCGCGCGGCCGTCCGCGCCCTCTTCGCGCACGCCGTGCGCCCCGGCGCCCCCAGCCCCGCCGACGCGGCACGCCTGATGCCGGTGCCCGAGGCCGTCGAGCTCCTCAACACCGCCGCCGCGCGGATGCCGACCGTCCCCGTCCTGCACTGGGCCGACGACGCCGAACCCGTCGTACACCCGCGGCCGCTGCCCGAGGGGGCCGACCTCACGGCCGTCCTGGCGCAGGCGGCGACCGCCTTCCTCGCCGGAGCCGACCGTCGACGGCTGCGGGCTTGCCACGCCCCGCGCTGCGTGCGCTACTTCCTCAAGGATCATCCGCGGCAGGAGTGGTGCAAGCCGTCCTGCGGCAACCGGGCCCGGGTGGCACGGCACCACGAACGGCACAAGGCGTAGGGGGAGGGGCCGTGACCTCGAAGGCGGCCAGACGGCGGTTCAAGAAGGCCGAACGGCTGCGGGCGCTTCGGGAAGCGCGGCGCGAGAGCCCGTGGAAGCGGCGGGGCGAGCGATTCCGTACGGCTCTCGGCGTGGTGGTGGCCTTCGCGTTCGGCGCGGTGCTCACCGGCTACGCCGGCCTGATGCTGGCGGGCGCCCTCGGACTGTCCGGGACCCCGGGTGAGCTGCACGTCGACTCGTGCGGTGTCGTGCGGCCCTACAACAACAAGCCGGTCACCGAATGCCACGGCCAACTGCTGTCCACCACCGGCCGGTTGACCGACCCCGACGCGATGATCCAGGCCGACGCCCGCATCGGCTCCACCATCGCCGTACGCGATCAGCCCTACGTCGGCCTGGAGACGCTGGGGCCGAGAGCGATCGTCGGGTGGGCGACCCTCATGCTGACGGGCCTGCTCGTCCTCGCCGTCGGAGTGGTCATGACACTCGCCGCCTCCGGGCGGGACGCATCCTCCACGATCCACACGCGGGCCGTCCTCCGGCTCAGCGCGGCGACCGCCGCCGGGGGCCTGCTCTACGGGCTCACCGTCCTGTACGAACACCTCTTCTAGCGTCGACCCGAGTCGGCGGACCAGGGCTCACCGGGCACCCCGGAGGCGTACGCTGAGGTGCCTGTAGGTCACGGTGCGCACTCGCTCCCCGCGCGGGTCCACCACCGTGACGGGGGGTGCGCCATGATGCAGCGCAGTGCGCGAAGCAGCAGGACTCTCCTGGAGCGGGAGAGCGAACTCGCCGCCGTCGACGAGGCGTTGGGAGAGCTCACCGGGCTGCGCACGGACGGCGCCGAACCCCACGGACGCCCGCGCGGAGCCCTGCTGGCGGTCGCCGGCCGGGCCGGCATCGGCAAGACCACCCTCCTCGCCGAGGTCCGCCGCCGCGCCGCCGCCCGGGGCTGCACCGTACTGGCCGCCCGCGGCGGCGACCAGGAGCAGCGGGTCGCCTTCCATGTCGCCCGGCAGCTCCTCCAGCCGCAGTTCGCCGACGCCGCCGAAGCCGATCTCCGCGGCCGGCTGGGCAGTTGGTACGACATCGTCGGACCCGCCCTCGGCCTGTGCGCCCCCACCGACGGAGCACCACCCGACCCGCAGGGCCTGCGCGACGGACTCGACTGGGTGCTCACCCATCTCGCCGTCCTGCGCACCCCGTTGGTGCTCGTCCTCGACGACGCGCACTGGGCCGACCCCGAATCCCTGCACTGGCTGGCCGCGTTCGCACCCCGCGCCGAGGAACTCCCGATCCTCGTCGTCGTCGCCTACCGGCCCGACGAACTCCCCGAGCACGCCGAGCCGTTCAAGGCGCTGCCCGGCCGGGCGGGCGGACGCCCGCTCGACCTGGAGCCCCTCAGCGCCGCCGCCGTCGCCCGCCTCGTCCGCGAGACGCTCGGCACCCACGCCGACGACGCGTTCTGCCGCGAGTGCTGGGCCGTCACCGCGGGCAACCCCTTCGAGACGGTCGAACTGACCGCCAAGGTCCACGACCGCGGTGTCACCCCGACCGAGGGCGCCGCCCACCTCCTGCGCGACCTCGCCGCCGCCGTCAAGGGCAGCGGCCTGGTCGCCCGCCTCGAACGCCTCGGCACCTCCACGGTCCGCTTCGCCTGGGCCTGCGCGGTCCTCGGCACCGAGATCCACCCCCGGCTCGCGGCCGCCGTCGCCGGACTCGGCCACGAAGAGGCCGCCGACGCGGCCGACGCGCTGCGCGGAGCCCGTATCCTCACCGGCGTCGAGTCCCTGGAGTTCGTCCACCCGCTCATCGCCACCGCCGTCTACCGGGCCATCCCGCCCGGCGTCCGCGTCGCGCTGCACGGCCAGGCCGCCTGGTGCGTCGTCAACGACGGACGGGGCGCCGCCGCGGCCGCCCGCCACCTCCTGGAGACCCACCCCGACGGCGACCCCTGGGTCGTCCAGCAGCTGCGCGCCGCCGCCGCCGAGACCCTCCGCTCCGGCGCCCCCGACGCGGCCCGCCGCTACCTCGCCCGCGCCCTGCGCGAACCCCCGGCCTTCGAGGACCGCGCCGCCGTCCTGTACGAACTGGGCAGCGCCTCCCTGCTCACCGAACCGGCCACCACGGTCAACCACCTGCGCGCCGCCCTCGAGGAGCCCATCGCCGCCCCCGACCTGCGCCACCACATCGTCTACCGGCTCTCCCAGGTCCTCGCCCACAGCGACCGCCTCGCCGAGGCCTCCGACACCCTCGCCCGCGAGATCAAGGTGACCGGCGACGCCCGCGTCAAACTGCGCATGATCGCCGAGCAGTTCATGTGGGACGCCTTCCGCGCCGACGAACCCGACCACCCCTCCCGCTCCCGCCGCATGGCCCGCCTCGCCGACCGCCTCACCGGCCGCGACCTCACCGAGCGGTACATCATCGGCCTGCGCACCTGGGACGCCGTCCTGCGCGGCGAACCCGCCCACGTCGCCCTCCACCACGCCGAGCGCGCCCTCGCCGGAGGCCTCGGCTGGGCCGAGCCAGACCGCGGCTTCGAGGTGCCGGTCCTGGTCGCCCTGGCCTTCATGTACGCCGACCGCCCCGGCCGCACCGAGGAGCTCTTCGCCGCCGGGATCGCCGACTTCGAACGCCAGGGCTGGCGCGGCGCCCACCTCTCCTTCGCCTACACCCTGCTCGCCTACGTCCGCTTCCGCCGCGGCCGCCTCGCCGAGGCCGAGGACTTCGTCCGCGCCGGCCTGCGCCTCGCCGAGCGCGTCGGGCCCGGCACCCCGGCCCACTGGTACGCGCTGGGCGTCCTCATCGAGGTGCTGCTCGCCCGCGGCCGGGTCACCGAGGCCGCCCGCATCGCCGGCGACTACTGCTTCGGGGCGCCCTTCCCGGCCGCCGTCGTCTTCCCCGACGCCCAGACCGTGTACGGCGAACTGCTCCTGGCCCGCGGCCTCACCAAGGAGGCGGCCACCGAGCTGGCCTCCGCGGGCCGCCGCCTGGAACCCCGCGGCGTGCGCAACCCGGCCTGGTGCCCCTGGCAGCTCCACCTGGCCCGCGCCGAGGCCCTGGACGCCCCCGACCGCGCGATCGCCACCGCCCTCGAAGCCGTCGCGCGGGCCCGCCAGTTCGGCGCCCCGTCGGCCGTGGGACAGGCGCTGCGGCTGGCCGCCGAGGTCGCGCCGGGCTCGACCCGGGCGAAACTGCTGGAGGAGTCCGTGTCCCACCTGGAGCGCTCGCCGGCCGCCTACGAGCTCGCCTGCGCGCTGGTGGCCCTCGGCACGGAACTCCGCCGCACGGGCCGCGCCCGGGAAGCGGCCGAACACCTCTACCGGGGCCTGGACACCGCCGTCCAGTGCGGCGCCGACGGACTGATCGAGACCGCCCGCGACGAACTGACCGCGGCTGGCCTGCGCCCGCGCCGCCTGCACAGCACGGAGACGGACACCCTCACGTCCCGCGAACGCCGGGCGGCGGACCTGGCGGAGCGAGGCCACACGGACAGCGAGATCGCGAAGGAACTGAACACGGACGAGCAGGTGGCGGTCCGCCTCCTGTCAGCGGTCTGCCGCAAACTGGGGACGGACCGTACTGGTCTACGACCGGTGAGTGATCCCACCTAGGGGCGCGGGGAACTGCGCGACCAGCCCCCACATACCCGCAGTCGCCCGATGACCTGGACACCCCGTTACCATGGGCGCATGTCGTTCCTCCGCCGTCGCGCTACTCCCGCCGGTCCAGACTTCGACGTACTGGCCATGGACCCGGGCGACTGGCCCGGCAACCTCGGCGCCGGGCTCCTGCCCGCCCCCGACGGCACCTGCCAGGGCGTCTTCCTGCGCTACGACCTCTTCGGCGGCCGCGGCCCCGCGATGATCATCGGCAACCTCCCCGAGGGCTCCCCGGCCCGTGAGGTCCCCGAGGGCCAGGTCCCCTTCGAGGTGGCCCAGCTGCTGATCGCGCTGGAGAACGACGAGGAGGTCACCGTCACCGACACCGAGGACATGCCGGTGATGCAGGGCGACAACCTCCTGATCGTGCGCCGCCTCAAGCTCTCCGAGAGCCGGATCTCCTGCGTCCAGTTCGACCGCAGCGACAATGTCCTGGTGACCATCGCCGCCTGGGACCGCCCCATCACGGACGACCTGTACGCCCTCCTCAAGCCCCTGCCGGCGGAGCTGTTCCAGCAGAGCTGAACATCTCTCGCGCGGTGTCGCCGTAGGCTCCGGAAGGCCAGTTCCCCCGTCCCTGGCCTTCCGGAGCCGCCCGCGGGCACGGTCGGTCGGTCCGGCCCCGCACGGTCACACCCGGGATTCCCCCGTCTTCGCCCGCCGCGGCGAAGCCCCGGGGTGCCGTGATCCCAGCTTTCGCGACCCGGACGTTGTCCGGCAGCCCCCTTTCACCACTCCAGACAATTTCCCGGACTCCCGTCCCACGTGCGGAACTGCCTTGCCCCGCACCCGCGTCGGTCCATAGCGTGCGAGATCGGCGACCGGCCGCGCCGACGGGAACACAGGGGAGAGTCATGGGGCGACGCGAGCGACCGCTGGACCCGACCGAGGGGCCCGTCGCCCGATTCGCGTACGAGCTGCGGAAGTTACGGCAGGAGGCCGGCGGCCCCACCTACCGGGCCATGGCGGCACGCGCCCACTACTCCACCGCGACCCTCGCCCAGGCCGCGGCCGGCGACCGGCTCCCCTCCCTCCAGGTCGCCCTCGCCTATGTCGCCGCCTGCGACGGCGACACCGCCGACTGGGAGCGGCGCTGGCAGCAGGCATCCGACGAGGCGACCGAGGAACGCCGGGCCGCCGACGACCCGGGTCAGGCCCCGTACCTGGGACTGGCGAGGTTCGACACCGGTGACCGCGAGCGGTTCTTCGGCCGCGACCGGCTGATCGAGCGGCTCGCCGGGATGGTCGCCGACAACCCCGTCGTCGTCCTCGTCGGCCCCTCCGGCAGCGGCAAGTCCTCCCTGCTGCGCGCCGGTCTGATCCCGAGGACGCGCGGGCGGGCCCACGTCCTCTCCCCTGGCCCGCACCCCTCCCGGACCCACGCCGAGACCCTGGCGTCCGAGGCGTCCCTGATCGTGGTCGACCAGTTCGAGGAACTCTTCACCCTCTGCGCCGACCCCGACGAGCGGACCCGCTTCCTGGATCGGCTCCTCGACGCCGCCGCACACCGCACCCGCGTCGTGATCGCCGTACGCGCGGACTTCTACGGCCATCTCACCCGCCACCGCGGGCTCGCCGAGGCCGCCCAGGACGCCACACTGCTGGTTCCGCCCATGGGTCCCGACGAACTGCGCGAGACCATCGTCCGGCCCGCCGCCCTCGGCGGCCTGGTCGTCGAACGCGCGCTGACGGCACGGCTGTTGGACGAGATCGCGGACGAGCCGGGCGGGCTGCCGCTGCTGTCCCACGCCCTGCTGGAGACCTGGCGCCGCCGCCACGGCCGAACCCTCACAGAGGCGGCGTACGAGGCGGCCGGCGGTATCCACGGGGCCATCGCCCGCACCGCCGAGGAACTCCACGAGCGCCTCACCCCGGCGCAGGCCGACACCGCCCGCAGGGTCCTGCTGCGCCTCGTCACCCCCGGCCAGGGCACCCCGGACACCCGGCGCCCCGCCGCCCGCGCCGAACTCACCGGCGCCGACTGGCCCGACACCGGGTTCGTCCTCGAACAGCTCGCCAGAGCCCGGCTGATCACCGTCGACGACGAGACCGTGGACCTCGCCCACGAAGCCGTCCTCACCGCCTGGCCCCGGCTGCGCACCTGGATCGACGAGGACCGCGAACGGCTGCGCGCCCAGCGCCGGATCACCGAGGCGGCCGGCACCTGGGCGGCCGTCGACCGCGACCCGGAAGCCCTCTACCGGGGAGTGCGACTGGCCGCCGCCGAGGAGCACTTCACCGGTGACTCCACGGAACTCACCCCGCTGGAACGGGAGTTCCTCCAGGCCGCCGTACACGCTCGCCACCGCGCACGGCTCCGGCGCGGTGGCCGGATCGGCGCGCTGGCCCTGCTGGTGGTCCTCTGCCTGGTCGCGGGACTCGTGGCCTGGCAGCAGAACCGGGAGGGCGAGCAGCGCAGGCTGGAGGCGGAGGCCCGCCGGCTCGTCGGAGTGGCGGAGAGCCTCAGGCTCTCCGACCCGGTCACCTCGATGCGGCTGAGCCTCGCCGCACGGCGGGTGGCCGACCTGCCCGAGACCCGGTCCGCCGTGCTCGCGGCCGCCGCACAGCGCGAACAGGACGTCTTCACCGATCCGGACGGCGGCAAACGCACCATGCGCCGGCTCAGCGCCGACGGACGCACCCTGATCAGCGTGGGCACCGACCGGGTGACCCGCTGGGACGTGAACGCCCACCGGAGCCTGAGCCGGCAGCCGGGCCTCGGCAGGACGATGGGGACAGCGGGCTTCCCGCGCGCCGACACCACCTGGCTGCCGGTCTTCGACGGAACCCGCGTCACCGTCCGCGACCTCGCCACCGGCCGCCAGGACCGCACCCCCCTCACGGACGCCGACGGCGGCGCGGAGATGAGCCCCAGCGGACGCACCCTCGTCGTCTACGACCGTCAGGGCACCCAGGGACACACACAGCTCTGGGACCCGCTCACCCGCCGGAAACTGCTGGACATCGCGGACCCCCGGAGTCCCGCGAGCGTCGACCTCGGCGGCATCGGCTGGCCCCGGCTCATGGCCGTCATGGCGGAGCTCAGACAGGAGCGGCGCAGCTCGGTCCTGACCTACCTGTCCGCTCCCGACGCGACGGTCAGCGCCGACGACCGCCGTCTCGCACTGTGCGTTCCGGGCACCCGGCTCCGACTGTGGGACGTGGAGACCCGGCGCGAGATCGACGCCCCCTGGCTGCCGACGGCATCCGCCCAGCAGTGCCTCCAGGAACAGATCTCCCTCAGCCCGGACGGCCGCACCCTGGGCGTCATCGGCCCCGACGGCTTCCGGGCCTGGCGCATCGACACCGGCCGCGAGACCGCCCGTATCGACCACGCCGGCCTGAAGATCGCCCAGTTCAGCGCCGACGGCGCCTTCATGGCCGCCTCGGACGGGGAGGAGATCCTGGTCTGGCGGCTGGCCACCCCCGTCTTCCCGGTCTTCCGCCACCGGCTCTCCGGCGAGACCGTCAAGGACATCCGCCTCGACCCCGCGAGCCGGACCCTGCGCTACCTCGGTGGCCCCGAGGGCACCTGGGGCCCCAGCGTGCACACCCTCGGTCTGGGCGACGCGGTCACCTCCGACTGGACGACGACCCAGAACATCGGCATGGCGTACAGCCCGGACGGCGCACTCCTGGCCACGGCCCGCCCGGACCCCGACGGCGAACACATCCGCTTCCGGCTCCTCACCGCCACGGGACGGCACCTGGCCGACCTCGGCACGGCCCCGTGCCGCGTCCCCGACCCGGCCGACGAGACCTACGAGTGCGCCGCCCACCTCGCCTTCGACTCCACCGGCCGCACCCTCGCCTACGGCGTCGAGTCGACGAACGCGCCGCCCGCACCGCAACGCCTCCGGCTCTACGACGTCCCGCGCCGCCGCGTCTCCACGGTGCTGACCGCAGCCGACATCGGCCGGACCCCGCCGGCCCACCTCGCCTTCGGCCCCGGTGACCGTTCCCTGCTGCTGACCGACCTGCCGAGCCCCGACACCGGCACCGTCCGGATCTGGGACCTGGAGCGGCGACGGACGACCCGGACCCTGACCAGCACCTCCGGAGCGGTGGCGCTGCATCCCGACGGCGACCTCGTCGTCACCACCGGCGGCGAGGCCTACCGCCTCCCCTCGGGAACCCGGCTGCCCGCCGACCGCTTCCCCAGCGGCGGCACCGCGCTGGCCTTCAGCCCCGACGGCGCCTACCTCGCGGTCGGCGACGGTTCCGGCCGGGTCGTGCTGTGGGACGGCCGCCTGACCCGGCGCCTCGGCGTGCTCGCCGACCCCGAGACCACCACTTATCAGTACGTCTCGGCGCTGGCCTTCGCCCCCGACGGCCGTACCCTCGCGGTCGCCGGCGACGAGGGCACCCTCCAGCTGTGGGACGTGGCGTCCCGGCGCTGGATCGGAGCACCCCTGCCGACCCCGGGCGACACGGTCTCGGCGCTGGCCTTCGGCGCGGACGGCGCGAGCCTCCACGCGGCGGGCAACCACACACCACCGCGCACCTACCCGATCGATGCGGACAGAGCCGCCGCGACCGTGTGCCGACGTGCCGGTGGCGGCCTCACCCGCGAGGAGTGGAGCCGCCACCTGCCGGACATCGCCTATCGGCGAAGCTGCCCCGCCTAGCGCCGCAACGAGGGCCGCAGGTCGACGTCCGCCGCCCGCACGAACGCCACCCGGTGGCCGTACTGGATCTCGTAGTACAGGTCCTTGCCGACCACGACCTTGTGCGAGTCCGTCGAGAAGGTGACCGCGTAGTAGTACTCGCCCGGCACCTTGTCACCGACCACGTACTTCTGGTCCTTGAGCACCTTGTACGGCAGCGGCGACACAGCCTGCGCGGGCACGCCCGCCGGATAGGCGGCGGCCTCGGGGTAGGCACGGCCGTACACCGGGACGCTGTCCAGGCCCGCCTTCGGTGTCACGACGAGACCGGAGGCAGCCACCGCGGTCGGGCTCGTCCGCGGGTTCTTGAACCAGGCCTTCTGGCCCAGGTACCAGATCGCGGTCCAGTCGCCGTCCCGGCCGGCGACCGCGTACTGCTGGCCGGTGGAGACCCGCGACGACAGGTCGTTGACGTCGATCGTGGGCGGCCTGCCCACACCGACGTCACTGATGAGCGGAGAGCTCTCGTCGGGGGCCGAGTAGAGCCGCACCTCGCTCGAACCGTGGGCCGCGCAGGACTGGCCGCTGGTCACACAGCCCGTGTACCGCGGCTGGTTGGTGGCGTAGTCGGGCCGGATCGTGACCAGCCCGCCCTGCTTGGCGGCGGTGGCCCTGAACGGACGGCCCAGCAGCTCGAAGTAGTGCCGCCAGTCCCAGTACGGGCCCGGGTCGGTGTGCATGCCCGAGACCGTCGAGGTCGTCGGGCCCGGCACGTTGTCGTGGCCGAGGATGTGCTGCCGGTCCAGCGGGATGCCGTACTTCGCGGAGAGGTACTTCACCAGCCGCGCCGAGGACCGGTACATCGCCTCCGTGTACCAGGCGTCCGGGTTGGCGAGGAAGCCCTCGTGCTCCAGGCCGATCGACTTGGCGTTGATGTACCAGTTGCCCGCGTGCCAGGCGACGTCCTTCGCCTTCACATGCTGGGCGATGTGACCGTCGGTCGAGCGCAGACTGTAGTTCCACGACACATAGGTCGGGTCCTGCACCAGGTTGAGGACGCCCTCCCAGGCACCCTCCGTGTCATGGATGACGATGTACTTGATGCTCTGCGCGGCCGGACGGTTCCCGAGGTCGTGGTTGCCGTAGTCGTTGTCCCCGAACTCCTCGTACGGCGCCGGGATCCACTCGCAGGACACCGTCTTCGGGCACTCGGTGTCGCCCGCCTTCGGCTTCCTGAGGCCCGCCCGCGCCAGCTGGGAGGTGTCCGGCGCCAGACCCGGCCGGGCGGCCAGCGCGACCTGCTGACCGGCGTCGGTGGTGCGCGCCTCGCCGGTCCGCAGCACGTCGTACACGTCGTCGGCGTAGGCCGCGGCCGTCGCGGTGTCGTCCGCGCCGGAGAAGCGGGCCACCGCGCCGTACCAGTCCGCCGGGTCCGCGCTCAGCGGCTCACCCAGCTCCTTCTGTGCCGCGGCCAGCAGCGCGGCACCGCCCGCGATGTTCGCCACCGGATCGGTCCGCAGTTCCCCGGCGCTCAGACCGGTCAGCCCCGCCGCCTTCGGCAGGGTCTCCAGCCGGGCCGGAACCTCACTGATCCGCGGCACCTTCTGATCGGGGATCAGAGCCGCGCGGGCGCTGTCGCCGCGGGCGTCCTCGGTGCCCTCGCTGTGATGGGGCGCCGAGGCGAGCGCGGCACGGGCGTCGGTCAGGTGCATCGGTCCGTAGCCGCCGGTCACACTGGGCGCGCCCGCGTGACCGTCCCAGCGGGACTGGAGATAGGAGACGCCGAGCAGAACGCTCTGCGGCACGTGGTACTCGGCGGCCGCCGCGGCGAAGGCCCGCTGGAGGCCGGCAGCGGAGTCCCCGGACTGCGCCGGGGCCGCGCCGAGCAGGGGCAGCAGCAGGGCGGTGCCGGCCAGGGTGCCGAGCACCCTCCGGCCGGCTCTGTTGGGGTCGGTTGCGGATCCTCGCAATGCAGCCTCCAGGGACGATCGAGCGCGATGAGCCGAGCGGGGCCGGACGTGCGTCAGTGCTACCGGCTTGTCGACGATCCGTCAATCATGCCCAGGGGCAGGTGATTTCCCTTGTCAATCCGGGTTCACGGGAGTTTCGCGGCGGAGGCCGGTGGGCCTGCGGGGCGTCAGTGGCGTACACCATTGAAGAGAGGTGCGGGCATACGAAAGTCCGCGGTACGCCGCTCCACAGGCGCACCGCGGACCATCGCCCCGTCAGCGAGTGCCGACCGCCGCGCGTACGGCCCGACGGGCCAGCTGGCAGTCGTCGTGCAGCCGCCTCAGCAGCAGCCGCTGTTCCTCGCCGGACGGCGCAGCACCGGGGTGGGCCACGCCCGGTGCCGCCGGGGTCGAGTCGTGCATCGAACGCTGCACGGCCGTCTCGTAGGTCCGGATCTCACGGGTCAGGACCAGCATCAGGTTCACCAGGAACGCGTCCCGCGACGCGGGGCCCGCCGACTGGGCGATCTGGCTGATCTGACGACGCGCCACGGGGGCGTCGGCGAGGACCGACCACAGGGTCGCCAGGTCGTATCCCGGCAGATACCAGCCCGCGTGCTCCCAGTCCACCAGCACTGGACCGGCCGGTGAGAGCAGGATGTTCGAGAGCAGGGCGTCGCCGTGACAGAACTGGCCCATGCCCTGCCGGCCCGCCGAGTGCGCGATGCCGTGCAGCAGCTTCTGCAGGTCGCCCATGTCCCGGTCGGTCAGCAGTCCCAGTTCGTGGTAGCGGGAGATGCGGGCCGCGTAGTCCAGCGGGGCGTCGAAGGTGCCCGCCGGCGGCCGCCAGGCGTTGAGCCGGCAGACCGCGCCGAGTGCCGCTCTGATGTCCGCGCGCGGTGGGGCCTCCGCCGGATGCCGGTGCAGCGCCGCCGCCCGGCCGGGCATCCGCTCGATGACCAGGGTGCAGTTGTCCGGGTCCGCCGCGATCAGCCGGGGGACGCGCACCGGAGGCCGGTGCCGGACGAACGAGCGGTAAGCGGCTATCTCGTGCCTGATCCGCTCGGCCCATACCGGGGAGTGGTCGAGTAAACACTTGGCGACGGCCGTGCTGCGTCCCGTCGTACCGACCAGGAGCACGGAGCGGCCGCTGCGGCGCAGCACCTGCACCGGGGCGAACTCCGGGCAGATCCGGTGCACCGACGCGATCGCCGTGCGCAGCTGGGCGCCCTGGGGGCCGGACAAGTCGAGTCTCCCGCTGAGCGGTTGGGTGCCGAGCCCCGGAACGCGCCGTGCCCTGCCCGTACCCGGTACGGGGGCCGTCGGCCGCGCGGGGTCGAGGTAGGGGCCGCCGCCCGCCGGGCGGAAGTGCGGCGACCGGGGCGGGGCGGACACGGAGGACGATGCTGCGTACATGGGAGAGACAGATCCCTTCGTGTGCCTGCTGTGCCTGGAGAAGCAGTGCGCCGCCCGGCCCGGACCACCGGGTGCACCCTGGGGAATGTCCCTGTGCGGTCCGGGTCGGGGTGGCGCGTTCCTACCTCACCGCATATGCCCAGTGGCACACCATCTGGCGCACCCTGGCGAACCCTGGCGAATAGTCCCGGAGCAACTGACACGGGGCTACTGTCAACTCAGCCGAGAACCTGGGGGCTTGACGTGAGCGGACAACCCAACACCCGACTCTCGGACCTGTTCGGCCTGGCCGGCTGGTCCAAGGGTGAACTCGCGAGGCTGGTCAACCGGCAGGCGGCGGCCATGGGCCACCCCCAGCTCTCGACCGACACCTCCAGGGTCCGGCGTTGGATCGACACGGGAGAGATCCCGCGCGATCCGGTGCCGCGGGTGCTGGCGGCCCTGTTCACCGAGCGTCTCGGCCGTGTCGTGACCATCGAGGACCTCGGTCTGGTCCGCCACGGGCGTACGGGGAAACGGCAGGGCGACGGGAGCGCAGAGCCTCCCGACGGCATGCCGTGGGCGCCCGACCGAACCGCCGCGGTCCTCACCGAATTCACGGGAATGGACCTCATGCTCAACCGACGCGGCTTGGTGGGCGCGGGTGCCGCGCTCACCGCGGGATCCGTACTCAGCAGTGCCATGCACGACTGGCTGCACACCGATCCGGCCCTCACCGCCGATGCCCCCCAGTTCGACGACCCCCTGCACGCCGACCCCGCTGGGTTCGACCGTTACGAGGCCGCCCCCATCGGGTCGCAGGAGATCGAGGAACTGGAGCGCTCGGTCGAGGTGTTCCGGGCCTGGGACGCGGCCCGCGGTGGCGGCCTGCAACGCAAGGCGGTCGTGGGCCAGCTCAACGAGGTGGGCGGCATGCTCGCCTACCGGCACCCCGACCATCTCCAGCGGCGCCTGTGGGGCGTCGCCGCCAACCTGGCCGTCCTCGCGGGCTGGATGTCCCACGACGTCGGCCTCGAACCCACGGCCCAGAAGTACTTCGTCATCGCCGCGCACGCGGCGCGGGAGGGCGGTGACCGGCCCCGGGCCGGCGAGGCGCTCTCCAGGGCGGCCCGCCAGATGGTGCATCTGGGCAGGCCGGACGACGCCCTCGACCTGATGAAGCTCGCCCAGACCGGCTCGGGCGAGCAGGTGCTGCCGCGGACCAGGGCCATGTTCCACACCATCGAGGCCTGGGCGCAGGCGTCCATGGGCAAGGGCCAGGCGATGCGCCGCACCCTCGGCCAGGCGGAGGACCTCTTCGTCTCCGACCGCGGCGACGTGCCGCCACCGAGCTGGATGCAGACCTTCAAGGACGAGGACCTGTACGGCATGCAGGCCCTGGCCTACCGCACGCTGGCGGAGTTCGAGCCGGGTGCGGCCGCCCACGCCCAGCACTACGCGGAGAAGGCCCTGTCCCTGCGCAACGACGGCCGGGAGCGGTCGAAGATCTTCGACCATCTGTCGATGGCGTCCGCCTGCTTCATCGCGGACGACCCCGAACAGGCGGACCGGTACGCGCGGTTGGCCCTGATGGCGATGGGCTCCAACTCATCGGGCCGCACCTGGGACCGGCTGCGCCAGATGTACCGGCTGACCGCCGAGTACTCCAGCTATCCGAAGATCGACGAGCTGCGCGAGGAGATCAGGCTGGCACTGCCGAAGCCCAAGGGAAGGGGTGGCCACAGCGCACGGGCGTGAGCTTGTTATGACGTCACCTTGGCGATGAGCACGCAGGCGTCGTCCTCGCGCTCGGTCTCACCGAACTCCTCCACGACCATCCGCACACAGTCCTGTGCGGTGCGCGCCGCCCCGAACCGTGGGGCCAGGTCGAGGAGGCGGTTCACGGCAGCCGTGCTGTCGCGCCCGGGCACCAGTCCGTCCGTGTGCAGCAGGAGCAGGTCGCCCGGTTCGAGGGTCTCCTCGGCCTGCGCGTAGACGGCTCCGGAGGTCGCGCCGAGGAGGACGCCGTCGGGGGAGTGCAGCCTGCACCCCGTCCCGCCCCGGAACAGCAGCGGGGCGGGGTGCCCGGCCTGTGCCCAGACCAGGGTGCGGGTGTAGGGACGGTAGCGGCAGCAGACCGCGCTGCCGAGGGCCGGCTGGACGGTGGCGTCGAGCAACTGGTTGAGCAGGGACATCAGTCGGCC